>JAZNGT010000027.1:0-19660 GCA_045576635.1 Congzhengia sp. | reverse complement strand
CTTGGCAGAAATGATGTTCAGGCAAATCTATATTACGAGGACATTTTCATAGCAAGAGGCATTCGGTTTATTGCAATAGATGATGGCGTTGATACATACTTGAATGGTTATCAACAAATTGCAACCTTTAAGAATATGTATAATGCAATGTATCCAAGAGATATATCCGAAAAAACAAGGTCGGCATACAAGACAAAATCGGAATCGGGTTGGTTCCTCGGTGCCAAAGCACCATACGGATATCAAAAGGACCCAAAGGACAAACATCATCTTATAATTGATGAAGAGGTTGCACATATTGTAAGACACATCTTCGACTTAGCAAAGCAAGGCTATGGAAAAAGGAAAATAACAAAAATCCTTCACGAAGAAAAAATCCCTACCCCTGCTGCCTATGCAAAGGCTCAGGGAATGAATCATTATTCTGCTATGACCGCACACGATGATGAATGTTATTGGTGTGATGATACTGTGGGCGATATGCTTATAAATGAAGTTTACATAGGCAATATGGTAAACCACAGAAAAGAAAAACCTTTTAAGTCAAAGAAATTCAGGGATGTTCCAAAGGATGAATGGATTGTGGTAGAAAATACCCATGAGCCGATAATTGATAAGCAGACCTTTGATGAAGTACAAAAACTGCTTGAAAGTCGGTCAAGAGAAACCAAAACAGGCGAAACACAAATCTTTGCAAAGATAATAAAATGTATGGATTGTAAAAAAGCCTTGGTATTCTCCAATGCAACCAAGTCTTATGTATGCAACACATATAACCTAAAGGGTAAGCAGTACTGCCCATCCCATTACATAAGGTATGACGAGTTATATGGTGTAGTCCTTGCAGATATATATACAAAGACTGTGTTATTGGAAACCGACAGAGATGCCCTATATAAAGCGGCACTTAAATGTAACGAGCAAAAGATTATGGCAGAAACCAAGGACAATCAACGAAAGCTGGCAAAAGCCAACAAGAGAATCGGCGAGCTTGAACTTCTGATAAAAAAGACCTATGAAAATTCAATCTTAGGAAATCTATCAAGCGAGAGAATGGCATCTCTCCTTGCAGGATATGAAGAGGAACAGGCAGAATTAAAAACCGAGGCATCAAGAATAGAAAGCGAGCTTAACGAATATCACAAGTCAAAGGATAATGCCATAGACTTTGTAAACTTAATTGAAAAGTACATAGGAATTAAAGAACTCAACAACGAGATTCTCCATGAGCTTATAGACAGAATTGAAGTCGGCGAAAAGTACGAATATCAAGGCGAAACTTATCAGGATATAAATATTTATTACAAGTTTGTCGGAACTGTTGAAATCTTAGATGATTTGTGTTATACTAAGGATGCAAGTTAATAAGAATCAAAAGTTTATAAGATAAAAGGTGCGATACAAGGCACTCCCTTAAAAAGAGTAACAGTCCTGTTATCCGCACCACGTCGGAGCAAAGTTTTCCTTTGCTTCGACGTTTTTATCATACGTTATGGAGTAACGTAAATTGTTATTGCTATAATAAAAAAAACAAAAGAATAAACGCAGATCATCAAATGCGTATACATTTGTTGTCGGACATACTGCCAGACAGTATTGTTAGGGGATAAGGAAATCGCGGTGAAAATCCGCAGCAACAGCCATTGCCGTAACTCTTGTGTGAACAAGTCAAGTCGGAATGCTTATCGGTCTGTGACGCATAAAAGTCTCTTGGGCAAATTGGGGAGATGTGTAAAAAAAGTTTTCACACAGTACCCTTTGAAGGGTACTTTTATTTTATCCTTTTGTAAAATTATGAAAGGATTTTTTCAAATGAAAAAAAACATCAAATCAACTGTCTCTGTCATTTTATTCGTCATCTGTCTTTTGAGTTTTTCCGCATGTGGCAATCAGACAGAACGTAAAGACGTATGGGAAAGTGCAACTTACTGCACGGATACCGAATTGGGAGAGGGCGAAAAAAACCTACTTGTAGAGGTTATGGCAGAAGAAAAACTTGTTACCTTTACCATACATACCGACGAAAAAACCGTTGGCGCTGCCCTTTTTGAACACAATCTCATTTCCGGTGACGAAAGTGAATTCGGACTTTATGTAAAGACCGTAAATGGTATATTCGCTGATTTTAATGTTACGAAAAGTTATTGGGGCTTTTATATAGACGGCGAATATGCAACTTCAGGCGTGGATTCTACAGAAATTGAAGAAGGGGTAACATATCGCCTTGCGTACGTCAGAGAATAAAAAGAAAAACGTTTTGAGTATTTACGAAATGGCCGTGTTTGCCACGCTTGGCGCGCTGATGTTCTGCTCAAAACTTTTAATGGAGGTATTGCCGAACATACACCTTCTCGGTACGTTAACTATGGTATTTACCATTGTATTTCGCAAAAAGGCACTCATCCCCATTTACATTTATGTATTCTTAAACGGATTGTATGCCGGTTTTAATACATGGTGGATTCCCTATCTTTACATCTGGACACTACTTTGGGGTATTACGATGCTGCTTCCTAAAAAGATGCCAAAAAAAGTCGCATGTATCGTTTATCCGATTGTTTGCGCTCTGCATGGGTTTTCTTTTGGTACGCTTTATGCGCCGGCACATACGCTGCTGTTTGGACTGAATTTTAAGCAAATGCTAGTGTGGATTATGGCAGGTGCCCCGTGGGATATCCTGCACGGAATCGGGAATTTTTGTGTGGGACTCCTTATCGTTCCCTTATCTGAACTCCTTAAAAAACTCAACGAAAAGTCTTTCACTTATAAATAAAAAGAAGTCGCCCTTTGTGGTGATTTCTTTTTTTGCAATTCTTCCGCTTTTCGTTCGTTTCATATTTTCAATTTTATTGACTTTACGTGTATTTTATTATAAAATAATCGTAAATATCATTTTATCATTTTGTTCGCGAGGGATCGTATGTTTAAAACGCAATACATCAAACAAGAAATTGAACTTATCGGGTTTAACAGCATCTGCTATTTTGAATTCGGCAAAGATTTTTCACACGCACCTGAAAAGCACGACTTCTGGGAAATGGTTTACGTTGACAGTGGAAGAGTAAATGCCATCACAAACGGTATCGGCTGTACATTAGAACAAGGGCAGGCAATTTTTCACGAGCCTGAAGAGGTGCACGCGCACGTTTCGGACAACCGCGTTTCAAACAACATGCTTGTCATTTCCTTTACCGCAAAAAGCGACGTGTTAAAGTATTTTAAAAACAAAACCTTTACCTTAGACAAAACCTGCAAAACCCTGCTTTCGCTTTTTGTGGAAGAGGCAAAAAGCGCGCTTGGGAGTTTACCGAGCGACTACAAGAGCAAAGAAAATCTCAAATTCCAGAAAGCGCCTTTTGGCACAACCCAACTGCTCGGGTGCTATTTTACAGAATTTTTAATCAGGCTTTTAAGAAGCGGAAACACGTTAAGTGAGCACGTTTTAGCAAGCAAAAAATCACGTGATATTGCAAACAATTCGATGAGTGAACTAATTGCAGAATATATGAAGGACAACTTATATGAAAACCTCACATTAAAAGATGTCTGCGCCCATTTTCTACTCGGAAAAACGCAGCTTTGTAAAATTTTCAGAGAAAGCACAGGGAAAAGCCCCATGGAATACTATATCGACTTAAAAATGAAAGAGGCAAAAAAACTTTTGCGCGAAAAAAATGATTCTGTAAGTCAGATTTCGGATTCACTCGGCTACTCTTCGATTCACAATTTTTCGCGCGCATTTAAAAAGGCAGTCGGTATGTCGCCGACGGCTTACGAAAAAAGTATTTTGTAGTAAAAAAATCCACGTTTTTTCCTTTCTATATGTTTTGTTAAAATTTTTTAAAAAAATGCTTGCAATTATATTACATTTGTGATATAGTATTTAAGGCAAAAATACGCACACGCAATGATTTTGCAGGCGGTGCCTTTTAAAAGGTTCCTGCAAAATATGACTTGTGTGGAGGATTGCAAATAAAACCGGAGGTGACTTAAATGTCAGTAATTTCAATGAAACAACTGCTCGAAGCAGGCGTCCATTTCGGACATCAGACAAGAAGATGGAACCCCAAGATGGCGGAATACATCTTCACAGAAAGAAACGGTATCTACATTATCGATTTGCAGAAAACTGCAAAGAAAATCGAAGAAGCTTATGCGTTCGTTAAGGAAATCGCAGAGTCCGGCAAAGAAGTTCTTTTCGTAGGAACCAAAAAGCAGGCTCAGGATTCCATCAAAGAAGAAGCAGAGCGTGTTGGCATGTACTGGGTTAACGCAAGATGGCTCGGTGGTATGCTCACAAACTTCAAAACCATTAAAAAGAGAATCGACAGACTCGCACAGCTCAACAAAATGGAAGAAGATGGCACATTTGACCTTCTCCCGAAAAAAGAAGTGCAGAACTTAAAAGCTGAAAGAGACAAGCTTGAAAAGTATCTGGGCGGTATCAAAAACATGAAAAAACTCCCCGGCGCACTTTTTGTTGTTGACCCGAGAAAAGAAAAGATCGCTATCGAAGAAGCTAAAAAACTCGGTATTCCCGTTGTTGCAATCGTTGACACAAACTGTGATCCTGAGGATATCGACTACGTTATCCCCGGCAACGATGACGCTATCCGCGCTGTAAAACTCATTGCTTCAACAATCGCAAACGCTATCGTTGAGGGCAACCAGGGCGCAGACGGTGCTGCTCCTGCTAAAGAAGCATCCGAAACAGAAGAAATTAGTGAGTAATTGATTGGAGGATATCTAAATGGCATTTTCAGCTGCTGACGTAAAAGCGTTAAGAGAAATTACAGGCTGCGGTATGATGGACTGTAAAAAAGCGCTTGCGGAAACAAACGGCGACAAAGATAAAGCAATTGAATTTTTAAGAGAAAAAGGTCTCGCAACCGCAGAGAAGAAGTCCGGCAGAATTGCTGCTGACGGTGTTGTTTATGCAAACGTAACAGACGGCATCGGTGTTCTTTTGGAAGTAAACTCCGAAACAGACTTCGTTGCAAAAAATGCTGATTTCCAGCAATTTGTATCTGACGTTGCTACACAGATTAAAACAACATCCCCGAAAGATGTTGATTCCTTATTAAACGAAACATTCGTAAACGGCGACGAAACCATCAGTGCTATGCTCGTAAACAAAATCGCAACCATCGGTGAAAACATCACCGTAAGAAGATTTGAACGTTACGAAGGTGTGGTTGAAACCTACATCCATGGTGGCGGAAAAATCGGCGTAATGGTAGCATTTACACTTGCTGATGCTGCAAAAGCTGAAACAGAAGAATTCAAAACATTTGCACATGACATTGCAATGCAGGTTGCAGCTGCTAACCCGTCTTACTTAGACCGTGACAGCATTCCTGCTGAAGTTGTGGCAAAAGAAACTGAAATCTTAACTGCACAGGCAATGAACGAAGGCAAACCGCAGAACATTGCAGAAAAAATGGTAGCCGGAAGAATCAACAAATACTTTAAAGAAATCTGTCTCGTTGACCAGCAGTTCATCAAAGACGGTGACCTTACAGTAACCGCTTATACAAAGAACGTTGCATCTGCAATCGGTACAGAAATCAAAATTGAAAAGTTTGCAAGATTTGAAAAGGGCGAAGGTATCGAAAAGAAAGAAGATAACTTTGCAGAAGAAATTGCAAACATGGTAAAATAAGTTTTGACAAATTTGAAATCTCCGGAAAAGAACTTTTCCGGAGATTTTTGTTTCACGGAGGAAAACGCCATGAACATTATGGCTATTATATGTGAATACAATCCGTTCCATAAAGGACATGCCTATCAGATTCAAACGCACAAGGAATCCTTAAAAGCAGACGGCGTTTTGTGCCTTATGAGCGGAAACTTTGTGCAGCGCGGCGCGCCATCCATTTACGACAAGTGGACGCGTGCAGAGGTGGCAGTTCGAAACGGTGCCGATTTGGTGTTGGAACTTCCCGTCGTATATGCTGCGCAGTCAGCAATGCGTTTTGCGCACGGTGCCGTGTCGCTTTTGGATGCTCTTGGCGTCGTAAAGTTCCTTTCTTTTGGAAGTGAATGTGGCGATTTGGACGCCCTTTTATCCGCAGCATCGTGCATTTCTTCCGACGCATTTTGGGAATTAGTCAAAGAAGAAATGAAAAACGGCGATTCTTTTCCCAAGGCTAGGGAAACTGTTTTGAGAACACACTTTCCCGATATAGATGCAGACACTGTTTCAAAGCCTAACAATATTTTGGCGCTTGAATACTTAAATGCACTTCATAAATTAAAAAGCAATATGATTCCCAAAACAGTAAAGCGAAATTTTGAATTTGTTTCGTCATCAAGCATCCGCGAAAAGATGGAACACCACGAAGACGTCTCCCCTTTCGTTCCATTTATGCCAAATGCTACTCCGTATGATAAAGATGCATTTGACGCAATCGTTTCTTATCATTTCAGGAAAGAAACCGAAGAAACATTACGTGAAATTGCTGATGTAAAAGAAGGCTTGGAAAACAGATTTTTAGTATGCGCAAACGAAACATACGGATTTGATGCCCTTTCGGACGCCGTTAAAACAAAGCGCTACACAAAGACACGGATTGACAGAATCATCATAAATGCACTTTTGGGAATTAAGGATGAAGATACCGAAGCTGCGCCCTGTTATGCGCGTGTTTTAGCGTTTAACGATACGGGCAAAAAGATGATAAACGAAATAAATAAAAATTCCTCCATTCCCGTAATCATAAAAGCAAAGGATTGGATAGAAAGCGAAAACAAAGCGCTTTGTGATATGCTAAAAAAAGACATTTTGGCAACCGATATTTACGCACTTTTGACAGATGACAAAAAAGGCGGAAAAGATTTTACGACATCACCTAAATATATAAAATAAAGGGGATGTAGCAAAATGAAATCATTTTGCTACATCCCCTTTTGGGGTGGACGGAAAATAGCGCAGATTGGACAAACTGAACCCGTATGCGTACGAAGGTACGCAAAGAGGTGAAGTTTGTTCAAAACACAAGGCACAAAAATAGAAGGAATTCGTCAAATGACGAATTCCTTCCTTACTTTTTGCATTATTTTAACTTTTTAAGCATATTAGAAAGGCTTTGTTATGCGTTTTCTTTGCCTTGGGTGGTGTGCGCATTTTGCTACACCCCCTTTATTTATAACTCTGTTTTGTTTGTGTGCAAAGGTTACATCCGTCGCAAAATGTTACGGAATCAAATACTTTTTCAATGGTATGAAATATCTCTCTGTTTTCAATATCACCGCTATTATGCACCACAATTCTTTCAGGCGCAAGCGTAATCAAAATGCTAATGAGTAAATCATCAAAACTTTCAGCACAAAGTTCGTCGGGACGGGCAAACTCTCTGATACACTCTTTCGTAATATCGTTTTCGTTTTCGTCTAACAAAAGATACATACCGCCTTTTTTCACAACAAGGTGCGTAAGACTTGGCCTCATGCCCTGCACGTGAATAAAATAGCGCAATAGTTCAATAAATTCTTCGTATTCTTTTTCGGTAAGATATTTATCGATGAGCGTCTCCGTTACTTCGTAAAGGAGCGCAATATAGTCTTTTAAGCGAAACGCCACAAGTCCTTCTACATTTGCCGAACTGTTTTCCGAAAAATAGGCAAAAAGCCCTTCTTTTATACTGTTTCGGCGACTTTTAGATGAAAGGCGCGCATCGTCTTCTACACTTTCTAAAAGACTTAAAATCTCATTTAACTGAAACGGCTTTATGTCTCTATACTGATTTTTTATCATCCATTTTAAAAGTTTACTCTCGTATTTTGTCATAATAAAATCCGAAAGCGCCGTAAGGTAACTTTCAAAAATCTTTTTGTTACTTCCCGCAGTAAACAAAACATTTACTCTCGTATTTTGTCCTTCTGAAATTTCTATCGGAAACTCGTGTTTTGATAACACTCTTTCTTTCACAAGTGTGTTCTTATTTTTAAAGCCCAATCGGATACGGTCGTTCAAATATTTCACCTCTTAACATTTTCCTTATCCGAACCTATTATCTGCAATTATTCTTCCTCTATACCGATAATTGTGCCAACATCTGTGAGCGGAAAATTCTCTATATAATCGATTGTGATTTCATGTTTTTCTGTAAATGCTTTTATTTTTTCATAATCTTTATGTTTTGTGATATCTCCAAAAAACAAAAGTTTTCCAAATGCAAAACCGGATGCGCCGCCTAAAAAACCATACTCATATCCGTCAAGACGCACGCCGCCTTGCGATACGAAAAGCACATCTATGTCTTTTTTTGAAATCGCCTTTATAATGGAGGTATCCGCCGTAATGACCGCGTTTTTAAACACGACAGACGCACATTTTGCATACCCCTGCCGCACATTTAAAAGTTCGTACCCTTGTTTTTCGAGCGTTTCTTTTACCGCACTGTCGGTATATAAAAAATTTGCCGCCGCAGTTTTTCCGGATATCAATACATTATATGCAATGTCTTTTGGGTAGTGACTGAAAACAACAGTCTCTCCCTGAATCAAGTTTGTATCGGGCAAAAGTTTTTGATAGTAAGAAAACGCCGATTTTTCGCATATCCACGTATCTCCAACGCGAAGAATCGACATATCAGGGTGACAGCATACAGGGGACGCAGCATGTGGAAGTGTATAAGAGGGCAGAATTTTAAATTCGCTCCCCCATTTTTTTCGTGCAATTTCTAAAAAGCGATTGTCTATAAGTAACTTTTTTTGCATAAATCAAAACCTCTATTGTGTTATCCTTTTATTTACGGTATAATTATTGTATCAATTTTTATTTTATAAATCAATACGAGGTGACAATTATGGTATATTTATTTTTGGCGGAAGGATTTGAAGAAATCGAAGCGCTCGCGACCGTTGACATTTTAAGACGATGTGAAATCGACATAAAAACCGTTTCTATTACGGACAGTCTTACCGTTTTGGGTACACACGGAATCTCTGTTTTGGCAGACATAAAAAAAGAAGATATAAACGAAGATGATATAGATGCAATCATTCTCCCCGGCGGTCTTCCGGGTGCAGACAATTTGGAAACCTGCCCATATCTGACAGACCTTTTAACACGCGTGGCGAAAAAGGGTGTGCTCCTTGCTGCAATTTGTGCCGCGCCCAAAGTGTTTGGCGTGTTGGGACTTCTTTCGGGCGTAAAGGCTACCTGCTACCCCGGTTTTGAGGGAAAATTAGTCGGCGCCATTACCAAACGCAAAGGCGTTGTTACGGACAAAAACTTTATTACCGCAAAAGGTGCCGGCGTAACGCATGAATTTGCCTTTGCTATCGCATCTTTCCTTGGAAAGCGACCGCAGGCACGCCGTGCTTTAAAGGCAATGTTTTATCCCACATTTTAAAAGTTTTTCAGTCATACCATACAATTTGAAACATAAAATAGGTAACAGCAATCAATTTTCTGACGCGCTGTCTGCCTGCGGATTGTGCGCCAAAAATTACGCAGGCAGAAAGGTTTGTCATTTATGAAAAAGCTGTTATCTATTTTTTTGTGTGTAAGTTTTGTTTTTTTATCTGCGTGTCCGGCAGTTTTTGCTGAAACACCTGAACTTGCACTTTCTTCAAAATCTGCTATTTTATTAGAACCAAAGAGCGGAACGATTCTCTACGAATACGCTTCGCACGAAAAACTTCCGCCTGCAAGTGTTACAAAAATTATGACGATGCTTCTTACGATGGAAGCCCTTCAAAACGGTCAATGCAAATTAGAGGATATGGTGCGCACATCAGCGCTTGCTGCCTCGATGGGCGGTTCGCAGGTGTTTTTGGAAGAAAACGAAGAAATGAGCGTACATGATATGCTAAAAGCCGTTGCAGTTGCATCGGGAAACGATGCCGCAGTGGCTCTCGCAGAATTTGTCGCAGGCTCACACGAAGGCTTTGTTGCAAAAATGAACGAAAAAGCAAAAGCGCTCGGTATGAACGATACCACGTTTATAAACTGTAACGGTTTAGATGACCCGAATCACGTAACATCGGCGCACGATATTGCGCTTATGTCGGCAGAACTTTTAAAACATCCTAAAATTTTCGATTACACGACCATCTGGATGGATTCTTTAAGAAACGGCGAATTTGGTCTTGTAAACACCAACAAACTCATTCGTTTTTATTCTGGTGCAACAGGCTTAAAAACAGGTTCTACAAGTTCCGCAGGATTTTGTGTCAGCGCCTCTGCAAAACGGGACAATATGGATTTGATTGCCGTTGTGATGGGCGCTCCTACTTCAAAAGAACGTTTCGCCGATGCTACAAAACTTTTAGACTTTGGTTTTTCAAACTATACTGTTTCCAATGCGCTCCTAAAAGCAGAAGAACTTCCCGATATCACTGTTTTAAAAGGCAGAGAAAAAACACTTAAAATTGGTCTTTCTGATGACTTTACTCTGCTTTTGGAAAAAAGTAAAATGGGAAACATTGAAAAACGAATGCAACTTCCCGATTCTGTCCGCGCACCGCTTTCAGTTAACGATAAAATAGGCACAGTAGATTTTTTGGTTGACGGAACATCTATCGGCACAGCCGATATTGTTGCAAAAGGCGATGTAAAGGCACTCGGAATATTCGGAATGCTTGCAAAACTATTCGGATTTATGTGTTACGGAAATTAAAAAAGGGGCTTTTAAGCCCCTATTTTATATATTCATTTTTTTAATGATTCAGCAAAACGCACTGCTTCCATTGCATCTTTTGCATATTTGTCTGCCCCTATCATATCGGCATAGCTTTGCGTAAGAACTGCGCCACCCACAACCGTTTTAATATGCGGCGCGTGTTCACGCAAAAGTTTTATGGTCTCTTCCATCGCGGGCACCGTAGTTGTCATAAGCGCACTTAATCCAACAAGTTTTGCTTTCTTTTCTAATGCCACCTCTAAAATTTTCTCGGGCGGAACATCTTTTCCCAAATCCGTTACATCAAAGCCGTAATTTAAAAGCAACACTTTCACGATATTTTTGCCGATGTCGTGAATGTCGCCTTTAACGGTCGCAATCACAATAGGAAATGCTTTTTCATCACTTTTTTCCTGCTTCATCGTGCTTTTTAAAACATCAAACGATGCTTTTGCGCTCTCTGCACTCATCAAAAGCTGCGGCAGAAACATTGTCTTGTTTTCAAACCCCTTGCCAACGATATCGAGTGCGGGTATAATGCATTCATTTACGACAGAAAGTGAATCTTTTTCTTTGATAAGTTTTTCTGTTATCTGTTTTGCTTCATCCTTTAATCCTTTTATGATCGCGCTTTTTAAGGCTTCTTCATTTGATTTTTTGTCTTCTTTTACAGGTTCCTTTTGTTCACTTTTCGTCTCTGCAGCGTATGCAATATAACGCTCACACATAGGGTCTAAATTATGAAGCGCCTGAAAACTGTAATAAACATCCATCATTTTTTTTGCCCTGGGATTCATAATTGCGGCATCCAGTCCTTTGGAAAGTGCCATTGCAAAAAATGTGGTGTGAATGTTTTCGCGTTCAGGAAGTCCGAATGAAACATTCGAAACACCAAGGCTTGTAAGTCCACCCGCACGCTTTACAAGGTCGATGGAAGAAAGCGTTGTTCTAGCCGAAGTTGTATCTGCACTTATCGTCATTGCAAGCGTGTCTATGATAATATCTTTTCTTGAAATGCCGTACGTTTCTGCCGTATGGTAGATTTTTTCTGCAATGCGGAATCTTCCCTCTGCGGTATCCGGTATGCCGTTTTCATCTAATGTAAGCGCAACGATAAGACCGCCATACTTTGCCGCCAGCGGAAATACTGCTTCCATGCTCTCTTTTTTTCCGCAAACAGAATTTATCATAGGCTTTCCGTTGTATATGCGAAGTGCTGCCTCCATTGCATCTTTATCAGACGTATCGATTTGAAGCGGCAAATCACACACGGATTGCAGTTCAAACACAACATTAGAAAGCATACGTTTTTCATCAATATCAGGAAGTCCCACATTTACATCTAAAACGTGTGCGCCGCTCTCCTTTTGCGACAATCCCTCGTTTAAGATATATTCCATGTTGTTTTCACGAAGTGCCGCTTTCATAAGGCTTTTACCGGTTGGATTGATGCGCTCGCCAATCAAAACGGGAGATTTCCCAAATTCTACACAATGTGTGTAAGATGAGATGACAGTTCTTTTTTTATCTGTTATAGGAACCGCCTCTAAATCCTTTGTCTTTTGAACGAGCGCCGCGATATGCTCCGGTGTAGTGCCGCAGCAACCGCCAAGACCATGTACGCCCATTTTTAAAAACGCTTTCATTTGCTCGGAAAATTCCTCAGGCGAAACGTTATACACTGTTTTTTCGCCGTCAAACGCGGGGAGTCCCGCATTGGGATTTACGATAACCGGTATGGATGCATATTCTGTAAGTTTTTCTACAACACCGATAAGTTTATCGGGACCCAGACCACAGTTTACACCAAGGGCTGAAACGCCCAAACCTTCCAACATTGCTACCATAGCACCGCAATCTGCGCCAGTCATAAGTTTGCCGTCTTCATCATAAGTGTTGGTAACAAAGATAGGCAAATCGCACGTTTCTTTTGCCGCTAAAACCGCCGCCTTTGTTTCGTAACTGTCGTTCATGGTTTCTATTAAAATACAGTCTACGCCAAATTCTGCACCGATTTTTATCGTTTCTGAAAAGATACGGACTGCTTCTTCAAAATCCAAATCGCCAAGCGGTTTAATAAGTCTTCCAAGCGGTCCGATATCGAGCGCAATGTAACGCTTTTTACCGCTGACTTTTCCGATTGCGGTCCGCGCGCACATAATTGCATTTTGCACAACGGTTAAAAGGTGAGGCGTATGTTCCTCGCCATTAAACTTTAAACTGTTTGCGCCAAATGTATTGGTTGCAATTACATCACAACCTGCCAAAAGGTACTGTTCATGCGCAAAAATGAGTTTATCCGGATGCATCATCCCCCAAAGTTCAGGAAGTTCTCCCGGTTTTAGTCCCATTCCTTGCAGGAGTGTACCCATTCCGCCGTCAAAATAGACGGTTCCGTTTTTTATTTTTTCTGTAATCTGCAAATTACTTCATCCTCTCGCATAGTCACACGTTTTACGTTTTTCGCATATCTCACAACCCTCGGTATGACAATTTTCGTCGCGTTCTCCAATGCCGATAACGGCAGTAACCGACTTTGTTGGAGTCATCATAAGGCTTTCTGTGAGTGAAACGCCAATTTTTCTGGTGCAGTCCAAAACGGAAAACAGTTCCTTTTGGTAAGAAAGATCAAAATCTCCATATCCGGGACTGAATCTCGGACGCAAAAATAAGTTGTTTTTTCTAAATTTTTCTTTGAGGCTTAAACATAACAAATTGCAAAAACTTTCAATTGCGGCAGCACCTGACGCCTGCGCGATTACTGACGATGCCGGGGAAAGTTTTGCATATTTTCCAATAATTCTGTCAACTTCTGTTCCGACTGTTGCTGCAAATAAAACTGCTTGTTTTGCGCCCTTTAAGTTTTTACTAAGGCTTTTAGAAAAAACAGAAAACGCACCAAAATCAACTGTGTTTTGCTGTACGGCAATATCCGTTACCGTAAAGCAAGCACGACAATTTGCCGCCAAAACAATCTCGTTTGTAACGGATGTTATTTGTTCTTTCACTTTGCCCTCCGGCTGATTTTTTCCATACCCCAGATACCGAAGAACTTCATCCTCATTTACGGAAAGCGCGCCGGGCTCTAACGTTTCTATGTATATCATACGATAATCTCCGATAAATTCTTTTGAATCGCGGCGGCGATTTCCGGTTTGTTCATAGTATACACATGGATATTTTTTACACCGTTTGCCAAAAGATCAATAATCTGTTCGGTTGCATACGCAACACCTGCCTGCTTCATGGCTGGAGGGTTATCGCCAAAACGGTCAACGATGGATTTAAACCGCTGCGGAAGATACGTTCCCGAAAGTTCACATATGCGTTTGATTTGTTTACCATTGGTTACGGGCATAATGCCTGCAACAACCGGAACGGTAATTCCTACTTCTCTGATTTTATAAAGAAAATTATATAAAATATTATTATCAAAAAACATCTGCGTTGTTAAAAAATCGCAGCCTCTTTCTACTTTTTCTTTCAAAAAACGGATATCGTCCTTTTGGTGATGCGACTCTACGTGTCCTTCCGGATAGCACGCAGCTCCGATACAAAAATCGCCCATTTCTTTGATATCAGAAATCAGTTCACTTGCATAGCGGTATTCCTGCGCCAAAGCGCCTTCTTTTGGAACATCTCCTCGGAGTGCAAGAATATTTTTTATGCCAATTTCTTTTAAAAGTGATAACTCTTTTTTTACCATATCCTTTGTGGAGGAAACGCACGTTAAATGTGCAAGCGGTGTAACGCCATAATTTTTTAAAATATTTTCTGCAATACTTGCAGATGTTTCGCTCGTACCGCCGCCGGCACCATAAGTTACGCTCATAAAATCAGGTTTTAAGCGCGCAATGTCTTCCGTAGCAGTTTTTACGCTATCATACGCCTCCCAGTTTTTCGGCGGAAACACCTCAAATGAAAGCGTGGTTTGTTTGGTTTTAAAAAGTTCGGATAACTTCATTTTTCTCACTTCCTTAATTTATCATTGTATCACTTTTATCTAGGTGTTGTCAACGATATCCAATCTCTTTTGAAGACAAGGTTTAAATTTTCAAAATATGCAAAAGATAAAAATAAAATATGTAAGGAGTTTTAACTGATGAGAGAATCCGTTTGGAGCAAAACCTGTACACTCCCTGATTTTGAGACACTAAATGAAAATATAAAAACCGATGTTTTGGTAATAGGCGGTGGTCTGTGCGGTCTTCTCTGTGCGTACGAAATGAAAAAAGCAGGGATCCATTGTGTTTTAGTGGAGGGAAGTAAAATTGCCTCGAAAATTACAAAAAACACAACCGCGAAAATCACATTTCAACACGGGTTGATTTACAGTTCCATTATAAAAGCGTACGGAAAAGACGCTGCAAAACAGTATTTAACTGCAAACCAAAATGCGCTTTACGCGTATGAAGATTTAGCAAAATCCATAGAATGCGATTTTGAAAAAAAGGACGCCTACACCTATTCGTTAACCGACAGAGCAAAAATTGAGGAAGAGGTAGATGCTGTAAAGAGTCTCAGGTTTTCTGCCGAATTTGTCGAACATACGAATCTTCCGTTTAAGACGAAAGGCTCTATCAAGTTTTGCGACCAGGCGCAGTTTCATCCGTTAAAATTTGTGGCGGAAATCACAAAAGACCTGACAATTTATGAACACACCTTCGTACGTGAAATTACGCCGCATTCCGTAAAAACAGAAAAAGGAACGATCACGGCAGACAAAATAATCGTCGCAACGCACTTTCCGTTTATCAACAAACACGGTGGTTACTTTTTAAAACTTTATCAGAACCGCTCGTATGTGACCGCATATAAAAATGCTCCAACACTCGACGGAATGTACGTAGATGCCGATACAAACGGGTTTTCGTTTAGAAATTATAAAGACTTTTTATTGATTGGCGGAGGAAGTCACCGCACAGGAAAAAAAAGCGGTGCATGGCAAGAAATAGAAAATTTTAAGAACCAATATTTTGAGAAAGCGACACCGCAATATGAATGGGCGGCGCAGGACTGTATGAGTCTTGACGGTATTCCCTATATCGGTCAGTACGGAAAAAATACGCCAAACTTATTTGTTGCAACGGGGTTTAATAAATGGGGTATGACGTCTTCTATGGTGTCTGCAATGATACTTTCTCAAATGGTACAGGACAAAACTCCTGATTACGCCGATGTTTTCTCTCCATCGCGCAGTATGTTAAAACCGCAGCTTTTTATAAACGGGTTTGAAAGTGCCAAGAATCTGGTTTCTCCTTTCCCCAAGCGCTGCCCCCATTTAGGCTGCACTTTAAAATGGAACGATGCCGAAAGAAGTTGGGACTGTCCTTGTCACGGGTCAAGGTTTCAAGAAGACGGAACCCTTATTGATAACCCTGCAACCGGCGACGCAAAGGGATTAAAAAAGAACCGCTAAAAAGCGGTTCTTTCATCGCATAATTATTTTGTATTTTCCATAGAACGAAGCATTTTCACCACGATGTTGTAGCCGTATGTTACATCAGGCGCCCATTTTCCACCTAACTGTTCAACGTTTTTCACTGTTCCTCTCCACGCCACAGTATTTAATACGAAATAGCGGTCATGCGGCTCTCCTACCGGCTCCACACCCACATATTGAGACATGTGATTAAAGTGCGCTCTTACGCCGTCTTCGGGCGTTAGGAATGTTTCGTGGTCTTCGGTCCTATCCCCAATCGGATTTTTAATTTTAATGCCTGCCCAGTTGTTCTGCTCCGGTTTGACCTGACCGGTATACTTTCCGTATGCCGTTTCTTTGGCAGCTTGTCCATACAAAATTTCGGGGCGGATGCCGGTAATCTCACCATATTTCCAATAATACTCTGCAACATCAATAAATCGCTGATGCGCTCCCTTATTTTGTGCCCACTTTTTTGCCTGCTCTAACGATACTGTGCTTTTCCCGAGCATGGGTGTTTGTGTGATAAAAAGTCCGCCGGAATTTCGTTCTTTATATTGGATAGCACGATGCAGCATTACCGCAGCCTCTGCCCTTGTGACCTCACCTTTCGGGCGGAGGAAGCCGTCAGCACCCTTTACAATGCCGCGCTCTGCCGCAATTGCAACAGGAACAGAAAGAGAGGATGAAATTTTTTCGGCATCTTCAAAGTTTGTCTCTAAAACCTTTTCGTCCAGTAAGTTCTTTTTATCGCCTACGCCAAGCGCCATAGAGATTGCATATGCACATTTTTCGCGGGTATAGTTTTCTTCCGGATGAAATGCGTAAGATCCATAACTGTCGTCAGCTAAAATTCCCTCTGCTGCACTGATAAAGGGAAGAGACCAGCGGTCCTCTTCTACATCGTCATACACGGATTCTACCGTTTCAGGCACGGTAATACCGAGCGCCAAGACAAGCATTTTGGTAAACTGCTCTTTTGTAACCGATGCATCCGGTGCAAATGTCTTATTATCCATTCCCGCAATGACACCACGTCCGACCAGTTCATCAATTGCCTCTTCTGCCCAGTCAAAGTTTTTGCCGACATCGGTAAAATGACTGTTTTTTGCAGTCACGCCTGAAATTGTCTGAAAATTCATCGTGATAAACACGGTAATTACAACACATAAATAAAGAATCTTTTTTACCATACGTCCATCCCTCATAACAAAATTGTTTTTTACAGCATGTACAATCAATCTATATGTATGAAAACATAAGAATATACCACACATAACCATGCATAGTATACCATAAAATCGAAAAAATTGCAACAAATTAAGTTTTTTGTCTTTTTTTCAAAAAAATACTTGACAACCCAGTCTTTAACTGTTATAATTGAAAAGTCGGTGAGCGTAAAAGGAAATGCGGGTGTAGTTCAATGGCTAGAATCCCAGCCTTCCAAGCTGGTCGTGTGGGTTCGATTCCCATCACCCGCTCCACCAAATGATGCGCCTGTAGCTCAGTTGGATAGAGCAACTGCCTTCTAAGCAGTGGGTCAGGAGTTCGAATCTCTTCAGGCGCGCCACCGCGCCACTTAAGCGCTTAGTCTGGTGGATATAGCTCAGTTGGTTAGAGCGCTAGATTGTGGCTCTAGAGGTCGTCGGTTCGACTCCGATTATCCACCCCATTTTTTTACACAGCTCTGTATAAATCTTGTGTATTCGGACAAGTTAAGTCCGAATAGTGGATTGGGATGTCGCCAAGTTGGTAAGGCACCGGATTCTGATTCCGGCATTTCGTAGGTTCGAGTCCTGCCATCCCAGCCAACCTTTTATTGGGCTGTAGCCAAGTGGTAAGGCACTAGATTTTGATTCTGGCATTTCGTAGGTTCGAGTCCTGCCAGCCCAGCCATTTTTTAAATTAAATATGATCCATTAGCTCAGTTGGCAGAGCACTTGACTTTTAATCAAGGTGTCCGGAGTTCGAATCTCCGATGGATCACCAAAACGGAACAAGGAAACTTGTTCCGTTTTTTTATTTAAAACAGTAGAATTTTATCTTTTTTTGTGGTACAATGAATTTATATACTAATCAAACTGTGAGGAATGCAATATGAAATACGTAATCTTTTTAGGCGACGGCATGGCGGACTATCCCTGCGATAGCTTAAACGGCAAAACACCGCTTTGTGTTGCCAATAAACCAAATATAGACGCGCTTTGCGCAAAAGGAGAGCTTGGTCTTGTAAAAACCGTGGATAATTCTTTAGCACCCGGAAGTGACGTTGCAAATTTAAGCGTTATGGGATATGACCCAATGCAGTATTATACCGGTCGTTCCCCTCTCGAAGCATTAAGCATCGGTGTTACGTTAAAAGACAGCGATGTGACTTTTCGTGCAAATGTCGTTACGCTCTCAAACGAGGAAAACTATGAAGACAAAACAATGGTAGACTACTCCTCGGGCGAAATCACCACAGAAGAAGCACACGAACTTATCAATTACTTAAAAGAACAGATAAAGTTTGAACATATTTCTTTGTACGGTGGTACCAGTTATCGTCATTTGCTTGTGTGGGACGGCGGCTCGACAAACGTTACACTTACTCCCCCACACGATATTTCTGACCGCAAAATCACAGAGTATCTTCCAAAAGGTGATGGTGCAGATGTGATTTTAGAAATTATGAAAAAGAGTCACGAACTTCTTTTAGAACACCCCATAAACAAAAAAAGAATTGCGCGCGGATTAAATCCTGCAAACTCGCTTTGGATTTGGGGAGAAGGCACAAAACCTGCACTTTCTTTGTTCCGTGAAAAGTACGGTGTTTCAGGTACAATGATATCTGCCGTTGACCTTTTAAAAGGTATTGGCTTTGGTGCCGGAATGGATATTATAAACGTCCCCGGCGCAACCGGAAATATCGACACCAATTTTGACGGTAAGGCACAAGCCGCGATTGACGCATTTAAAAACGGCACAGATTTTGTGTACATTCACATGGAAGCACCGGACGAATGTGGTCATCACGGCGATTTGGAAGACAAAATCAAATCTATTGAACTGATTGACGAAAAGGTAGTCGGCCCCGTTGTGGCATATTTAAACTCCACCGGCGAAGAATTTAAAGTGTTAATTACACCCGACCACCCCACACCCATCGCTTTAAAAACGCACGTGCATGATGCAGTGCCATTTGTGATTTTTGACAGCCGCAAAGATACCGGTTTAAACGTTTCTTACACAGAAGAAAACGCAAAAGAAACCGGACTTTACATTGAGCCCGGCTACACACTGATGGAACGGTTTTTGAAAAAATAATTCTATAAAAAAACAAGCAGTACTTTCGTACTGCTTGTTTTTTTATGTGTATATAATTTTTTCGATTGCTCTTGCTACGCCGCCGTCCCAAGCGTTACCAGTCACAAATGTTGCAAGTTTTTTGGTGCATTCCATTCCATTTTCCATAACGACTGCGATGCCGGCGCTTTTCAGCATTTCTTCATCGTTTATACTGTCTCCCATGGCAACACACTGCTCTTTCGGAATTCCGAGTTTTTCTGCCGCAAGGAGCATACCATTTGCCTTGGTACAACCTTTTAAACCGATTTCAAAATATTTC
>JAZNGT010000026.1:0-9304 GCA_045576635.1 Congzhengia sp. | reverse complement strand
CACAGACGATAAGGCAAAAGTGCTTGCCATTTTAGCACGTGCGCTTCCTTCGGATACCTACAAAACCGTGCTTTCTTATATAAAAGGCGGCATCACAGAAGAAGAATTTGTAAAGGTGTACAGCCTTATGAAAGAGCATCTCACACAAGCCGAAAAAAAAGAGATTAAATCGTATTACGAAAAGTATTTACACCTTTTAGAAGAATAAAATTTATCACATAGAGAGAAAAAAGGAGTGTTTGTTATGAAAAAATTTATCGTGGCATTACTTTCTGCGGTACTCATTTTGCAGACGGCATTTGTTGCAGTTGCTGCACCCACAGAAATTCCGCTCGACGGACTTATGGTTACGGTTACACCTGACATCACACTGGAAGTGAAAAAGGATACAGGCTCTGCGTGGCTTGATTCCGTAACGCTCGGCTCGGGCGAGTATGCTGCACTTCGCGCAAGCATCAATATGGACGCTGTCCGCACCGCATTTATCGGCTGGTACAATTCCGCATACGCGCACTCAAACGAAGTGCTTGCACAGGCAGTCCCGGTAGTGGGTGAGTTTACCGTAACACTTGAATATCCGCAGGGCGTTGTTCTTCCGGCTCTCGTTTTGGATAAAACCGACATGAGCGATTTTTCTGCTGCTACAAGCGATCTCTTCGTCGCTAACGGCGCAAGAAGTTCTGTTTCAAGCAACGCAAACGGAAACAAAGAACTCATTATCCCCTTTAAAGTAAAACCCGGCGTAACACTCGGTACACTTTACAACTACACAAATGACGGAAAACGGTATTTTCCCGATATGGAACTTATCGTTCCCGGTTATGTGACGGCATCTGCTTCCGGTGCACCGCATACGCTCTACGGCCATTTAGACGGCGTAATCCACGTAAACGGCACCGGCGCAAGTTGGTCGATGAATACAGATATCGTATTCGAAGAACGCGAAGTTCCCGACGCAGTTATTGACGTTATCTCCGGTGGCGGCGGTTTCGGTGGCGGCGGCGGTAGCGTTATACCGTACAGCATCGTTACATTTAACACAAACGGCGGCGCTACGCTCGACAACAAATCGTACAGAAGCGACAAAAAAGTTTCCGCAGCCGATCTTCCCGTTCCCAAACGTGACGGTTACGTGTTTAACGGCTGGTACTTAGACGAAGCGCTCACGCAGAAAGTTGACGCGTTCACACCCAAAAAAGATATGACGCTTTACGCAGGCTGGGTGCGTGACGTAAAACCCACAGGCTATGTTCCCGAACTCTTAAACGGCGTGGACCACTTTGCATATATCATCGGTTATCCCGACGGCACAGTGCAGCCTCAGGGCAGCATCACACGTGCCGAGGTTGCTACCATCTTCTTCCGTCTTTTGAAAGACGAAGTAAGAGACGGAAATCTTACACAGGAAAACCCCTACGTTGACGTGAAAGAAGGCGCATGGTACAATGCCCCGATTTCAACGCTTACAAAACTCGGTATCTTAACAGGCTGGGACGGCGAAGTGTTTGCCCCCAATGCCGATATTACCCGTGCAGAATTTGCGGCAATCATTGCAAGATTTGCTGACAAAGCAGTAGAAATCGCACACGACTTTGAAGACGTAACAGGTCACTGGGCAGAAGAGTCTATCTACAAGGCAGCAGCGCTCGGCTGGATTCAGGGTTATGACGATAACACCTACAAGCCGAACAACGAAATCACACGTGCCGAGGCAATGACCTTAATCAACCGCGTGGTAACCAGAGTTCCCGAAACAACGGCAGACCTCTTAAACGGTATGCAGAAATGGTCCGATAACATGGATATGGAAAACTGGTACTATATCGCCGTTCAGGAGGCAACCAACAGCCACGATTATGAAAGAAAAGAAAATGGCTATGAAACATGGACGGAACTTGCGCCCAATAGAGACTGGTCTACTTACGAGAAATAAAAACAGGGTGTAGCAAAATGCGCACACCACACAAGGTAAAGAAAGTGCACAACAAAGCCTTTCTAATGTGTTTAAAAAGTTAAAATAACGCAACACGTAAGGAAGGAATTCGTCGTTTGGCGAATTCCTTCTATTTCATACCTTGTGTTTTGAACAAACTTCACCTCTCGGGCGTCAAAACCGCCGAATGTTATCGCTTTTCTGGCGAAAAGCTCATATTTTAGGCGGTTTTTCCTTTTTCGTTGAAAGGCTAATGGCCTTTCAACGAGGAGGAGCAACAGACATAAAAGAGCCAGTTTTTTCGACGAAGAAAATGGCTCGTCAATTGTCTTGTTGCGACGACGTACGCCTTCGGGTAACCCCTACGGGTTCAGTTTGTCCAATCTGCGCTATTTTCCGTCCACCCCAAAAAAAGGGGGATGCTAAAAGGGGTGCAGGGTATCTATCCCTTATATAAACGGACTATTACGACAAAGGAGTTATTTCAAGTGGAATCTATTGAACGTATTCTTCAAAACGAATTTTCGCTTTCCGAAAAAATTGTAACAAACATTGTGTCTTTAATTGACGAGGGCAACACCATTCCGTTTATCGCACGTTACCGAAAGGAAATGACGGGTGCGGCGGATGATGCGCTTCTGCGTAAATTTTATGAGCGTTTAAAGGCGCTGCGTGCCCTAAACGAAAAGCGCGACGATATTTTGCGCTTAATCGACGAACAAGGTGCGCTCACAGAAGAACTCAAAGAAAAAATCCTTGCCGCCAAAACGCAGACGGAACTGGACGATTTATACCGTCCGTACCGCCCGAAACGCAAAACGCGCGCATCGGTTGCAAAGGAAAAAGGACTTTTGCCGCTCGCCGAAATGATTCTTTTCAAAACACATTCTATGGAAGAAATCGAGGCGTTTGCGGAAACTCTCATAAGCGACGCAGTCGAAACAAAAGACGATGCGATTTTAGGCGCAAAGGATATCATTGCAGAACTCGTTTCAGACGATGCCGAAATCCGCGCAATTGTGCGAAAAGCGCTCCTCCGTGACGGCGTCATTTCTGTTTCCAATGCAAAGGAAGAAGACAGTACATATTCGATGTACTATGATTTTCATGAGCCTGTAAGAAAAATTGCAAACCACCGCATTTTAGCCATCAACCGTGGCGAAAATGAGGGATTTTTAAAGGTTTCGGTGGACATAGATGAAGATGCGTTAAAGGGCGAAATTTTCCGTGCCTTTTTGGGCGGAGAGGCATCTTCCGCTTCTCAAACACTCATTGGCGAAGCAACAGACGATGCGTATAAACGGCTCATCGCGCCGTCTGTGAAAAACGAAGTCAGAACGCTTTTATCAGAGCGCGCAGAAGATGCCGCAATCGGCGTCTTTTCGGACAATTTGGCAAGGCTTTTAATGCAGCCGCCCCTAAAAGGAAAAACCGTGATGGGCGTAGACCCCGGCTATCGTACAGGCTGCAAAATCGCAGTGGTTGACGAAACGGGAAAGGTGCTCGCGACGCGCGTTTCTTTCTTTACGCTTCCCAATCACGATAAGGAACGCGCCAAAAAAGAACTTTTGGCGCTTATTACAAAACACAACGTAGACGTGATTTCCATCGGAAACGGAACGGCTACGAAAGAGTCCGAAATTTTTGTTTCGGAACTCATTGGCGAAGAAAAACTTTCCGTCACATATGCTATCACAAACGAGGCGGGCGCGTCTGTTTACTCTGCGTCGGAACTCGGGACGGAAGAGTTTCCCGATTTTGACGTGGCAGAGCGCTCTGCTGTGTCGATTGCGCGCAGACTGCAAGACCCTCTTTCCGAACTTGTAAAAATTGAGCCGAAAGCCATCGGCGTAGGGCAGTATCAGCACGATATGAACCAAAAACGGCTGGATGAGGCACTTTCGGGCGTGGTGGAATCGTGCGTAAACGCCGTGGGCGTTGACTTAAATACAGCATCCGTTCCGCTTTTGTCACACGTTGCAGGCATAAATCGCGCCATTGCGAAAAACATCGTTTCGTACCGCGAAAAAGAAGGAAAATTTAAAAACAGACGTGAACTTTTAAAGGTTTCAAAACTCGGCGAAAAGGCGTTTTTACAGTGCGCAGGCTTTTTGCGCATTTCAGGCGGCGATAACCCGTTAGATGCTACACCCGTGCACCCTGAATCGTATAAGGCGGCAGAAAAAATCCTTTCTGCGTGCGGCATGAAAAAAGAAAGCGTAGACCAAAACGCGTTTAAAGAGCGTGTGAAAGATCTTGACTTAAAAGCGCTGTCCCAAGACACCGAAACGGGCGACCTTACCTTAAAAGACATTATCGAAGCCATCGCGCGCCCCACGCGTGACGTGCGTGACGATTTGCCAAAACCCATTTTAAAGTCCGAACTTTTGTCGATTGAAAACGTAAAAGAGGGCATGGTCTTAAAAGGCACCGTACGAAACGTAATCGACTTTGGCGTATTTGTCGATATCGGCGTGCATCAGGACGGACTTGTACACATTTCGGAAATTGCAGATAAATTTATCCGCCATCCGAAAGAAGTGCTCTCTGTGGGCGATGTTGTCAATGTGAAAGTGATTGGTGTGGACAAGGTAAAGAATAGAATTAGTTTATCTATCAAACAAGCGTAAAAAAGATGTCGTTTGCCGCTCACAAAATTTGCGACAAACGGCTTTTTTTCTGCTTTTTGTGAAAAGTAACCAAATATTTTTTTGAATTTTTGTTTAAAAATGGACTAACAATCACGCGCTGAATGTGGTATAATATTCATTACGAAGAAAAAGCGAAAACGAGCACCCGAGACGGCGTCTTTTTTTTTGGGTTTTCAAAGTAACTTTATAAGACGAAAAATTATTATTGGAGGTTTTTAATATGGCAGGCTTAAATTTAAAGGGTATTTATAAAAGATATCCCGGCGGCGTTACCGCTGTAAGCGATTTTAATTTAGACATCGAAGACAAAGAATTCGTGGTATTGGTAGGTCCTTCCGGCTGCGGTAAATCTACAACTCTTCGTATGATTGCAGGCTTAGAAGATATTTCCGAAGGCGAACTTTACATAGACGATATCTTAATGAACGAAACACCCCCGAAAAACAGAGATATCGCAATGGTGTTCCAGAACTACGCACTTTATCCGCATATGACCGTGTTCGATAACATGGCATTCGGCTTGAAACTCCGCAAAATGCCCAAGGCTGAAATCAAGCAGAGAGTTACAGAGGCTGCAAGAATTTTGGACATCGAGCATCTTTTAGACAGAAAACCGAAGGCGCTTTCCGGTGGTCAGCGTCAGAGAGTTGCGCTTGGCCGTGCTATCGTGCGTGAGCCGAAAGTATTCTTAATGGACGAACCGCTTTCTAACCTCGACGCAAAACTCCGTGGTCAGATGAGAGCAGAAATCAGCAAACTGCATCAGAAACTCGCTACCACATTCATCTACGTAACACACGACCAGACAGAAGCCATGACAATGGGTAGCCGTATCGTTGTTATGAAAGACGGTATCATTCAGCAGATTGACGCACCGCAGGTGCTTTACGATAACCCCGTAAATATGTTCGTTGGCGGATTCATCGGTAGCCCCACAATGGACTTTGTTGAAGGCAAACTCGAAGAAAAAGACGGCGGCATTTACTTTACATTTGGTAATGCATCCGTTAAACTTCCCGAAGGCCGCGCACAGAAAGTTGTTGACAAAGGCTATGTAGGTAAAGAAGTTATTATGGGCGTAAGAGCCGAACACATCCACGATGAAGAACTCTTCTTAAGTTCTTCTCCTGACAGCGTAGTTGATGCACACGTTGAAGTTACAGAACTTTTGGGCGCTGAAACACTTCTGCACCTTGTGATGGAAGGCAGCACATTTATCGCAAAGGTTGATTCCCGCACAACTGCTCGTCCGGGTGATGACATTAAAGTTGCACTCGATATGAACAGAATCCACTTGTTCGACAAAGAAACAGAACTCGCTATTTTAAACTAATTGAACCAAAATAAACAAAGCCGTTAAAGTAATTTAACGGCTTTGTTTTACTAAATGAAAGGAAATCGTTTATGGACACAACACTCGTAATTATGGCAGCAGGTATCGGCTCCCGCTTTGGCGGCGGCATCAAACAACTCGCACCCGTAGGACCAAACGGCGAAATCATTATGGATTACTCCGTTCACGATGCATTAGAAGCCGGCTTTAACAAAATTGTGTTTATTATAAGACGCGACATCGAAAAGGATTTTCGCGAAATCATCGGAAACCGCATTGAAAAAATCTGCGATGTTTCCTATGCATTTCAGGAAAACAGCAATCTCCCGGGCGGATTTAAAACGTCTCCCGACCGCAAAAAACCGTGGGGAACAGGTCACGCGATTTTGTCGTGTAAGGGTATCGTAAATACGCCGTTTGCCGTAATCAACGCAGACGATTACTACGGAAAAGAAGCGTTCGTGCGCGTGCACGATTATCTCGTTTCGGATGAAGTAAACAATAATCCCATGGCGTTTTGTATGGCAGGCTTTATCTTGAAAAATACGTTAAGCGATAACGGCGGCGTAACGCGCGGCGTGTGCAAGGTAGGAGATGACGGATTCCTTTCGACCGTTGTAGAAACATCCGAAATCACAAAAATGCCAAACGGCGCAGGCGTTCCCGACGAAAACGGTACGCTAAAACCCATCGACGCAGACTTAAACGTTTCGATGAACTTCTGGGGTCTGACGCCTCAGTTTATTGACCTTTTAGAAGACCGCTTTATCGAATTTTTAGGCAATGTCGGAGAGGGAGACTTAAAGAGCGAATTTTTACTTCCCACCATTATTGACGATTTGATTCAGGAGGGCAAAGCCACCGTTAAAGTGTTAGAAACCAAAGACAAATGGTTCGGTGTGACGTACAAAGAAGATGCGCCTGTGGTAATCGAATCGTTTAAAAAGTTAGTAGAAAGTGGCGTATATCCCGAAAAGTTGATGTAAAAATGTGTTGATGTAAAAATGGCGCATACCGCAAAAGGCAAGTATATATAAAGGCTAACTTTAAAGTGTGCGAAACATTTAAAATAGCAAAATAAAGTATGGAAACATATCGCTTTTAAGCGATATGTTTTCTTTTTATGCCTTTTGCTACGCACAAACGTCACCACTCGGCGTATCTACATACGCCGTCGGATTCCGTTTGTGTGTTCTGCATCCATTTTTCCTATCAACCGATAAAGTTAAAGAAAAGTAAAAAAACAAAGCAGAACACCAAAAGGCGTTCTGCTTTATTTGGTACACCATCAGGGACGAAGCCTTGCTGCGCAAGTCTTCCCCGCTCGTCGACCGTGAGCCTTTGGCTCACAGTACCCGACTGCGCGACTTGTTCGCTAAAAACAGTCCACCGGACTGTTTTCTTTACGCTCCAAGCCCTCTCAGGGTTCGAGTCCCTTTTTTACATAACAAAAAAGCAGAACACCAAAAGGCGTTCTGCTTTATTTGGTACACCATCAGGGACTCGAACCCTGGACACCCTGATTAAGAGTCAGGTGCTCTACCAACTGAGCTAATGGTGCGTGTGGAGCTGCTGAGCGGAGTTGAACCGCCGACCTACGCCTTACCAAGGCGTTGCGCTACCATCTGTGCCACAGCAGCATTTTTCTCACAACCTACATTTTACCACAATTTGTTTTACTTGTAAAGCATTTTTTGAAAAAGTTTTTCAAAACAAAAAAATTGTCATTTTGTGCAGACATTTCCTTGTATTTTAACAACAACGCGGAACAAAATAATGTTGTAACGGGCGAAATGCTCGTTGTAATTTAAAAAAAAGGAGTGGATACTATGACAAGCAACAACAAAGTAGTTGTTCCTGAAGCAAAAGAAGCGCTCAACCGTTTCAAAATGGAAGTTGCACAGGAAGTTGGCGTTAACTTAAAACAGGGTTATAACGGCGACTTAACATCCAGAGAAGCAGGTTCCGTAGGCGGCATGATGGTTAATATAATATGTCCTGTACGAACAATGAAATTCAGTCGCAAATGCCGAAATGTTAAGGGTCATAAAACATCTGTTTCATATGCTTTCAGCCTTATGGCATAATCGAGGTGAAAAGAACATCAAACCTGAACCATTCGTGTTCAAATCTGATGTTCTTTTCTTTTGTCAAAATATTGATTTAACCGGGTTTGAAAGGAATTGATTTCGCTATTAAATCACAATCTCACTAAACCCACGGTATTTTATTTCGGCATCACGGCGTGCTTTAACGGCATCTTCATATTTTTCAAAATGACCTATGTATATAGATTTTCTTTTGCCAATCGTAATTTCAACTTTCCACTTTCTGTTTGGGAGAACCCACTTTACACCTGGGATTTTCTTTCCTTTATATGTTTTATTCTTTTCTGTAATTTCAGGGAAGTAAATTACTCCATCAGGATTTTTAAAAAACGCATATTCACAATCCCTCACAAATCGACATATATCAATAAATCTGTTTACGATAACGCTAACCATAGACGGCGTTAGTTTATATATTTTGCCGAGTTCGGTAAGGGTTAGTTCTTTTTTGTTATTTACACTTTTTAACCAGGTACGAATTAACTCTTTGTCTCTTTCAAGTTTAATTCCGTACATAGCCGAATCAATGATATAATCAACATAAGATTGATTTTCGAAATGATTTACTTCATTGTCATTATAGGTTAAAAGATCGTATATATCGGTATGGTTATCTTCGCAGATTTCCATATCTAAAGACGCAGGACTTATCATTTCTTTTGCTTTTAAATACCAGTCATACTTAAGACCTGCATTCGTTATGATACTTTTAAGTTGTTCCTCTGTTGCATCAGGATTTGCAGTTACAAGTGGCTTAACTTTTACAAAATTGCGCCACCAGTTATCGCTTATCCGTATTACTTTTAATGCATGGAACAAATCTGCCATTTCATAACGTATGTATGCACAGATTGTATCAATAAATCTTTTTTTGTCAAAGTCTTTGGGGCTATGCTTGTAGTAGGCTAAAATACCTTTCCATAGACCGATTAAGCCCACATGGCACAATTCGTCTCTTACGGCAGGGGATACAAAGTAATAAAAACGGTTGATAATTTTCTCTACATAACAGCTATACTCTTTAATCAACTTTTCTGCTTCATTATTTGATATTGTCATGGTTTAAACACCGCCCATTACTCGTCTAGCGTATTCTTTTGATACATACTGTCCAAAGGAAAGATGTTGTAAATCTGCCTCTTTTTTTACTTCTTGTATAGAAATGGGGACCATAACGAATGAGGATTTTACAGACTTTTCACTACGCATACAATGTCCGCACGATTTTGTATATCCGCTCTTTAGCGCATCTCCACCGATTGTTTTTTGATTTCCGCAG
>JAZNGT010000025.1:0-52255 GCA_045576635.1 Congzhengia sp. | reverse complement strand
TACATAAATCATACCAACGGTGAAGTATAAAGACGTCTTCTTCTGTGACAGATACAGGTCGCTCTTCTAAAACGTTTCCCGTCAAATCATCAGTGTCGGTTAAAACGCCAAGTGTCACCTTTGCTATGTACCGTTTTTCATCCGCCATAAGTAAATCAGAAAGTTTGGTTGCCTTGCCAATTAAAATCGGCAAAACACCCTCTGCATCAGGGTCAAGTGTCCCCGTGTGACCAACGCGTTTTAAATGAAAATTTCGTCTTATAAAGGATACAACATCATGCGATGTCATCCCTTTCGGTTTGTATACGTTTAAAATTCCGAACAATATGCTCTTCCTTTACTTTTAAACTTTTTCTATTTTTTCTTTTGCAAGTAATATTCCAAGTATCGTTTTGCCATCTTTGATTTCGCCGTTTTGTATCATTTTTAAAAGTTCGTCAAGCGTAAATTTTTCGCACGACAAAAACTCGTCATCGTCGGGATTTTGCTTTCCCTCTTTTAAATCTGTTGCAAGAAAAAGCGAAATTTCTTCGTCACAAAATCCGGGACTTGCGTAAAAAGAACCCAGTTTTTCTATTTTGCCTGCGATAAGACCCGTTTCTTCTTTAAGTTCACGCTCACCCGCTACACATGGGTCTTCTTTTTTATCGAGTTTTCCCGCAGGAATTTCGAGCGTTTCTTTCATAAATGGATAGCGAAACTGACGCACCATCGAAATATATCCATCGTCGTCTACTGCGACAACACCGACACCACCCGGGTGACGTACAACCTCACGGATCGCCTCGCGTCCGTCGGGCAAAATCGCAACATCTTTTTGAAGACAGACAATCTGACCGTCATATATGGTTTTACTGGATTTTCTTTTTTCTGCCAATTTCATGGTTTTTCCATCCATTTCCGATTCAATATCACGCAGAATCCGTGTATCTTCTTTGGATAGTTCTGCGTTTTCTAATAATTCGGGGCGCTTTTTAAGCGTGCGTTTTAACGATTCCCGTTTTTTCCACGCTTCAATGTTTATATGATGTCCGGAAAGCAAAACGTCAGGGACTTTTCTTCCCAAAAACTCTGGCGGTCTTGTGTACTGCGGATGCTCTAAAAGACCGCTATAAAGCGACTCCTCTTCATACGATGCATCAGACGAAAGGACACCCGGAATCATTCTCGCCACCGCGTCAACCACGATCATTGCCGGAATTTCGCCACCGGTTAAAACATAGTCGCCTACCGAGATTTCTTCATCGACAATTTCTTCGAGCACGCGTTCGTCTACCCCTTCGTAATGACCGCAAAGGATTAAAACGTGCTCCTTTTCAGAAAGTCTTACCGCATCCTTTTGTGAAAACACTTTTCCCTGCGGCGACATATAGACTACATACGGTTTTGTTTCACTGTTTTCCAAAACACACTTATATGCATTATAAATCGGCATCGGTTGCATAACCATGCCTGTGCCTCCGCCATAAGGGTAATCGTCCACGCGGTTATGCTTGTCTTCCGAAAATGCACGGATATTTATGTAATTGATAGTAAGAATCCCGTTTTTTTCTGCTCTTCCTATAATACTTTCAGATAAAACCGAACGCACCATATCAGGAAAAAGCGTTAAAATATCAAACCGCATACTGTGCTCCTAATCGTCCAACCCTTCGGGGATTGTAACAAAAATTTTCTGTGTGGTTAAATCAACCTCGTTGATAACCCCGTCAATCACTGGTAGATAAAGGCGCTTTCCGTCATCCGTTTTAATTTCATAAATGTCATTTGCGCCGGTGTTAAATACATCTGTAAGTATTCCAAACGCTTTTCCTTCCGTTACGGCGGTAAGGCCGATTAAATCCTTGATATAATATCTTCCCTCGGGAAGCGGAACTTTTTCTGTGTAAAGCGTTTTTCCGCGCATTGTCTCTGCTTCGTTCATATCCTTAATTTCGGAAAATTTGATAATTACCGTATTTTTATGAACGCGCGCTTTTTCGATATTTAGAGTTTTTCCGTCATCTAAATAAAGTTCATCTAATTCCAGTATGTCATACAAATCATCTGTCCAGGGCGCAAGTTTTACTTCGCCTTTGATTCCGTGTGTGCTGACAATTTTTCCGATTTCAATCAGTTCCATTTTCTCTCCCCCGTTTGCAAAAAAGGCTGCTTTTTAAGAAGGCAGCCTGTTGCTATTTGGTTTATGATGCTACCTCGTCCTTCATCTCTTTTTTCTTATACGTAAGAATCGGAGGTTTTTTGTCTGTAACACATTCTTTTGTGATGGTGCAGCTTTCAATCGTTTCATCCGACGGAAGTTCATACATAATGTCAAGCATTGCGTCTTCTATAATCGAGCGAAGACCTCTTGCGCCTGTTTTTCTGTCGAGTGCTTTTTGCGCAATCGCCTCGACTGCATCATCTTCCATATGAAGCGTAACACCGTCGATTTCAAACAAACGTTTGTATTGCTTTAAGATAGCATTTTTCGGTTCTTTGATAATGCGTACCAAAGATTCTTTGTCGAGCATATCTAACGATGCTACCACAGGAAGTCTTCCTATAAGTTCGGGTATGATACCGAATTTTAACAAGTCCTGCGGTTCGATTTTAGACAAAATCTCGCCGACATTATAATCGTTTTTGCTCTTTACATCAGCACCAAAGCCCATGGATTTTGACATCGTTCTTCTGCCGATGATTTTTTCAATTCCGTCAAACGCACCGCCGCAGATAAACAAAATATTCGTAGTGTCAATCTGCAAAAATTCCTGATGCGGATGTTTTCTGCCACCGGTCGGCGGAACGGATGCGACTGTACCTTCTAAAATTTTAAGAAGTGCCTGCTGCACGCCTTCACCGCTTACATCGCGTGTGATGGACGTGTTTTCAGACTTTCTTGTGATTTTATCAATTTCATCAATATAAATGATGCCACGCTGCGCATCTTCAATAGAACCGTCAGCAGCCTGAATGAGTTTTAATAAAATGTTTTCAACATCTTCACCAACATAACCTGCCTCGGTAAGTGTTGTCGCATCTGCAATTGCAAACGGAACATTTAAAATTTTTGCAAGTGTCTGCGCCAAAAGTGTTTTACCGGAACCGGTCGGACCTAAAAGCAAAATGTTAGACTTTTGGATATCAACATTTTGTTTGTCACCCTTGTTTCCGATACGTTTATAATGATTATAAACGGCAACAGAAAGCGTTTTTTTCGCTTTCTCCTGACCGATAACATACTGATCTAAAATTTCTTTCATTTCTTTCGGTTTCGGAAGTCTTGTAAATGTTACTTCCGGCTCCGAAATATCAAAATGGTCGCCCATGTAATGATTGCAAAGTGCAATACACTCATTACAGATACAGGCATCGGGACCTTCAAATATTCTCAAAACTTCGTTTTCATATTTACCGCAAAAGCTGCAACGCATTTCAGAATGTTCTTCATTTCTTGTTGACATATGAAACACAGCCTTTCTGCCCATTTGGATTCTCCTTGTGCAAATTCCGGGCAGAATTTGCACGCTAAACCAATCTAATACTCTTTATGCAATTTGCGTCGTTTCGTTACACCATTCTTTAAAAAAGGGACTGTCAGGAAAAACAGCCCCTTTTTTAAGACTTAACGTTTACTTTTGAATTTCTTTACCGGACACAATGACTTTGTCAACGAGTCCGTATTCCATTGCCTCTTGTGCAGACATAAAGTTATCGCGCTCGGTGTCCTGACGAATCTGGTCAATGGATTTGCCTGTACGCTCACTCAAAATCTGATTGAGTGTATCTTTAATGCGCAAAATCCTGTCAGCGTGGATTTTAATATCCGTTGCCTGACCTTGCATTCCGCCCAAGGGCTGATGAATCATAATCTCACTGTTAGGAAGCGCAAAACGTTTTCCGGGGGTTCCTGCTGCTAAGAGAAACGCACCCATAGATGCTGCCATACCTACACAGATTGTGGACACGTCGCAACGGATATATTGCATTGTGTCGTAAATCGCCATACCGGAGGTGATCGAGCCGCCAGGGCTATTGATGTAAAACTGTATGTCTTTATCGGGGTCTTCGCCTTCTAAAAACAACATCTGTGCTACAACAAGACTTGCAGTTACATCGTTTACTTCCTCGCTCAAAAAGATAATTCTGTCTTTTAAAAGTCTGGAATAGATGTCGTAGGAGCGTTCTCCTCTGCTGGTCTGTTCGACAACCATAGGTACTAAACTCATGATGTTACCTCCGTCAATTGGATTAATTATTTGTCTTCTTTTGCTTTTGTAGTTGTTTTCTTTGTGGTCGTTGTCTTTTTCGGTTTATCCTCTGCTTTTACTGTTTCTTTTTTTGCAGCAGGTTTTTTAGCTGCGGTTGTTGTTTTCTTTTCCGCAGGTTTCTTCTCAGCTGTTTTCTTTGCAGGTTCTTTCTTTTCAGCCGGTTTTTTCTCTGTTGCTTTCTTTTCTGCGGGCTTTTTTGCTGCAGCCTTTTTCCATGTAGCATTTTCAACGATAAAGTCTAATGCCTTGGAAATTTTAAGGTCAGATTTCATTGCTTCGATATCCTCGTCGCGCATGAATTCTTTTACCTTGTCAAGTTCCATGCCGTATGCATCTGCCATTTTCTGCATCTGTTCTTCTACATCTGCATCTGTTACATCAAGGTTTTCTGCTTTTGCAATTGCTTCTAATGCGAGTGTGCCTTTTACCTGTAGTTCTGCATTCGGCTTAATCTGTTCTTTAAACTGATCAAGTGTTGTGCCCATAAAGCCTAAGTACTGTTCAAAAGAAATGCCCTGCTGTGCCATACGCGCATTGTTTTCGCGGATGGTGCTTTCGATACGGTTATTTACCATACATTCCGGCACTTCTACGGTCATATTTTCAATTACCTTGTCAATCGCCGCATTTTCTTTTTCCTGCTTTGTGCGAGCCTCTGCACTTTCTTCTAATTTCTTTTTGATATCTGCTTTTAATTCGTCTAATGTATCGAATTCGCTGACGTCTTTTGCAAATTCATCATCCAATTCGGGAAGTTCTTTTACGCTGATTGCATTTACCTTTGTTTTAAAGGTTGCTGCTTTTCCCTTTAAGTCTTCTGAATGATATTCTTCGGGGAATGTTACGTTTACATCGAATTCATCGCCGATGGATTTACCGATAATCTGATCTTCAAAGCCGGGGATGAACTGACCGCTTCCGATTACAAGTTCAAAGTTTTCGCCTTTGCCGCCTGCAAATGCTACGCCGTCAACAAAACCTTCGAAATCGATGTTTGCTGTGTCGCCCATTTTTACTGCACGGTCTTCTACTGTAACCTGTCTTGCGCCACGTTCCTGTCTCTTTGAAAGTTCTGCCTGAACTTCATCGTCACTTACAGTATGCACAATTTCTTCCAGTTTTAAACCTTTATATTCGCCAAGTGTTACCTCAGGCTTTACGGTAACGGATGCCGCTACAACCAAATCCTTGTCTTTTCCGATTTCTTTAATATCAATTTTCGGCATATCAACGGGTTCTAAACCGAGTTCTTTTACTGCTTCTTCATACGCATCGGGTAAAACTGCATCTACTGCATCATCGTAGAAAATACCTTCGCCGTATGTCTTTTCGATTAATTTTCTCGGTGCTTTACCTTTTCTGAAACCGGGAATCGTAATTTTCTTTACGTTCTTTTTGAATGCTTCATCATACGCTGCGTTAAATTTTTCCGCAGAAATCGTAATGGTAAAGTCTACCGTGTTGTTTTCTTTTTTTTCTAAAATTGCTGACATTTTTTATCCTCCCTGTTAAAACTTCTCATTAGTGTATTATAGCACAACAAAACACCATTTTGCAAGCCTTAAAATAAAATAAACAGAAAATAATGTAAATTGTAATTTTTTGTTCATATTTACCAATTCTAACGCGCAATTTTTTTGATAAAAAGGAATAAAAAATACGTTTTTTCAAAAAATATGAATACAGGTAAAAAGAAAGGAGAATATTTTAGATGAAACGAAATAAAACAATTCGAATTTTAGCCCTCCTATCCATTGTATGCGTCTTGGGTTTCGGACTATACGCAAACTTTTCGAGCGAAAAGCATGATGCCACCACAGGACGCACTGTTATGGTTTTTAAATATGAATAAGTAAAACGGAGGCTTTTTCTATGAAACGCACGATGACCGACAAAGCGTATCAAAAATATGTAGACAAAAAAACACCAAATTCACCGATTCTTAAAGATGTTATTCTGGCTTTTTTGGTGGGCGGTACCATCTGCACAATCGGACAGTTTATTTTAAACGGCTATAAGTCGCTCGGATTTGACTTTGAACTTGCATCTACCGGAACTTCTGTTACGCTCGTATTTTTGGGCGCTTTATTTACCGGATTTGGTCTTTATGACCGTCTTGCAAAATTTGCCGGTGCAGGAAGTATTGTTCCCATTACCGGTTTTGCAAACGCCGTTGTATCGCCCGCTATGGAATTCAAAAGCGAAGGACTTGTTTTAGGTCTCGCCGTGAAAATGTTTACGGTCGCAGGGCCGGTTTTGGTCTACGGCATTACTGCATCGGTGTTTTCTGGTATTGTATATTATGTAATATCACTCATAACATAAAACCTCCAAACATGGTTTGGAGGTTTTATGTTTATATAGTTTCGTAGGATGCACGCTCAATATCGGCGCCAAGCATTCTGAGTTTTGTGTCAAAATTTTCATACCCTCTGTCAATATGATAAATGTCATACACTTCGGTTGTCCCGTTTGCCGTAAGCCCTGCGAGTACCAGAGCAGCACCCGCGCGAAGGTCTGTCGAAACAACTTTTGCACCCGTGAGTTTTTTTGCACCCTCAACTACTGCGCAGTGCCCTTCTACCTTGATGTTTGCTCCCATTCTGCAAAGTTCCTGTGCGTGCATAAACCTGTTTTCAAAAATTGTTTCCGTTACGATTGCTGTTCCGCTTGATACGGAAAGAAGTGACATCATCTGTGCCTGCATATCCGTAGGAAATCCGGGAAACGGAAGTGTTTTTACATCGGTCGCCGTGTAAAATCCATTACCGCGCACTCTGAGCGAATGCTGATCAACATCAATCTTTGCCCCGATTTCTGTAAGTTTTGCCGTAAGCGGCTTTACATGTTCAGGTATAATTCCTTCTACTGTAACGTCACCATTTGTAATTGCCGAAGCAATCATGAAACTACCAGCCTCAATTCTGTCAGGCATAATATTGTAAGTTACAGGTTTTAGTTCACCCGTGCCATAAATAGTGACCGAGTCTGTACCTGCGCCTAAAACATTTGCGCCCATTGCATTTAAAAATACCGCGAGGTCTGCAATTTCAGGTTCTGCCGCCGCATTTTCAATCGTTGTAACACCTTCTGCCATAACTGCTGCCATTAAAATATTTTCTGTTGCGCCAACACTAGGAAAATCCAGATAGATTTTGCTTCCAACAAGTTTTTTGCAGGATACTTCAACAAAGCCAAAACCTTTCGTGATTTTTGCGCCCAGTGCATCAAAACCTTTCAGGTGTAAATCAACAGGTCTTGAACCGATCGGGCAACCGCCCGGAAGGGAAAGTCTTACCTTTTTCATACGTGCAAGAAGCGGTCCCATAAGCAAAAACGAACCGCGCATTTTTGTGGTTAAGTCATAGGGTGCTACGGTATGTTTTATATTGGATGCATCAACTGTTAAACTTCCACTTTTGCCTATATGAATGCTTACGCCCAAAGAAGTTAAAATTTCGCACATAACAGAAATATCTGTAAGCTGCGGTACGTTTTCAAGTGTTATTTTACCGGGTGTTAAAAGCGTTGCCGCAAGAATCGGAATTGCTGCATTTTTTGAACCGGAAATGCGAACATTACCGCATAAACAATCAGATTTTTGAACGATAAATTTCTCTTTTTTACCCATCTTATCCCCTTCTCATTTCATCTCCATTTAAATTATAACCTTTTTTTCAGGATACATACCATGCAGAAACCGAATAAAGTGGTTAAATTTTGATATCAAAAAAACAATTTCCATATCATGATAAAAAAGCAAAAAACATTTTTTTAAATGTAAAAGATTTTAAAAGCGCAACCCAGAGTTTCACTGAAAAAAGCAGAGAATGCTCGCGTTTTTTATCGTTTTTTGCTTTTGCATAATTTTCTTTAATAAAACCTTTGACATTCATTTTTAACTGTGCTAATATCCAATTAGAACGTTTTTTGTAAAATGGTAAAAAGTGAGGGATAAATAATGACAAACACAAACGATCATTTAAAGGATGTTGCACAGAGAATCCGAAATGCAAGAGAAAGTTTAGGTTTAACAGAAGAATTTCTTGCAAATAAAACTGATACGACAAAAGAAGAATATATTAAGTTTGAAAACGGCGAAAAAGATTTTGACTTTACGTTTATTTATAAATGTGCAAAATGCTTTAATTTAGACCCTACCGATTTATTAAAAGGTGCAAGCCCTACTCTTACAAGTTATGAGGTTACAAAAAAAGGCGGCGGTCTTCCCATTACACGTAAGGAAGGCTACGAATATAAAAATCTTGCCTCTATGTTTAAAAACAAAACGGCAGAACCATATCACGTTATTATCCCGTATTTAGAAAATGCCGGAAACGGAAAAGCATCTTCACACAAGGGACAGGAATTTGATATTGTTGTGCGTGGCAGACTTCAAATTACCATTGGCAATAACACCGAAATTTTAGAAGCCGGCGATACCATTTACTATAACAGTTCTATTCCGCACAGTATGGTGGCATTAGACGGAAAAGACACCGAAATTTACGCAATCGTTATGAAAGAAAACGAGGCGCAAATCGAAAACACACCGTACGATGATACACCCTACCAGAAATTCCATGCAGGTTCTGAAATTTGCAGTAACTTTATAAGTACCGTTGAAGATAAAGACGGACGTCTTGTTGATATTTCGTTCCAGAATGAAGATAACTTTAACTTTGCATTTGATTGCGTAGACAAACTGGCTGAAAAATGTCCCGACAAACTTGCTATGCTCTACGTTTCGGACGATAAAAAAGAAAAACGTTTCACATTCCGTGATATTAGCCGGTATTCTTCCATGACTGCAAACTATTTTGAATCGCTTGGCATCAAAAAGGGCGACCGCGTTATGCTCGTTTTAAAACGGCATTATCAGTTCTGGTTCTCTATTTTAGCACTTCATAAAATCGGTGCTATTGTAATTCCGGCAACACATCTTTTGGTGGAACACGACTTTGATTACCGTTTTAAAGCTGCCGGCGTGAGTGCCATTGTGTGCACCGCAGATACCGATGTTTCACATCAGGCTGAACTTGCAGAAAAAAATTATACGCCGATTACAAAAATTTTGGTTGGCGGAAAACGTGAAGGATGGCATGACTTTAACGAAGAGTTCGCTTCTTTTTCTGATACATACGAAAGAAAGCCTGATTCTGCAAAGGGTAAAGATCCGCTCTTAATGTTCTTTACATCCGGCACAACCGGATATCCGAAAATTGCAACACACAACCACAAATATCCTCTGGGACACTACATTACAGCAAAATACTGGCATAATGTAAATCCCGATGGCATTCACCTTACCATTTCGGATACCGGCTGGGGAAAAGCTTTGTGGGGTAAACTCTACGGACAGTGGCTTTCTGAGGCGGCAGTTTTTGTTTACGATTTTAACAAATTCAAGGCAGAAGATATTTTGCCGATGTTTAAAAAGTATAACATTACAACATTCTGCGCACCTCCTACGATGTACCGCTTCTTTATCAAAGAAGATTTGTCAAAGTATGACCTTACTTCTCTTGAATATACAACAACAGCAGGCGAAGCATTAAACCCCGAAGTATATGAACAGTGGAAAAAGGCAACAGGTTTAAGACTGATGGAAGGATTCGGTCAGACAGAAACTACGTTGTCTGTCGGCACTTTACGCGGTATGGTTGCAAAACCCGGCTCGATGGGAAGACCTTCTCCGCTTTACAATATGGATATCGTATTGGACGACGGCAAGAGCGCAGGCATCGGCGAAACGGGCGAGATTGTTGTAAAAACAGACAAAAAAGTCCCCTGTGGACTCTTTATGGGATATTACGGCGACGAAGAAAACACCAAAAAGGTTTGGCATGACGGATACTATCACACAGGCGACCTTGCTTGGCGTGATGAAGACGGTTATTTCTGGTACGTCGGAAGAATCGACGACGTGATTAAATCATCCGGTTACAGAATTGGACCGTTTGAAATTGAAAGCGTTATCATGGAACTTCCCTACGTTTTAGAATGTGCTGTAACTGCAGTACCGGATGAGACACGTGGACAGATTGTAAAGGCATCTATCGTACTTACACAAGGTACGGAGAAAACAGATGCACTCAAAAAAGACGTGCAGGAATACGTAAAAACACACACTGCACCCTACAAATATCCGAGAGTGGTTGAATTTTTAGATGAACTTCCGAAAACCATCAGCGGAAAAATCAGACGTGTTGAATTAAGAGAAACAAAATAAATAAAAAAAGGCGATAGCAAATGCTATCGCCTTTTTTATTTTTCGTAATCACAAGATTCGTTTGCACAAACAATTCGCTTGCCTTTGCCCTTTTTACGAAGCAAAAGTCCTCCGCACTTCGGACATTGTTCTTTTGCTACCGGTACATCCCATGTCATAAAATCACACTTGGGATTGTCCTCGCAGCCATAATAAACCTTTCCGGTTTTGGATTTCTTTTCTAAAATGCGTTTTCCGCATTTAGGGCAGTTTGCGCCCGTTTCTTTTACAATTGGTTTTGCATTTCTGCATTCGGGGAAACCAGGGCACGCCAGGAATTTTCCGAATCTTCCCATTTTATACACCATCTTGCGTCCACATTTTTCGCAGATAACATCAGATTCTTCATCCTGAATTTTTACCTTGCCGATTTTTTCATCTGCTTGCTTTAATGTCTTTTCAAACGGAGTATAAAAATCGCCAACGACTCTTCCCCACTCGATTTTTCCTTCTTCGATTTCGTCTAAATCTTTTTCCATATCCGCAGTAAATTCTACACCAACGATGTTCGGAAAATGTTCTGTCATAATATCGGTTACAACCGTGCCGAGTTCTGTCGGCATAAGTTGTTTTTTCTCTCTGCCAACGTAACCCCTTGCCGTGATGGTAGTAATAGTCGGAGCATACGTACTCGGGCGGCCGATTCCTTTTTCTTCGAGTGTTTTAATAAGCGTTGCTTCTGTAAAGCGCTGCGGCGGTTGTGTAAAGTGCTGATCTGTTATGATATCTTTCAGTTCTAACGGTTCGTTATCAGAAAGCGCCGGCAGCACATGGTCTTTTTCGTTCTTTGTTTCGTCGCTACCCTCTACATAAACGCTCATATATCCCTTAAAGGTAAGTTTTGAGCCGTATGCTTTAAACTCGTATTTATCCGCTTTAACATCAGCAACCGATGTTTCGTAGACGGCAGGTTTCATCTGGCACGCAATAAAGCGTTCCCAAATCAGTTTGTAAAGTTTATACATATCAGTCGGTAAAACGTCTTTTAATTCCGACGGATGAATCGATGCGTATGTGGGACGAATTGCTTCGTGTGCATCCTGTGCGCTGTTCTTGGTTTTGTAGTAAGTCGCTTTGGAAGGAAGCATGCTTTCGCCATAAAGCGTCTGAATCTCTTTACGCGCATCTAAAAGTGCATCGTTTGAAATTCTTAAAGAGTCAGTTCTCATATATGTGATTAAGCCGACAGTGCCGTGACCGGGTACCGCAACACCTTCGTACAATCTCTGTGCTGCCATCATCGTCTTTTTAACCGTAAAATTGAGTTTTCTGGATGCTTCCTGTTGAAGTGTACTCGTGGTAAAGGGCGGCATCGGATTTCTCTTTTTTGTGCCGTTTTTGACGCTTTTTACCACAAACGATGCCGAATCTAAATCCTTTTTGATTTTCAAAACTTCGGTTTCGGTTACCGGTTTGATTTTTTTACCATTATAACCTGTAAGTGCTGCATCAAAAAGTTCACCTTTTTTGGTTTTCAGTTTTGCGTCAACCGTCCAAAATTCCTCGGGAATAAATGCTTCAATTTCGCGTTCTCTGTCTACAATGAGTCTTGTTGCAACAGACTGTACGCGCCCTGCACTCAATCCTTTTTTGACTTTACGCCATAAAATCGGACTGATTTTATAACCAACAATTCTGTCAAGCGCTCTTCTCGCCTGCTGTGCATTTACCAAATCCATATTGATAGGGCGTGGCTCTTTGATTGCAGTTTGCACCGCATTTTTTGTAATCTCGTTAAACGCAATTCTGCAATTTGAACTCTCGTCAATATCCAGAAGTTTTGCCAAATGCCACGAAATTGCTTCTCCCTCGCGGTCAGGGTCAGTTGCAAGATAAATCTTTTTCGCAGTCTTTGCTTCTTTTTTAAGTTTGGAAAGAAGTTGTCCCTTACCGCGAATGGTAATGTATTTTAAGTCAAAATTATGCTCCAAATCTACACCCATCTGACTCTTGGGCAAATCACGTACATGTCCCATAGACGCAATTACGTTATATGATTTTCCTAAATATTGCTTGATTGTTTTCGCTTTTGCAGGCGACTCCACAATCACCAGATTATTTGCCATGGTTGGCCTCCTCTATCGTTCCTTCAAACATTTAATACAAAATTCTTACCGGGAAGTGTTTTGATAAATCCACCGATTTCAAGCATCATAAGTTCTGCCGATAACGCATCTGCTGAAAGATTTGTTTCAATCAAAAGTTTATCAAAGTGGACGGGCGTAAGGGAAAGTTTTCTCACAATGGTTTTAGATGTTTCAGATAAACCGTCATACCTTCCATCATCAGGAATCGTAATTTCCGTCTTTTCTTCTTTATATTCTTCCTCATCAGTATTTATGTATTGTTTGAGCGTATTTATGTATAGTTGTTCGTATTCTGATAAAACATCAAGATAAGATGTGACAAGCGTCGCACCGTCTCTGATTAAATTAAGTGTTCCTCTGCTGTGACCACGTGTAATGTCACCCGGTACAGCAAATACGTCTCTCCCCTGATTATAGGCATACTCTGCTGTAATAAGGGCACCACTCACCTTGGGTGCTTCAACGACTACAACGCCATCACAAAGCCCGCTTATAATACGGTTTCTTCTCGGGAAGTTCTGTGGCAGAGGCGGCGTTCCCGGCGGGTATTCAGAAAGTACCATACCGGTTTCAGCAATCGTCTCCATAAGTTCATCATGTTCTGGCGGGTATGCAATATCGGGACCGCAACCTAAAACCGCAACAGTAATTCCGTTTGCGCGAAGTGTTCCAACATGGGATGCTCCGTCAATACCGCGCGCCAGACCACTTACAACAACCACACCGGCATTTGCAAATCCTTTTGCAAAGTCGAGTGCGATTGTGCGCCCGTAATCTGTCATAACCCGATTCCCCACCATAGCAATACAGAGTTTATCGTTAAGCAAAATCTTTTGCTTACTTTTTACGTATAACACATACGGAGGGTCATAAAGCGTTCTTAATTTTTCAGGATACGAAGAACTGTCGTATGTTAAAATCTTAATATTATGTTTAACACACGCCTCTTTTACTTTACGAACCGGCGTTAAGTCTTTATCAAGCAGAGCCTTTAGTTCTGCTCCGCGAAAGTCTGTTTTCGCTTTTAATTCGTTTTCGTTTGCGTGGTATACCGCTTCCGGTGTTTCAAAGACTTCTAAGAGTTTTGTGACGGATACACTACCGAAACCGTCTTTAAGCGTAAGCCAAAGCCAATAATTTAACGTCTTCACACCGTCACCTCTTAAAAAAACTCTTCCTATATTAAGTTACTACAAATTTTTCTGTTTGTAAAGTACTTTTTTTAGAATTATAAAATTATTCATACTTTAAAAATTAAAACCCCGCTATGCATTTTGCATAGCGGGAGTTTTTTATATGCCTAAAAATTCTTTTGCCACATCAAGCCAGCACTTTGCCAAAACATAGTTTCCGGCAGGCTTTAAGTGGATACAGTCAATCGTAAGATTTTCTGCACCAATCTCATTTGCAGTCTCGTTTAATCTGTCTGCAAAAGGCGCATACATTGTGTGATATTTCTGGGAAAGTTCTAAAACAACTTCCTGTCTTCTCTTCATTTCAGAATCCCATAGATCCCAGTTTTCGTAAATATCATTTTCAAGACCCAAGGATGTTAAATCCTTTTTTAAAAGGAACGGCTGGCCTAAAATGATTTTTGCATCAGGATGTGCTTCAATTGCTTCGTTTAACATAAGTTCATAAATGAATTGAAAACGCTTTACGTCAGAGCCACGACCTTTGCGGATGCTGAACCCGATGTCATTGATACCATTTAAGATACTGATAAGATCATAGTTGATATTTAATGCATCTTCCTGCCATCTTCCGAACATATCAGCAATTCTGTCGCCACCTATGCCACGGTTTAAAATGCGGATTCCAGGTTTTTTAACACCAAGTTCGCCTGCAATATAATTAACATAACCAATACCCAAACTGCAGTAAGGATTTTCTAAATCCTCTTTTGATCTGCCTGCATCGGTAATGGAGTCACCCTGAAATAAAATTACTCTTTCGTCCATATGTATCCTCTCCTTACATACAATTTAAGTCTATTATACCGCCAGTGGCTATTTTTGTCAATAAAAAAAGCGGACAAACTGTCCGCTTTTCATTATCTTTTTTCGCCTAAGTAAAAAAGTGCAAGTGTATCAGGACCTGCATGTGCACCAAGCACAGGATCCAAGAAATTAATGATAATATCCTTTACTTCTACTTCTTTTTTAATTTTTTCTGCCAAGTATTCTGCATCCTTTAAGCAGTCACCATGGCAAATTGCCAAAACCTGATCTTTGGGATTGATTGCATTTTTCTTGAAAATTTCAACAATGGCGTTGATGGATTTTTTTCTGCCGTTTACCTTATCCTGCACAATTAAGTGACCTTCATTATCCACATGTAAGACGGGTTTAATCTGTAAAATTGTGCCGATTACTGCAACACCACCAGAAAGTCTTCCGCCGCGTTTTAAGAAAAACAAATCGTCAACGGTAAACTGATGCACCATATTCAAACGGTTTTTATAAATCCAGTCAGCAACCTCTTCAATGGACTTTCCTTCTTCTCTGAATTTTGCGGCATAGTAAACCAAAAGTCCCTCACCGATAGAAGCCGAAAGTGAATCAATCACAATAACCTGACGTTCGGGATACTGTTCGCGAATGGTGTCGGCTGCAATTTTTGCTGCCTGATATGTACCGCTTATACCGCTTGACATAATAAGTGCAAGCACATCTTTTCCATCGTTTAAAACTTTTTCAAATTCTGAAATGAATACATCTGTATTGATAAGAGATGTTTTTGCGTGTTCTTTATTACGGAGTCTGTTATAGTATGTGACATAATCAAATTCTTTATCTTCTGAAAAACTTTTGAGTTCTTCTTCACCGATAAAAATGGAAAGCGGCAAAATTTTTACATTCAATTCCTTTGCCATAGCTCTGCTTAAATTAGCAGATGAATCTGTAATAATTTCGAAAGACATAAGGTCTCCTCCATCGTTCTAGTATTTGATACTATGTTATCATATATTCTAAACCTTGTCAAGTAGTTCTGGGTTAAATTTATCTTGTTTTTTTGTCTGTTTTCCTTGCATTTTTTCATTTGCTATGTTAGAATATAAAACATAAGGAGTGATTTTTTGTGAAATTCAGCAAAGAGCGACTGGCAGAGATATTTGCAGAAAGTGAACATCTCTTAAAAGCATATCACCTTCCAACATGGGAAGAACTCCCTACCATCGACCTTTACATGGATCAGGTCATTTTACTTTTAAATGAATATTTGAGCATTTTCCGTATGGTGTCACCGGAAGAAAAAATGATTACACCTACGATGATTAATAACTATGTAAAGCAAAAAATTGTGCCTGCACCGGTCAAGAAAAAGTATTCAAAGACTCATCTTGCATATCTTATTATTTTGTGCATTTTAAAGCAGACACTTCCGATACCTATGATTTCTAACATTGTACCACCGGATTTAACAGAGTCTGAAATAAAAGCAGTTTATCAATCCTTTGTCAAAAATCACGCAACAGCTTTTAATTACGTAACCGAACAGATTACAAAGGTTTCTAACCCCATTCTTACCGGCACAGAAACCGACGAAGATAAAATGAATGACTTGGTCTTTCAGGTTGCAAACTCTGCAAATATCTTTAAACTGTTAACCGGATGGATTACGCACGTTCCATCAGAAACTTCAGAAAAGCAATAATAAAGACGGTAGCAAAAGCTACCGTCTCTTTTTATTTCTTTGTAAGTTTTTTTGTAATTCCAGGTTTTATTCCACGCTTCCAAAGATCCGGATGCAGGATAATCAAAATCGGATAAAGTTCCAATCTTCCCGCGAGCATATCAAACATGAGCACGAATTTCGAAAGCGGCGTAAAGAATGAAAAGTTACCATTGGGACCGACTTTGGAAAGTCCGGGGCCAATATTATTAAGTGCAGCAGTAACCGCAGTAAAGTTAGTAACAAGATCATGATTTTCAATGGATATCACAAGAAGTGAAAATACAAACAGTAAAATATATGTTACCATAAATACGTTAATCGCGCGCAAAACCTCGTGATTTACAGGTTTTCCCTCTGCTTTAATCTTCTTTACACTGTCAGGATGAATGTAAATCATCAGTTCTTTTTTGACAGTTTTAAAGAGTATCATAATGCGCGACACCTTAATACCACCGCCTGTACTTCCAGCACATGCACCCAAAAACATTAAAATAACAAGAATGGTTTTGGAGAGTGCAGGCCATAAATCAAAATTTTCGGTTGCAAAACCGGTGGTAGTAATAACAGACGATACCTGAAAAAATGAACGCCGGAGTGTCGGCTCGATAGCATTACCATAAGAATACGTGTTAAAGAATATGATGCCTGTTGCAGCCAAAATAATTAAAAAATAGTATTTCACTTCTTCAACACGAAGCGCTTTTCCCCATTTCCTAAAATACAACAGAAAATACAGTCCAAAATTTACACCGAAGAGCATCATAAAGACTGCAACTACCCACTGTATATAGGGAGAATAGCCGGCAAAACTTGTGTTTTTAATAGCAAATCCGCCGGTTCCTGCTGTGGAAAACGCCGCAGTAATTGCATCAAACAAAGGCATTTTTCCTAAAATTAACAAAAGAAATTCTATAAACGTCAATGCAACATAAATAATATAAAGATAAAGCGCAGTGTTTTGTAGTTTTGGCAAAAGCCTCTCAACAGACGGGCCCGGGCTTTCCGCGCGCAGTAGATGGATGGGAGATCCTCCGCCGGAAAGCGGACGGATTGCAAGCAAAAACACCAAAACACCCATGCCGCCAATCCAGTTTGTGAAACTGCGCCAGAAAAGGCTTGCATGTGATAGCGACTCAACATTCGCTAAAATGCTCGCGCCGGTTGTTGAAAATCCCGAAACGGTTTCAAACAGTGCATCTGTAAAGTTTGGAATATCACCATTAAAATAAAACGGCAAGGCGCCGAAAATACTTAACATGATCCATCCAAACGCAACCGTAACAAAACCTTCCCGTTCAAAAAAGACCATGTTTTTCGGCTTTTTTAAAACAGACAAAGTACCAAGCACAAGACACAAAATGGCTACGAATAAAAATGCCATTCCTTGTGCCTCTTTGTAGTACAATGATACCAAAAAGGGCAACATCATGAATGCGCCTTCAATATTCAAAATCCAACCTAAAATGTAGGTAATCGCCCGAATATTCATACTATACTCCTAACTTAATCCGCAATAATATCTTTGATATCACGAAAACCTGTCTGCATGGTAACAACAACCACCTTGTCGCCGACTTGCATTACATCATCACCGTTCGGAATAATTACTTTTCCCTCACGCGCTATGCATGCTACCAGAAGATTTCGCTTTAAGTTTAGTTTTTTAAGAGGAATTCCCGCTATCGGAGAATTTTTGTCAATTTTAAATCCAATCGCCTCTGCCCTGTCGTCAAAAATATGATAAAGCGTCTCAATGTTACTTCCAACAGAGTTTTGCTTTGCGCGGACATATGCAATAATGGATTCTGCCGTGATATGCTTCGGGTACACTACACTTCCCAAATCAAGACTATCAATTACGCTATTAAACGTAATACGATTAATCTTTGTAATGACTTTTGTTTCAGGGTTTCTTCCTGCGTGCAGTGTCAAAAGAATATTTTCTTCGTCCAAGCCCGTAAGCGCAATAAAGGACTCTGTGCGGTCAATTCCTTCGCGCGTGAGTAAACTTTCGTCCGTACCGTCACCACAGATAATAACAGCGTCATCTAAAAGGACACTGAGTTCTTCGCATCTTTCCATATCTAGTTCTATGATTTTTACTTCGATACCGGAATCCAAAAGTTGTTTCGCAAGGTAATAAGACGTGGTTCCGCCTCCTACAATCATTGCATTTGCAACACGATGTGTTTTAAGACCGATTTTCTTGAAAAATGCGTGTGCATTTTTTACTGTGGAAATGACTGAAACAATGTCCCCCGCTTCCAATACAAAATTACCGTCCGGAATGACCAAATTTCCGTCACGCTCAACCGCAGAAATAAGAACCTGATCTTTTTCGAGTTGATGGAGCGCTTTTCCCGCAAGCATATTTTTTTCGGGAAGTTTAAAGGTTATCATTTCCACCTGCCCTTTTGCAAAAGAGTTAATGCAAATCGCAGAGGGGAAACGCAAAAGGCGCGCAATTTCATTTGCGGTTTCAAGTTCGGGATTTATAATCATGGAAATCCCCAGTTTGTCCCTTAAATAGTAAAGTTCGTGATTATAGTCAGGTGTTCTGACTCTTGCAATTGCAGAACATCTGCCCACTTTTTTTGCAATTGTACAGCAAAGCAAATTGAGTTCATCCGATGCAGTAACTGCAATGATTAAATCTGCATCCTCAATACCTGCTTCCATCTGCACACTGTAACTGGAACCGTTACCAATGATACCAAGCACATCGTTTGTATCGCAGATCTTTTGAATAATTGCTGGGTTTTTATCAATTACGGTTACATCGTGACCTTCGTCACAAAGGCAGGATGCAAGTGTGCTTCCTACTTTACCGCATCCAACAATGATTATTTTTAATCCGTTGCTTTCAGTTTTAACTTCTTTTTTCGGCATATCCATACCTCCGATATTGAATATTATCCTAAAAAGTTTTTTACTTTTATACGGTCAATTATATATGATGCTTGCACTTTTGTCAAGCAGACGAAAAGCAGCGGCATTATGCCGCTGCTTTTTTATTTTATCTTTTACCAACCAAACCACGAGAAGAAATCAGACGGATTAAACGGATTTTGCTGACTATTCGGCATAGTCAGTTCAGGTGCTACTTCGCTTTCTTTTACAGGTTTTTCTTCCTGTAATACAAGAGAGAGCGTCTTCTTTTCTCCATTTCTTACGACAACAACTTTAATCTCATCCGATACTTTATGATTATCTTTTATTTCGTTAATATTATCAATGCTTTTTACGTCTTTTCCATCAAATTTTACGATTACATCACCAGGACGAATACCGCCTTTATCTGCAGAACCGCCTTCAATTACCTGTTTTACATACACACCAATCGGTAAATTGTTTGCCATGGCGATTTGCTCTGTAACGTCAATTCCGGTAATGCCAACCATGGGTCTTCCCTTTACATAACCGTGTTCAATAATGGATTCAATCACAGGGATTGCCTCTGCAATTGGAATTGCAAATCCCAATCCTTCAATATCATAACCGGTTGATTTTGCAGTATTAATGCCGATTACCTGACCGTAAATGTTAATAAGCGCTCCACCCGAGTTGCCCGGGTTAATTGCTGCATCCGTCTGGAGCATTGTCATTTGCTGCCCCTCGATTATCATGGTTCTGTTAATTGCGCTGATGTAACCTACTGTGAGTGTGCTTGCAAGCGCTTCCTGGAGTGGATTTCCGATAGCAAGCGCCATATCGCCCACACGCAGTTTGGAAGAATCGCCAAGTTCTGCATAAGGAAGCGCTTTTTCAGATTTCACTTTTAAAACTGCAAGGTCAGTTCGTTCGTCTTTGCCGATAACCTCAGCGGTAAACGTCTGATTTGCCGTCGTCTTAACGGTGATGATAGAAGCACCATCAATTACGTGGTTATTTGTAACAATATATCCATCAGAAGTTAAAATGACACCCGAACCGCTGCTTGTTGCAACTGAACTTTGCAAAAAAGGACTGTTTCCCGAGGGTGTTGAAGTTACAATGCTGACAACCGCGGGTGACACCTTGTCATAAATGTCAGGAATCGACATCTGCCCGTTATTTGCGGTGTTGATAACAGAGTTTTCAGGACTGCTGTTTGCAATCGAAAGACCTGTACTTTCAGGTCTTTGTTGCTCCTTATTCATATGAAGCATTCCAAACACACCCGCAAAAATACCAAAACAAATTGCAGATGTTACAGCAGCACTCACGATTGCCGCAAAAAGCGGTGTGCGGTTTTTATGTTTTTTTAGTTTTGGTTTATATAAGCAAAGCGCTTGCTTTTCTTCTACTGTTCCGCTCATTGCCGGCTCATAATCATCGTCTATCCAAGTATGATATTTTTGTTCGTTTTCATTTTCGTCAACAGCAAAATTGTTCGTATGTTCAAACACTTCCTGATGTTTTATTTCTTCAGTATTTTCTCTGTCGAATCCTTTCATTTCATCCATTTTTTGTTCCCTCCACTTACAAATACGACAAAATCTTTTGCCTTTCTATATTTTATCATAAACGATTTTTTTTACACTGGTATGAACAATCTGTTAAATTTAAACTTTTTTTGTTTTTTTTCGTGTCATTCGTTTAATATGTAAAAATAAAACGGCAATTCCATTTCCGAAAAGCGCACCCGAACCATCTAATACGACATCCAGAACAGCGCCGTGTCTGCCAGGAACATAAAGTTGATGAATTTCATCAGAAGTAGCAAAGAAAAGGCAATAAACTATTGAAATGAAAAATGATGTCACATTTTTTAATGCGTAGCTTTTAGAGAGTGCAAAAACTGCGATTGCCAAAAGCGTATATTCTGCAAAATGTGCTGTTTTGCGAACAATTTTATGGACTATTTCAAAAAATGATACTTGCTTTTGTGGCGGAATTTCTTTCACTTCTTTAATTACTTTTACAACGACTTTCGTAACTTTTTCACTGAGGCCGCCGGATTCTTCCGCATTTTCAGACGAAAACGAAAAAATCTGCAAAGAAAGTGCAATTACCAAAAGCCAAAGAAGAATCTTTTTTAACATAGTTTTCCCTTTCTGTTAAAGTTTAAAAGATAATGAAACAGGTTATCGCAACGCGATAACCTGTCTTGTGTTTAATAATAGTAGTACCGTTTGCTGCGATAATAGTAATATTTGATACGCGCATTTACGGAATTCGTAAGTACGGTACCTAAAATGTTTGCATTCGCAAACTTTAAGCTGTCAACAGCATTGGTTAACTTTTTAAAATGTGTAAAGCCTTTTTTTACAACCAATACGACGCCGGTTGCAAAACGTGTTAAATAAAGCGTTTCTGATACAACACCAACAGGAGGTGTGTCGATAAAGATGTAATCATATTTTGTTGCAAGTTCTTCTATTACATCCTGCACTTTTTCAAGCATTAAAAGTTCGGAAGGGTTAGGAGGAACAGTACCTGCATAAAGGCAGTCAAAATCATTTCCGTCAGGATTTTTTGCAATTGCTTCATCAATACTGCAAAAACCGCCGAGAACATCGGAAAGACCTTTCTGACCTTCTTTTTTCTGTCCTAGGTACTTACTGATTTTAGGACGTCTAAGGTCAGCGTCAATAATCAAAACCTTAGCATTAGAGTCTGCAAACGCCGATGCTGTATTGATACATGTTGTAGTTTTTCCGTCACCCTGCTCTGCACTGGTAATAATGATAATATTTGCCCTGCCTTCTTCTTTTCCTGCCAAAGCAAACATAAGACTTGCTCTTACATTTTTGTAAGACTCACCAATGTACATGAGCTGTTTTTTATTTGGATTTTTTTCGATTTGTTCATCTTCACGCATTAATTGTCTTAAATACATATATCATTCACCTTCTTTGGACTCAATTATTTGCTACATCCGTACGTAATACGTTGAAACCCTTGCTCTTATTATTGTTGTTAAATACATAATAAGGAATTTCACCTAAGACAGGATAGTGGAATGCCTCGGTAATTTCTTCCGCGTTTTTAACCCTGTTACCGATTAATTCAATCAAGAACACCAGCATCATACTTAAGAACAAACCGGCAATCATACCGATTTCAACATTTCGCGTTTTGCTGGGAGCATACGGTCTTTCGGGGAATTCAGGTTCATCCAACACCCTTACACTACCGCCATCCACAACCGCACTGATTTGTTCATCGGCAAGTTTTGAAATTACCTGCGCAAGCACATATGCGTGCTGGGGATTCGGCGATTTTACTTTTACAACCAAAATTTCAGTTTCGTTTTTGGATGTCATAGAAAGCATAGGATACAGTTCATTGTGTGTATATCCAAGCCCACTTTCCTTCGCTACTTTCTTTAAGAAAACATTACTGGATAAAATTTCAGCATACGTAGCAACAAGCTCTTTACGAACCATAATTGCACTTAAATTAACATTCGTAATTTCCTGTGGAAGCACGTCATTCGTATTTTCTGCATAAAACGAGCATGCAGATTGATACATAGGTGTGATAAAACCTACTGTATACGCACCAAATGCAAGACCGCCAACCAAAATACCGATCAGCATAATCCACCAACGCTGTATGTAAAAATTGATTAGTTCTAAAACATTAATTTTCTTTTCCATGGCTCTGCTCCTTAACTAGGCATTATAATTGTTTTAAGATAAGCTCCGCTCGTGGGCAGATAAATATCCATAAGCGGTTCGTATGTTTCAAATACAACATAGAAAACCTGACTCGGTTTCGCTGTAAGACCGGTATTTTGCTTTAAGAATTTAGCGAATACGGAGTCAAGCGATACCTCGTTTTCCATATTCAATTTACATTCTGCAACAAATACTACCCTGTTGTTTTCTTGGTAAGTTAAAGACGGATAGAGTTTAAAATCTGCACTTATCTTATGATTGGATTTTATCGTATTTTCCACACTCTTTAAATACGTTGTGTACACGAAAGAAAATTCATTTGCCATTTTGTAAAAAGATGAAGCTTTTGTACTTGCCTCTTTTAAATTATACAAAGCATTCGGAACATCGTCTAACACGCTTCTGTAATCTTGATAGTTTGCAGGATAGTTGGAAAGGTCTGTTCGAATCATTACATTATATTTCGCATTGTCGTCATAACCAATTTCAAGACCTACAAACGCGTTAATCTGAAGCAGCAATGCCTCAATTTCACGCACAGTAATTTCTTTTTGCGCGTTTAATTTATCACCTGCCAAAAGCTTGATTCCGTTTTGGTATGCATAAGAAAGGCAGAGATTTTCCATTGTTGTACTGTCTGCTTTTTTAAGATCCGAATAAAATTTGTTCATTACGCCAAGATTTACTGTTCTGGCACCACGTCTTACGAGACCGTAAATAAGACCAGAAAGAGCATCCTGCACCGTGACATTTTTGTCTATCATAGACTCTGTATAATATTCCGGACCCCAGACTTTATGAGATAAGATGTAGAAATCTTTTGTATACTCATGTTTGAAAACGTCCAATGTATCAATGCTGGAACTATCGTATGTAATGCGTTTTCCAAAAGCACCAAGCTGCATTGCAGCTCTTGAAAGTTCACCGTATGTAATCTTCGCATCGGCATCATACACTTTACCCGGGAAGATGTCGGTTACACGATAAACTTCTTTTAACATATCTTCTTTTACAACATCAATAAAGTTGTACGTTTTATTTTCAGAAACTACTGTTTTCGAACGAACAATTAGTGTTGCAGCTTCTGCTCGCGTTAAAGGTCTGTCTAAATGAAGATTGAAACCGTCATCACCCTGCACAAGGCCAATGGTATACGCCCATGACGTCGCATCTTTATTCGTTCCTTGATTGGAGATCGCTCCCGGCGCACCATTGTGTTTCGGCGAACCGTTTCTTTTCCAGATTAAGTTAATTACATCAGAACGAAGCATAGCAACATCGGGATAAATTCTGCCGTTTACCGGCTCTAAACCCGACCATTTAATATATTCATATGCCCAGTGCTCACTCGCCATGTCAGAAAAAGAGCCTTGATATGCTCTGTCCCACTTGCCGAGCATTTTTACAAATTCGGCACGTGTAACAGTTTTAGAAGGCAAAAAACTTCCGTCCTCGTAGCCGTTTACGGTGCCTTCATTTACAAGTGTCATAATGTTGCTATATGCCCAGTGCTCTTTCGGAAGGTCATAAAATCCTTCTGCATGAACACATACGCATACGGAAAGGAGCATAATAAATGTCAAAAGGAAAGATAATAATTTTTTCATACAAATCACTCCTTAAATAAAGTATCTCTCACAAGCTTAGGTGCCTCATCAGAGATGGTGCAACCGAGTTCATAAATTGGTATTTTGGTGATAATGGTTTGGATAAATTCCATATGTTTGTCCATCAACTCTTCAAATACCGGTTTTTTTGTTTCATTTAATAATTTAACCACTGCTTCAACAGTGGACAATTTTCGAATTTCATTTTCTTTTGCCTGTCTTAAAAAAACAATACCTTTTAAAGGATAAGCAAAATTTTCGTTGATTTCAGTTTTTCCGCTCCACGGAGTTCCGCAAGCAAATAATGTGTCGTTTTCGACACGAATGACAGGGGTGTCATCGTTAAAAAGTGTTACGTCGTCTTCAAAAACCTTTTTCCAAAGGCCTGCATGTGTCGACTTGCCCGTTTCGGAGGGCGCAGAAAATAAAACAGCCTGTCCTTTATAGGAAACCGCTGCCGAATGAAGTACTGTGGCGCTGCGAACGGTTTGGCAAAACGCAAATATTTCGCCCAAAATAATATATAAATACTGATCTGTTGTAATCTCGTAGCGGTCTTTGATGTCTACATACTCAATCAGTACATTCTGACAAGCTTTATCTATATCCGCACGAATAAAATTTGCACGATGTTGAGACACCTGCTTTATTGCGGTATAACCGCCGTCATCCCGTTCAATCCAATACCACGCATCAAGCCGGCGAAAATCTCTTCCCGCCGGCACTACGATGCTGTTATTCTCTTTAAATGTTATACGTAGGTCAATCGGGGTGGATGCCGAAGCATCCACCTCGTATTTCCTAAGTCTGTGCTTAATGTACTCACTTTCGAATCCATCAAGCGTTAAATTAACATTTGCAATACGATACAGCATAAGTTCTAAATTAATTAGCTAGCTGCGATATCTAAGTCGCCGTATTTACCAGCAACGATACCGGTGCCTTCCTGTGTAAGAGCCATATCTACGAGCTTAGAGTTATTTGTGCCGGTAAGGCCCTTATAAACTGTTGTCGGAACGGCAGCGATATTTTCTTTAAGCTGTAATTCGATTACGCTTACGCTAGGTTTTTCATATCTTTTCATTATATCTCTACCTCCCTAATTATTCGATAAAAGAAGCAACGGAAACGCCGGATACTACGTATTTGCCATCAGCGTTTACATAGTAAACAGCTGTGTTGTAATCAGTAACCTCGATCTCAGCATCGATTACCTGAATAGCAAAGTGACCGGAGTCAGCTTTACCCATTGCTTTGTAGGTGTTTGCAAGTTCATCAAATTCGCCTTCTGCGATTTCGTCTACAGAAATTACAACACCGAATTCTCTGTTTTCCGGAATACCGGTGATCTGACCGAGAACAGAAAGTTTTTTGTCACCAGCGGTTACCCAAGCGAATTCATCATCTGTACCGTTCTCAGAAGCTTCTGCTACAACAACACCTGCAGCTGCATGGTTTGTCATAACGATGTCGGGGTCAACAACTGCAGCTTTTTCTGTTACTGTTAATGTAACATCACCGTCGATGTCTGCTAAAACAACTGTGATAACGCCTTCAGAGAAAGAAGCATCTGTAACTGTAGCATTGTCTGCTGCAACAGCGTCTAATGTTCTGTTGTATCCAAAAGCATAGTTAAATGTTAATGTTGCTGTTGCTTCACCGTTGGGAAGCACATAAGCGTCTGTGGTGCTACCTGTCATTGCAACTGCGTTACCTTCGATGGTTCCTGTACCTGCATTGTCAACGTCTGTTTCACCAACTAAAACTTCACTTTCTAAATAAGCTGCTTCTGTTGTAAAGTTAAATGTAGCAGCACCACTTTCATCTGCTGTTGTCTGGTCAGCAAATACGACGCCCTGTGTTGCTTCAGCAGCTGCGTTTACTGCATAATAAGTAACATAAGCATCGGGGATAGCTGTTACATTAACAACTACATCAACTTTAGAAGCATCTGCATTATAGGTTGTTGTTGTGCTGGAAATGGTAGCTGCACTTGCACCGATTGCAAAAGCGCAAACCAATGTTAAAGCTGCAACAAGAGCAACAACTTTCTTGAATACTCCTGATTTAATCATTTTTTTTCCTCCTTTATTGATCTTTAAATAAAAGCATGGGAATACATTTATTTCAGCACGTAAGTGTGCCATTCTGCAAATGATAAGTTTTATCGCACGCGTCTATGACTTCTTTTCTGTGCGAAATGATGATGCAGGTTTTATCTGTCATCTCTTTAATGGTAGAGAGCAAATTCCGCTCGGTCTGAATGTCTAGTGCAGAAGTCGCTTCGTCCAACAGCAAAACGGGAGCATCATAATAAAGTGCGCGGGCAATGGCAATACGTTGTACCTGCCCTTCGGAAAGACCGTGACCTTTTTCTCCGATATATGTATCAAGCCCGTTCGGCATATTGGAAACTACGTCAGTAAGCTGTGCCATTTTTACAGCACGTAAAACTTTTTCTTCGTCCGGCGTTTCGTCTGCAAAAGTTATGTTATCCCGTATGGTGCCGGAAAGGATCATATTACCTTGCGGTACATACGAAAACAATTTTCTGGTTGATGCGGAAAATGGAATCTTTTTGCCACCTGAAAGTGTAACGTAAGCATCCCCTTTATCCGGTGAAATCACAGAAAGGATAAGTCTTGTAAGTGTACTTTTTCCTGCGCCGGATCTTCCGCAAAGTGCGACAAACTCGCCTTTCTTAATAGTGAATGTTACATCGTCCAAAACGGATACATCGCCGTAACCAAAATGAACACGTTCAAAATTTAAGGAATCAAACGCAGCCATATCACTATCTGAAAGCGGTGCAAACTGCACTTCATCTTCTATTTGTTCCAATTCAATCAAACGCTCTGCCGATGCTAATACCATATAATACTTTGGCAAAACGGCAGAAAGTTCACGGAACGGGGATTGAAGCTGACCTACAAGTCCGAGTACCGCGGTTACGGTACCAAATGTGATAAGCCCTAAACTTAAACGATACACACTCCATGCAAGTGCTGCATAGTATCCAACCGTCACCGTAAGGAAAAACATAATATTTGCGATAATCCCCACAGTTGAGCGTTTCACATTCAACTTAAAGTTCTCGTATTGAAGTGTATGCGAGTTTTTTCTAAACAGTGTTTCTTTTCCAAAGGCTTTAATCACAAGAAAATTCTGTATGGTTTCCTGCAGAAAAGAACGAACTTTTCCGTCACTTTCGCGACATTTTAAATGAAGCGATTTGATTTTCTTCTTATATATATAAGCCGCAATCATTGCAACCGGCCCGAAGGCAAGGCATGCAATTGCAAACTGCTTATCAAGTGAGTAAAGTGCAATAAAACTAAATAGAATGGTCGAAAAAAGCGCCACAACATTCGGAATGATTTCCGTCATACGTTCTGCTACCAAGGATACATCACTGATTAGTCTGTTTAAAAGTTCACCCGAGTGAATTTCGGATGTTTTGGAAAAATCCTTTTGCATTAAGCGATAAAACAAATCTGTCCGTAAAGACATAGCGAGTTTACCGCTTACTTTTACGTGAATTCTTATGTAAATCACTTGCAGGCAAAGCTGAACAAGAAGCAAAATGCCCAAACGGATAACAGAGTGCCATACACTACCTTCTGCCTGCTTTGTTGCAGTATCGATTAAACTTCTTGATACGAGTGCAAACTGTACGCTGATGTAAGAAATAAGCGTAACGATTGCAATCAAAACAATCAGCATTGGAAAATACGGCCGGATTTTATTGAAAATCCATTTTCCGGATTTTGTTTTTACGTTCACCGGATAACCCGCCTTTCCTTACTACGATTCAGTAGATTCTTCTAAAAAGCCGTGGGCTTTAAGCATCGACAGAAATTCGTTTACATCTTCTTTTGCGGTTTCTTCATCGATTCCCTCATACTCAGCCATTAATGCTGAAACGAGTTCGTCAGATGTTTTTTCTGTCGTAAGTTGTTCCCAAAGGTAAGCACCGCTTTCGTTTAACGAAACAGCCACTGCAAAATCTACAATATTGTCGCCCGTGGGGACAACAAGATAATCGTCTAATATTTTTTTAACTAAAAAACCTTTTTTTATCTTCATATCAAACCTCATAACAAAGGCATTTTTACACATTTATACTATTATACATATCAATTTTAACATACGAAATGGGCAAAGTCAATATATTTTTATGGTTTTTTTACAAAATCGTGACAATCGTGTAATGTAACAAAAAAGAAGGTAGCCTTTTGTGCAAAAAGCTACCTTAAAGATGTTTATTGTATACTGTCTAAATCGTACGGAGTTGTCTGATAGACAAAATAGTTAAGCCAATTGGAGTAAAAAAGATTTGCACAAGAGCGCCACGTTACTTTTGGCGCAAGTGCAGGATTGTCATCCGTAAAATAGTTAAACGGAATATCAATTTCCTTCCCTGCATTTTTATCGCGGAAATATTCATTTGCAAGCGTATCCGCATCATACTCGGAATGACCGGTTACAAAAATTTGTCTTCCAAGGTCCGTTGCGATAACGTAAACGCCTGCTTCATCGGATGACGCTAAAATTTTAAGTTCCGGTATTTTTTCAACATCTTCACGTTTTATATCTGTATGACGTGAATGCGGTACATAAAACTCATCATCAAAACCACGGAATAAAATGGAAGTTTTTCGGTCCAAAGTATGCGGATAAACACCGAAAAGTTTTTTGGGAAGCGTATACTTTGAGATGCCGTAATGGTAGTAAAGCCCTGCCTGTGCACCCCAGCAAATATGCAGCGTGCTTGTTACGTGTGTTTTACTCCACTCCATAATCTCTTTTAATTCGTCCCAGTACTCTACTTCTTCAAACTCCATGAGTTCTACCGGTGCGCCGGTAATGATAAGGCCGTCAAACTTTTGATGTTTCACTTCATCAAACGTTTTATAAAAGTTTAAAAGATGTTCCTCTGATGTATTTTTGGATTTGTGCGTTTTTGTATGCAAAAGTTCGAGTTCCACCTGAAGCGGAGAGTTACCCAAAAGACGCACAAACTGTGTTTCTGTCTGCACTTTTGTCGGCATCAGGTTTAAAATCGCAATTTTAAGCGGACGAATATCCTGCGTAATTGCGCGTTTTTCCGTTATTACAAATATATTCTCTTGTTCTAAAACTTCCCTTGCGGGTAAGTCGTTCGGAATTTTAATCGGCATATTTAGACTCCTTTGCCTATTAAATAAAATTATTCTGCAACAACTTTATGGAATACTTTCTTTCCTTTTTTAATAACGATACCATTTAAAAGCAAAGATTTTTCAATCGTCTTTGCAGGATCTGATACCTTTTCTCCATCAACAGAAACGCCGCCCTGTTGAACTAGTCTTCTGCCCTCACCTTTGGACGGAATGAGTTTCGCAAGTAACATAAGGTCTAAAAGAGGTGTTTCGTCTGAAAGTTCAGAAGCAGAAAGCACTGTGTTCGGCATTTCGCCACCCTCTGCACCGCCGAAAATACCTTCTGCGGTTGCTTTTGCGCTGTTTGCGTTTTCTTCGCCGTGCACAAGTTTTGTTACTTCATATGCTAAGCGCACCTTTGCCTTATTGAGTTCTGCGCCTTCCCATTTTTCCATTTCGCGGATTTCATCCATAGGTACAAACGTAATCATTTTCAAAAGTCTTACAACGTCTGCATCATCTACATTACGCCAGTACTGATAAAATTCGTAAGGCGAAACTTTTTCGGGGTCAAGCCAAAGTGCACCCTTTGCGGTTTTACCCATCTTTTTACCGTCACTTGTGGTTAAAAGTGTAAAGGTCATACCGTAAACCTGTTTGTTTTCTTTACGGCGTACCAAATCAATACCGCCCAAGATGTTACTCCACTGGTCGTCGCCACCAAGTTCGATTTTACATCCATATTTTTTATTGAGTTCCAAAAAGTCATAACTCTGCATTAACATATAGTTAAATTCCAGAAAAGAAAGCCCTTTTTCAAGTCTTGTTTGGAAACATTTCGCGCGGAGCATTTCGTTTACAGAAAAACAAGAACCAATATCACGCAAAAATTCAATGTAATTAAGACCTCTCAGCCAATCAGCATTGTTTACCATAATCGCTTTGTCTTCTGAAAAGTCAACAATGCAGGAAAGTTGCTTTTTAAAGCGTTCACAGTTATAGTTAATGGTTTCAACTGTCATCATCTGACGCATATCGGTTCTGCCTGAGGGGTCACCCACCATTGCAGTACCGCCGCCAACTAAGGCAATCGGTCTGTGACCTGCATTCTGCATATGACGCATAACTACCATTTGCAGAAAATGTCCGACATGAAGACTGTCTGCCGTGGGGTCAAACCCAATATAAAATGTTACTTTTTCGCGTCCCAACAATTCGCGGATTTCATCTTCGTGCGTAGTCTGCGCGATAAGTCCGCGTTCTTTTAATATATCAAATACGTTTTCCAAGTTAAAACTCCCCTTGCTTTTTCAAATTGTCATTCACTAATTGTATCACAGAACCTATCTGTTTGCAACCAAAACTTATTTTGTCTTTAAAAGCGCCTGCTTGATGTCAGCAATAATATCGTCAACATTTTCAATACCGATTGACATCCTGATCATATCAGCAGGAACACCGCACGCCACGAGTTGTTCGTCGGTTAACTGTCTGTGTGTGGTGGATGCCGGATGCAAAACACACGTTCTTGCATCTGCAACGTGAACAACCATCTGTGCAACCTCTAAACTCTCCATAAACTTAACTGCTGCATCTTTTCCGCCTTTGATTCCAAAGGAAATAACGCCGCAGGTGCCTTTGGGCATATATTTGTTTGCGATTTCATGTTGCTTATGGCTTTTAAGTCCCGGATAATTTACCCAGGAAATATCGTCATTTGCCTCTAAAAATTCTGCTACTTTCTGTGCATTAGAGCAGTGGCGTTCCATTCTTAAATGAAGTGTTTCAAGACCTAAATTTAAGATAAACGCCGCAATCGGACTCATCTGTGAGCCTAGGTCACGCATAAGCTGTGCTCTTGCTTTTACAATGTATGCCGATTTTCCGAAACTTTCTGTATAAACGGTTCCGTGGTAGGATTCGTCGGGCGTTGTAAGTTCGGGATAATTCCCCTTTGTCCAGTCAAAGTTACCGCTATCAACCAAGCAACCTCCAACTGACGTTGCGTGACCGTCCATATATTTTGTGGTGGAATGCGTAACAATATCTGCGCCGAATTCAAACGGACGGCAGTTTATAGGTGTTGCAAAGGTGTTATCAATAATAAGAGGTACATTGTGCTTGTGTGCAAGATTTGCAAAGCGCGCAATATCTAATACGTTTAAAGCAGGGTTTGAAACTGTTTCGCCAAATACAGCGCGGGTACGTCCGTCAAAGAGTTTTTCAATTTCGCTGTCATCAAGTTCGGGGTTTGCAAAACGCACTTCAATTCCCATTTTTTTCATTGTTACGGCAAAAAGGTTAACGGTACCGCCGTAAATTTCGGATGTCGAAATAAAGTTATCTCCACTCTGTGCAATATTTAAAATTGCAAAAAGATTCGCTGCCTGACCGGAGGATGTACATACTGCACCAACACCGCCTTCTAATGCTGCGATTTTGTTTTCAACGCACTCAATGGTGGGGTTTGAAAGTCTTGTGTACATATGACCGGGAACTTTAAGGTCAAACAAATCTCCCAGATACTGTGCAGAATCATATTTATATGTTGTGCTCTGATAAATCGGCAACACTCTCGGTTCGCCATTTTTCGGTTTATAGCCTTCCTGTACGCATTTTGTTTCAATTTTAAAGTCCATTTTTTGCCTCCGTTTATATTAATTCTAAAATTTTAACATCTTTAAAAATCTCTGAAGTTTTCTTGTGGCAGGAAAACAAAATTACCTGCGAAAACTTTTCATTATTTTTTATAAAATCCACCATAAGTTTCAGCCTTTCATCATCCAGTTGGATAAATGCATCGTCTAAAATTACGGGCGGAATTTTTTCGCATAAAATGCTCATTGCGGAAAACTTTAAGGATATGTATAAAAGGTCGTATGCGCCCTGGCTTAAATGCCCTGATTCTACAATTTCGTCATACTCATTTTTATAGTTTAAATCCAAATTTTCAGCAAGCCTTACGCCATTATACTTGTTCTTTGTTAAAGTTTTAAAAATCTCTTCTGTTTTCTTATTTAACAAAGGTGCGTAATTTTGTTTGATTTCGTCGTGCGCCTTTTGGAGCCATTCTGATGCTTTTTTATATGCAGAAAACTCTTTTTCGCACAATTTTATTTCTTCCCTAATCGCCAGAAGTTCTGAATGTATGTCACCTACCGACTTTCCGTCGCCTGATTGTTTTGCTATTGATACAGAAAGGTTATAATGTTCCTCATTCAGCGATTTTAATTTGTCCTTATATTCCCTTAATTTAAACGAAAGTTCTGAAACCTGCTCTCCCTGATATTCGATCTCCTCCTGTGTAAACACAGTTTTTTCATTTGTGTTAAAAGCAGACAAGTTGCCCTTTAATTCCTCTATCGTTTTTTCTGTTTCTTTTATTAAGGTTTCATTTTCTTCGCGTTTTTCTTCTGCCTCTATTTTCTGTTTGAGTTCTGCTATTTCTGCATCTAACACTTCGCGTTTTGTTTGATTTTTCCTATTTAAAATATATGTTCCGATTGAAATAATGAAAGAACATATAACACCGATGGTCGTAAATAAGGGAATTTCTTTTATAACAGCACCCAAAACAACGAAAATAATCAAAACAAAAATTGCAGTAAACATTGCCATTTTTGTACTCATATGAGTGGTTATTTTGTCACGTTTCGTTTCCTTTTGGGAAAGTTCTGACACAAGCGCCTGATTGTTGTTATCAGATGCAGTTAAATTTCTATTATCATATAACTCTTTCAGTCTTTCCTGTTCTGATTCAAGACGTTTTGCGATTATATTTTTTGATTCATATGTTTTTTGCTGCGCAATAAACTGCTCGTGACGAAAAGCCGTTTCGTACACGCTTTCGCATTCAGAAATCTTTTTACTCAGCGCATCTATCTTTTCTTTAAACGCACGAATTCTTTCTTCGTCTTCTTTTAAGAGAGACGTCTTATGTTCAAGTTTCGAAAGTTCCAAAGAAAGTCTGCGCTCTTCTTCGTAAAGCGTTGCTATTTTTCCGCCTCTTCCTGTTTTGGAAAGAAGCGAAAACATTTCTTTTTCTAAAGCGTTTTTAATATTCAAATACGAAACGTCTTCATCTCCTGATGTCTCCATATTTGAAAGTTTCGCTAAAACCTCTTCTCCGCCGCCTGACATTGCTCCTACATCCAAACTTTTTATGTATAGCGTTTTTAAAAAGCCCTCTCGCGAAAGACCAAACAAGCGTTCGCCTATATTTTCACCGCTATCTAACTCAAACCAACTTTCAGCGTCTAAAAGTTTTGAACGGTCAGAGCGTTGGGTTTTACCAAAACTTTTTTCTAAGATATATTTTTTCCCACTGTCATCAGTAAAGAAAATTCTTCCACCAAAGTTTTCGCCCTTCCACGGCTTATATTTTCGTCTTAAATTTTCTGAAAGCGTTGCACGCTTTCCGTCGTTGGGCATGTCGTAAAGCATACAAAGCAAAAAATCGCATATCGTGCTTTTTCCGCTTTCATTATCGCCCAAAATCAAGTTAAGACCGCTGTCAAAATCAAGGGTGAAATGATTCAGTTTTCCAAAACCTGCAATCTCAATTTTATCGATTTTCATTGCGTTCCTCTTTTTCTATAAGTGAAAGTCCTTTTTTTAACGCTTCGCTAAAAAGTTCTTCATCTATGTCATCTTTTTCTAAAAGTGCGTATTTTGCAAAAAGACCTTTTAGGTTAAACTCTGATTTTATTTTATCTAAATCAATTTTCGGGGTTGTTTCGTCAACAACATTTACTGAAAAACCATGGATTTTACTTTTTACAACCTCTGTATCAATGTAAAAGTCGGTTTGTCCGCAAAGTTTTATTCTATAGATATGTTCATCGCCCCTAAAAATCTCATTTATTTTTCTTTCTATATCGTCATAATTTTGTGCATCACTCACATCGATGCGTTCATCAAAATACATTCTTTCAAAGGTGGGAACAAAGGCGCTTTCTGCAAAATCCTTTGACAATGTAACTGCTAAAATTCCTTTTTCGCCCGTTTCGTCAAGACCTCTTCCCTCGGGACAACCGGGGTATGCATAGAACGTTTTTCCCGCTCTTAAAAGACCGCTATGCGTGTGGATATGACCCAAGGCAATATAGTCAAAACCGCTATTTTCAATTTCTGACGGCTTTATTGGGTTATAGTCTGTTCCGCTTACATTTGCGTGCATAACCAAAACGTTTATTTTTTCAGGGTTTTTAATCTCGATGCCGGATAAAAGTTCACGTGAATCGTTAGCCGATTTAAATGAAACGCCGTAGACGTCAATATGCTCTGCTTCAACACACTCAGGCTCCGTTGCAAATATATGCACGTTTTCACCAAAATCAAAGGTATCATAAACACTTCCTGAAATGCGTGCATCGTGATTTCCTGCCGCGATAAAAACTTTAACGTCTTTCATCTTTGAAAACTCGTCTTTTAAAAATTCAAGGGTTGAACGTCCAACATTCTTCCCATCGAACAAGTCCCCAGATATAAAAAGCATATCAGCATTCTTACTGTATTCAATTATCTTAGAAAATGCTTTTTTCATTTCCTCTTTTCTTACAGCAATTTTACCGCTGTCTGAAATACCCGAAAAGGGAGAATCAAAATGCAAATCTGCTGTGTGAATAATTTTAAATTCCATTATGCTTCCTCGGTCTTTTTATCATTTTCGCCTGATGGCTTTAACGTAAAGGTAAAGCGTGTAAATTCTCCGGGCTCGCTTTCTGCCCAGATTTTTTCGCCGTGCGCCTTTATAATGCTTTTTACAATATAAAGTCCAAGCCCTGCACCGCTTTTATCTTTGCTTCTGGATTTATCTGTTTTATAGAATCTGTCGAAAATGTGTAACAGTTCCTTTTTCTCAATTCCAGCGCCGGAGTTTTCTAAACTTAAATACGCATGACCGTCTTTTTCACCGGCATGGACATCAATGTATCCGTCTTCGGGCGTAAATTTAATTGCGTTATCCAGTAAGTTTGTCAGCACGCGCTGAATGGCGTCTTTGTCAGCAAGCACATAAAGGTGCTCTTTTTCGAATCCAACTGTAAGGCGGATGTTTTTTTCTGTAATGCGTTTTTCAAATTTAATGATATTTAAGCGAACAAGTTCGTTTAAATCAAACGCACGCTTTTCAATCTGAAAACTGCCCTGTTCGAGTTTGCTTAAATCCAATAAATCTGTGACGATTCTCGAAAGCCTCTTGCTTTCGTCCAAAACGATGGAAAGATACCAGTTTTGTTTTTCCTCCGGAATTGTTCCGTCCATAATACCCTGGATAAAACCGATGATGGTAGTCATAGGCGTTCTTAAATCGTGCGAAACATTGGCAATAAAACTGCTTCGCATTGTTTCAAGCTCGTCAATGGATTCTGCCATATAGTTAAAGGTTTCGCCAAGTTCTCCAATTTCGTTATCTGCATCTATGAATACGCGTTTTTTTAAGTCTCCGCTTGCAATGAGTCTGGCGGCTTCGCTTAACTTAGCAAGCGGCTTTGTAATGCGTTTTGAAAGAAAATAAATGCAGATTGCAGAAATCAGTGCCACCAAAACAACATTGCAAATAAATATTTTTAAAATCTCTGAACGGATGCTTGTTACCTCTGGTGTCGGAATGCTTACCAAAACACCCCCCGCAACCTTTTCCATATACACAATCGGACGCGCCACCGTAAGTACATCTGTACTGAAAACACCGTCTAACGTACCGCGGTATGTTGCGGTTTTGCCTTTTAAAAAGTCTTTGGTGTAGGTTTCGCGTATTGTGCCGGAAAAAGAACCGATAGTTGTCAACACCACTTCTCCATTTGCGTTTAATACAAATACTTCTGTTCCGGTAGAACGGGAGACCGCGTTTACGTTCAAGGTATAAAGTTCGGGCGAAACAGAATTGTTTGTGCCGGCATACACCGTCATATCTACAACCTGACGCGCAATATTATCAAGGTCTTTTTCGTAACGCGATGTCAAATAACTTCCCATAAAACCAAACAAAAGCGTTCCCGTAATCAAAAAGCTTATCAGCAAAAGTACCATTGTCATAGTAAACATTTGCAAATAAATGCTTGTTCGTCTCACGTTAATTCACCTCAAATTTATATCCGACGCCCCAGACGGTTTTGAGTTGCCAATTTACCGTTTCGCCCGCTTTTTCAAGTTTTTCACGCAGGCGCTTTACGTGAACGTCAACTGTTCTGGAATCGCCGAAATAGTCAAATCCCCAAACCGTTTCCAAAAGTTGTTCTCTCGTAAACACCTTGTTGGGATTTGTTGCTAAAAAATACAGAAGTTCTAATTCTTTGGGCGGAATATCCACAGGATTTCCGCCGATTTTGAGCTCATAATTTGTAAGATTGATAATAATGTTCGGGTAAACAACCTCTTTGTCAACATTATCTTTCGGGTCGTATCGTCTTAAAATCGCTTTGATTCTCGCTATGAGTTCTTTATTTTCAAAGGGTTTTACCATATAGTCATCCGCGCCGAGTTCAAGACCCAACACTTTGTCAAAGGTCTCCCCCTTTGCAGTGAGCATAATAATCGGAATGTTGCTCACGCGGCGGATTTCACGGCAAACCTGAAATCCGTCCATTTTCGGAAGCATAACATCCAAAACAACAACGGATGGTGTGTATTGTTTAAACAAATCAATCGCCATCTGTCCGTCGTTTGCAATCAAAACTTCAAAACCTTCTTTATCAAGATAAAGCCGTATGATTTCGCAAATGTTTTTATCATCATCTACGACTAAAATTCTTTGATTGTCATGCATGGTAAGTCTCTCCTTTTCTTACGCATCGTTACTCCACCTGCCGGATGCTCCGCAAGGGAGGATAATATCGCTTTTCTCCACCGGGAGACCAATCTCGTCTGCCCGTACTGTGCCACCAAAACGGCTTTTGATCTTAAGATTTAAAATATTCGCAAGTACCGTAGGCTGAAGACCTGTTGTATAGGAGTTGATTAAGAAAAACAAAGGATTGTCCGACAAAATTTCTGTACATTTCGAAACAAGCGGATAAAGCTCGTCTTCTAACTTCCATACTTCGCCGCCGGGGCCGCGACCGTATGAGGGCGGGTCCATAATGATGCCGTCATAGCGGTTCCCGCGTCTGATTTCACGTTCTACAAATTTGATAACATCGTCTACCAAAAAGCGAACCGGTTTATCAGAAAGTCCGGAAAGCGCCAAATTCTCTTTCGCCCACTGCACCATACCTTTTGAAGAATCCACGTGCACAACCGAAGCGCCTGCTTTTGCGGCTGCAACTGTTGCGCCACCTGTATAAGCAAAAAGATTTAACACTTTTATCGGGCGGTTTGCATTCTGAATCAGTTTTGAAAACCACATCCAATTCACAGCCTGTTCAGGAAAAAGACCGGTATGTTTAAATCCCATCGGTTTAATCTGAAACGTAAGTTTTAAGGGACGAAAGGCAATGTCCCACTTGTCGGGCAAAGTCTTTTTTACTTCCCACGCTCCGCCGCCGGTATTCTTTCGATGATATACAGCGTGTGCGGTTTTCCAGAGTTCCGGTTTTAACTTGTCGTCCCAGATTACCTGCGGGTCAGGTCTTGTAAGGCGATATTCTTTCCATGCTTCAAGTTTTTCGCCGTCTGATAAGTCAAGCACCTTATAATCTTCCCACTCATTACAAATCCACATACAAAAACTGCCTTTCTGTCTTTTTACCATAATTTATACGTATGTTATCATATCTTTATTTTACCACTAAAAAAAAGCTTCGTCAATGTTAATTTTAACTGTGTCATATTATATTTAAAAAGTTCATAGACTTTAACAAAAGACACGTAAAATAAAGGAGACCATTATGACAAATGAACAGCATATTCTTCATAATCTGATATTAGAAAACAAAACAAAACTTTCCATTTCCGGTGTGACAGATGTTGATACGTTTGACGACGGAAAAATTGTTCTTTTTACAGAGGATGACACTTTAATCATAGAGGGCGAAAACCTCCATATTCAAAAACTTGACGTTGCAAACGGCGAACTGCAAATAGAGGGAAATATCTACGCGCTTCAATACACGGGAGACGGTGCATCGTACAGAAACAACAAGGGATTCTTTAAAAAAATGCTGAAATAGCGGAGGCAAAAAAATGGCTTTTTCCATAACCGATGAGGTATATGTGTTTTTATATTCCTGCCTTTCCGGCGTTTTGATTATGCTTTTTTACGACCTTTTATCTGTTACAGAAAAAAAATCTGACTGCTCTATCTTTTTGTGTAACGTCTGCGACGGTATTTTTATGATCGTAGCCTTAACCATTATGATTTTTATAAATTTTAACGTAGCAAGCGGAATTGTGCGCGGGTTTGAGTTTGTAGGCGCAGCACTCGGCGCCGTTTTTTACAAACTTACCATATCGAAACTCATGCAGCAAATTTTTAAAAAAATCACTGAAATCATATGTTCTGTTTTTAAACTTTTTTTCAAAATACTATTGACACCGCTCCGTTTTATGTATAAAATGTTAAATAAGTGTATAAGTGCGTTGCTTTATCCAATTGTGCGCCTTTTAAGACGGCTCATCTTGCACACTTTATTTAAACTGAAAACATCTGTACGCACAACCCGAAAAGCAATGAAAAAAATGTAGGTGTAAAAATGGAACAAATTTTAAAAAGCACGAAAAAGAAAATAAACGTGAAAGTGTTCTTTACGCGTATGCTCTTTTGTCTGTTATTTGTCTATCTGTGCGTCATTTTGGTCTCGCAGCAGTTTAAATTCGCGAAACTAAAAGAAGAAAATGTTCAGGTCGACGTAAAAATAGAAGCCGCTCAAAAGGAACATAAACGTTTGCTTCAAGAACTTGAAACCATTGACTCAGAGGACTATCTCCGTCGCGTCATCAGGGAAAAACTTGGATTTACAAAACCAAACGAAAAGGTTTTTGTTGATGCCTCTAAATAACGCTTAAAACCCGAAACAACAGATAAGTAAAAGGAGGAACCCTCTAAAATGCAGTTCGAAACAGGAATGATTATTGAAGGAACCGTAACCGGCGTTACACCCTTCGGTGCATTTGTATCATTCGGCGATAAAAAAACCGGTCTTGTTCACATTTCGGAAATTGCTCCCGAATATGTAAAGGACATTAACGACCACGTGAAAGAAAACGATAAGGTAAAAGCAAAAATTTTATCTATTGACGCAAACGGTAAAATCAGTTTGTCGATTAAACAGGCAATCCTGCAAGAAAGACAAGCTTCGAAAAAAAATGCTCCACACCGTACCTTTACAAGGCCTGACAATTCGGAGTGGCCGAAAAAAACTGCTCCAACAAGTTTTGAGGATATGATGGCAAAATTCAAACAAGACAGTGACGAAAAACTGTCCGATATGAAAAAAGGATTGGATGCAAAACGCGGTTCGGGGTACAGACGTTCCTCAGGCTCGTTTTAATTAGATACATACGCGGCATGGATAAACATTCCTGCCGCTTTTTATTGTATAAGGAGTTTTCTATGACGAAAGAAGAAATCAAACAAACGTACTTGAAAAACGAAAAAATTTTATGGACAAAAACACCCGATGCGCTTAAACTTTTTACGCGTGCTGATTTTGTTTTGGTGCCGCTTTCCGTTATCCTTGGCGGCGGTATGCTCATTTATGCCATATCGTCACTCTTACTTATGCTCCAAGGCAAAAGCGTTTCGTTTTCACTTGTTGGAATTACACTGATTTTAATCAGTATCTATCTCATTTTCGGGAGACTCTGGTACAGAAAAAAGCGCGTAGAACGTAACATTTATTTTATTACGGAAAAACGTGTATTTGTCTTTAACACGTTAAGAGATACGGTAATCCTCGATATGTTGCTTACCGACGTAACAATGCGCCAACAAAAAAACACGCTTTATCTTGGTGATTCTTATTTATTTGGAAACATAATTTACGGACTCGGACTCGATGTTTTTTTGCACAACGTAGCATCAGAATCACCGGCATTTTATGCGATTTCAGATACCGATACCCCCGCTGGTATCATTACAGACGCAAAAAAACAAGGAAAGGCGGCTTTTTATGACAGAACTGATTCGGATTTTATCTAATGGCGTAAATGCGCTCGGCGTTTCACTTTCTGACGCTAAACTTTCCCAATTTTTGCAATATACGCATCTTTTGCTTTCGTGGAATCAGAAAATGAATTTAACGGCAATTACAGACACAAACGAAATTGCAACAAAGCATTATTTAGACAGTTTATCGGGACTTTCCTTTATTGGAAAAGATGCAAGCGTCATTGACGTTGGGACCGGCGCAGGCTTTCCCGGCATTCCCTTAAAAATTGCAAGACCCGATATCTCTCTTACCCTACTCGATTCTCTAAACAAACGCCTTAACTTTTTAAATACGGTGGCAGAAGACCTTTCACTTTCAGACGTTACAACTGTACATGCACGGGCAGAGGACGGCGGAAACGAACCTAATCTTCGCGAAGCATTTGATGTCGCGGTGTCACGTGCGGTTTCCCGCTTAAACGTGCTTTTAGAATACTGTCTCCCCTACGTTAAAGTAGGAGGCGTGTTTTTGGCATATAAAGGCGGAAATGTGGATGATGAACTCCACGAGGCAAAGCACGCAATTGAAATTTTAGGCGGTGCGCTTAAAGAAGTCAAAACATACACAATCCCAGAAACCGACATTACGCACTCTATCGTCGTAATCCAAAAACAAAAACCTACCCCTGATATGTATCCAAGACAGCAGGGAAAAATCAAAAAACAACCGCTTTTATAAAACAAAAGAGAGACTGCAAAATTTGCAGTCTCTTTTTTTGTCGAAATTTTGTTAGAATACGACAAAAAGATGTATATTTCAACAAAGGATTGTCAATACTAGAAACTGTATAGAGACTTGTGGAAGAAATTTCCTGAAAAGGAAGTAAGCAGAAGGAGGAATCAATTTGGAAATTTCGGTAACTTTAAAAGAAAAAACGCTGATGGTAATGCTCAAAGGAGAACTTGACCATCACAGCGCAGATGAAGTAAAAACAATGATTGAAACGGTGATTATAAACCGCGGTGTGAAGAATTTGATATTTGACTTTTCGCACCTTACATTTATGGATAGTTCCGGAATTGGTGTTATCGTTGGACGGTATAAAATGATAACCGCTCTCGGAGGACGCGTTGCAATTGTGGGAATAAAACGAAACGTCGATAAACTTCTTACCATGTCCGGCATAAAAAAAATCATAGAAACATACGAAACAAAAGATATGGCACTAAAAAAATTTCAGGAGGAACTGTCATAATGAACAACAGCATGAAACTAGAATTTTTGGCTGTGTCGGAAAACGAAAGTTTTGCACGCGCCTCGGTTGCAGCCTTTCTTACACAATTAAATCCCACATTAGATGAAATTGATGATATAAAAACTGCAGTATCGGAAGCCGTTACCAACGCCATTGTCCACGGCTATCGGGAGAAAACCGGAACCGTACATATTACATGCACAATAGAAGGACAAACCGTCACCATATCCGTTTCGGATAAGGGGTGTGGCATACCCGATATTCCGCTTGCCAGAACACCACTTTATACAGGCATGCCCGAAAGCGAACGTTCAGGACTCGGGTTTACCGTTATGGAAACCTTTATGGATGATGTGGAGGTTAAAAGTTACCCCGATGAAGGTACGGTTGTAATTATGAGAAAAAAGGTGGGAAAAGAAACAGTTACCCCTGCCTCTGTTTCGTGAGGTGGTGTGTGGAACAATTTGCAAACGATACGTTGTATCAAGATATTCATAGAGCACAGTCGGGCGATGAAAAAGTTAAAGAAAAACTTGTAGAAAAAAACTTAAAGTTAGTTTACCATATTGCATCACGTTTTTACGAAAGGGGTTATGAAAAGGAGGACCTCCATCAAATCGGTACAATAGGTCTTTTAAAAGCAATTGAAAAGTTTAATACAGGTTATGGCGTTTGCTTTTCAACGTACGCCGTTCCGATGATATTAGGTGAAATCAGAAGGTTTCTGCGTGATGACGGGCCGATTAAAGTAAGCCGTTCACTAAAACGCACTGCAAATGACGTGTTACGTTTCAGCGAACAAATACAAAAAACAGAGGGCAGAACGCCGGGAGTTTTAGAAATCGCATCTAACCTCGGCATCAGAGCCGAAGACGTAGTAGAAGCAAAAGAAGTGTATCTTCCGCCGGAATCCTTTTTCAGCGAGCGAAGTCAAGAAGGCGGGACATTTTTAGACACACTCCCCGACAAAAAAGATGAAAACGATCTTTTAAACCGGCTTGATTTAAAAATTGCGGTAACAAATCTTCCAAAACGCGAAAGAACAATTGTTATAATGCGCTATTTCCTTGAAAAATCGCAGTCAGAAGTCGCTAAAAAACTGGGCATTTCGCAAGTGCAGGTATCAAGGCTTGAAAAAAAGATTTTGAAAAACTTAAAGATGCGTTTAATGGAGGCAGAATCGTAAGTTTAAAAAGAAACTATTGACAAGTACGTTTTTATTATGTTAATCTATAAATAGCAGTTTTTTGAAAGAAGGAACATGGATTTGATAAAGGCGTACATAAAAGACGGAAGCATCACACTTTCCGTAAAAGAAAAAGAAATTATAACCTTTGTAGCCGGGGCTGTTTTTACAACAATCGGAGAAAAAAACAGGTCCGAAAATCCTTATACCCTTTTTAAAGATTACAAAGAGACGGCTATGGTAAAAGCCGTGCAAAATGAACTCGATAACCTTTACAGTTTGGACCAGAATCTGTCTCCTGCAAAAAAAATTGCTTTACTCGATAGTGACAGAAACGAAAAACTCTATACGGAAAACACTTTTGAATCGAGTATTGAAATCATAGACGGAAACGCAACATTTGTTGTTTATTTAAACACTGCAAAAGACCTTTTTGCTCTCGAAATGTTAACCGTTTTGGGAACAAAAAAACCTTTGAAAAAATGTGAAAACTGCGGCGGCTATTTCTTCCCGTCCGGCAGAAGCGATGCACTTTACTGCGCACGCACAGATAAAACCGGTTATTCCTGCAAAAAAATCGGGGCTCACAGACAGTACCGCAAAAACAGTCAGGAAGATTCTGTTAAAAAGTTGTATGACAAGGTTACAAAGCATAACCGTTACTTAAAAACAAAAGGTGCAATCTCTGAGCGTGCATACAACGACTGGCTCCGCGAGGCATCCTCTATGTATGCTGACTTTAAAAACGGTTCCATTTCAGAAAACACCCTTTCTGCGTGGCTTTTAAGTGATTCGGGAACGGTAAGGAGTGCACAGAGAACACGCAGAAACGAAATTTCGGATTATTTACTTTAAGAAATATAAAAAAGGCGGTAGCAAATGCTACCGCCTTTTTATTTTTTATTTTTCTGTAATTACGGTCTGACCGCCCATATAAGGCTGTAATGCTTTCGGAATTTTTACGCTGTAATGTTCGCCGTCAAACATGAGGTTGTTCTCTAAAAATGCAATAAGCATTCTCGGAGGTGCAACAACTGTGTTGTTTAACGTATGCGCTAAATACTTGCTGCCATCTTCGCCTTTTACACGGATTTTTAAGCGGCGTGCCTGCGCATCTCCAAGGTTTGAGCAAGAGCAAACTTCAAAATATTTCTGTTGTTTCGGCGACCACGCCTCAACATCATACGATTTTACCTTCAAGTCTGCCAAATCGCCGGAGCAACATTCCAATGTACGCACCGGAATGTCTAACGAACGGAACAGTTCTACGCTGTAACTCCACATCTTATGGAACCATTCCATACTCTCTTCGGGTTTGCAGACAACAATCATTTCCTGCTTTTCAAACTGGTGGATTCTGTAAATTCCACGCTCTTCTATACCGTGTGCACCCTTTTCCTTACGGAAACAGGGAGAATAACTTGTAAGTGTCATCGGAAGAGAAGATTCCGGCGTGATGGTGTCAATAAATTTACCAATCATGGAGTGTTCGCTCGTGCCGATTAAGTAAAGGTCTTCCCCTTCGATTTTGTACATCATCGCATCCATTTCTTCAAAACTCATAACGCCGGTTACAACGTTACTGCGAATCATAAACGGAGGAATGTGATAGATAAAACCTTTATCTATCATAAAATCTCTTGCGTAGGACAAAACTGCACTGTGCAGTCTTGCAATGTCGCCCATAAGATAATAAAAACCTTCGCCTGCTACGCGACCTGCTGCTTCTTTATCGATGCCTGCAAATTTTTCCATAATATCCATATGATACGGAATTTCAAAATCAGGCTTCGTTTTTTCACCAAATGTTTCAACTTCAACATTTTCCTCGTCGTTTTTGCCGATAGGAACAGAATCGTCAATGATATTGGGAATTTTCATCATAATATCATTCAGTTTAATTTCAAGCTCGCCCTCTTCCTGTGCGAGTGCCTTTAAGGTCTCTGCCTGGTCGCTGACAAGTTTTTTCATTTCTTCGGCTTCATCACGCTTACCCTGCGCCATAAGACCGCCGATTTCTTTACTGATTTTATTACGATTTGCACGGAGCGCATCTGCCTCTGATGTGATGTCGCGTTTTCTGTCGTAAAGCGCTATCGCCTCATCAACCAGCGGAAGTTTGTGCTCTGCAAATTTTTTACGGATATTTTCTTTTACAAGTTCCGGATTCTCTTTGACAAATCTAATGTCTAACATAAAAAATTCCCCTTTTTTCGTAAGTAAATCTCCTTTTTATTGTACCGCAAAACGCCCTTTATGTCAAGAATGACTTGACATTTCTTTACGTACAAGATATAATATGAGAGTAATTCTCAATTTCGGGAGGAAGTTATGAAAATGAAAACTTCTTATCATACAAAACAAAAGGAATTAATCTACGAGTTTTTTCGTTTAAATCCTGATAAACAGTATTCTGCAAAAGAAGTGTCTGACACAATCAATCAGTCTGCAAAGATTGGTGAAAGTACCGTTTACAGATTAATAAAAAAATTGACAGATGACGGCGAAATCCGCCGTTTTCAAGGCAAAAATGCAAAGTCTGTTGTGTATCAGTTTTCTGACAGGACAGAACATTGCACAGAGCATTTTCACTTAAAATGTTTAGAGTGCGGTGCATTAAAACATTTAGACTGCGATTTGGTTTCCTCTCTTGAACAGCATATGGGAAACCATCACGGGTTTACCATTGACCCAGTAAAAACAATTTTTTATGGCACGTGTGCCGCTTGTAAAAATCTTGCAAAGGAGCAAATATAGCATGAAAAAATCAAAGTTAATCTCGCTTTTTATTGTTACACTTATGCTTTTTACGCTCCTTACCGGCTGCGGAACTGTCACAGACGAAAACAGGGACGGGTTAAGAATTGTTGCAACCTCTTTCCCTGCCTATGATTTTGCAAGGGAACTCGCTCATGACAAAGCAGAAATTGTAATGCTGCTCTCCCCCGGAGAAGAAAGTCACACCTTTGAGCCGACACCGAAAGATATGATGACGCTCTCTTCTGCCGACCTTTTTATTATGGGTGGCGGTACCTCTGACGAGTGGGCAAAAGAACTTTCAAAATCAGCAGGTTTAACGAAAGAAAATGTCTTTTATATGATGGACTGCGTAAATCTTGAAAATACTAATGCAGAGCATCATCACGAAAGCGAAACGGTACATGACCACAGTAAATTTTACGAATATGACGAGCACGTATGGACGTCTCCTTTATACGCAAAAGAGATTTGTAAACACCTTTTAGAACGTCTTATAGCGCTTGATAATAAAAATGCATCTTATTATGAGGAACAATACAACCGCTATGAAAAAGAACTTGAAAAACTAAACCGCGAATTTTTAGACGCAGTGTCTAATGGAGCGAAAAAAACGCTTATCTTTGGCGACCGTTTTCCGTTTCGCTATTTTGCAGACCTATACGGTTTAACTTATTATTCTGCTTTTCCAGGATGCGCAGGCGAAACAGAGCCCGACGCAAAAACCGTACGGTTTTTAATCGATAAAATCAAGGCAGAAAACATTCAGCTTGTACTTTTTACGGAACTTTCAAGTCAAAAAATTGCAGATGCAATCTGCGAAGCAAGCGGCGCAAAAAAAGCACTTTTACATTCTTGTCACAACGTTACAAAGGACGAATTTTTAAGAAATGAAACGTATCTTTCGCTGATGAGAAAAAATGTTTCTGTCATAAAGGAGGCACTTTCATGACACCGATTTTAACATGCGAGAATCTCTCTTTTTCATATGGCGCAAATGAGATTTTAAATAATATCTCGTTTTTCTTAAACGATCGCGAATGTTTAAGTATATTGGGTGAAAACGGAGCCGGAAAATCGACGCTCATAAAATGTATTTTAGGCCTCACAAAGCCCGTTGGCGGTAAAATTACGCATCACGGCTATATGCCTACCGATGTAGGATATCTTCCGCAACACAAAGAACTCACACGTGACTTCCCTGCCTCTCTGTTTGAGGTGGTCTTGTCAGGCTGTTTAAATATGCGCGGTGCAAAACCCTTTTATTCACGTACTGAACGACTTGTTGCAGAAAATGCACTCGAAACTGTCGGAATGTTAAATATGAGAAAGAAAAGTTTTTGTGAACTCTCAGGTGGAGAAAAACAACGCGGTCTACTCGCGCGTGCGCTTTGCAGCGCAAAAAAACTTTTGATATTAGATGAGCCTGCAGCAGGATTAGACCCTGCGGCACAAGACACACTTTTAGATATCATCTGCAAATTAAAGAACGAAAAAAATATGGGAATCATTATGGTCTCCCACGATACTTCGGGTGCGCTTTCCGTAAGCGACCGCGTACTTTCGCTCTCCAAGAATTGCACGGATTACTTTTTCGGCACAAAAGATGCGTATGTAAAACAAAGTTGTCTTTGTCATACATTAGAAGGCGGTGAGACACATGAATGAATGGATTGAAATGCTATCATATCCCTTTATTACGCGTGCACTGATTGTAGGTACGCTCGTATCCCTTTGCGCCGCACTTTTGGGCGTCAGCCTTATTTTAAAGCGCTATGCCATGATTGGCGACGGACTTTCGCACGTTGCGTTTGGTGCTATGGCAATTGCGCAAGTTGTAGGCGTGTCTCCTTTATATCTTGCCATTCCAGTTGTCGTACTGTTTGCAATTTTACTATTGCGTCTTAGCGGTTCTGAAAAAATAAAAGGAGATGCCGCAATTGCAGTCATCTCCACCGGTGCGCTTGCACTTGGTGTTTTAGTAATTTCACTAAGCCAGGGTGCAAACACAGATTTGTTAAATTATATGTTCGGAAGCATTCTTTCCATGAGCAAAAGCGACGTAGTATTAAGCGTCATTCTTTGTGTTGCCGTTTTGATTTTGTATGTGTTTTTCTACAACAAGATTTTTTCTGTTACGTTTGACGAAGCGTTCGCAAAGGCAACCGGTAAAAAGACATCGCTTTATAACACAGTTATCGCAACGCTCACCGCAATTATGATTGTACTCGGTATGCGTATGATGGGTGCCCTTTTGATTTCAGCACTTGTGATTTTTCCCGCACTTTCTGCAATGCGAGTGTTAAAATCATTCCGTGGCGTTACGATTCTTTCAGCAATTCTTTCTGTTGTATGCTTTTTTGTCGGTCTTGTGGTTTCATACTTTTATGCAACGCCGACCGGCGCAAGCGTTGTAGCTGTAAACATTGTTGTATTCTTACTCTTTTCTGTAATCGGTGCCTTTGTAAGACGATTCAGCGTTCGCTGAGTGCGAAAGACACCAAAACGGATATGCCGTATGTAAGGCAATTTTCATCAATTTCAAATGTTGCACTGTGAAGAGGCTCAGATAAGCCTCTTTCTTTATTGCCCGAACCTAAATAAAAGTAGACAGACGGTACTTTTTCTGCAAAATAGGCAAAATCCTCGCCCGTCATAGAAGGCTTTTCGCGGAATGTAACATTATTTTCTCCAAGCACACGTTTTGCCGCTTTTTCCAAACGGCTTACCTCGAAGTCATCATTGATAAGCGGCGGATAAAGGAAACGATACGTAAAATCGTATGTAGCGCCATATTCTTTTGTAATTTCTGAAACTGCCTTCTCCATCGCTTCGGGAAGGAGAGTTCGAATTGTTTTATCGTATGTTCTTACAGTTCCCCTCATATGAACCGTATCCGGAATCACGTTATAAAATGAGCCGCCGTTTACTGCGCACACGGAAATGACATTGTTTATGTCTGGGGTTGAAAAACCATCGACAATCGTTTCAAACGCCTCGACAACTTTTGCAGAAAGTTGAATTGGGTTAATGCAAATTTCCGGATACGCACCGTGTCCACCACGACCGTGAATATATAAATCAAAATCGTCGGGCGATGCCATGAGTGGCCCATATTTTAGTTCCACTGTTCCGCAAGGTACATCGTTGAAAACATGAAGCCCAACGGCATTTTTGACGCGGTATTTTTCTAAAATACCGGAATCAATCATAGGCTTTGCGCCGCCCTCATCTTCTTCATTGGGCTGAAATACAAAAAGAATATTTTGAGAAAGTTTATCTTTTAAATTCGTCAAAAGTTTTGTCGTAACAAGCAAAACTGCCATATGCGCATCATGTCCGCAGGCGTGCATAACACCTTCTGTTTCAGAAATATATTCATGTGTGTTTTGTTCTTTTATTGGTAGTGCATCCATATCGGCGCGCATTAAAAGTGTGTCTTTCGCACCCACGTCTAAAAATGCCGTAACACCTGTATCTGCAATACCTGTTTGAACCAAAAGGCCTAAATCCTTTAAATATGACGCAACAAATTCTGCTGTTTTATATTCACGTCCGGATAACTCTGCAAGTTTATGGAGTGTGCGGCGAATGGAAATAGCCTCTTCTTTCACTTCATGCGCCATAGCCAAGATATCAAATGTCATACCATTTCCTCCTAGTACTTTCTGAATACGCCCGATACAACGCCTAAAATAATTACATCGTTTGTAATGATGGGTTTCAGTGCGTCATTTTCCGGTTGCAGACGGATGTGTCCATTTTCGCGATAAAATGTTTTTACCGTGGCACTATCCGACAAAAGCGCAACCACCATTTGTCCGTTTTGTGCTGTCTCCTGCTTTTTCACAATGACAAAGTCACCATCTAAAATGCCGGCGTTTATCATACTGTCACCTTTTACTTTTAGCATAAAAAGGTCGCCCTGACCAAAGAATTGCGATGACAACGGAAACGTATCGGTGATATTTTCGGTCGCAAGAATAGGGGTACCTGCTGAAACAGTACCTACCACAGGAACTGCGCGCACTTCGCCTAATTCTTTTCGTTCAGGAAGACTTATGGCACGCTTTTTAAGCCCGTCTTTTATGATGAGACCTTTGTCTTCCAGGCGTTTTAAATAACCGTGAACAGTAGAAGGCGAAGAAAGTCCTACTGCACTGCAAATTTCGCGGATTGACGGCGGATATCCCAACCGCTCAATCTGTGAACAGATATATTCATATACAAGTTGTTCTTTATCTAATTTCGGCATACTTCGTCACCTCTTTTTATCAGTATATCACACTTTTTTAAAAAAAGCAAACATTTGTTCTTTTTTTGTGTGGGTTGCCGCTTTTTAAAAAATGTGATATAATTAAAAAGATATGAATGGATGTTTTCTTTTGAAAATACAAAGGATAATAAGGCATTCAAAAAAAAGAAGGGCAAAAAATGGCTAACAGTTTAAATCCACAACAAAAAATGCTCGAAACACCTGTTCCAAGACTGATTACTTCACTTGCGATTCCGACCGTCATCAGTATGCTTGTAACAAACATTTATAACATGGCGGACACGTTTTTTGTAAGCACGCTGGGTACAAGTCACAGCGCATCTATCGGTATCGTGTCGACGCTCGCGCTTATCATTTTAGCAATCGGTTTAATGTTCGGTCACGGCGCAGGAAGTATTATAAGCCGCACACTCGGAAGCGGAAACACAGACCGTGCAGACACTTTAACTTCGACTGCCTTTTTCACCACGCTCATAATTGGCGCAATCATTATGGTTTTGGGTCTTATTTTTATTACCCCATTTATGCGCATTTTGGGCAGTACCGAAACCGTACTCCCCTACGCCAAGACATACGCAGTTTATATTTTACTTGCAGCACCTTTTACGATGGCAAGCTACGTTTTAAATAACATTATGCGCTACGAAGGAAAAGCACGCCTTGCTATGATCGGACTGACTACCGGTGCAATTTTAAATCTTATTTTGGACCCTATCTTTATTTTCGGTTTTAAAATGGGTGTTCATGGTGCAGGACTTGCTACTGCAACGAGTCAGGTAATTGGTTGTTCGATTTTGCTTTTTCTTTTTGTATCCGGCCGCACACAGTGTAAAATATCGATAAAAAAAGTTTCATTTTCAGAAATTCCCGTTATTATAAAAAACGGACTACCATCACTTGCAAGGCAAGGTATGAACTGTATTTCGTCTATTTTACTGAATCAAAGCGCCGCGTTTTACGGCGACTCAGCGCTTGCAGCAGTAAGCATTGTAAACCAGATTTTAGCCTTTATTGTTTCGATTATGATAGGAATCGGTCAGGGATTTCAGCCGGTTGCAGGCTATAACTATGGTGCTGGAAAATTTGCGCGCGTAAAACAAGGATTTTATTTTACGTTTGTCTTGGGAGAATGCGTGCTCATTTTACTTTCTTTTGTATTTTTCTTTGCAGCAAAAGATATTATCCACGCTTTTAGAAACGACCCCGAAGTAATAAAGATAGGTACAACTATGCTTCGGCTCCAATGCATTTCACTCATTTGTCAACCATTTGGTGTTTGCGCAAATATGTTGTTTCAATGTATTGGAAAGACCGCACGTGCAACTTTGCTTGCCACTACAAGAAACGGTCTTTACCTCATTCCGATTCTTTTGATTTTGCCGCGCGTATTTGGGCTTTTTGGTATTTTGTCAGCGCAGCCGCTTGCAGATTTATTGTCGCTTTTAACTGCAATTCCGCTGATACTGTTCTTTTTTAGAAGTTTACATGACAAAACATAAAAAACAGACTGCACAAGCAGTCTGTTTTTTATATTACTTATTTAAACGTTCTATTTTTTCTTTTATTACATTTGCCTGTTCTTTGTCTAAATACCCAACTTCGTAGGTAAAGAAAAGTGATTCTAACGGTTTTAAAACTTTAACCTGTCCTGACCTTTTTGCATTGTTATAACCTAAATGCTCAGAAGTTGCAGGAAGTACCATTCCCATTGAATCTTCATCTCCTGTACGTGCAATCCAACGGATGCCGTAAGGAAGTGCATCTACCGGATGACTCACGAAACATGCTCCATCATCAGTATATTGAAGTGTGTATGCACGGTTGTTTTCATCACCCTTATAATAAACGGTAAACGTAACCTCCGGATCGTAAAGTTGACCTTTTTCGCCCACTTTATGATGCAGGGGAATATTTTTTTCAACTGCAAGCATATAGTTCATAAGCGCTTCTGCCTGATTTTTTTCTACGTTTGCACCAATTCTCTTGTGAACCTTAACCTTGTCATAGTCTGCACTATATATAAGTTCAGCACCGTCAATGGGTCTAAAATTGATATGCGCCAAGTACATATATTCCATCGGTTCGTGGCGTTTATTTTCAAGTTTTACG
>JAZNGT010000024.1:0-24878 GCA_045576635.1 Congzhengia sp. | reverse complement strand
TTCTGTATGCCTTGAGGCCTTCAAAAATTTCCGCACCGTAATGGAATACGGTGGATGCGGGATGGAGCGTAAGGGGACCAAAAGGAATGATCTTCGCATCATGCCAGCCAAGATCGGGAGAATAGTCCATCACGAACATATGATCTGTAAAATGTTTGCCGAAGCCCAGAGCATCTGCACTCGGTTTTGCTTTCGGCGCTGTGGTTTTAATAACTTTAATATCCATTTTGATGCCTCCAAAAAATAATCTTTCTTTATTATTATAACGCAGCATATGCGTTATGTCAAACGAGAATTAATTTTTATATGCAAAATCCAAAAGCACGTTATCATGATACATAACTTTTGCAAATTCGGATGATTTTATCATTTTTGATGCTGTGCCTTGGGGCGACATAGACGTTAAAAATGTGACAACCGCAAGTAATATGTAAACAATAATCATACCGCGAAATAGTCCGAATAGTGCGCCAAGCAAACTGTCTCCGAATCCTATGACAGGAAGTTTTTTAATAACTCCTGCAAATTTCGTTATAAGATAGATCAAAAGTCTTGCCACCACAAAAACCAACAGCATGCTTACGATTTTTACCGCAAGTGTTGCCACGGTATCTGAAATGGTAACAGCAAAAGAACGTGTCGTCTCCTCTGCTTTTTGCTGCATATATGCGGTAAGGTTTCTCGGAAGATTTAAACTTCCGAGACTGAAATTTGAAACATTGTCTGCCTGATTATCCGGCACGCTAATAAACTCAGCAGTTTTTTCATAAACAACATCATAAACAAATGTGTTTTCGATGATTTTTGCCGCATGGGGATAAAGCGTCATGGCAAGCACCAGAGAAAGCACAATCGACAAAAGGCCGGTTATCGTTTTTAAAAAACCCTTTTTAAACCCGAATACAATTGAGACAATTACTATTAAAAGCACAAAAAGGTCAATGTAATTGATACTCATAACGCACCTCCTGCAAAAAAATCAATTTACGATATGCTGAAAATATATGCACCTCTTGCCGTAAAACCAACTGCGCTCGTTGCACCGTTTAAAAAGCGAATGTTCTGAATATCGACACCGGGGTCTAAAAGTTTTTTCTCACGGCCGGTTAAGGTTACAATATCAATTAGTCTGCCACGGCTGATTGCAATGGTATCTTCCACAAAGTCAAAGTACTCAATCTGATAGTCAAGTTCGTATGAACCTGCCTTTTTTCCGGAAACGGTGTAAGATGCAATGTCATATCGTTTTCCGTCAAGTGCTGATTCGGAAAATGCCATAACAATATGAGATTTATTTGTTTTATACGTAATCAGAGTTTTTCCGTTATATGGTATGTCTGCCGTTTTACTGCCGGAAAGACGGTAAACAGATGTTTTTGAATCACCAACACAGTAAACATGCGATCCGCAGATCTCAATTGCTGCATAAAGTTCATCTTTACATTCTTCTGTCTTAATCGGTGCTTCATTTGAAATGTTATAAAAGGAAAGTACCGATTTCATCGTTCCATCCGATGTATCGAGCGTGGAAATTACAATGTTTTTGTTGTTATCCGCAATCGCCGCACCTAAAACAAGTGCGTTTCCCGAATTCCATACAAACTGTTCTTCGCCTTTTGTGTTGTAAACCGTTACATCACGCTTATGCATATCTCCTTCTGTAACCAAAATGGTGTAACCCGAAGCATTTACATAAAGGTCTACAAGTGCACCCTTTGTAACGATGGTCTTTTTGATGGATGTTCCGTTTATAAGATATACATTTTTACCACCGACGTCGCCCACTAAAACATATTTACCACTGTGTTTTACTACCGGATTCGATGTGATAATATCCAATTCCTCTTCTTGTTTTCCGCTACCGGATGCAATGATAATCTTATCGGTCGAGACAAAATAAATATAGTTATTTGTCACAATATGCTGATATTGTGCAGAAGGGTCAAGCGATACCTCTACCTCTTTTACCTTCTTTTGCTGACTCTCAGAAATTGCGGGCGGTGTATAGCCAAAAAAGCGGATTGCTACCTCTCTCGCTAAGAAAAGGCAAAGCAATACACCTACGGCAATCATAAGCGCAAGTGCTATTTTTTTTATCACTGATTGTTTCATAGTTTGTTCCCCCGGCCTTAAAGGCACCATTTCATTTTATTCGGCTAATATGTAATCTCATACAGCATAAGCCCCTCGGGCGGTGCAGTAATTCCTGCACGCTTTCGTTCTTTTGAGAGAATGACGTCGGGAATCTCCTCCCAGGATAAAAACCCACGTCCCACACTCACAAGTGTACCTGCTATAATGCGTACCATATTATATAAAAAACCGTCACCGCAGATTTTAAGCGTAATCAAATCGTCTTCTTTTGTAAGTGAACATTCAAAGATTTCGCGCTCAAACGTTTTTGCCTGACCGCCTTTTGACATAAATGCGGAAAAGTCGTGCCGTCCTATAAAAAACTGCGTGCATTTTTGCATAGATGCAAAATCAAGCGGATAGCGAAACCGCCATACATACGGTTTTTTAAACACATCCCCGTAGATAGAAGTATCAATGGTATAAATATATGTTTTTGATTTTGCCATATAACGTGCATGAAAATCCGCATCGCAATCCTCAATAGATTTTACACGGATGTCTTCGGGTAAAAGTGCGTTTACACCTTTTAAAATTCTCTCATCCGAAAGGTCTGTATCAAAAAACGCGTTTGCCGTGTAGTTCATTGCGTGAACGCCTGCATCCGTTCTGCTTGCGCCAATCAGTTCGACGGGTGTGCGCAAGATAACAGAAAATGCTTCTTCTACCTTTTGCTGTATGGTTACTGCATTTTTCTGTATTTGCCAACCGCCGTAATTTGCGCCGTTATACATGAGCGTAATTTTATGATTCTGGCTCATAACCCCTCCATCAGAAAAGAATATTAAGCATAATAACCGCTGCAAAAAACAAAAGAAACACAATCCATCCGAAGAAATCCACTTTCCCGAAATGAAGTTCTTTTAATCTCGTTCTGTGTTCTCCACCGCGATAGCAGCGACTTTCCATTGCAACAGCAAGTTCATCTGCACGACGAAATGCACTGATAAACAAAGGAACAAGCATCGGAATCAAAGATTTTGCACGTTTTATAACAGAGCCTGTGTCAAAGTCTGCACCTCTTGCCTGTTGTGCTTTTATAATTTTATCGGTTTCTTCAATCAGAGTCGGAATAAAACGAATTGCAATACTCATCATCATCGCAAGTTCGTGGGACGGAAATCCGATTTTGGAAAGCGGTTTTAACAGTTTTTCAATGCCGTCAGTGAGCGACATGGGAGATGTGGTGTAAGTGAGCACACTGCTTGCAACGATTAACAAAATTAACCGAAGCGCCATCTTGACTGCCATAACTGCGCCCTCAACCGTAATGCCGATGGAATATCCGAACACAGGCAGGTCCCTTCCGTCTGTTAAAAACAGATTGAGCACCGCCGTAAACAGTATCACAAACAAAATCGGTTTTAACCCTTTAAAATAAAGGTTTAAAGGCACTTTCGACAGATACATTACGAATAACGTAAACAGTACAATCAAAAGGTAACTGTAAAAAGACTGCGCTATAAAAATTGCAACAATATCTAATATCAAAATTAAAATTTTGGTTCTTGCGTCCAGTTTATGAAGCACAGAATCAATGGGAAAATACTGTCCCAGTGTAATGTCTTTAAGCATTTTCCTTTCTCCTTACTTCAATTTATTCATGTAATGCAAAAGCGAGGCTTTTGCTTTTTCAACAGTGTAGATGTTCTTGTTTAAGGGAACGCCGCGTTTTATCAGTTCTTCTACAAGACTATGAATCTGCGGAACATCAAGCCCCATACCGCGAAGTTCGTCTCCTCTTGAAAAAATTTCTAAAACAGTACCGTCCATTGAAACGCGCCCCTGATTCATAACAATCAGGCGGTTTACGAGTCTTGCCACATCCTCCATGGAATGTGAAACCAAAATGACGGTCATTTTACTTTTTAAATAAATGGATTTAATTTGTGTTAAAATTTCTTCTCTTCCGGCAGGGTCTAATCCCGCGGTCGGCTCATCCAATACCAAAACGGAAGGGTGCATCGCCAAAACGCCGGCAATCGCCACACGTCTTTTTTGTCCGCCGGATAAGTCAAATGGGGATTTATCCATTAAGTCATATGAAAGTCCGACATAATTCATTGCTTCTTTGACGCGCTCATCCACTTGTCTTGGAAGAAGCCCCAAATTTTTAGGTCCAAATGCGATATCTTTGTATACGGTTTCTTCAAACAACTGATGCTCGGGATACTGAAACACCAATCCTACGTCACAACGCAGTTTCTTGCGTGCCTCACCCTTTACAGAAGTACTCGTTCCATTTACGGTAACGCTGCCGCTATGCGGTTTTAAAAGACCGTTTAAATGTTGTACAAGCGTCGATTTTCCCGAGCCCGTGTGCCCGATAAGACCGATAAATTCTCCGTCATTTATGGTAAGATTTATATCATCTAATGCTTTCCGTTCAAACGGACTTCCCTGCATATAAACATAATCAACATGTTCAATATTAATCGCCAAGTTGTGCCACCTCCAGATAACGCATGATTTCGTCAGCACATTCTTCTACTGTTAAAACGTCATGCCGAATCGGCACACCTGCCTGACTAAGACCGTATGCGAGTTCCGTAACCTGCGGCACATCCAGCCCAAGTTCTTTTACTTTTTTCACGTTTGAAAAAACGTTACGTGGTGTATCGTTTAAAACAATTGTTCCGCGGTCCATCACTAAAACTCTGTCTGCCTTGGCAGCCTCATCCATGTAATGCGTTACTAAAACAACCGTCATATTTTCTTCACGTTTTAATTTTAAAATGGTATCCATAACTTCGCTTCGCCCTTTCGGGTCGAGCATTGCGGTTGGTTCGTCAAGCACAATGCAGGAAGGACGCATTGCAATTGCACCCGCAATTGCGATACGCTGTTTTTGTCCGCCTGATAAAAGGTGCGGAGCGTGTTTTCTGAATCTGTACATATCAACAATTTTTAATGCTTCGTCCACGCGCTCACGGATTTCAGGAGATTTAACACCTAAATTTTCAGGTGCAAACGCCACATCTTCTTCCACCACGGTTGCAACAATCTGGTTATCGGGATTCTGAAACACCATACCCACCATTTTACGAATATCCCAAAGGGTTTCTTCGTCTTTTGTATTGATTCCACCGACATACACATTCCCCGCAATTGGTTTTAAAAGGCCGTTAAAGTGCTTTGCGAGTGTGGATTTACCGCATCCGTTATGACCTAAAATAGCGACAAATTCACCCTTTTGAATCGTAAGATTTAAGTCATTCAATACAAATCTGGTTTCTTGTTCATCTGTGTTATATGCGTATGAAAGATGTTCGGTGGTTATCATTTTTATCCCCTTACCTGTCCGTTTCCGTAGATAATATATTTAAGCGTAGTAAGTTCAGTAAGACCAAGCGGTCCCCTTGCGTGCAGTTTTTGCGTACTGATACCAATTTCTGCACCAAAGCCGAATTCGAAGCCGTCTGTAAATCTTGTAGAGGCATTTACATAAACTGCCGCAGCATCGACACCGTCTAAAAAGGTTTGTGCAGCGCTATAATCCTCCGTTATGATTGCCTCTGAATGTCCGGTACCGTGACGGTTAATGTGCGAAATCGCCTCATGAACGTCTGAAACTACCTTAACCGATAAAATAAGGTCATTATATTCTGTATCGTAATCTTCTTCGGTTGCCAAAACCGCGTTGGGAAGAATATTTACAGTTTCTTCGCAGCCGCGGATTTCAACATGGAACGGCCTTAGTCCTTCCGCGATTACGGGAAGAACGGAAGACGCGATTTCCCGGTCGACCAAAAGAGATTCCGCCGCATTACATACAGACGGTCTGCTCGTTTTGGCATTTACCATAACGGCTTTTGCCATTTCAAAGTCTGCGCTTTTTTCTACATAAATGTGGCAGTTTCCCGTTCCCGTTTCAATAACGGGTACAGTTGCAGTATTTACTACCGCCTGAATAAGCCCTTTTCCGCCACGTGGTATTAAAACATCAATATATTCATTTAAGCGCATCATTTCCTGCGCAGTTTCCCTCGAAGTGTCCTCTACCAAAGACACGGCGTTTTTGGGAAAACCAACTTTGTCTAATGCGTCATTTATAATCTTAACCAAAATTTTGTTGGAACAAATCGCCTCGCTGCCACCGCGGAGCATACAAACATTGGATGTTTTAAGACAGAGCACCGCAGCATCCACCGTAACATTCGGGCGTGCTTCGTAGATAATCCCGATTACGCCGAGCGGCACGCGTTTTTTTCCAATCATAAGTCCGTTGGGGCGCTTTACCATACCGGTCACTTCGCCCACGGGGTCCGGTAGTGCTTCAACCTGACGCACACCTTCCGCCATTTGCAGAATACGTTCTTTTGTAAGCGTGAGTCTGTCTAAAAATGCGGATTTTGCAGGATTTTTAAGTAAAAGTTCTACATCCTTTTTGTTTTCGGAAAGGATGATTTCTGTATTCGCTTCGAGCGCATCAGCAATTCTAAGAAGCGCTTTTGACTTTAAATCTGCATTTACATTCATCAGTTTAAAACTTGCTTCTTTTGCAAGTTTTCCCTGCATTTTTAAATCATACATACGTTATTTCTTCTCCTTACGCGTTTGTAAATCTTGTTCCAACAGATTTTCCTTCTAAAATATCGTAAATGGCATCTATGTTATTGCCGTTAGTAATGACCATATCAATATTTTCTTTCATCACATGTTTTGCTGCAATGAGTTTTGTTACCATGCCGCCTGTTCCGCGGTTTGTACCTGCCCCGCCTGCGTTTTGCATCATTTCGTCCGTAATGCACGTTACATGAGAAATCAGTTTTGCGTCCTTATACTTTGCAGGGTCTTTGTCGTATAAACCGTCAATATCGGAGAGAATAATTAAAAGATCTGCCCCGATGAGTTCTGCAACGACTGCCGACAATGTATCGTTATCACCAAACTCAATTTCTGCTGTGGAGATTACGTCATTTTCGTTTACAATGGGAATTACGTGCCAGTCGATAAGCGTTTTAAATGCATTGATTGCGTTAGTGCGACGTTCCTCGTCTTCTAAAACATTTTTCGTAATCAGGATCTGCGCCACCTGACAGCCAAATTCTGCAAAGAATTTGCCGTACATACTCATAAGTTCGCTCTGGCCTACTGCCGACGCTGCCTGTTTACCACGTACCGTGTCCGGTCTTTGATGCAGTCCGAGTTTACTCACGCCGACGCCTACCGCACCACTCGAAACCAAAACAACCTCATAGCCGGAGTTGGTAAGATCACAGATTATCTGCGAGAGATGTTCAATTCTTCTGATATTGATTTTTCCTGTATCGTATGTTAAGGTCGATGTACCAACCTTTATGACAATTCTTTTTTTAAGAGACATCTGTTTCACCACGCATTATCATTATTCTTCCAAAAGAACAATTTTATCTATTTTGGGATTGGTCAAAACCGTAGACGTTTTGATTTCGATATCTTTTCCATACAAAAGGTGGAGATTAGATGCCGTATAATAGCCGTCTTCTTTTAATTTTCCGTCTACCTCTACCATTATGGTTACATCGTAACGCTCCGGAACTTCTGCTCTGTAAACCGTTCCGTCATCTGCGGTTACATTACGCATAGCAGGTTTACTTTCAACCTCAGTAATGGTACCAATCAGTTTGTCGGTTTTTGCAAGATATACACTGTCACCTACCACAATTGCATCACGTGTAACGTCACGCACTTCCTGTGCTAAAAGATGCACAGAAAGTTTATCTAAATTCTGCGAAGAGGAAATGAGCATATTCGAGTCGTTCACCAAAACCTTTTCCTCTTTTAACTTTGTCTTTGTAAAGAAGATACCCAAAATGCCGACAAGAATAACCAATATGACCAAAAGGTCAACTAAATTTATTTTTCCAAACAGTTTTCCTTTTTCATCAATGATCATTTGCTTGTTACCTCCTTTAACGGATTTGTTTCATCCATCGTTAAACCAACAATCGTGCCTTTTACAACAGCATCGCCTGCGATACAGTCAAGACTTGTTCCTACTTTTAACGAAACAGAGCCTGCTACAATATCGATATCGCCTATTGTCGCATCACTTTGAATTTCAAGTGTAATGTCGACTTTCTCAGGAATTTCAGAAATTTCTATTGTCTTGTTCTCGTGATTTTCAACGATTTTTTGCGCATCACTTTCATGAACGGCAACAATCGTTCCCAATTTACTTTGGGTAACGCCGTCATACACGGACTGACCTTCTTCTATATATCCAAGTATGGATGGGTCATTATTTTTACTTTCAAACATAACCGTTACATTCCCGGAAGATGCCTTTTCTCCGCCTTCATTGTTACATCCGAACAATCCGAAAGCGACGAACAAAACAACTGCCACAAGTAAAATTACGAATGCAAGGTCAATTACGTTTATGCCTTTTCTCTTTGTGTTATCTTTTTTCATGGTGCGCCTCCTCATAGAGTTTTTCGAGATGCTTTGTCATAATCTCTGCCGTAAACTTCGCGCTGTAAAGCATGCCTGCGTTTTCGGCACATTTTTCATAAAGCGTTTTATCTGTTCCGAATTTTATAAATGCATTTTTTAAATCGTAAACATTTGCATACTCGGTTAAAAGTCCGTTTTCTTCGTGACGGATAAGTTCCGGATTTCCGCCAACATTTGTTGCAATTGTTGGCTTTTTAAGGCTCATCGCCTCTAAAATTGCAAGGCTCATCGCCTCTGACTCTGACGTAATGACGTTTATGTCCGTAATATTTAAAAGTTCTTTTGTGTCTTGAACATAACCTAAAAATCTGATGTCGGGGTACCCTTCTGCCTGATGAACAAGTGATTCTTTTAAAGTTCCGTCGCCCACAACTAAAAACGTTCCTTTAAAGCCGGCATCTACATACGCCTTTGCCGCCTCTATAAAATACCGATGTCCTTTGACCGGTTCAAGCCGTGCAAAGATGCCGAAAACCGGCGTGTTTATAATCGAATATCGGTTTTTAATTTCTTCTTTTTCATTGTCTGAAACGGACATAACCGCTTCTACACCGTTATAAACTGTGCGTATTTTGCGCTTTTTGATATGGCACTCTTTTAAATTTTCTGCCACTTTATCGGACACTGCCACGTAATAATCGCAAAGGTAATTGTTTAATACACTTTTTACAAAACCTGTAAGAGCGTTTCCTTTTGGCTCTATGCAATGCCGTGTGCTAATTACACACGGGACCTTTTCAAGTCGCGCTGCAATTCTGGCGGAAAGGCTTGCGTGCGTATGCAGAATATCTACCGGTTCGCGCCTTAAAATTTCACGCATCGCAAGCACGCAACGCTTGTCATACGTTTTGTCTTTCATATACGGCACTTCAATCACCCGAATATCACGAAATGCCGAAAGAGGCGATTTTAACATACTGTCTTCGGGAATAAGCACGGTAACACAAAACTTTTCGCGGTCAAAGTGCTTTACATAGTTTAAAAGATACCGCCCCGCGCCGCCTATGTTGGTGTCAGAAACCACCTGAACTACATGTATCATAACACATTGCCCCCTTCTTTAAGGGATTTTGTTATGACATTGACGCCGCTTATGCCAAGCGCCAGAACAATCCAGAAAATCATCAGAATTTTATAGTTGTACCAGACGTAATCTGTAAGTCCCTGGAACAAAAAGCCCAAAAGTCCTGCACCAAGTGCAATGACCATTTTTGCCTCGTTATTTGTTTTGCGAACTGCTATAACCCGTTCTGAAAATACCTGCTTTATAAAGCAAAGTACCACAGAAAGCAAAGAGGCAATACCGATTACACCCATTTCAATCCATACCTGAAGGTACAAATTGTGAGAATGCAACGCAAAATCTGCGCCCGCAAGAGAATATGCAGGGTAAACAGATGTAAACGCATCCGAACCAATGCCGATACCCGAAAACCAGAAGTCGCGTATCATACTGATTGCGGCACGCCAGATAGAAACACGGTATGCCGTAGACGTATCGGCAACGTTACCAACACTTAAAAGACGGGACAAAATTGCGGTGTTTCCGCTCAAAACGAGTAAAAGCGGAAGAACCAAAAGACCTAAAACGCCGACAACTACCCATCGTTTTTCCAAAATCACAAGAAGCAGCGCACACGCTAAAAATACGCCGAGCCACGCACCGCGCGACCACGTGAAAATCATGCACGCAATCATACTTAATAAAATAAATCCAAATAGCGCCTTATATTCTTCGCGCATTTTTCCCCACATCACAGAAACCGTAAGCGGAATGGTCATAACCAAAAACTCGCCTAAAACATTGGGGTTATTGAAAAACGAATACACACGCACTTCAATATCGCCGAACATTTCTTCATCAACCCACGAAGCCGTAGAGTTTACGCCTAAAAAGTTTTGCATAACGCCGTAAACTGCTACAACAAAGGCCGAAAGCAAAAAGAGTTTGATAACAGATAGCCACTGTTTTTTCGTTCGAATGGTATTGATGACAACAAAATAAAACAGAATAAACGAAGCATGTACCAAAACCTGCTTTATGCTAGGCATAAACGAAAACGAATTGATGCATCCCCAGATGAGCGCAATCCCAAAGAAGATAACCGCCGTATTCATAGAGTTTTTAACAAACGTAAACGACTTGTCTTTTATAACATGCACCAAAAGTACGAACGCAGAAAGAATACTGATTCCCACAAGTGCCATGGTAGGAAGCACGGGAGAAAAGACAACTGCTAAAAACACACCAAGCGATAGGTACTGAAATAAAAAGATAAGACCAATCACACCTGCGGTGATAAGGACGAACGCCTTAAATCCTGCCTGAATGCATAAAAATGCCAAAACAGCACCCAACAGAGTCGCAACAATTGCTTTTGTCTTACTCCATGGTATATTTGTTTCTTTTTTCGGTATATTGAGTTCAAACACATCCGTAAGAAGTGTTACGATTTTGCTCCCACCGAATAATGTTCGAAGACTTCGTTTTACAAAACTTAATAAAACACCAACTACAAAAAGGAAGACTAATACGAAAATTCCTGTCTTGCCCGATTCACGAAACAAAAGCAAAAGCAGAGAAAACACAGCGCAAATAATGCCGTAAAAACGAACGCTTACATCCTGCCACTGTAAAAGTGCATTTATTACATAACTTTTTTCTAATAAACGGTTTAAAGGTTCCGAAAGTTTTTTCTGTAACCATAACAAACTCCGTCCGGGAAGAGAAAAAACTTTTGAGAAAATACCATTTTCGCATAGTTCCGCTTTGTCAGAACCTGCAAAAAAGCGACGGACAAAACTTGTTTTATATGTTTTTGCACAAAAGGCACAAAACGTATTATAAATTTTTCCGCACAAGCTTTCATCAAACCATACGCCGATTTTTGAAAAAATCGCCGTAAAAAATGAAAACACTTTGCTTTTCATACAGTTACTTCCTCCCTTTTTTCAGAATTTCACACAAAAGACGGATTTCTTTCGGTTTTAAGAAAAACGCCACCAAAAGATATATAAAGCCTCCAAATGCGGACGGTATCAAAATCGTCATAAACCGACCGAAGAGCGTGTCTGCAAAGGTAAATACACCTTTTGTTAAAAAGATAGTTGCAAGCATCGCTACCCCTGAGAGCACACATTTAAGCAAATTAACAAAAAATTCTTTGTCAAAGATTTTATAATTTTTATTGAGCAAAATTGCAAGTACAACGGCAATAAAATTCGCTGCAACGGATGCCGCCATGGGAAGTCCTGCAATCCCTAAATGAAGCACTCTGACAAAGAGAAAACTAAGTGCCACATTTAATAAAATACCAATCACGGATACCTGCATCGGCGTCTTTCCGTTCTGTTTTGCGTAAAATGCTTTATTGAGCATTTCCTGCAAGCCGTAACCGAGCATTCCAAACGAATACCACAAAAGCGCGGTAGCGGTAAGCGCTGTCTGTTCTTTTCCAAACGCACCGCGTTCGTACACAAGTCGAACAATTTCTGTGCGCTCGCTTAAAAAGATTAGCATAATCGGAATCAGCACAAAAAGCACACATCCGATAGCGGTTTTAATGATGCCGATAAATTCGTCTTTTTTACCCTCGTCTGCCGCAAGACGCGAAATGGACGGAAAAATAAGATTCGATACGGCGTACGTTAAAACTCCCACAAATATAATATACAGTTTATTGGCATAATCGAGTGCAGAAACGGCTTGTCCACCGTTTAAAAACGACGCCAAAAACATATTGACCATAGTATTGATAGGCTGCACCCAAGAACTTACCAATATGGGAATTGCAAGAAAAAGCGCCTTTTTAAGACCGGAGTTTTTAAAATTTATGAAAAACTTAAACCGATACTTTTTCTTAACAAGCGACGGGATTAAAACGAAAAGTTGAAACGCCCACGCAATAAGCATTGCGACCGTTACGCCGTAAATCCCGAACCGGTCTTTAAAAAACAAAAGATAAAACACCATTATGGCGTTTGAAACCAAACTTATCGCCGCAGGTGCATTAAATTCGCCATACGACTGCAAAACGCCTGTAAAGGAATATGCAAGCGCCGTAAAAATCATAGACGGAAACAAAATCACAACCAATGTTTCCGCAAGCACTTTTATGGAAGGGTCAAGTCCGCTTCCCAAAAGGTTTACAATCGGGCCTCGCAAAAAGATGCCCACCGCACAAAGCACACCGGTAATGAAACATATAATCGTTAAAAAACTGTTGGAAAATTCGGTTGCTTCTTCCTTTTTCCCATTTTGCAAAAATTCGTTAAAAACAGGTATAAAGGACGAAGAAATTGCACTTCCCAATGCGATGTCAAAAAACAAAAGCGGAATTCTGCTTGCAGTAGAATATGCAATTGCTTCTGCGCCGGTGCCGTAAAGAGCCGCAAACAAAATGTCGCGGTACATACCCATACACTTTGCTAGGAGTGTAGCCATCACCATAAACCCGGCTGTCTGAATTGTTTTTTTTGCACCATTCATACGATTTTATCCCTTACTTTAACACAATTTGGTCATTTATATCATTATATATGATTGTGTGAAAAAAGTCAATGAAATATTGGCTTTTTTGCCCATTTTTACGTTGTTTTGGATGAAATGAAACATAATGCAAAAAATGCAAAAACACCGCATACAAATTGCGGTGTTTTTTTATAAAATTTTATTTTTTGATTCTTTGTACAATTTGCGCTCCCATTTCGGCGCATCCTACCAGTGTACAAGCTTCTCGCTCATCATCACGTCTTGGCATAATGTCTTCTGTGCGGTAGCCTTTGTCAAGTGTTTCAAATACCGCCTTTTCTATTGTCTCTGCCTCTTTTTCCATTTGAAAACTATACCGAAGCATCATCGCAGCAGAAAGAATCGTACCGATGGGATTCGCCTTGTCCTTCCCCGCAATATCCGGTGCAGAGCCATGAATCGGCTCATAAAGGCCTCTTTCTGTACTTCCCAAACTCGATGAGGGGATCATACCGATAGAACCCGTTATCATAGATGCCTCATCGGATAAAATATCGCCAAACATATTTTCCGTTACAATGACATCAAACTGTGCAGGATTTTTTACAATCTGCATTGCGCAGTTATCTACAAGCATATGAGAAAGCGTAACGTCGGGATAGTCCTGAGACAGCCTTATCATCACCTTTTTCCAGAGTCTGCTCGAATCTAACACGTTACTTTTTTCTACTGAGCAAAGTTGTTTTTTACGTTTTCTTGCCGTTTCGAAACCGATTCTTCCAATGCGCTCAATTTCTTTTTCGGTATAAGTTAAGACATCGGTTGCGGTGCCGTCCTCTGTTTTATGCTCGCCAAAATAGATGCCTCCGGTAAGTTCTCGCACAATGATAAAATCAATGCCTTTTTCTACAATTTCGTCTTTTAAAGGAGAACTCGACGCAAGTTGCGGCCAGATTTTTGCAGGACGGTTATTTGCATAAACACCCATCTTTTCTCTAAGGCGCAAAAGCCCTTTTTCGGGGCGTAGTTCCTTAGGTAACGTGTTCCACTTATCTCCGCCAACCGCACCTAAAAGCACGCTGTCTGCCTGTAAACATTTTTGAAGTTCCGTGTCCGGAAGCGGATTTTGAAATTGGTCTATCGCACATCCGCCCATAAAAACATCAGTATAGGAAAAAGTATGATTGAAACATTCAGACACTTTATCGAGTACCAAAAGCGCCTGCTCCACAATTTCGGGACCGATGCCGTCACCGCGGATAACCGCTATATTTTTGTTCATTAAACTTCACTCCTAGTTATAAGGATGCCAAAAGTCCGCCTTTTTTTATAATTTCCTGAATAAACGCTGGGAACGGCTGTGCGTAATACGTTTTATTCTTTGTATGATTTGTAATCTCTCCCGTATCAAAGTTTACCGACACAGTATCGTTTTCCTCGATTCCATCTACCGCGTCGGGACACTCTAAAATAGGAAGACCAATGTTAATGGCGTTTCGGTAAAAAATCCTTGCAAAACTTTTGGCGATAACGCACCCAACACCGCAAGTTTGAATCACAAGCGGTGCGTGTTCTCTTGAAGAACCGCAGCCAAAATTCCATCCGGCAACAATCAAATCGCCACATTTTACACGTGTTACAAAGGTTTTATCCAGATCCTCCATACAGTGCTTTGAAAGTTCTTTGGCATCCGCAGTATTTAAGTACCTTGCGGGGATGATAACGTCAGTATCTACATTGTCCTGATATCGAAAAGCAGTGCCTTTTGTCTGCATCCTTTACGCCTCCTTATACGCGCTGATAAAGCCGTCGATTGCGCTTTGCGCCGCAGTCGCAGGGCTTGCTAAATAAACCTCACTTTTTACGTGCCCCATTCTGCCGACAAAGTTTCGGTTGGTGGTGGCAACGCATCTTTCGCCCTCGGCTAAAATGCCCATATAGCCGCCCAGACACGGACCGCAAGTTGGGGTAGATACCACCGCACCACTGTCGATAAACGCCGTAACAAAGCCGCGTTCTACACATTCGCGGTAAATTTCCATCGTAGCCGGAATGATGATAAGCCGCACGCCGTCTGCAATTTTTTTGCCTTTTAAAATGTTATATGCGGTTTCCATATCTTCCATACGCCCGTTCGTGCAACTTCCGATCACAACCTGATCAATTTTGATGTGACAAAGCTCATCTGCACGTTTTGTATTGTCAGGAAGACTGGGGCAACTTACTGTCGGTACAATTTCAGAAAGATTAATGTCAATTACGCTCTCATATTCTGCGTCACTGTCTGCATAAAAGACAACAGGCTCGCGCTCCGTTCTTCCTTTCATATATGCAATTGTTACGTCATCCACGGGGAAAATTCCGTTTTTTGCGCCGGCCTCAACCGCCATATTACAAATACAAAAACGGTCATCCATGGAAAGCGTTTTTACACCGTCACCTGAAAACTCCATACTTTTGTAAAGCGCACCATCGACGCCGATTTTGCCGATAATGGTTAAAATCACGTCTTTACCGCTCACATTTTTAGAAAGCGCACCTGTTAAGTTAAATTTAATTGCCTCGGGTACTTTAAACCACGCCGTACCCGTTGCCATGCCTGCCGCCATATCGGTACTTCCCACACCGGTTGCAAACGCACCAAGTGCGCCATACGTACACGTATGACTGTCTGCACCGATGATGCAGTCGCCGGCACATACCACGCCCTGCTCCGGAAGCAGCGCATGCTCAATTCCCATTTTGCCCACATCATAAAAGTGACTGATGTTGTTTCGTTTTGCAAATTCTCTGCACTGTTTGGATTGCTCCGCTGCTTTGATGTCTTTATTCGGCACAAAATGGTCTAAAACAATGGCTATTTTATCTCTGTCAAAAACGCGGTCAAAACCTGCTTTGTTAAATTCATTAATTGCAACAGGTGTTGTAATGTCATTTCCCAGTACAATGTCAAGTTTAGCGCGAATTAACTGTCCCGGAGAGACATATTTCTCTCCTGCGTGTGCTGCCAGAATCTTTTGCGTCATTGTCATTCCCATAACACTACATCTCCTTGCTCATATTATGATACGCCGACAAAAGCGCGTCAACACTGGCGTGCATAATATCGGTATTTGTGCCGCAACCCCAATAGAGATTTCCGTTACTATCCATAATGCCAATGTATGCCGCCGCCATACTCATAGAACCCTGTCCCTGCATACTGTGTTCTGTATAAACTTCGAGCGTGTAAGCAGTTTTTGTGTATGCTTTTAATGCATTGTTCACAGCATTCAATGAACCGTTACCGGTAGCCTCGCACACGGTTTCTACGCCGTTTTCATTAAATACAATTTCCGCCGTTACAGAATCACCCTTGCGGTGAAAATGCATATCTGTAACTTTAAGCGGAGCGTTTTCGATAAAATAACGGTCTTTAAAGATATCGTAAACATCTGAGACTTTAAGTTCCTTGTGCTCGCGGTCGGAAATATCTTTGCAAAGATAACTGAACTCTTCGCGCATTTTTGCAGGTAGAATATAGCCGTAACTCTGTTCCAAGAGATACCCGATTCCGCCTTTTCCGCTCTGCGAATTTACACGAATGACATCGGCATCATAGGTGCGATTAATGTCTTCGGGGTCAATCGGAATATAGGGAACATTCCATTTGGTAAGATTTTGTTCTTCTCTGTATTTCATACTCTTTGCAATTGCATCCTGATGACTTCCGGAAAATGCTGCAAATACCAACGCACCCGCATAGGGAGAACGCTCATAAACGTGCATTCTTGTACAGTTTTCGTAGATATCTACAAGTCTTGGCATATCAGAAAAATCAAGTTTCGGGTCCACGCCGTGCGAATACATATTCATCGCAAGCGTAACAATATCAACGTTTCCGGTGCGTTCACCGTTTCCAAAAAGCGTACCCTCTACTCTGTCGGCACCTGCTAAAAGTGCAAGTTCTGTATCAGCAACGCCTGTTCCGCGGTCGTTATGCGGATGAAGCGAAAGTGTTACGTGTTCTCTGTATTTTAAGTTTTCGCTCATAAACTCAACCTGACTTGCATACACGTGCGGAAGGCTCATTTCCACCGTCACGGGCAGATTGATAATTACATTATTTGTTTCAGACGGCTCTAAAACATCCAAAACAGCGTTACAAACATCGAGCGCAAATTCGGGTTCTGTGCCCGTAAAACTCTCGGGAGAATATTCAAATCTGAAATTTCCCTCATACTCTTTTGCGAGTCTCTTTACGAGTTTTGCGCCATCAATTGCGATTTTTTTAATCTTTTCCTTGGATTGCTTGAACACCTGTTCTCTTTGCGCCACACTCACTGAATTATAAAAATGGATGATGGCACTCGGCGCGCCCTTACATGCTTCAAAGGTTTTTCTAATAATATGCTCTCTGCACTGTGTAAGAACTTGAATGGTTACATCCTTGGGAATAAGATTTTTATCAATAAGTGCTCTTAAAAACTCAAATTCCGTTTCCGATGCAGCAGGAAAACCTACTTCAATTTCCTTAAAGCCGACCTCTAATAAAAGGTTCCAGAACTTTAATTTTTCAGAAAAACTCATAGGAATCACAAGTGCCTGATTGCCGTCACGCATATCGACACTGCACCAGATTGGCGCCTTTTCAATATGGTCTTTATTTACCCATTTTGTGTACGTCTCCGGTGCCGGAAAATAGCCTACACCGTATTTTGCACTATCCATCATAAATTTTATCCCCCTTTTTTCTCAAAAGAGACAGGTTAGGTGAATACAGAAAACGCCCGTCTCAAATCTATTTTGAGACGGGCGTAATACGTTACGCTCGCGGTACCACTCAAATTGCATTGATAAAATCAATACCACTTAGGCTCTATCAAGCCTTTTGCACTGACGTAGCATACACGGAAGGAACTACTTTTTTGTTCGCGCCTTCGGCTCGAAAGTGAGGGGCCATTGGATAAACGCCGTATCGGCTCGCAGCAACCGCCGACTCTCTCAAACTTTGCTCATCCGACCTTCTTTGTCACAGCCTTTTTTTAATTATAAAAAAATTATACCATTTTATGTTTTTGTTGTCAACCACTTTCTATTTGCCTTGAAAGTGGCGAAACGGATTTTTTAACGAAACATAATCGAGGAGCCTTTGCATACTGCTTAGCATACACCCATCCTTTTGCCACACAAGACTGATATCAGAAAGCATGGGTTCAGAAAGTGAGACGGGTACAAGGTCAGTATCATTTTGTATCAGTTCGCGAAATAAAAATCCTACGGCAGTATCGTTTTTTATAATACTTCTTAGTGTAGAAAGCTGTTCTGTCTGCAACAAAACATTGGGCACAACACCTTGAGAAGCAAACCATTTTTTGATTTCCTCTGTCTGAAAAAAACTGTTTTTAAACAAAACAAGCGGAACATCCAAAAGGTCTGACGCACAAACAGAAGAAAAGTTTGCCACCGGATGATTTTTGGATGCACAACATACAATTTCAAGTTTTGCAATATCCAAAACAGACAAATCGCGCGTAAGCGGAATGTTATGTGCTAAAAATACCATATCTAAAAGACCGGACGAGAGCATACTTAAAAGTTCCTGACGTCCGCCCTCGTTAATTTCAATCTGTATGTCGGGATTTTCACTTAAAAATTCGCGGTAAATAAACGGGAGCAGCAAAGAGCCAATCATAGGTGGAACGCCGAGTCTGAGTACCTTTCTGTCATTTCCGTAATCGTGCATAACACGGTCAAGCTGCTCGGCATTTTTTAAAAGTTCTTTTCCGTTTTTTTGTAAAACTTCGCCCTCGGGCGTAAGTATCATACCGCGGTGATGCCTGCGGAACAATTTGACGCCATAACTTTGTTCGAGTTCGCGTATGGCACTTGATAGAGACGGCTGCGATATATATAGATATTCTGCTGCCTTTGAAAGGCTTTGATAATTACAAACCGCCAAAAAATATTTAAGCTGCGTTAAATTCATAAAACCACCCCTTTGTGATGGTTTTATTATATAGGTTTTTTCTATATTTGTCAATAAAATATATATTTTACTTATATCTTATGTTGTGCTATAATAAAACCAACAATCAAAAAGGAGTGACAAATATGAACGTACATAAAATTGCGGCAATACCCGGCGACGGCATTGGTATTGAAGTGCTTTCCGAAGGTATTAAAGTCTTAAACGAAGTTGCACGCTTAGACGGCAGTTTCCGTTTTGAATTCACACAGTTCCCCTGGGGATGTGAATACTACAAAGAAAACGGAAAAATGATGGCAGACGATGGTATCGAACAACTTTCTAAATTCGATGCAATCTTTTTAGGTGCAGTTGGTGCACCTGGCGTTCCTGACCACATCTCTTTATGGGATTTGCTTTTGGTCATCCGTAAAAGCTTTGACCAGTATATCAATCTCCGTCCCGTAAAACTGTTAGAAGGCGCTCCCACACCTTTAAAGGATGTGCCAAAAGAAGAAATTGATATGGTTTTCGTAAGAGAAAACACAGAAGGCGAATACGCAGGCAGCGGCAGTTGGCTCTTTAAAGATAAGCCCAACGAAGTCGTAATCCAGAACGGCGTATTTTCAAGAAAGGGATGCGAACGTGTTATCCGCTATGCATACGAACTTGCAAAATCGCAGAACAAAACACTTACAAGCATCAGTAAAGCAAATGCTTTAAACTACTCCATGGTATTCTGGGATCAGATTTTTGAAGAAGTTGGCCGCGACTACCCCGAAGTAAAAACCTATTCTTATTTGGTAGACGCTGCAAGTATGTTTATGATTAAAGACCCGAAACGCTTTGAGGTTGTTGTAACATCCAATCTCTTTGGTGATATTTTAACCGATTTGGGTGCTGCAATTGCAGGCGGAATGGGACTTGCAGCAGGTGCAAACTTAAACCCCGAGCGCAAATTCCCGTCTATGTTTGAGCCCATCCACGGCTCTGCACCCGACATTGCAGGTCTCGGAAAGGCAAACCCCCTGGCAACCGTATGGTCTGCAAGCCAGATGCTTGACTTCTTTGGATATACCGAATGGGGCGCACGCTTAATTAAATACATCGAAGAAGTACTTGTTGAAAAGAAAGTATTGACACCGGATTTGGGCGGCACTGCTACCACATCAGAAGTGGGCGACGAAATCGTAAGAAAAATTCAGGAAGACTGGAACAAATAAAAAGAAATAAAAAAAGGTACAACGCATTTTGCGTTGTACCTTTTTACTTCATTATAACTTCAAAAAGATTCTTATTTATAGTGAACAACACCATTACAGTCTATAATATGATAAGTCCCGTCATATATCGTTCCGTGCTCCTCTTTATTTTGGTAGCGTTCGAACGCCTCACCGAATGTTTGAATTTTAACACCTTTATCCATGGCGTACTTACACAGTTCTACAATCGTATTTTTAACTTCAGCATCATAATAAAATGAACCATCGTTACGAAGATGTGTCATAATAATAACCCATCCTCCATTTACGATTGCATCGTCGATATAATCTTTCAATGTGTCTAATGACTTATATGCATGAACGGACACTGTTTGACCATCAAATTCTCTTTCTACATAATCATCTGTATTAATAGAATACCTTCGGATATGATATGTATAGAGCGGCACTGTATTATCTGTTTTTCCACTTCCCAATCCAATACCTGCATCGAAATACCGCTTAACAAGTGGCATAAGTTCTGTGTTGATAGCATTATAAGGATATACTAAATATCTCGACTCGCATCCATGCTCGTTAAGCGCAGCAATTGAAGCTTTAAACTCTGCAACAATTTTCTCTTCTGTTGACTTGGTAAGATTTATATGCTTATGTGTGTGACTGATAAACTCATATCCTTTATTTTGAAGCCTCTCTACCTCGCTCCAAGATACATGAGTAGCGTCTCCCATAACTCCTGTCATAAGAGCAGATGTTATACTAATTCCCATTTCGTCCGTGATATCTTCCCAATTTTGTAACGCATTTAAACTGCCGTCATCATCAATAAAGGTAAGTGTTGGCGGTTGACAAAAAGCACTGGCTTGAATGACATTTAGAAAATGAAGATTGGCACTTTCTTCTAGCGTAATATTTTCACTCCTCGTATTTTTCATCATAAGCCGAATATTGTATCCATCAAGTGCTCCAACATTAACATAAAATATAAATTTTGACGAAGAGGCTATCTCCGTTCCATTCCAAAACCCCAAAAAATTATCATTATCATCATAAACTAAAACATTAAAATGATAATCATTTTCTGCATAAACCATACACACATCATCTGAAAGATACGTTTTTGTGCGAAGTACGGTAGCACTTTTATAATGTGCACCAGTTCCGGTTATTCCGCCTTTTTCCCATAAAGAAACTGCGTTTAAATCTCCTTTTGCATCTGTAAAAATTGAAACAGTCTTTGTATCACCTTCCCAATCTACGCGACAACTCAAAGCTTCTGAAACAAACCTCACAGGAACAAGTGTTCTGCCTGAAATAATACATGGAGGCACGTCAATCTCAACCTTGGAATTATTCAAGTAGAGCATATTTTGACCGATGATACACTTTACCACTGTTTCATCTTTTAAAGCCACAACGGTTCGTGTTTCTTCCTCCCACTGTACTTCTGCTCCGAGTTTTTCAAAAATCGCCCTCATCGGCACCATTGTCCTGTCATCTATCAATTGCGGTAATACATCAAACTGCAACTGTTCGCCATCTAAAAAAACTTTAATTTCATTATCAGTTGCACATATTGGCTGAACGGTATAACCCGCAAGTAAACTAAACAAAATTAAAAAAGCAAAGATTTTTTTCATAGTTCTCTCCCAATTTTTGACATTCTGCGAATGTCATATTTTCCGTAATTATATCATATAATTTTCTTATTGACAAGTACTAAATGTCAAAAAGGGAGTTGTTTGTATGTTTATCAACAAAAGTTCCGACGGCCTAAATAATATTTGTGGAAAGGAAATCTCTTTTTTAAGAAAAAAACTAAAAATATCGCAAAGGATTTTAGCAGAGAAATTGCAACTGACAGGGCTTGACGTAGATAAAAATGCAATTCAGAGAATTGAATGCGGGAAACGATTTGTGACTGACATCGAGCTCGTTGCCTTTTCAAAAATATTTGGTGTCTCTGTCGATGAACTGTTAAAAGAAACCCCGGATATTAGCGCCCATTTATAACTGTATTGTAAAATTCAAACAAAAAGAAACATCGCATTTGTTGCGATGTTTCTTTTTATCTATACCTTTTCTTTTATTTACTTGTTCTTTCTATAAACTCTATCTCTTTTATGCCATGAAACGCATTTGACCGCTTTTCAATTTTTTCCTTTACTCTTAAAAACGCTTTTCCAGAAAGCGATGTTGGCTGATAATTGTTTCGCTCCGAAACGGAAGACACCGAACAGGGAATCACATACGCCCTTTCTTCACCCGTTAGTGCCCCATTTTTCAGGACAAAATCTTGCTTAAAAATCATTGTATCTTTATCGACGGGATTTTTATTTCCACCAAAACAGAAATTGCCAAGGCTATACAAAATATATTTTCCGCGGTATTTTTCGATCCCCTGCAAAATGTGAGGATGGTGCCCGATTACAAGGTCGGCTCCATTGTCAATGGCAAGTCTTGCAAGTTTTTTCTGATAATCGGTTGGGGTGTCACTCCCCTCTTCTCCCCAGTGAAAGTTTGCAATAATTAAATCGGGATTATGGTCTTTTAACGCATCCATCCGCCTTACGAGTACGTTTTCCATACCGGAATACAAGGCATTCGTGCCAATGAGTCCAATTTTAATGCCGTTTACTTCTTTAAAGCCAAAATGACTCCCCTCAAACCACAAAATTCCGTTATCGGACAAAATTGTTTTCGTGTCTGAAAACGAAATTTCACCATAATCGCGCGAATGGTTGTTGGCGATGTTTGCCGCCTCAACAGAAGATTCGGTAAGAATCTTTGCGTATTCGGGATTTCCGCGAAACGCAAATTCTTTTTCTTCTCGCGTGCCGTTTTCTGAAAGCGTGCCTTCAAAATTCACAATTGTTAAATCGTCGTTTTCAAAATACGGCTTTACGTTTTTCAGAAAATATGCAGGATTGTTTTTTTGTCTTTTATATTCTGAATTAAAACTAAACTCGCTTTCCCAGTTTGTGTCTGTGCCAAATGTGCAGTCGCCCACCGCAGTGATTGTAATCGCAGAAAACACATCATCCGACATGGCGGGAACAGTTTGTTTCTTTTGATGCATATAGTCCGAAATCTGCATTTCGGCTATCATCACAAGGATAATAACTGAAATGAACATAACGATTTTTTTCATACGATACATTCCTTACACAAAAATATAATTGCCTATATCTTAAACAAAGTATATCGCATAACTATGGAAATTGCAAGTGAAAAGATTGTTACAAAAAAATCGGAACAAGCGTAACTTGTTCCGACGTGGAAGAGACGAACGATTTAGATGCAAAGTTTTTGCTCTTTTAAATCAAGCAGTAACTCTTATAAATTGTTTTTTACTTTGGCAAATAGTGTTTATTCAAAAATAATTCCTGTTGAATATAACGTTTGAAAAATATTAGCAAACCATTCGCTATCAACTAACTCTGAAATTTTTTGTTTTTTTCCTTTCATAAACAATTTCTCTGCAGCAAATGACAATCCGAAAGTAGCTAAATGTAACTGTCCCTTTCTGATGCCTTTTGCAACGTTTGAAGCTTTATTGATAGAGTGATTTCTCTTAATTTTAGCCATGGTTGCTTCAGGTAAACTGTTTATAAAAATTCTAAATGTTTCACAATTTTCATATGCATAGGAGTATATGTCTGGGTCGCAAATCATTTCCCAAATTTCATCTAAATTTTTATCCATTTTTATTTTTGTACCTCCCTTCTATGAAAATAAACTTAATATTAAATAAATTACTAAAATCACACCAACATACAAAAGCAAATTCATTAACATATGTGATATACAGCCCAAATTAACTGATTCTTTGTCATAAACTCTATCAAGATGATTATATTGGGAATATCTTTGTTGTTCCACTCTTTCCGTTATCTCTTCCGCTAGTGCATCAGCATCAACATCATCACATTTAAAATCTCGTTGCTCCATTTCTTTTACCAATTCTTCAATATATGGTCCTAAAAATTCTTGTATTTTTTCTTCATCTAAGTTTTTTTCTAATTCTTTAGCTAGTATATCTTGGAATTCTTTATCCTCATTAAATTCAGCGTTTTGAGTGTCCAATTTCTCGTTCATAAATTCATCTTCTTTCGTCAACGTTAAAACAATACCATATTGGGATATTTTTATTATACCATTGTGGGATAATAATGTCAAGAGGTGTTATTTTATGAGATTGAAAGAAATTCGAAAAAATAGAGGTATTTCACAATTAAAATTAGCACTTGACCTCAATACCAACCAAAACACAATAAGCAGATATGAAACCGGCAAAAGAGAGCCTGGCATAACTGAACTTATAGAAATTGCAGATTATTTTGATGTTTCAGTAGACTATCTGCTAGAAAGAACAAACAATCCCAATATAAATAAATAGAAACCCGCTTATGCGAGTTTGGACCACATCTTTTCTCTATTCTCTCTTATCTATTATCTGGAAACGACAATTTTTAGTAAAGAGTGAAGAGAGAAAGTCGGAGGCCAAGCGGTCTTAGGAAGACAAGACTCACTGACAACTCCTTGGCTCACAGAACGACATGGCTACGATCCGACTTCGCTTATGCGAGTTTGGACCACATCTTTTCTCTATTCTCTCTTATCTATTATCTGGAAACGACAATTTTTAGTAAAGAGTGAAGAGAGA
>JAZNGT010000023.1:0-2777 GCA_045576635.1 Congzhengia sp. | reverse complement strand
TTTTTGACGGAAAAAGATATCGCCCAATTGCGTATAGCGATATCTGTATTATTTCAAGAAATGTAAAAGACAGTGCACCTGTGCTTTCTGCAATTTTAGCAGAGCGTGGGATACCTTGTTACTCTGTAAACAGCGGAAATTTTCTAAACAGTGCGGAAATTACTACGTTAATTTCTTTGCTTTCTGTGATAGACAATCCATATCAGGATTTGCCTCTTTTGGCTGTTTTGCGGTCTGATATTTTTGGGTTTTCGGCAGATTTACTCGGAAAAATCCGTTGCTATGATAAAAATGCAAGTTTTTTTGAAGCGCTTCGTTTGTGCTCCGAAACGGATACCCCAGAGGGTAAAAACGCAAAAGAAGCGTATGACGTTTTGACAGGACTCATCGAAAAGTCAAAGTATATGCGTATCAGTGAACTCATTATGGATATTTACTATTCCACGGGTTTTTATGATGCGCAAAAGACACAACCAAACAGCACACTTCGTCAGGCAAATCTGCGAATTCTCCATAACCGCGCAAAAGCGTATGAGGCAACGGGACTCAAAGGTTTATTCAGTTTCATTCGCTTTATCAATGACTACAATGCGGCAGGCGGGGATTTTGATGCTGCAAAAACGGTTGGTGCTGAAAGAAATGCCGTTCGCATTATGAGTATACATAAAAGTAAAGGCTTGGAGTTTCCTGTTGTTATTTTATTTGGTGCAGAGCATCAATTTAATTTAATGGATTTAAAAACGAGCGTTTTGTTCCATGCAAACCTTGGCTATGGACCGAAGTTTGTTGACACAAAAATGCGTATTACGTATCCGTTTGCACCGCGCGTTGCATTAGAATGTGCCTTAAAAGCGGAAAGCATAGCGGAAGAAATGCGTATTTTGTATGTTGCACTAACGCGTGCGAAAGAAAAAATCATTATCGTTGGCGCAGTAAAATCGCTTTCCGAAAAAGTAAATGCAATGATGATACGGGATGACAAGCGAAAAATAAAGCCGAGCCTTGTTTCGGATTGCAACTCCTATTTAGATTGGCTATTCATGGCACTTATCAATCATCCTGATGCAACCGCACTGCATACGTTGTGTGACAACAAACCGCGCATCGTAGACGATGAAAGCCACTTTAAAATTATAGTCACTGACGATTTAGAATCCCTTTCGTTATCAAACTTTATCGAGACAGAAAGAGAAGAGAAGAAAGAAAACGGTGTATTAGATACACTCTTGCCCTTGGTACTTTACGAGTATAAAAACGAAGAGGATACGCGCCTTCCGTCCAAAATTACCGTCACAGAGTTAAAACGAAGGACGATGGAAGATGAAAATGATAGCGTTCATCTGTTTTACACGCCTAAATTTTCTGCGAATTCTGTGGGTGCGTTGTCAAGCGCCCAAATCGGCACGGCATATCACACGGTTTTAGAGCGCCTTGACCTTTCAAAGCCTCTAAAAACGCGCGAAGACGTTTTGGAACAAATCAAAACATTTAAAGAAAAAGGTTATCTGACCGAAGAGGAGTTCAGCGCAATCAATCCCGAAAAAATTGTCCGCTTTTTCGCATCTAAGACGGGCGAGATGATTTTAAATGCGAAATGGGTACGTCGCGAAGTGATGTTTGGTATCACAGAGAGAGCGAATAAACTTTTTTCGGAGTACAAAAGCGATGCCGAAATTATGATTCAGGGCGTTATTGACTGCGTAATCGAAACAGATGACGGGCTTTGTGTAATTGATTATAAGACTGATAAAGTTTTTAGTGAGGAAGAAATGGCACAAAAATACCGCGTTCAACTTTCGTGCTATCAGGTGGCAGCGGAACGAATCTTTAAGAAAAAGGTCACAAAAAAGATTTTATACCTGTTTGATGTTGATAAAGAAATTGAACTATAAAAAAAGAGAATCGCAAAAGCGATTCTCTTTTTTTTAACCTCTTACTTCTTTTTGCTTTTCATTATATGCATCGCGGATTGCGTTAAACGTATCTTCTGCTACGATGCCGTTTTCAGTTAGTCTATTTTCTCTTTGAAACTCTTTTACGCGGTCAGTTGTCTGTGTGCCGAAAATGCCGTCCGGAATACCGGGAAGGTCTTTATCTGAACGAATTGTCCGAAGCATTTGCTGAATGGAATGAACCGGTCTTCCGGTCAAACGTTCGGTGTTGGGTTCAATACCACGCACACGGTCGATTTGCCCCTCTTCCAAAGGATATCCGGGATACTGTCCGAATGCAGGATTTGCGCCCTCTCTTACATCCGCAAAAACAGATAGAATTCTGTCCCAGGTGTTGCGGTCTACGGTACCGGTTACGGGGAGGTTATTTATACGCTGAAATGCAAGGACGGCGGCTCTTGTATTCTGACCGAAATTACCTGTTGGTGTAATTGGTGTAATCTCAGGATAGACAAGCGAAATTTCGTTTAAATATTCTTGTAACGCGCGCACATTTTCGCCACGTGCACCTTGTGAAAGCGGAGAACCAGGGTAGGGAATAAGTCTTACGGGAGGATTTTCAAAACTTCCCTGTGTCGCAATGTAAACACCTTTTACGGCGTTATACATAGCCTCCCACGTTCTGTCGTTTGCAACGCCTGTTTCGGGGAGATTATAAAGCTTTTGAAAAGCAATGACGCCCCTTTTCGTCTGCTCGTCAAACGAACCGCCGGACGGAACAGACGGAATATCGTCGTTATACTCTGCTAAAATGTTCAGCATAAGCTGCATGATAGATACTTTTTCGCCAACGTCGCCTTCTTTGATTGCGTCAGGATATTCAAG
>JAZNGT010000022.1:0-13154 GCA_045576635.1 Congzhengia sp. | reverse complement strand
AGAAGCCGTGACCTTTTGCTTGAAGCGGTAGCAGAGGTAAGCGATGAACTGATGGAAAAATACTTTGCCGGGGAAGAATTTACCGAAGATGAAATCAAAGCAGCGCTTAAAATCGGTATCAAAGACGGTACGGTAGTTCCTGTTATTTGTGGAAGTGTACTTGCAAAAATTGGTATCACGCACCTTTTAAACACCATTGCAGACTATATGCCCGCACCGGATGAATTCATTCATATTGAGGGCGAAAACAAAAAGACAGGCGAGATAGAGGAAATTATTTGCGATAAAAATGCGCCGCTTGTTGTACATGTATTCAAAACCGTTGTAGACAACTATGTTGGTAAACTTTCCTATTTTAAGGTGCTCTCCGGTACATTAAAACCGGATACGGTGTTGTTAAATCCCGCCGCAGGTAAAGAAGAAAAAGTCGGCAAAATTTATATGCCATTTGGTAAAAAGCAAACAGAAGTGCAAAGTTTAGAAGCGGGCGACATTGGTGTTACAGCAAAACTCACTGTAACCGAAACAGGAGACACTTTATGCGTTCCGTCATTCCCGATTGCAATCGGTGCACAGAGTTTCCCAAAACCTGTACTTTCTATGGCAATTGAGCCAAAAGCAAAAGGCGACGAGGAAAAAATCAGTTCTGCGCTTTTAAAACTCTCCAGTGAAGATAAAACGTTTACATACGTAAGAAATCACGAAACACATGAGTCAATTCTTTCGGGTGTGGGCGAGCAGCATATCAGTGTTATTTGTGCAAAACTTGAAAGTAAGTTTGGTGTTTCTGTTAACTTAAAAGAACCAAAAACGCCGTATCGTGAAGCAATTAAGTCCAAGGTAAAAGCCGAAGGCAAGCATAAAAAACAATCCGGTGGTCACGGTCAATATGGTCATGTCTGGATTGAGTTTGAGCCGGTTATAAGTGACACTTTGGTGTTTGAAGAAAAAGTATTTGGCGGGACGGTACCGAAAAACTTTTTCCCGGCAGTTGAAAAAGGTATCTTAGAGGCAATGAAAGAAGGCGTTTTGGCAGGATACCCCATGGTAAATTTAAAGGCTACACTTGTAGATGGCTCGTATCACTCGGTAGATTCCTCTGAAATGGCATTTAAGACCGCGGCGGCTATTGCGTATAGGGAAGGACTTCCGAAAGCAAATCCGGTCATTTTAGAGCCTGTCGGCATCGTTAAGGTTTTGGTTCCGAACGGGTACACAGGCGATGTTATCGGCGATTTAAACAAACGTCGCGGCAGAATTTTGGGTATGACACCGCTTGACAATGTAAATACAGAGGTTGAAGCAATTGTGCCGGCTTCTGAAATGAAAAAGTATGCAACGGATTTAAAAGCAATTTCAAATGGCAGAGGTAGCTTTGAATATGAAATTACAACATACGAAGAAGCGCCGCAGGTTGTCGCAGAAAAAGTTATTGCAGAAAGCAAAAACAAAGCATAATTATACTAAAACAAGCAAAAAGCCGCATATGCGGCTTTTTGCTCTTTTATAACGAAAAACTTGTGAAAAGGTATTGACAAAATAAAAAAAATTTGCTATAATTCAACTGTTGCCTGGGTGTAGCGCAGATGGTAGCGTGCTTGAATGGGGTTCAAGAGGCCGGGAGTTCAAGTCTCCCCACTCAGACCAAAAAGTCTTGTAACGAAAGTTGCAAGACTTTTTTATTATCACTATAAATAAAAAATCCGTACACATATTGTGTACGGATTTTTGTTTTTGAGATTAACGACGTGCTTTTCTTTTTCTCTTTGCGCCACGTGCCAAGTTCTTTAAGCCTGCCCAAATCGGACCTGCTAAAAGTACACTGGAGAAGGTACCAGCAAGAAGACCTACCATAAGGGGCAGTGCAAATTCTTTGATGGAATCTACACCTAAAACATAAAGTAAAATTACAGGAATAATTGTTGTAAGTGTGGTGTAAAAAGAACGTTTGAGCGTCTGTTTTACACTTGTATTGACGAGTTCGTTTAAGTTAGAACGCTGTACTTTTCCCTGATTTTCACGGATGCGGTCAAACACGACGATGGTATTGTTGATGGAGTAACCGATAATGGTAAGCATTGCTGCAATAAAGTTTGCGTTAATCGGCACTCTGAAAATTACATAGAATGAAAGCATAACCAATACGTCGTGCAAGAGGCAGATAACTGCGGATGCACCGGTGAAAAATTCAAAACGGATTGTGATGTAAACGAGCATCAAAAGACAAGCAATCAATGCTGCTTTTAAAGCCTGAGCACGGAGTTCTGCACCCATGGTTGCTGTTACGTCTTCAACTTGAAGAATAGCTTCGTCTCCCAATTCGTATTTTTCTTGTAATGCAACAATAATTTTGTTTCTAACATCACGTTCAATTGGTGTAGTCTGAATGATGATTACTGTGCCGTCAGATTTTAACACCTTCGGAGATGTGATAGAAGCGTCTGCGCCTTTTACAACATCAGCAACTTCGCCAAAGTCAACCTCTTTGCCCATTTCAACATACATGGTCATACCGCCAGCAAAGTCAACGTCCTGTACAAATCCGCCGTTTGCGATCATAGATACAACGCCTACAAGGATAATAACAAGAGGAATAATTGCAATAAGTTTTGCTTTTTCAACGATTTTTAGCATCTTATTCTACCTCCTTTGTAGTTTTCTTTGCGCCGTACCAGAACTTGTTTTTAATCTTCAAATCAACAATCAACATTAATAGGTATTTGGTAATGAAAATTGCGGTAAACATACTTACGATTGTACCAATTGCAAGTGTTACAGCAAATCCCTGAATGGTACCTGTGCCGAAGACGTAGAGAACAACGGCAGCGATAATTGTTGTAATATTCGAGTCGATGATTGCTATAAATGCACGGTTAAAACCGGACTGAACGGAAGTTTTAGTTGTTTTACCTAAGTTTAATTCTTCCTTAATTCTTTCGAAGATAATGACGTTTGCGTCAACTGCCATACCAATTGAAAGGATAATACCTGCAATACCTGCAAGACTTAAATTGATACGGAAGAATGTCATAATGTAAACAACAATTGCGATATACGCTAAAAGCGCAATATCTGCAACCAATCCGGGTAATCTGTAAACAAAAAGTAAGAACAGTAGAATAAGAACAATACCGATACCTGCGGCAATTAAACTTGTTGAAAGCGCTTCTTCGCCCAGTGTAGGTCCAATGGAACTAAGTTCTACATCCTGAATGGAGAAGGGAAGGTTACCGGAATTGATAAGTGCTGCAAGTTCAGCGGTTTCGGTTGCATCCTGGAATCCACCGGAAATTACGCAGTCAGGTGCGTTGATGGGTTCTTTAACAGACGGTCTGCTGATTTCTGTTTCGTCAAGCATAATGGAAATGTAGTTACTTCCCTGTGCCTGTTGCGATGCTTTTGTTGTTGCATCGTAGAATTTAGAAACACCGGAATCGTTAAGATGAAGTTTAACGTGGTGTACTGCAACCTGTGTATCGTCAATGGGACCGTATAAAGCCGTTGCAGAAGCAACGTCAGTTCCTTCTAAAACAATGTTGTTATCAGAATCGCGGAATGTAAGCACGGCGGTTTGTCCTAATGTTTCAACTGCCTGCTGCGGATCCTGAATTGCAGGAATTTCAACTCTTACTTTTTTCTCACCCTGCCTTGCGACGGTTGCTTCGCTGTAACCAAGTGAGTCAAGTCGGTTTCTTAATACGTTTTCAACAGACTGCATCTGTTCTTCTGTAACAGATTCTGCCTGTGCCTCATACGTGATAACAGAACCACCGACTAAGTCAAGTCCCTGTCTGATACCCCAGTTTTCATCCAATGCATTGGGGTACGAAATCTTATAATCGAAAATGCTTATATTCATACCCATCAGCACAACGGAAACTGCCGTTACGATGACAAGTAAAGCAATGATAAGCTTTGCGATACTTTTTTTCATTTGTGTCTTCCTCCTTTTAAATCGCATAAAAATATTATATAATTTTTTTAAGATTTAGTCAACACTTAATTGCTAAAATGTGGTGTTTTCAAGTATTTTTGTTTAAATTCTAAAATTCGTCTTGCTTTTTGAGTAAAAATGTGGTATTATAATTAAAGTTTAATAGAAAAAGCAAGGATGAAGCAAAGTAGCACCGCATCACCTAAAAGAGAGAGGGTTTTTCACCGGCTGAAAGAAAACCCGGTTAAGGCGGCATGTGAAATTTCACTTCGGAGCTTCGCACCTGAAAGAGTAGTAGGGTGCGACGTAGTAGCGCACGTTACGCGTCAAATGAGTGTTCTCTTTTTTGAGAAAATCAGGGTGGTACCGCGGATAGATCTGTCCGTCCCTTTTGGGGCGGACAGTTTTTTTATTTTGTAAAAACGGTTTTCCGACCTTAAAATGTTTGTGCTTTGCAGCCTGCGCAGAGCGCGATGAAAAAAACGGCAGGCGGAAAGGTATTTGGACTATGAAAGAACAGTTACTGGCAATTCAAAAACAAGCTGAAAATGCGCTTTCTGAAACGCAGACAATTCAGTCGATTGAAGACTTAAGAATCCGTCTTTTAGGAAAAAAAGGCGAACTTACGCAGGTGCTGCGACAGATGGGTTCGCTTTCTCAGGAAGAACGCCCTGTAATCGGTGCACTTGCTAACGAAATCCGTACAGCGATTGAAGATGCGCTGACGCAAAAGAAAGAAGAACTTCTAAAAGAAGAACGTACAAAAAAATTAAAAGATGAAGTGATTGACGTTACCATGGCGGGCAGAAAACCCGAAATCGGCGGACTCCATCCTATCACAAAGGTATTGGATGAAGTAAAAAACATCTTTCTCGGCATGGGATTTTCGATTGCAGAAGGTCCCGATGTTGAACTTGATTATTATAACTTTGAAGCATTAAATATTCCGAAAGAACATCCCGCACGTGATACGCAGGATACTTTTTATATAAGTGACAACGTAGTCCTCCGTACACAGACATCTCCGATTCAGATTCGTGTTATGGAAAAGACGAAGCCCCCGATTCGTATCATTGCGCCCGGCCGTGTTTACAGAAGTGATGCAGTGGATGCAACCCATTCACCCGTATTTCATCAGGTAGAAGGTCTTGTGGTTGACAAAGGTATTACCATGGCTGACCTTAAAGGAACATTGGAACAGTTTTTAAAATCTCTCTACGGTCCGGAAGCAAAAATCAGACTGCGTCCGCACCATTTCCCGTTTACAGAGCCGAGTGCAGAGGTTGATGTTTCGTGCTTTGTCTGCGGCGGTAAAGGTTGCAGAGTTTGTAAGGGCGAAGGCTTTATCGAACTTTTAGGTGCCGGCATGGTACATCCTGATGTTTTAAGAAGATGTAACATTGACCCCGAAGTATATAGCGGCTTTGCATTTGGTCTTGGCTTAGAGCGTATCGTTATGAGAAGAATGAACATTGACGATATGCGTATGCTTTACGAAAATGATGTAAGATTCTTAAAACAGTTTTAATTAACCGTAATTTGAAAGGAATGAAATAAATTATGAAATTACCACTTAGTTGGCTTTCGGATTATACAGATATGACAGGCATTACGCCGGAAGAATATAACCACGCGCTCACAATGTCTGGCTCAAAAGTTGAGGGCATCGAAAATTTGGGCGATGAGATTTCGGGTGTTGTAACCGGTAAGATTTTAAGTGTGGAAAAACATCCCGATGCAGATAAACTGAAAATTTGTCAGGTAGATGTAGGCACAGAAACAATTCAGATTGTAACAGGTGCTGACAACGTAAAACCGGGTCAAACTGTTCCGGTTGCAAAAGATGGTGCACATCTTCCTGGTGGGGTTAAAATCAAAAAAGGAAAACTTCGCGGTGTAGAGTCTTGCGGTATGATGTGTTCTTACGAAGAAATCGGCATGACAAAGGAAGATTTTCCTGATGCTGAATACGGCATCTTGATTTTAGAAGATGGTCTTCCGTTGGGTAAAGACATCAAAGCGGTATTTGGTCTTGATAACCCTGTTGTTGAATTTGAAATCACGTCCAACAGACCGGACTGTTTCAGTATCATAGGCTTAGCACGTGAAACTGCGGTTACATTTGACCGTCCGTTTCATGTAAATACACCTAATGTCAAGGGTAGCGGCGACGATATCAATAACTACATGAAAATCAGTGTCGCAGAGCCTGCGCTCTGCAAGCGTTACACCGCAAAGATGGTGAAAAACGTAAAAATAGGCCCATCTCCCAAATGGATGGTAGAAAGACTCCGTTCCTGCGGTATCCGTTCTATTAACAATATTGTCGACATCACAAACTACGTGCTTTTAGAGTACGGTCAGCCGATGCACGCGTTCGATATGTCTTACTTAGAGGGTAACGAAATCAACGTAAGATGCGCAAAAGACGGCGAGAAGATGACCACATTAGACGGCACAGAGCACACACTTGATAGCTCCATGCTTATGATTTGCGACGGTAAAAAGCCGGTTGCAGTAGCCGGTGTTATGGGCGGCGAAAATTCAGAAGTAACGGAAAGCACAAAAACAGTTCTTTTTGAATCTGCAACGTTTTTAGGTTCTTCTGTTCGTATTACAGCGAAAAAACTTGGACTCAGAACAGAAAGTTCATCAAGATACGAAAAGGGACTTGATACAGAAAACGCATATCCTGCATTACTTCGTGCCTGCGAACTTGTCGAAGAACTTGGTTGCGGTGATGTTGTAGACGGCGTGATTGATGTATACGGAACAAAACCCGAAAAAGTAACCATTCCGTTTGAGCCGGAACGTATCAATCGTTTTATCGGTTTTGATGTTGACGCTTCATTTATGGAAAAAGCGCTCACCTCGCTCGGTTTTGTAATTGAAAACGGCGTGATTACCGCTCCTACATTCCGTCCCGACATTTTATGCTTTAATGATATTGCAGAAGAGGTTGTTCGTATTTACGGATACGATAAAATCCCTTCTACACTTATGAAGGGCGAAGCAACAGTCGGTGTAAAGACATATGAGAAAACCATAGAAGAACGTGTAAAGAATACGCTTGTCGGCGCAGGTCTCTATGAAATTTTAGTATTTAGTTTTACAAACCCGAACATCTTTGATAAACTGAATCGTCCGAAAGATGATGCGCTTCGAAATGCGGTAGTAATCACAAATCCCTTAGGCGAAGAAAACTCCATTATGCGTACAACAGCGCTTGCATCTATGATGGAAGTCATTTCAAGAAATGAAAACTTTAAAGCAGACAAAACACGTCTTTTTGAAATCGGAAAAGTATATCTTCCCAAAGAGGGAGAACTTTTGCCCGAAGAAAAACACGTTGTTACCATTGGAATGTTTGGCGGTTGCGATTTTTATGATTTAAAGGGCGTAGTTGAGGCGCTCTTGGAGGATTTGGGAATTACAAAAGGTGCGTACCGTCCTGAAAGTGAAAATCCCACATTCCATCCCGGTCGTTGTGCAAATCTTACTGTTGGCAACCAACAAATCGGTGTATTAGGACAAATTCATCCTGCCGTAAGCGATAATTACGATGTGGGAAACAGCGTTTATGCTGCGGAACTCGATTTAGATGCACTTATTAATCTTGCAAATACAAACAAAACATACAAAAAACTTCCCAAGTTCCCGTCAACGCAGCGAGATTTAGCACTTATCGCAGATGATGGTGTGCTTGCTGCACAGATTGAAGAAATTATCCGCAAAAAAGCAGGAAATCTCTTTGAATCCTTAACACTCTTTGATGTATACAAGGGAAAACAGGTGCCGGACGGCAAAAAATCTATGGCATATACATTGGTCCTCCGTGCAGAAGAAAAAACGCTCACGGATGAAGATGTAAACCCCGTTGTAGATGCAATTTTAAAAGCGTTGGAAGAAAAACTCGGCGTAACCTTACGTTAATCGGAACATTAAGAAACAATTGAAATGCTTGGAGGTGTCATAAAAATGGCGGCAACCTATGGAACCATATTCAGAGTAACTATATTTGGCGAATCCCATTCTGATGCTATTGGGGGCGTAATCGATGGCATACCGTCCGGAATCTTGCTTGATTTTGCGCGCATAGAAGCAGAAATGGCACGAAGAGCGCCCGGGAGAAATGTGTTTTCTACACCTAGAAAAGAAACGGATATACCAATCATTCAAAGTGGTATATTTAACGGAAAAACAACAGGAACACCCATTGGTTTTTATATACCCAATCAAAACACAAAATCCTCTGATTATACGAAAGAAATTTTGCGTCCGTCTCATGCGGATTTTACATCGCACGTTAAGTTTGGCGGCGCAAACGATTACCGTGGTGGCGGTCATTCCTCGGGAAGACTTACGGCGGTTTTGGTGTTTGCAGGTGCCGTTGCAAAACAGGTATTGGAGCAGGAAGGCATCGAAATTTTTGCACATATCAAAAAAATCGGGAAAGCGCTTGACACATCTTTTAATTTTGTATCGCCCGATATAACGGCGCTTCGCAGTTTAAAGGATGAAACAATTCCCTTAATTGATAAAGAAAAATTAGTTGAATTCGAAAACGAAATTTTAGCAGCAAAAGAAAATCAAGATTCCGTAGGTGGTGCAATTGAAGCATTGATTACCGGCGTATCGGTAGGACTCGGCTCACCGTTCTTTGAATCAGTTGAAAGTAAAATTTCTGCGATTTTGTTTTCTGTTCCTGCGGTAAAAGCAGTTGCGTTTGGTGCCGGTACCGAATTTTCAGAAATGCGAGGAAGCAAAGCAAATGATGCGTTTTGTATTATAGACGGCAAAATCAAAACGAAAACAAATCATAACGGTGGCATAAACGGAGGCATTACAAACGGAATGCCGATTGTAGTGACAACAACCATAAAACCGACACCTTCCATTAAAATGGAGCAAGAAACCGTAAATATTGAGACAATGGAGGATACTCGCTTTTCCATTTCGGGGCGTCACGACCCCTGCATTGTACAAAGAGCAGTTCCGGTAGTAGAGGCTGCTCTTGCAATCGCAATGCTTGATATGGTGTTGGAGGCAAAAGCGTATGCTCGATAAATACAGAAAAGAAATTGATGCGATTGATAAAAAACTTTTAGAACTCTTTGAAAAGCGGTTGGATATAGCATCAAAAATCGGAGTGTACAAAAAAGAAAACGGTCTTGAAATTTTATGTGAGAAACGCGAAAGCGAAATTTTAAGCTTAGGCGTAAGTGAGACAAAGAATCCTTTATACAGGGAGCATGTAAAAGAGTTTTTTCAGAATCTGATGTACATTTCACGTAAAATTCAGGAAAAATGAACAGAAGCAAAACATAAGAAGGGTAACGTATGAAAAAAAGTAACATTGTTTTGATTGGCTTATCGGGGGTGGGAAAATCTACCATCGGTATGGCGCTTTCCTATAAACTTAAAATGCCGTTTGTCGATGTCGATAATTACATCGAACGAAAAGAAAATAGGAAAGTTTCTGAAATTTTTGAAACGCTCGGAAGCGATGCGTTTCGTGAAATGGAAAAAAATGCGATACAGCATATCGGGACAACGTATAAAAATACGATTATTTCAACCGGTGGCGGTGTTGTTCTTAATCCACAAAATATGCAGTGTTTAAAAGAGAACGGTGTTGTGGTGTACATAAATCGCTCGGTTGAAAATATACTTAAAACGCTTAATGCTGAAAAAAGACCGCTTCTTAAAGGCAATCCTGAAAAACTTTTTGATTTGTATAAAGAGCGTCATCCGCTATATTTAAAATATGCAGACATCTGTGTTGTAAACGGAAATGATTTTAAAAGCGGTGTCGAAAATGTGTACGAAGCAGTAAAAGGAATATTGAACCAATAAAAAAGAGCCGTGATAGCACGGCTCTTTTTTATCTTATTTCTAAAACAAGGTTTTTTAATTCGTCATACGTCTTTGCGGAAAATGCCGCTACTTTCAGTTTCGAACTGTGCGATAACCCTTTTAAATACCACGCAAAATGTTTTCGCATTTCAGGCACACCGATGATTTCCGGTTTTGTCTCTTTCATAAGAGAAATATGGCGGAGTATCGCAGTTTTCTTTTCGTCTGCTTTATGTAAAATCGACACGCCGTTTTTAATATCTAAAAATAAAAACGGATTTCCGAGTGCGCCGCGACCTATCATCACGCTTTCGCATCCGGTTTCTTTTTTAATAGAGTCTGCATCCTCTTGTGTAAAAATGTCGCCGTTTGCGATAACGGGGATAGTAACTGCCGTTTTTACATCTCGAATGATGGACCAATCCGCTTTTCCGGCATAAAACTGTTCGCGCGTTCTTCCGTGTACTGTGAGAGCCGAAACGCCTGCGCTTTCCATTGTTTTTGCAAAGGATACAGCATTTTTATTTTCTTCGTCCCAACCTGCACGAAACTTTACACTTATGGGAATAGAAACAGCGTTAACAATCGCTTCTGCAATTTTTCCGGCAAGGAGTTCATCTTTCATAAGAGCAGAGCCGTCTCCGTTTTTTACGATTTTCGGAGCAGGGCAGCCCATGTTGATATCGATATATTTTACGCCAAGGTCTTCTAATGCCTTTGCGCTCTCTGCCATAATATCCGGCTCGTTTCCGAAAAGTTGAACGATTAAGGGAGATTCCGTCTCGTTCGTTTTTAAAAGTTGAGCCGTTTTTTTATCTTTGTAATGGAGTCCTCTTGAACTTATCATTTCGGAGACAACCAAATCTGCACCATACTCTTTGCAAAGTGTTCTGAAAGCAAGGTCTGTTACGCCTGCCATCGGTGCTAAAAACACTTTGTTTTTATAAAAATCATGCATATCAGTTTGCAGCGGTAATTTCATTCCAGAGTTCTAAATATTTCTGATTGATGGTGCCTTCGCTTCTAAGCATTTCGCTCTTTTCCAAAATAGCCGCATCGGGATAGAGTCCTTTGTTATTTCTTACTGCATCGGGAAGAGAATTGCGTCCTTCTGTGTTGGTAATACCGTAGCATGTTTCAAGCGCGTTTCTTGCGGCAATTTCAGGACGTTGCATAAAGTTAATAAATGCTTCTGCGCCTTCCTTATTTTCAGATGCCTTCGGTACAACCATTGCATCAACACAATAGATGGTGCCGTTTTCGGGGATTGCATATTTTAAAGTATCTTTTTCCTGCATTGCTTTACCCGCCTCGCCGGAATACACAAGTCCCATATATCCTTCGCCCGAAATGATTTTATCTTTTACTTCGTCTGTTACGTAGCCTAAAATCAAAGGACGCTGTTTTAAAAGTTCTTCTTTTGCGGCATTAAGTTCAACTTCGTTTTCCGTATTTACAGAAAAACCGAGTTTTTTGAGCGTCATACCGATGGTGTCGCGCACACTGTCTAACATAAAGATTTTGCCGGAATAGTTTTCATTCCACATAACAGACATATCTGTAATTTCTTCTGTTACTTTTTCACCGTCGTATAAAATACCAACCGTAGACCACATGTAAGGCACAGAGTACTTATTTTCTACATCATAATAAGGGCTTTTAAACGTTTCGTCAATATACTGGTAATTCGGGATATTGTCAAAATTCAAAGGCTGAATCAAATCTTCTTTTACGAGTTTGTCAATCATATAATCAGAGGGGATTAACACGTCGTATTTTGTGGTTTTGATTTTTGTGTACATATCCTCGTTGGATGCAAATTCGCTGTAAATCACTTTATAGCCGGTTTCTTTTTCGAATTCTTCAATAACGCCTTCTGCGATATATTCCGATGCGTTATATACTTTTACAACTTTTTTGGGGTCTGTGCCGCAACCTGCGAGAGAAGACACACAAAGTAAAAATACCAAAGATAACAATAATAACTTTTTCATAAAAAGCGCCTCTTTTCGTTTGTATTTTATGCCTTTTGAGCGTTTTTATTGGTTCTTACATTGATAATAACCAAAAGAATTAAAATAACTGAAAACATCAGTGCGGAAAGTGCATTGATGGAGGGGCTGACGCCCTTTTTCGCTGCGTTATAAATCAAAATTGATAAGTTTTCCACACCCGGTCCCGTTGTAAAATAGCTGACAATAAAATCGTCAATGGAAAGCGTAAATGCCATTAAAAGACCTGTAATAACACCCGGCATAATTTCGGGAAGTGTTACTTTAATTGTTGCAAGTGCCGGCGTTGCACCTAAGTCCAGTGCTGCCTCGTATGTGCTGCTGTTTACCTGTTTTAGTTTTGGCAGTACCGATAAAATAACATAGGGTATACAAAAAGCCATATGCGCTAAAACCAAAGTAAAAAGTCCGGTAGGAAGCTTTGCAATATAAAAGAGCAACATAAGTGATATACCGGTTACAATATCCGGGTTTAAAACCGGAAGCATAGTTACATTCATAATTGTGGTTTTTTGCCACTTTTTTAAACTTTCAATTCCGATTGCGGCAATCGTACCGAAAATGGTCGATAAAACTGAGGCAATCACCGCGACGATTAGCGTGTTATAAAGCGCCTGCATAATCTGCCTGTTCTGAAAGAGTTCAATATACCACTTAAACGAAAAACCGGTCCATACACGGTATTTGGATTCGTTAAAGGAGTAAATCATTAAAATAATAATGGGCGCGTACAAAAATATAAAAATCAAGTAAAGGTAAAGTTTTGACATACGGTCTTTCATATGAGCATACCTCCCTGATTTTCTTTTTCGGAATCAGGCATAAAAATCATAGTGATTAAAATTAATGCCATTAAGATGAGCGACATTGTAGAGCCAAAGTTCCAGTCGCCGCCAACGCCAAACTGCTTTTCTATCATGTTTCCCAAAAGGTTTACGTTGTTACCACTTAAAATGCTTGAAATTGCAAACGTGGTAATAGCGGGAACAAAAACCATAGTAATGCCGGATGAAATACCCGGTAAACTTAACGGGAAAATGATTTTTCGAAATACGTTTACTTTTCCTGCGCCCAAATCTTCAGCCGCTTCGATAACAGAGTAGTCCATTTTCGACATAACGGAATGAATCGGAAGAATCATAAACGGGAGAAAGTTATACACCATGCCGAAAATAACAGCGCCTTCTCCATAGAGAAACTGAATATGGTCCTCTTCCGCTAAAATGCCTAAAAAATGCAAAAACTGGTTAATGAGACCTTCGTTTTCTAAAAGCGTAAGCCAGGAATAGGTTCTCAAAAGCAGATTCATCCACATGGGGATAACAATGAGCATTAACATAATGCTTTTGTGT
>JAZNGT010000021.1:0-42989 GCA_045576635.1 Congzhengia sp. | reverse complement strand
ATACGTGGATACAACACCCACGAGATAAATGGCTAAAAGTACAAAAAGCGCATAGAGAAAACCTTCCATTTTTCCCACGGCAATATAGTTATTGATAATGGGACGCAACATATAAGACCCTGCAATCTGTGATACGGTACGTAAAATCATAAAAAGAATTGCAAAACCGATGTGGAATTTGTATTCGTACAAATAAGAAAGTAACCGTTTCATAACCGGCTTTACGGCTTTGGGCTTTCCGCCCATAGCACCCATTCCATGACGACCGCCCGGGCCTCTTCTGTGTGCGGCAGGATTTGCTCCTTTTGGCGCACTTTGATACCGTTTTGTTAATATGTCTAAACTTCTTGCTGCCATGATTTACGCCTCCTTCTGCTGATATTGAGAATCATAGATTTCACGATATGCATCGTTAGAGGACAGTAGCGTCTCGTGTGTTCCCACACCGACGATACAACCATCGTCCATGACTACAATTTTATCAGCCTCCGCCACGGAAGAAATACGCTGCGCAATAATGAGTTTTGTAGAATCTTTCAGCTGATTTTGAAACATCTTACGAATATTCGCCTCTGTCGCCGTATCCACCGCGCTGGTGCTGTCGTCCAATATGATGATTTTCGGGTTTTTAAGCAGCGCACGGGCAATACACACCCTCTGTTTTTGTCCGCCGGATAAGTTAACGCCTCCCTGACCAAGCACCGTCTCATAACCGTCAGGAAACGCGGTGATAAAGCCGTCTGCCTGAGCGTAGTCAGCATATTGAGAAAGTTCCTCCGGTGTAGCATCCTCTTTTCCCCAGCGTAAGTTTTCGGTAAGCGTTCCTGAAAACAGTTCGTTTTTCTGCAAAACCATTCCGATTCCCTCGCGCAGATTCCGTAAGGAATACTCCCGTACGTTTACTCCGTCTACCAAGACCTCGCCGCTATCTGTATCATATAATCGCGGAATCAAAGATACCAATGTGGTTTTTCCGCAACCGGTAGAACCAATAATGCCCACCGTTTCTCCCGGTTCGATGATTAGTTTTATGTTGCTGAGCACAGCACCCTCACTATTTTTATGGTACCGGAAGGATACGTTTTTAAACTCAATTTTACCTCTCCTAACAGCGTTTTCCGGACTTGCAGTATCATCGCAAATGTCGATTTTTTCATCTAATACTTCTGCCGTACGTTTTGCCGATGCAAGCGCGCGGGAACTGTTAAAAAATATCATAACAACCATCATAAGAGAAATTAAAATCTGATTGATGTAAGTAATAAATGCCGTTAAGTCACCTACTGCGAGTGTGCCGCCTACCACTTGATTTCCACCAACCCAAAGTACGATAACTGTGGTAAGATTCATAAACAGCGTCATTAAAGGCATGAGCGTAATCATAATCGTCATCGCCGCCAAAGAGGCATCCTTTAAATTGTTGTTGGCGTAAGCAAATTTTTCTGTTTCAAACGCTTCCCGCACAAAAGATTTTACCACACGAACGTTCGTTACATTTTCCTGTACACAGGAATTGACCGCATCAATCTTTGTCTGCATGAGAGAGAAGCGCGGAAACCCTTTTGATATGACAAAAAGAATGGTTACCAAAATCACCGGCACCACCACAGAAAACACAACAGATAACGAAGGGCTTAAGGCTATTGCCATAATCAAAGCACCGATGAGCATTCCCGGCGCACGAAGGCACATTCTGAGCAGCATGTTGATAAAATTCTGAATTTGGGTGACATCGTTTGTAAGACGCGTAACCAAAGAGCCGGTGCTGAATTTATCAATATTGGAAAAAGAAAAATCCTGGACTTTGTTATATAAATCTTTTCTTAAATCGGTAGCAAAACCAACGGAGGCTTTTGATGCAAAATATGCCCCGCCTACGCCGCCTGCCATCATGAAAAGCGCCGTAAGTATCATAAATGCGCAAATCATAACAACATAAGCCGGACTTTTATCGGCAATCCCACGATTGATAATCGAAGCAAATAAGACGGGCATAAATACTTCGCCTAATACTTCAATAATCATACAAATGGGGCCTAAAATAAAGTATTGTGTATACGGTTTTACGTATTTTAGCCAGCGTTTCAATGTAATTCCTCCTCGCCTGATGCTGTTATAAGATTTTGCGTCATAACTTTAAGACATTCCTCAAACGTACGAAGTTTTTCTTCATCAATCCCTGAAAACATTGCGTCATCTATTTTTGAAAAATAATCTCTGGTTTTTAAAACTGCGTCTTTTCCTTTTTGCGTGATTGCAATGTCATTAAAGCGACAGTCGTTTTCTGCCATTTGCTTGGAAAGAAACCCTGCTTTTTCCAGTTTGTTTATGGTTTTTGCAACCGCAACCGTACTGATTTCCATTCGGCTTGCTAATTCTTTTTGAGAAAGCGCTTTCTCTTGTTTTGCAAGAAGCATCAGTATTCTGTGCTGACTTCTGTGAAGAGAAAGTTTTTTAGCCGTTCGGTCACATAGCGCACGATGCAAGCGGTTTGCTCTTATGAATGCATATGTAATGTGCTGATAACGGGTTTCGCTTTTCATGTGAATTCCCCCCCATAAAAATAATTAACCTGTTAACAATTAACAGGTTAATTATATCGTTTTTTATGCGGTCTGTCAAGTCCGGTCAAATGTTATTTTTTGAAAGTCGTACTTTCATCTACTGTTTTATGACTTCCGTATGCCGGTTCCTCTTTGCCGTCATAAATAACATCGGGAGGCTGAAAATCATAGATATCCATATAAGAGGCAAGCTCTTCTTCTGTGAGCGGTGCATGTGCAATCAGTCCGGTACACTCTGTGGCAGAACAGGCATTGCCGTAATTATATACGTCATCAATATGGTCGTAATACGGTTTTTCTTCCCCGTTTTTTCGATTTCTCATAAAAACACCTCACACTTTAAAACAAAAAGCCTCCGCAAATTAGTTTTGTCTCGCTCACGAAAAAATATGCCCGTTTTTTTAAAAGAATAACGATAACTTATGATTGCATTTTAAAGGTGCACATGGTATAATAAATGTATATAGAATTCTCTCAAAGGGGATGAAAAAAATGGAAGAAAAAATGAAAGCAAACGAAACCGTTTCAGAAGAAGTTGAAACCATAGAATATGAAGAAGTAAAGCATCTTTCTATGGGCGCTTTTTTGGGTATCGGTCTGGCATTTGGCGTTGCAGCAGGCTTTTCTGCCGGAAATTTACTGTTCGGAAGTCTTTTGCGCGGTATGGCAATTTTTGTAACACTTGGACTTTTAGGCGGTCTTATTATGGGTCTTATCAATAAAAAGAAATAAAAAAGAGCACAGCTACGCTGCTGCTCTCTTTTCTTAACACAAAATATGCGGAGGAATTCAAAATGACAAAACAGGAATTTTTAAAGCATGTCGGTTCTGTAGAACAGGTAGGTGGCATCAAAGACGTTACCTTTAATGAAGGAAAAGCAAAAGGCGTGCGCGCAATCGAAGTAAACACCGGCGTTTTGCGCTTCACCGTTCTTCCCGACAGAGGCTTGGATATTGCGCAGGCAGAATTTAAAGGTCAGGCTATCAGCTGGCTTTCCAAAACGGGAATTACAGCACCTACATATTACGAAAAAGACGGAAAAAACTGGCTTCGCGGTTTTTACGGCGGCCTTGTTACAACCTGCGGTCTTCATAACATCGGCGGTCCGGTTGGCGAGCACGGTCTCCACGGCAGAGCGGCAAATACACCCGCTACACACGTAAGCGTGTTTGCAGACTGGGTAGGAGACGAATATGTGATGAAAATTTCAGGGCAAATGCGCGACAGCATCGTGTTTGGTCACAATCTTGTCCTTACACGTACCATCACAACCAAACTGTTCTCTAACGAATTCCTTTTAGAAGACCAAATTGCAAACGAAGGCTTTAAGGATGAAAAAATTGCACTTTGCTATCACTGCAACTTTGGTTATCCGTTAGTTCGCGAAAACGCAAAAATGATAAATATTCCGGATAAAGAAGTTGCACATATTCCAGCGCCAATTCACGGCATCGAAGAAGAATGCATTGGCGTTCCTTTTGAAGATGACGTAGTGACAGTGGGAATTGAAAACGGCGAAATCGGTGCATACCTTACCTACCCCAGAAACACACTTCCCGATTTTCTGATCTGGAAAATGGTGGGCGAAAGCGAATACGTTGTAGGTCTTGAACCGCGCACAACAAATTACGGCGGAGAAAACATTGTCCAAAACGATGCATTTGTGACCGTAAAGCCGTTTGAAACCTACAAAACACAGATAACCTTTACAGTAAAAGACTTAAAATAAAAGGAGAATAAAAATGGAAGTTTGGAAAGAACCCTGGAAAGGCGCGATGGAGCCGTTTAAAGTTTTTGGCAATTTATATTTTGTCGGCACAGAACCGGCGTCTTCCCACATGATTGACACGGGCGATGGCTTGATTTTAATCGATACCGGTTATCAGCACGGCTTATATCTTTTAATTGACAACATCTACCGTTTAGGCTTTAATCCGCACGATGTCAAGTACATTCTGCTTACGCACGGCCATGTGGACCATTACGGTTCTGCCCACGCATTTTCACTGTTGACAGGATGTAAAGTAGCAATCGGCGCTCAGGATCGCGACTATATAAACGGCAAAAACGGACTTACATGGGAAAAAGAACTTGGTGTGTACGCAGAGCCTTTTGAAGCAGACATCTTGTTAAATGACGGTGACGAAATAAAGCTCGGAAACACGGTTATAAAAGCAGTTTTAACGCCAGGCCATACGCACGGTGCCATGTCTTACTTCTTCAACGTAACCGATGGAAAAGATACCTACCGCGCGGCAATACCCGGCGGTTTGGGGTTAAATTCTTTAGAGGGATGCTATTTGGATGCGTATGGTCTTCCGTATTCACTAAGAGATGATTTTCTTTTGGCTATGGACCGTATGGCAGAAGAAAAAGTTGATATTTTTCTTGGAAACCATGTAGGAAACAACAACACACCGGGAAAATATGAGGCACTGAAAAACGGAGACAAAAACGCATTTATTGATCCTGACGGCTGGGCAGCCTGCCACAATAGCGTAAAACGAAATCTTTTAAAATTGATAGAAGAAGAAAAGAAATAATAAAAAAGAGACCGCTCGCGGTCTCTTTTTTATTATCTAACTGTTTTTTCTGCACGACTTAACGCCTCGTCAATATTGGGAAGAAGATTTTCTTCTCCCAAAGCGTCTATAAATCCTGCCTTTTTCATAACGGAAATCGGTTGCTTGTTTGCATGCGATAAAAGAAGCAAAACGCCTTCTTCTGTACAATACTTATGAATTGTCCAGAGCGCACGCATAGCAGAAGTATCTATAAACGGTACGTTTCGCATGCGAAGAATTAAAACTTTGATCCCTGCCTTGACGGGAATGGATGCTACTTTGTCAAAGGTTGCAAAAAACATCGGTCCGTTGATTTCAAATACTTCGGTTTTCGGCGGTATTGTTTTCAGTCTTCCGCCATCTGTTGCATTCTTTTCGTCGGCAGCGCTCCATGTACGTATGCCCGTTACGTCCGACATACGTTTCATAAGCAAAAACGCTGCAAGGATCATACCTACTTCAATGGCAATTACCAAATCAAATATAACGGTAAGCAAAAATGTTAAAACGAGTACAATAATATCGCTTTTTGGTGCGGTGCGCACGATATCTCTAAAATGCCGCCATTCGCTCATGTTGTATGCAACCACAAATAAAATTGCGGCAATGACCGGCATAGGAATCCAGGCCGCATAAGGCATAAGCACCACAAGAATTAAAAACAGAACCACTGCGTGTACAACGCCTGCAACGGGCGTTCTTCCGCCGTTATTGACGTTTGCAGCCGTACGGGCAATGGCGCCCGTAGCGGGGATTCCGCCAAACAAACCGGAACAGATATTACCAAGTCCCTGTGCGATAAGTTCCGTGTTAGAATCGTGTCTGTCTCCCGTCATGCCGTCGGACACCACGCAGGAAAGAAGTGACTCAATTCCTGCTAAAAGCGCAATGGTAAATGCGCTGGGCAAAAGTTTTCCGATGGTAGAAAGACTAAACTCCGGCACTTGAAACTGTGGTGGCGTTGCTGTGATTGTATATAAATCGCCTATGGTGTTTACCGGAATGGGAAGAAATTGTACCATTATCACACCGACGATAACCGCAATCAGCGACCCCGGTATTTTACGGTTTATTTTTGGCCATACAATTAAAATAGCAAGGGAGACAGCACCTACAAGTACTGCATACGGATTTATGGTGGAAATGGAATGTGCAATTGCTTCCAGTTTTTCCATTGTTTCAACAGGTGCAGTGCTGCTTAAAAAAGTAAGTCCTAAAAAGTCTTTTATCTGTCCGATAGCAATCGTAACTGCAATACCGGCTGTAAAACCTGTTGTAATCGTATACGGTATGTATTTGATAAGAGAACCCAAACGGCACAGACCCATCAAAATGAGTATCAAACCTGCCATAATGGTTGCTATCACAAGGCCTTGCATACCATAGGTTGCCACAATGCCTGCAACAATGGTTGCAAATGCGGCAGTCGGCCCCGATATGTTAACGGAACTTCCACCAAACAGCGCAATCACAAAACCCGCAACAATAGCGGTATAAAGTCCCTTTTCAGGTGACACACCGGATGCGATGGCAAGTGCAATCGAAAGCGGCAATGCAATCACTGCAACAATCACACCGGCAACAATATCGGTAAGTATTTGTTTTTTACCGTGTTCTTTTACGGATGAAATAAGTTTTGGCTGAAAAATTTTCATATACATCTCATCAACAAATGAATTGATGAATCCCCTCTTTTGTATAATTAAACCGTTTTCTATTATACATCGGTTTTTCCAAAATAGCAAGAAAAACAATGCATTTTTCAACAAAAAAAAGAGTCACAGTTAAACTGTGACTCTTTTACTCTTAATCTTATTTCTTATCGCGAAGGAACCAGGGAATTTCAACTTCACTCGGAGCCTGCTGCGGTTTCTGTGCGGTAACGTTCGGTCTCTGGCTCAATGTACCTGCTTTGAATGCAGGAGCGCCTGAGAACAAGTTTGTACCATTGCCGGGAGCATAAGGTGCGCCCTCAAAACCGGTTGCGATAACTGTGATAGAAATCTCATCCTTCATATTCGGGTCAACTGTTGCACCGAAGATGATGTTTGCGTTCGGGTCAGCAGCTTCTGTTACCATCATAGCAGCGTTGTTGATTTCGAACAAGCCTAAATCTGCGCCACCTGTTACGTTGATTAATACGCCACGTGCGCCGTCAATGCTGGTTTCAAGAAGCGGGCTGGAAATTGCAGCTCTTACTGCATCTTCTGCACGTTTTTCGCCGCTGCCTTTACCTACACCCATGTGTGCAACGCCGGTATCTTTCATAATGGTAACAACGTCAGCAAAGTCTAAGTTAACAACTGCGCTGCCTGTGATTAAGTCGGAAATGCCTTTTACACCCTTTAAGAGCACTTCGTCAGCCATTTTAAATGCATCTACAAATGTGGTGTGCTGGTTTGAAATCTGTAACAATCTGTCATTGGGAACGGTTACGATTGCGTCAACCGAACCTTTGAGTGCCTGGATACCTTCGTCTGCACGAAGCATTCTCTGTTTGCCTTCAAACAAGAACGGTTTTGTTACGATACCCAATGTTAAAATACCCATATCTTTTGCAATCTGTGCAACGATGGGAGCAGCACCTGTACCTGTTCCGCCACCCATACCTGCTGTAACAAATACCATGTCACTGCCGCTGATTGCCTGTGCAATTTCATCGTAGCTTTCTTCTGCAGCCTTTGCGCCCATATCAGGGTTTGCACCTGCACCTAAACCTTTTGTAAGTTTTTCACCGATCTGGATTTTCTGATTTGCCTGCGATGATAAAAGCGCCTGCTTATCTGTATTAATCGCAACAAATTCTACGCCGCTGAGGCCTGCATCAATCATGCGGTTTACGGCATTGTTACCGCCGCCACCTACACCAATAACTTTAATTTGAGCAACATTCATTGATCCGTTATCAAAATCGAACACTTCCTGTTTCCTCCTCTTTCGTATGTATTCAAAAGTATGCGTTTAGAGTACCAAAATAGTAAATAAGTATGCTTTTTCGCATTATCATACCAATTGTAATTATTATAACATAACTATATACAAAATTACAAGTAAAAAATGAAAATTTCGATAAATTTTTTTACAAATTTGTTACAAAACGTTTGTTTATGATAAATTTTCTGACAAAAGCCGTTTTATTCTGTTATGCGTCGGCAGATTTTTGGTTTTCTTTTTCCGCAGTTTCGGTTTCCTGCTCTTTTGTTCCCTTTGTCTTTTTGTTTTCTTCTTTCTCTTCTTGTGAAGTTTCTCCGTTTTCTTTTTCTTCCATCTCTAAAAGTTCTTCTTTGGTGTACTCACCAAAATAGCCTTTATCTGTTGTTAAATCGAGATAACTGTGTTCTGTCTGTTTGATTTGCGGCAGAATTTGCGCCAGCATTTTGATTTTTCTTTGCAAACTCTCAATGCTTTCAATACTGCCGAACGTAACCTTCATGCCCGATTTCATAATCATCATAAAGTTTGACGCATCTTTTACATAAAATTCGTCAATCTGATCCCAGAAATCTGTTTCATAAAAGCATGCAATACGTTCTATATTTGTGTTGTAATGTTCTTCCTCTTTGGGTACGAGCGTTTTTGCAGGCTCTGCCTTTTCAATTTCAAAACCGTAAACAATCGGCGAGGTAAGATGCGTAACATCCTGCGTAACTTCAAGCACTCTGCCGTATGCGGTGCTTACGATAAATTCTTTTAGTGTATCAATAATCAAATCCGGTTTTGCCTCATCTACTTCAATCACAATTTTCGCCGGAAATTTTCGTTTTATATCTATACCATTTACGTATGCAAGTTTTAAAAGCGCTTTTTTAGCCTTTCTTTCGCTGATACGGAACACATTTTCGCCCGTTTCGATGCCGGACGTTTTTATAACCTCTTCCTGACTTAAAACGCTGTTACCCGTTACTGTAATTTCGGATATGCCGAATATCGGCGTAAAAAGACAAACGCACAAAAGCACCACCAAGACAAAGACACTGATAATTACAATCTGTCTTCTCCGGATAACTTTTTTATATTGTTCGCTTTTGATGTTTTGTTTCTTTTGCATACTTTAAACTCCTTATCTAACATCTGAAACGCGTTCGATATTTGCGCCAAGGGATGTAAGATTCTTCTCAAAATTTTCGTAGCCGCGGTCTATATATTCCGGCGTTAAAATCTCCGTTTCGCCATCTGCTTTGAGTGCAGCAATCACAAGTGCAGCACCGCCCCTTAAATCCTCTGCTTTCACAATGGCTCCTGAAAGTTTATCTACACCTACAATCACTGCAACGCGGCCGTTTACACTGATTTTTGCACCCATTCTGCAAAGTTCAGGTACAGGCTTAAAGCGACTTTCGAAAATGGTTTCGGTTAAAATAGTTGTGCCCTCCGCATCGCAGAGCATTGCAAGAAAAAGCGATTGTGCATCAGTTGGAAATCCGGGATAGGGCATCGTTTTGATACTGCCGGGTGCCAAAAGCCTTTTTGGTGCAGAAAGTGTAACACTGTTTTCTGTTTTTGTAATAGTGCATCCGCAATCTGTTAATACAGATAAAAGCGCCGAGATATGCTCGGGACACATTTCGGTTACGGTAACGCACCCACCGGTTGCCGCCGCCGCGCAAAGATACGTTGCGGCTACAATACGGTCCGGCATAACAGCATAAGGCTTTGGGGTGACGGTACGTTTTCCGCGAATGGTAACCGTAGAGGTACCGGCACCTAAAACTTCCGCTCCCATATTGTTTAAAAAGAAGGCTAAATCTTCAATTTCCGGCTCTTTTGCCGCATTTAAAATAACGGTTTCGCCTTCTGCCATAGCCGCCGCAAGCATCAGGTTTTCTGTTGCGCCGACACTCGGAAAATCAAGATGAATCGTGGTGCCTTTTAAGCATTTTCCCTTGCAGATCAGATAGCCGTGTTCTTCTTTAATTTCTGCGCCCAGTTGTGTTAACGCTTTTAAGTGCAGGTCAATCGGCCTTGGACCTAATTCGCATCCGCCGGGTGTCGAAACTTTTGCCTCACCCGTCCGCGCCAAAACTGCGCCCATAAAAATAACCGAAGAGCGTAATTTCCGCATCAGATGCTCGGGAATAACAGTTTTAACCGCATTACTTGTATCCACCGTAAGCGTCGAACCGGTTTTGGATACCTTAGCGCCTAAACTTTTTAAAATTTCAATCGTAATAGAAACGTCCGAAAACTCCGGACAGTTATAAATCGTATGTACGCCCCCCGCTATGACGGTCGCCGCCAGAATGGGAAGCACAGCGTTTTTTGCTCCGTGGATACGGACAGTACCGTTTAAAGGAACGCCGCCACGAACGATAATTTTACCCAAAATGCGCACCTCCTGATAACAATTGCCGAATATCGGTAACGCCGCAATCGCGACTTATGCTACCATAGTATGCTCAAAAGGCATTTTGGTTACTGTATTGATGTGCCGGAAAGTTCTATAATGCGGTCACAGATACGTTTTGTTCCGTCTGTAATGGCTTGTCTTTTTGCACATTCTGCCATTTCGATACGCTTTTCCTTATTTAAAACCAAAGCATTTACTGTGTCAGATATTACTGTGCCCGAAATATCGCGCTCGGGAATTAAAACTGCGCCACCGCGGTCTGCAACTGATTTTGCATTGTACTCCTGGTGATTGTGTGTTACGTTAGGAGACGGAATCAAAACCGCAGGTTTTCCAAGTGCGCAAAGTTCACTTACGGTAATGGCACCCGACCTTGCAACAACCAGATCTGCCGCCGCAAGCACAACATCCATATTGTAGATATAAGGAACAATGCTTACATTGTCGCCCAATTTATCCTGTTCAATTTTTCCCATTACCTCATCATAAAACCGCTCGCCCGTGCCGCCTAAAATGCGGTACGATGCATCTTTGTTGGAGTTTACAATTTCGATAAGCGCGTCATTTATGGTGCGCGCACCCAAAGACCCTCCAACTGTTACAACAAATGGCTTTTCGTCAAGCCCTAATATGTTTCTTGCCTCTTCGTAGGAAAGGTCAAGCATATTTTCGCGCAACGGATTTCCTGTTAAAAGACATGCTTTTTTTGCTTTTTCGCTTACATACTTTATTGTATCTTCAAAACTGATTGCAACGCAATCTGCATAATTTGCCGCCATTTTTACCGTCATACCGGGAAACACATTCTGCTCGTGAATCAAAATGGGGATATGAAGGCTTTTTGCCGCAGACATAACCGGTGCACAAACGTAACCGCCGGTTCCTACCACTACATCCGGCTGAAACTCACGAATCATTTTTTTTGCATGCAAAATTGCACGGATGTACTTGGTCAAAACAGTAACGTTTTTTACGGTAAGTTTTCTTAACAGACCCTCAACGTCAATATACTGAATCGGAAATCCTTCTTTCGGAACCAAGGTTTCTTCCAATCCGCCTTTTTTGCCGATAAAAAGAATTTCTGCGTTATATTCTCTTTTCATTCTTCTTGCGATGGCAATTGCAGGATTTATGTGACCTGCTGTGCCACCACCGGAAATTAAAATTTTCATGATAAAATCAATCCTTTTCGCCTAGCCCAAATCCACAATTTGTTTTTTAAAGGTTGAAACATTTAACACAATGCCCATCGCCGCCATTAAAAAGATAAGCGAAGAACCGCCGGCAGAGAAAAACGGAAGCGATATACCTGTTGTAGGAATCATTTTCGTAACAACCGCAATATTTAAAAATGTCTGTACGCCTACAAGCGAGATAATACCTGTTACCAAAAGGCTTCCGAATGTATCGGGCGCACGCATTGCGATTTTCATACCGCGCCATACCAAAATTGCAAACAGTGCAATAATGACAAAAGCGCCAATCATACCAAGTTCTTCACACACGATGGCAAAAATAAAGTCATTTTGCGGTTCTGAAACGTACATATATTTCTGTCTGGAATTTCCGAATCCAAGTCCAAAGAGTCCGCCTGAGCCTATGGCATAAAGTGACTGAATAATCTGCCAGCCTTCGTCCTGTCTGTATGCAAAGGGGTCGATAAAGGTTTTTAGTCGGTCCAGTCGGTAATCAGAGCGGATAGCAACCAAAAACAGTGCCGGAATCGCAACCAAAGCCGCCAATCCAAAGTGTTTGAGCCTTGCCCCTGCTGTAAGAAGCATAATAACGGCTACAAAACCTATGATGATACATACACTGAAATGCGGTTCTAAAATTAAGAGGAACAACAAAAAGAGCAGGATGCCCCAATAGCGAACCAAACATTTAAAGTCTCTGATTTTTTCTCTCGTGACAGAAAGACCCGCCGCAAAATAGATAATCATCGCAATTTTTGCCATCTCAGATGGCTGAAAACTAAATGAGCCAATACCGAGCCATCTTCTTGCACCTTTAATCGGTGGCATTGCGAGTACGACAACCAAAAGCGCAATCGTAACAAGTGCAATTGGAGTTGCCAGTTTTTTATAGTTTCGGTAGTCAAATCGCATGGTAAAGAACATTGCTATCAAACCAAGAAACGACCACGCCGCCTGACGCTTGATAAAGTACAAGCCGTCTCCGTAAAGGTGACTCGCCGACGGATAACTTGCACTGAATACCATTACAAGACCTATCACTAAGAGCAGAATGACAACGGCAAGAAAGCCTACATCAATTCCGGTTCTTTTAATTACAGCCGGTGTAGAGCGCCTCGATATTGTGCGTTTTGTATTTGCCGTCATATTGTTCTCCTCTCTTTCTGAAAATTTATAAACTAAAATATAATAACATAACTAATGACACAAAGTATAACCGTAACCAAAGTAAAAAGTGCTACAATTGTTTTTTCGTGCATACCGCAAAGTTCAAAATGATGATGGATCGGACTCATTTTAAACACGCGTTTTCCGGTCGTTTTAAACGAAACAACCTGAATGATAACAGACAGCGTCTCGATAAGATAAACACCGCCTGCCAAAATTAAAATAAGCGGCATTTTAAGTGCCAATGCGCCGACTGCAACAGCACCACCCAAAAAGAGTGAGCCGGTATCTCCCATAAATACTTTTGCCGGATTTGCGTTAAAAAATAAAAATCCGAGGCAAGAAGCCGCAACTGCTCCCATAAATACGGAAACTGTTATATTGGAAAGTTTCATTGCTACAATCATCAAAAACAGAGAAACAACGAGTGTAACAGACGTTGCAAGTCCGTCTAACCCATCTGTTAAATTTACGCTGTTTACCACTGCGAGCATCACAAAAACAGAAAGCGGAATGACAAAAAACCCAATAGAAACATAGTCTTTTAAAAACGGCACAAAAATTTCTTCACCGGTAATGCCTGTATAACTCATAAAAACAGTAATTGCTACCGAAACGATAAGTTGCGCTAAAAATTTCTGTTTTGACGTAAGTCCTAAATTTCGTTTTTTTACGACTTTGATATAGTCATCTGAAAATCCGATGATACCAAAACAAAATGAGCCGACGATAAGTGTTGCAGCAAGGCTTTCCATGTTGCCTTTCATAAAGTACGCCAAAGCGGCTCCCAAAAGCGATGCTATGATAATCGCAACACCACCCATTGTGGGCGTTCCACTTTTTTTCTGATGCCAACTTGGGCCTTCTTCACGAATGCTCTGACCGAATTTTAATCTGCGAAGAACGGGAATAAAAACCGGCGTGAGCACAATGCTCAAAAAAAGAGAAAAACCGCAGGCAATCAAAAGTGTATTCAAAAAAATCGACTCCTTTTCCTATGCTTAAAACTGTTGTTTTAAAAATTCGGTAACGCGCTCTAATCCCATCACGCGTGATGCTTTTACGAGTACTACATCATTTTCTTTGATAACCGTGCGAAGATGCGGGTAAAGTTCTTCTACTGTGTCAACAGAAAGAATATTGACACTGTCCATACCGTTTTCAAATGCACCCTCTGCAATAAAGCGCGCATTTTCTCCAACGGTAAGCAAGATATCAATGCCACATTTTACCACATCGGTACCCAAATCGCGATGCGCATTGTAACTGTATTCCCCAAGTGCTGCAATGTCGCCTAAAACAGCAACCTTTCTGTTTTCGTACTTCGAAAGCACCGAAAGCGCCGCCTTAACAGACGCAGGGGCCGCGTTATAACAGTCATTTATGACAGTAATGTGCGAAAGCGTAAGAATATCCATTCGCATTTTTTCCAGAGAAAACTGTTCGAGCGCGGATATGCCTTCTTCGGCAGAAACGCCAAAATGTAATCCCGCCGCAAACGCCAAAAGCGCATTTAGTACATTGTGCTCGCCCGGAACGGGAAGTGTGATTTTTCCTTTTGTTCCCATGCCCGAAACAGAAAACGTAACGCCTTTTTCATCCGAAACAATGTCGGTTGCCGTAAGGTCTGCATCGGTATTTTTCACGCCCACCGTAATCACTTTTTGCGAAATTTCGTTTTTGTGTGCCATTAAAATTGGGTCGTCTCCGTTTAAAATGACAACACCGTCCTGTTTTGTATGTTGAAAAAGTTCGGATTTTGCTTTATAAATGTTTTCCTGAGAACCTAAATTTTCAATATGCGACATGCCTATGTTGGTGATGATTGCCACGCTTGGCTCTATCATATGGGAAAGCCTTTCGATTTCACCAAAGTGGTCCATGCCCATTTCGATGACTGCCGCCTCCGTAGAAGGCTCTGCGCGGAAAACCGTGAGCGGTACACCGATTTCATTATTGAAATTGTTCTCGTTTTTTAACGTTTTAAACTTTTGAGACAAAACTGCATACGTCATATCACGGGTTGTAGTTTTGCCTACACTTCCCGTAATCGCAATTTTAGGTATGTTGCGTTTTTGCATCAGCATTTTTGCAATCTGTCCCATTGCACGCACGGTTTCGGATACTAAAATAACAGAAAATGTGTTTGATTCTGTAACGGTTACTTCTTTTTCAACCAACGCGCATAACGCACCGTTTTCCTTTGCTTTTTGTAGAAAATCATGACCGTCTGCATGTTCGCCTGAAATGGCTACAAATAACGTGCCTTTTTCTGCCTTTCGGCTATCGGTTGTTATGTTAGAGACAAGACCTGATGCATCTCCCGAAAGGAGCGTTCCGCCAGTTGCTTTTCTTATTTCTTCTACTGAAACCGGTATCATAGTTACACCTCATTAAGACTTTCTCTTATAACCTCACGTTCATCAAAATGATGTTTGGTTTTTCCTATAATCTGGTATGTTTCGTGACCTTTTCCGGCAAGAATAACCGAGTCGCCGCTTTTTGCAAATTTCATTGCATAGCCAATAGCCTCGCGGCGATTTTCAATCACAATATGGTCGCAATCGGTCTTTTTAACACCGACTAAAATATCTTCTATAATACTTCCCGGCTTTTCTGTTCTTGGGTTATCTGATGTCACAATTAAGTAGTCAGAAAGTTTGCCTGCTACTTCGCCCATAATGGGACGCTTTGTACGGTCACGGTCACCGCCGCATCCGAATAGTGTAATCACTCGGCCCTCTGTAAACTCTTTTACTGTACTTATAATATTTTCGAGTCCATCCGGCGTATGCGCGTAATCAATGATAACGGAAAAATCTGTTTTTGTATAAACACTTTCGCATCTTCCCATAACGCCCTTGGCAAAGGTAAGTGCCTCGACCGCATGGTCAATCGATATTCCCGCAGCAATCGCCGTGCCGATGGCAACAAGTGCGTTGTACACTGAAAATTTGCCAGGAATACCAAGGCGGACTTTATACTCTTTGCCTTCGTAAGATACTGCAAAATGTACCCCTCGGGATGAAATTTTAATATCGGATGCGTAAAGGTTCGCATTCTCCTCTATGCCAACCGAAAGGGAAGGGCAAAGATTTTTTTCATAAATCGAATTGCCTGCCGTATCGTCTGTATTCACCACCGCTTTTTCGCTTTGCAAAAACAGTTTTTCTTTTGCGGCAAGATAATTTTCCATTGTTTTATGAAAATCGAGATGATCCTGTGTAAGATTGGTAAACGCACCCACTAAGAATGTGATGCCATACACGCGGCACAATTCCAAAGAATGCGAGGAAACCTCCATCACGACATACTCTACTCCCTCTTCCACCATTTCTGAAAAGAGAGAAAAGAGTTCCAATGATTCGGGCGTGGTGCGCTCTGTGGGAAGTACACGGTCTAAAATCATATTGGCATTGGTGCCGATAAGACCTGTATTTTTTCCTGCATATTCCAAAATCTGTTTAACAAGCGTTGTAACCGTTGTTTTGCCGTTTGTTCCGGTAACGCCGATAATTTTAAGTTGCTTTTCAGGGTGGCCATAGAAAGTTGCAGCAAGCTCTGCCAATGCTTTTCTTGTGTTATCTGCATAGATAACCGTTACGCCGGAAAGATCACACAAAATCTCTGCGCCGTTTTGTACAACAACTGCCACTGCACCCTCTGACATCGCTTTTTCAAGGTACTTGTGCCCATCGGTTTCAAAGCCTACAATTGCTACAAACATTGTGCCTTTTTTCGCCTTGCGCGAATCGTAACAGATGTCGGTAATTTCTATCTCTCTATTTCCTTCGATATGCGTTACGGCAACATCCCGCAACAATGTCGATAGCTTCATATCTTTCTCCTTCCAAAACGCATTGTGTAAAATCAGTTTGCGGTTCCTTCTACATCTTTGAACCGGAATTCAACCTGAATGACACTGCCGCGTTTCACGCTCGTTCCTGCCGCCGGTGTCTGACGGGCTGCAACGGTACGGTCTGAATCCGAACCGGTCGCGCCTGCACCTACAATACTGAGGTTTAACCCCGCGGCGGAAAGCTGTGTTCTCACACTTCTTAAAGACTTTCCGCTTATATCCGGAACAGTTACCATTTCTTCAGCGATAGACGCATCTGTGTAAAGCACGCAAACAGAGTTTGCACTTACCGTCGCACCGGAAAGCGGCATCTGACGGACAACGGTTTCGCCACCACCTATAATGGTATATTTAAGTCCCATGCCGGAAAGTTTGTTCTTTGCAACAACAATGTTAAGATCCGTAACATCCGGAACAGAAATGTCGATTGTGGTTTTTTCTTCTGTTGTATACTGCGGTTCTACGCCCAAATAATGCAGGGTGTCTTCTAAAATTTTTCCTACAACAGGCGCTGCAACTGCACCACCGTAGTAAGAACCGAGTTTTGGTTCGGCAACTACAACAAGGCATGCAACTTTTGGATCGTTTGCAGGTGCAAAACCAACAAAAGACGCAATGTATTTCCCCTGACCTCTCGGAATTTTTTCCGATGTACCGGTCTTTCCGGCAACACGGTATCCCTTAATATATGCATTTTGTCCCGAACCGATGTTAACCGCATTTTCTAACAGTTCACGCGCAGTTCTTGACGTTTCCTCTGAAACAATCTGGCGTACAATGGTAGGCTCTATTTTCTTTACAACCGTACCCTGATCGTTTGTAAGTTCTTTTACGAGATACGGTTTCATAAGATTTCCGCCGTTTGCGATTGCGCTTACGGCTGAAATTAACTGCAAGGGTGTAATTTTCGGTCCCTGACCGAACGATGCCGTTGCAAGTTCTACCGTCTTAAAGTTTTCGTCGGTATAGAATACGCCGTTTGCCTCGCCCGGCAAATCGAATCCCGTTTTATCGCGAAAACCGAATGCTTTATAATAGGTTTTAAACTTTTCAATGCCAACGCGCTGTCCAACCTCAATAAACACGGGGTTGCAGGAATTTTTTACGCCGTCTTTAAACGTTTCTGCGCCGTGTCCGCGGTTTTCTGCACAGCGGATTTTTCGGTCTTCTACCTGCTTATAGCCAGGACAGAAAAATGTATCCTCCGGCGTTACGACACCTTCTTCAAGCGCCATAGACATTGTCATAATCTTAAAACAGGAACCCGGCTCGTAAGAGTCCACAACCGCTTTGTTACGCCACATTTTGTTTCTGGCATCGCTCACGGCTTTTTGATAAGCCTCTTCTTCTTCGATGGCATCTAAACGGTTTAATGTAATCGTGTCTACGATTTCATTTGGTTTATTTAAGTCAAAGTTCGGCTGTGTAGCCATAGCAAGCACTTCGCCTGTTTTCACATCCATTACAATGCAGGCAGCACCTTCTCTTGCCTCTGTTTCGTTGTATACGTTTTCCAAATGCTTTTCTGCAAAATGCTGAATTGCTTCGTCAATCGTAAGTACCACATTTAAGCCGTTTTCAGAATCAATGTGACGTTCCTCCTGAAACGGCATATCTGTGCCGTGTGCATTCTTTAATGTTACCACTCTTCCCGGTACACCGGAAAGTTCGTCGTCATATACCATTTCGATGCCGCCGAGGCCCTGATTGTCGTAGCCGGTAAATCCGATAACGTGCGACGCAAAGGTGCCGTACGGATAGTATCGTTTGGTATCTTCTTTAAAATACACGCCCTTTAAATTGAGCGCTCGAATTTCGTCTGCTATCTCGGTGTCGACCTTACGCTTGATTTCAACATCCTGCGCGTTCTTGGTAAGTTTTTTCTTAACGTCCTCTGCATCGAGTTCTAAAATTTCTGCAAACTTTTCAGCGAGTTCATCGATGCCGTATTTTGCTTTTGCAATCTCTTTTGGGTTTACCGAGATGGTTTCAGCAGAAGAACTTACCGCAAGCGTTTTTCCGTTACGGTCATAAATGGTACCGCGCGCCGAAGAAACCTGATAATCTCTTGTCTGTTGTTCTATGGCGCCCGTTCTCAATTTTTCACCGTCCACGATATTCAGTACTAATAAATAAAGCGCAAGCACGAGAAAAAGTGCTGTAAAAAATAACAGCACATAAAACATACGCTTGCGTAAACTTGTTTTCGGTTCTAAAATCGCCAAGCATACCACTCCCTTCTTGGCGGTGTTCTATGTAAAAAGGGAACTTTTTTAAGCCTTTCAATCCCCTTTACGAAAGTTCGTGTGAAAGATAAATCCCTCACACGAACGAAACGTCTTTATATGTTATGTAGCGCGTCAAGCGAAATATTCCACAATGCTTCCGAAAAAGTTTTTAACAGCCTCCACTAAAGAACTGCTCTCTCTTATCTTTTTCACTTCGTTTTCCTGATCTAAATTTACGTAGATCATCTGTGATTTTGTGGGCTGACCCATATTAAAATTATTCTCTGCAACACGCTCTATATTTTTAAGATCTAATGTCTGGTCAATTTTGAATTGCAGTTTTTGGTTTTCTGCTACAATGTCGGAAAGTTGTGTCTGTTTTTCAGCCAGTTTTTCATAGCCGGAGTTAATCATAAGACCTCGGAAAAGTACCAAAAATGCCATTGCTGCAATCACCAGAACGGATACTATCGTGCTTTTGGTAATGCGCGCCTTAGAACGGCCTTTCGGGCTAACTTGTGTATTCACTTTTCGTTTTTCACTGTTGCCCGTCCTTATCATAACCCCACCTGCTGTACGTATATTTGTAATCTGTCTGTGTGTACCGGTTTCCGCCGGCTTGCGGTATCTGTATTCGGTGTCATACGCCAGATTATCGTTTCTCATAAAAGTATCCTCCCGAAAATGTTCGTGCGACTTATGCTTTTTCAAATATGCGAAGGTGTGCGCTTCTTGCTCTGGGGTTTTCCGAAAGTTCTGTGTCCCCGGGCGAAATGGCTTTTCGCGTGATTACCGTGCCCTGCGGTTTCTTTCCGCATACGCATACCGGAATTCCCGGTGGGCAGGTGCACCCTTTTGCTGCATTTGAAAATGCATTTTTTACAATTCTGTCTTCCAAAGAATGAAAGGTGATAATGCAGAGTCTTCCGCCGGGGGCAAGACGGGAAATGAAATCCGAAACCGCCTTGTCCAGTCCGGAAAGTTCGCCGTTTACTTCAATGCGGATTGCCTGAAAGGTTCGTTTTGCCGGATGCGGACCGTCCAAACGTGCGCCTTTGGGAACTGCTCTTTTAATAATACTTACAAGTTCTCCCGTTGTCTTTATCGGCGCTTTTTTGCGTTCTTCTTCAATAAACTCGGCGATGCGCTTTGCCCAGCGCTCTTCGCCATAGCGATAAATCACATCTGCTAATTCTTCTTTTTTGTATTCGTTCACCACGTGATACGCAGAAAAACGTTCTGTTTTATCCATTCTCATATCAAGCGGTGCATCGTGGTTATAGGAAAAACCACGCTCTGCACAGTCTAATTGATACGATGAAACACCAAGATCTAAAACGGCGCCATTGATTTGAGGAATGGAAAGCGTATCTAAAACGCTTACAATATCATGAAAATTACGATTTACAAAGGTTACATTGTCTTTAAATTCTGAAAGGCGCTCTTCGCAAACTGAAATCGCATCCATATCGCGGTCAATCCCAATGAGTCTTCCGGTAGAAAGTTTTTCTAAAATTTTTCTGCTGTGACCGCCGCCACCCATTGTTCCATCTACATAAATCCCGTCGGGACGAATATGTAACCCTTCAATTGCCTCATCTAAAAGGACAGATACATGATGAAATTCCATAATGCCCTCCTTCAAAATCGGCAAATGATGTAACGCTTTTTAAAAACCGAGTGCTTCCATTTTTTCAGAAAGTTCATCTAAACTGAAGTTTTCAATGCTGTGTTCTTTGTTCCAGTCGTCTGTGTTCCAGAGTTCAATTCTGCCGGAAACACCGATGACAGTAACATCTTTTTCAAGATGCGCATACTCACGAAGTTTCTGCGGAAGCATAATTCTGCCCTGCTTATCGGGCTCACATTCTGCTGCACCCGCAAAGAAAAAGCGTGTAAAATTACGTGCATCTTTGTTGGCCAAGGAAATGGCGTCTAACTTTTCTTTATAAACATTGAAGGTTTCTGCCGGAAAAACAAATAAACACCTATCCATACCAATGGTGACAATAAATGTCTCGCCAAGTTCTTCACGGAACTTCGCAGGAATAAACATTCTGCCCTTTGCATCCAGTACGTGCTGGTATTCACCAATAAACATTTTTCCGACCTCCTTTCAAACCATTTTCCACCACTTCAAACCACTTTTATTTTATTTTAACCCATTTTTATATAATTTGCAAGTGTTTTTTTAAAATTTTTTAATTTTTTTGAAATCTAAATTTAATATACAAGATATTGGGGATATGTTTTTAGATATCTACAAAATCAAAGGTGCAAGTCCACGGTTCATTTTTCGCATAGGTATGCGCTTTTGGGGATATATTGTGGATAGACAAAACAATTCTTTTATTTTGCACCTAAATATGGGTTTATTAATGTTATATTTCAGTAATGTTACAGAAAAATGCATTTTTGCACACAAAAAAGACCGTAGAATTTCTACGGTCTTTTAATGCTACATTATGTAATTAACTTTCGATTTGTGATGCTACCAAAGACTCACCGCAATAACGGTTTCTAAGTACGGGTTTTTCAATTTTGCCCGTGGGGTTTCTCGGGATTTCGTCAAAAATGATTTTTTTCGGGCGTTTGTAACGGGGAAGGTCTAAACAAAATTCTTCTACTTCTTCCTCGGTAAGCGAAAATCCCTCTTTACATTCAATAATTGCTGCCGCAATTTCGCCCAAACGTTTTTCGGGAAGTCCGATTACTGCAACGTCCTTGATTGCATCATGCTTACGTAAAAAGTCCTCAATCTGAACGGGATAAATATTTTCTCCGCCGCTTATGATAACGTCTTTTTTACGGTCAACCAGGTAAATAAATCCGTCTTCGTCACAACGCGCCATATCGCCGGTCATAAGCCATTCGCCTTTTAAGGATTCTTCGGTTGCTTTTTCGTTTTTATAATAGCAAAGCATAACACCAGGGCCTTTTACGGCAAGTTCGCCCACTTCACCGTCCGGCACGGGGTTTAGGTTTTCGTCTACAATCTTGGTTTCCCACTTGTAACCTGCTTTACCGATTGCACCGACTTTATGGATGTTTTCAACGCCCAAGTGCACGCAACCAGGTCCTAGTGATTCACTCAAACCGTAGTTGGTGTCATACTCGTGGGACGGGAATTTTTCTTTCCATCTCTGCACAAGGCTCGGCGGAACGGGCTGTGCGCCGATGTGCATCAGTCTCCACTGTGCGAGTCTGTATTCTGAAAGGTCAATATCGCCACGATCAATGGCATCTAAAATATCCTGCACCCACGGAACCAAAAGCCATACGATTGTTGCCGCTTCGTCAGACACAGCCTTCATAATCCATTCCGGTTTTACACCACGGAGAAGTACTGCGCGGCTTCCTGCTAAAAGGCTTCCGAACCAGTGCATTTTTGCACCAGTATGATAAAGGGGCGGAATGCATAAAAATACGTCATCACGCGTTTGCGAGTGATGGTTTCTTTCGGTTTCGCACGCGGACATAAGACCTTTGTGCGAATGCAAAATCGCCTTGGGAAAACCCGTTGTACCGGACGAAAAATAAATCGCTGCATAATCGTCTTCTGTAACGGTTGTATCGGGTCTTTTGTGCGAACAGTATGTTACCAAGCGGTCATAACTGTCTGCAAACGTAGGTACATTTTCGCCCACATAAAAGAGCGCATTTATATGTTTAATTTTCGGGAAAATCTCTTCAATACGGCCGATAAATTCGGGGCCGAATATCAAGACGGAAGAATCCGACAAGTCAAGGCAATATTTAATTTCGTCTGCCGTATAGCGATAGTTCATGGGGACTGCAAGCGCTCCGATTTTCAAAACACCAAAATAAATGGGTAACCACTCTAAACAGTTCATTAAAAGAATCGCTACTTTATCGCCTTTTTTTACACCGCGCGTTAAAAGTAAATTTGCAAAACGGTTGGCTTTGTCGTCAAATTCCTTCCATGTCATCTCTCTGCGATAACCGCCTGAGGGTGCTGACTCAATCAGTTCGTACTCACGCCATGTAACAGGCTTATGGTTGTCCCATTCTGTGGGGTTGATTTCAACCAAACTGACATCATTCGGGTACATGGAGGCATTTTTCTCCAACACTTCCGTAATAATCATGTTGTTCACCTTTCTTGCATACTTTTGCACTTTTTTTAAAATGCAAAAGTATAATAACGTAATGAAAACATTGTATCATCAAATCCCGAAAAAGTCAACAAAAACACCCAAAATCTACCGTCTTTCGCCTCTTAAAAACCGCTTTTCAAATTTTTGTTTTGCAGTTTGCCAGAGTTCAACTGCGCGAAGGGCAGGTTTTATGGTGACTGTATCTCCCGATATCGTGCGGTACGTAAGCGGATGTAACGATTCCTGAAACGCCTCTTTGTATTCCTCCGAAACCGCGCCCTTCGCCGATTCTGTAAAGCACAAGGGTGGATACATAACGCACCACCAGTTTTCGCCGTTGCCGTCTCCCAGTATCACACGCACGGCGTCGTACTCTCCTTTGGGAAAGGTAAGGTTTTGGTACGATTTTGTGGGAAAGAAAAATCTTCCGGTCTCGATTCTTGCTCGATATGGTACGCCCTCAGACAAAAGCACTTCGTTTGCAATGTCTGTCAACGTTTCTTTTTGCTCTTTTGCTCGAAAAAGCGTAAACGCATCGCCGCCATACGTTTCGTTTACATATTCTAAAAGTGCATCACGCACTTTATATTTGACGTTTTGGTCAAACGCATCATTACTGTGCGCAATCACGTGCAGGCGCACAACTGCATCCGACACGTCCTTTGAGATGGCTTCTGCAATACCCAACCCTAAAACTGCCAGAAAAAGTGCGGTAAAAATGAGTTTTCTTACAATGTTTCGCATTGACTTCACTTCCAATCTTTGGTATACTACACATTATAGACAAAACTTTCGCAGAATAAACGTTGATTTTGTGATAAATTTAATATTGTATTTTTATGCAAAAAGATGTATAATAATACATATATTGACCAATCTGTTTGGAAAGAAGGATGTTTTTTATGATAAGAGCAGGTATTTTAGGTGCGACAGGATATGCAGGAGCAGAACTTACGCGCCTTTTATCATTGCATAAGGAAGTAACCATCACGATGCTTGCCTCCAAATCGTACGCAGGCCAGAAAATGTCGGATGTATATCCTGCACTCCGCGGCGTATGCGATTTGGTACTCGAAGAGGCGGATGTTGACGTTGCGAAAGAAAAGTGCGACGTGGTATTTACGGCACTTCCGCATGGCGTATCGCACAACGTGATTTCGGCACTTTTTGAAAAGGGCCTTAAAGTCATCGACCTTTCCGGCGATTTCCGCTATGATGACATCGAAACATACGAAGAATGGTACAAGGTAAAGCATGCATGTCCCGAACTTTTAAAGCAGTCCGTGTACGGTCTTTGCGAGTTGCACAGAGAAAAAATCAAAAAGGCACGTTTAATCGGAAATCCCGGTTGCTACACCACCTGCTCCATTTTGGGTCTTGCTCCGCTTTTGAAAAACGGTGCAATTGAAACAAAAAATATTATCATTGATGCAAAATCGGGTGTCAGTGGTGCAGGCCGCGGCCTCGGCCTTGACTATCATTTTTGCGAATGTACAGAAAATATGAAGGCATATAAAATTGCAACACACCGTCACACTTCGGAGATTGAACAGGAACTTTCCAAAGTTGCGGGCGAAGAAATAAAACTTTCGTTCACTCCGCATCTGGTACCTATGAAACGTGGTATTTTTGCCACAGAATATGCAAACTTAAAAAAGCCTTATACAAAAGAAGAACTTTTAAACATGTATCATGACTTTTTTAAAGATGAACCGTTTGTGCGCATCTACGATGAAGAACTTCCGGAAAGCAACCACGTTGCAGGCTCCAATTTTGTAGATATCGGTTTGGAAGTAGATAGCCGTTTAAATCGCGTCATCGTAATTTCAAACATTGATAATTTAATTAAAGGCGCAGCAGGACAAGCGATTCAGAATATGAACTTAATGTTTGGACTTGATGAGACTGAAGGCTTAACCGGCGCAGGCTTTTATCTTTAATTTATAGCCGCTTTGGCAGAAAGGAAATTTTTATGGATACCATTGAAAAGCAAATCAGGCATGCCAGTATTTTAACTGAGGCACTTCCTTACATACAAAAACTGCACAACAAAACCATCGTCATAAAGTACGGCGGAAACGCAATGATTAACGAGGATTTAAAGCGTTCCGTGATGGAAGATATCACGCTTTTAAAATACGTAGGTATGAACCCCGTCATTGTACACGGTGGCGGACCGGACATTTCAGAAGCGCTTAAAACCTATAACGTGGAAAGCAAATTCGTAAGTGGTCTTCGTGTGACAGACAGCGACACCATGCGGGTAGCGCAGATGGTCCTGGTGGGAAAAACAAATAAAGAGGTCGTTTCTAACGTCAATTTAAACGGCGGAAAGGCAGTCGGTCTTTGCGGTATCGACGGAAAAATCATTGAATGTGTGCCGCTTACCGAAGATGACGAGGGCAACAAAATCGATGTAGGTTATGTCGGAAAAATCGTAAAAGTAAATGCAAGCATTATAAAATCGCTTTGCGAAGACGAATATATTCCCGTTATTGCCCCCATCGGCACAGACGACAACGGTCAGAGTTACAACATCAACGCCGACACGGTAGCAAGCGCAGTTGCAACTGCAATGGGCGCAGAAAAACTGATGTTTTTGACCGATGTCGAAGGCGTAAAAGACGCAAACGGTAACATCATTTTTGAAATCACAACAGACGATGCGGAAAACCTAATTCACGACGGCACCATAAGCGGCGGTATGATTCCGAAAGTGCGTGCCTGCGTAAAAGCAGTAGAAGACGGCGTAAACCGCGTACATATTATCGACGGACGCGTATTGCACTCCATTATTTTGGAAATTTTTACCGATACCGGTATTGGTACTATGTTTAAAAAGAAATGATAAGAAAAGGGGGATGTAGCAAAATGCGCACACCACCCAAGGCAAAGAAAATGCATAACAAAGCCTTTCTAATATGCTTAAAAAGTTAAAATAACGCAAAACGTAAGGAAGGAATTCGTCATTTGACGAATTCCTTCTATTTTATGCCTTGTGTTTTGAACAAACTTCACCTCTTTGCGTACCCACGTACGCATTCGGGTTCAGTTTGTCCAATCTGCGCTATTTTCCGTCCACCCCAAAAGGGGATGTAGCAAAACAAAATCATTTTGCTACATCCCCTTTTCTTTTTACTTATGCTTTTCGGACGATAGGATTTGCACTTTCTCATGCGCGCTTTTAAACACATCTGCAACTTCCGTAATCGTCATATACGCTTTCGGGTCTATGGTATGCACAAGTTCTTTCATGGTTGCAATCTGAAAACGGTTGATAACAAAATAAATAATCGTTTTTTGCTCGCCGGAGTATCCTCCTGTAACGGGAAAAATGGTAGCACCTGTTTCAAAAACATCGAGCAGCATCTGATTGATTTCATCAGGTTTTTCCGTTACAATCATTGCGGCTTTGGAACGGTCAAGACCTTCTACGATAAAGTCTACGGTTTTGAGTGCTGCACCATAGGTAACAATAGAATATAAAGGCAAAATCCAACTCTTTAATATAACACCTGCAATGATGTATAAAATAACGTTAAAAATCATCACGAAAGTGCCTACTGTAATATCCATCTTTTTAGAGAAGATAACCGCCATAACCTCGACACCGTCAATCGCACCGCCGTACCGGATGGTAAGACCGCTTCCCACACCGGAAATCAATCCACCAAACAGTGCACAAAGCAAAAGGTCCGTCCCTGCTAGCGGCGATGCCAGTTTTACGTCAATCGGCAAAACATCGGTAATAAGCCACGCCGCCAAAGAATACACAGCGACCGCATACAAAGAGTAAACAGTAAACAATGCACCTTGTTTTTTAAGGCCATATAAAAAAAGCGGTATGTTGAGCACAAGCAGGAAAAACGACAACGAATAAAATTCCGGTGTAATTTGCGAAAGCAACATAGAAGTTCCGGAAATACCGCTATCGTAAAGTTTTACCGGTGCTAAAAAGAGCGTAACACCAAACGCGTTAATGCATCCGGCAATTGTAAGCATTAAAAAATGCGAATAATGAATGCCCCTAAGCGTTAAGTTTGATTTCATCAAGTCTCCTCCCTGACAAATCTAAAAACAATATACATTTATTGTATACGAAATCTTTTCAAATGTCAATGTAACAAAGCGCGCAGAATGTATTCTGCGCGCTTTTTCCGTTACGGTGTTTCTTCTAATATAATATAGTCAGAATCGGTATCTTGCGTTTCTTCTCTTACGGAAAAGTCTTCCAGAAAAGAAAGTTTTTCTAAAAATTCCTCTCTACCGTTTTCTGCGCGGTAACCGATTTCATCTTTTTCTAAGTCTTTTAAAATGTCACGTGCTTCGTCCAGTTTATCTTCTGCCACGGTAACGTATGCCACAACAAACGCCGTTTGTTCATCATCATTTTGAAACGCTTCCAAAGAGTACGCTTCTAATGCAAGCGGGTCAGGTGTTTCTCCCTTCTCTTGTTGTGGTTCTGCGACTTTTGGTGAAGGCGTTGTTTTTACAGTCTCCACAGGCTTTACCTCTTCCGTTTTTTCATAAACGGGAGACGGCGTTAAAAACGCATCAGGATTTTGGCTTTCTTTGGGAACATTGAGTCCTAAATACGAGACCACAGAAACTGCAATAACGGCAGCCGCAGCCGCAAAGGATGTAACAGTTTTCCAAAGCCTTATGTTTCCTTTAAACGATGTGCCTGTCTTTTCCTTTCCAACTTTCTCCATAAGCCGTTTATGAAATCCGTCCGGCACTTCAATCTCGGGAAGGGTACCGGAAACTTTAAGTACGGATGTTAAAAATGCATGTTCTTCTCTGCATGTTTTGCATACTTTAAGGTGGTCTGTTACTACGTCTTTCTCTTCGTCGGAAAGCATGTCGTCAATCAAAAGCGGTATTAAATTTAAGATGTCTCTGCATTCCGATGTCTTCATTTACGCTCGTTTCTCCTTTCTTTTTTATAACGCTTATAGCGCGTCATAGATTAAGACGAACGGTTATAAAAAAAGTTCCTTGTTTTCTTCCAGAATTTTTCTTAAACTCTGTCTTGCGCGGCTTAAACGCGATTTAACCGTGCCGAGTGACGCACCGGTAATATGTGCAATTTGTTCGTAATCAAGCCCCTCTATATCGCGCAAAACGATAACTTCTCTATGCTCGTCCGAAAGTTTTTCGATTGCGTCATAAAGTGCTTTTTGCGCCGCACGCTTTTGATAGGATTCATACGGCCCCGGTGCGTTGTCTGCAATTTGCAGTTCGTAAGTTTCTTCTTCTGAATCAGTTTGATTGAAACTGGTTTGATACAGTTCTCCCGTGCGCTTTCGTTTTCTTAACATATCGAGGCAAATGCGGTTTAAAATCGTATAAAGCCACGTGGAAAACCGCGCCGTTTCCTGAAACGTATGGAGTTTGCGATACGCTCTTAAAAACGCTTCCTGCGCGGCATCCTCTGCATCAGAAACGCTATTTAACATGCGAAAGGCATAGTTTATCATTTTTTTCTCGTATGGTAATATGAGTTTTGAAAAACTTTCTGTATCGCCTTCTTTGCTCAGGCGAATGAGTTCTTTTTCATCCAAAACAATGCCTCCCTTCTTCGTTTCTTTCCTTATCTTTCCCGTTTTAAAAGGAAAAACCCGACATATCGTCGAGTTTTTTTACTATATTATTGTAACGAATCGTCTTCTTTAATCCAGTCTTCTACGTCAATAACTCTAAATGTGTCTTTTGTGTCGCGCACGATTACGGTTTTAATTCCTGCATTAATTACCTGACGCTTACACATAATGCAACTGTTAGTGCCTGCCAGAAGTTCTCCTGTTTTGCCATCTAAACACGCAAGATAAAGCGTTGCACCAAGCATATCGCGTCTCGATGCGCTTATGATGCAGTTTGCCTCTGCATGCACCGAACGGCAAAGTTCGTAGCGCTCTCCGCTTGGGATTTTCAATTCTTCTCTCATGCAGTAATTTAAATCAATACAGTTTTTTCTGCCGCGCGGTGCACCGTTATATCCGGTAGAAATGATTTCATCATTTTTTACGATGATGGCGCCGTAATGCCGTCTTAAACATGTACTGCGGCTTGCAACTGTCTGCGCAATATCTAAATAGTAATTTACTTTATCCCGTCTTAAATTCATAAAACTTATCCTTCCAGGGCGCTGATTTTGTCCACGCGTTTTGCGTGTCTTCCGCCCTCAAATTCTGCTTTCATATAACTTGCCAGAATATTTTTGGCAAGGTCAGGACCGGTTACTCTGCCGCCAAACGCAAGCATATTGGCATTGTTGTGGCGTTTTGTCATTTCTGCAGAATATTCGTTTGACACCAAAGCGCAACGGATGCCTTTGATTTTGTTTGCCGCCATAGAAATGCCGATTCCCGTGCCGCAAACCAACACGCCCCACTCACATTCTCCCGAACACACTCTCTCGCATGCTTTTTCTGCAATATCGGGATAGTCAACGGAACCCGTGTCGTAAGCGCCTACATCCAAAACGTCAATGCCTTTTTCTATCAGAAACTGTTTTAAAACTTCTTTTAATTCAAATCCGCCGTGGTCACTGCCAATTACAACTGCCACACTATGCACCCTTTCTATTTTACGTTCTTCATTTTTTGTTCGTATTCGCGTTCTGCCTGCGATTTTCTTAAATACAAAGGAATGAGTCCGTCACTTCCGGCTACATTTCCCTCTTCTGCCTTGCGTGCGCCGATTTCAACCGCCGACGCCGCCGAAATCATGTTCTGTTTGCCCTTTGCAAACCGCGCGTGAGGCACCAACTCTAAAAGCGCATCTTTATGCTCTATTGCGCCCTCGCCGACAAATAAAACATCCTTTTCTTTTGCGTATTCTGCAAGTTCTAAAAGCGTCATAACGCACGGCGGAACAATTTCGTCTCCGTTATGGTACACCGCCGCGTAGCACTCATCCTCACGTGCAGAAAGAAGCGCGATAACGTATCCTAAATCACCCGACACATTGTGCGCTAAAATTTCAAGACTTGTAACAGAGACCGTGTCTTTTCCTAAACTTTCGGAAAGACCGCGCGCCGTCGCCACGCCAATTCTGACGCCGGTAAAAGAACCCGGTCCTACGCCGCAGACAAAAATATCAATGTCAGAAAGCGAAAGTTCCACATCAGAAAGCATTTTTTCAATCATGGGAAGCATCTTGACAGACTGCGTTTTGTCCTGATTCTGCGTATATTCACATAACAATTCTCCGTCACGCAACACGGCAGCCGTTGCCGCCTTGGATGAGGAGTCTAATCCCAATAGTATCATAAATCCTCTTGCCTTTTAAGATAGCGCAATCTCGCGGTTTATGCCCGTTACCGTAATCGTTCGTTCGTTTGCGCCGTCTTTTTTTATTTCTATTTCGATGCGTCGTTTCGGAAGGCTTTTTTCTACATTCTGCGGCCATTCAATCACACAGATACCGCCGGAATTTAAATACTCGTCAAAGCCGATTTCCAAAAGTTCATCCGCATCTAAAATGCGATACATATCAAAATGAAACACACGTAAAGTTTCTCCGTCATACTCGTTTACGACAGTAAAGGTCGGACTTGTTACATAGTCCGTTACGCCGAGTGCACGGCACAATCCTTTTGTAAATACCGTTTTGCCGACGCCCATTTCGCCGCGCAGACAAATTACGTCTCCACCTTTTAGGTGTGCCTTTAACTTTTCTGCTAAAATTTCCGTTTCTTCACTGCTTTTTGTTCGAAATTCCATGGCTTATGCTGCGGGGTTGCCCGGTATGATAGACGCCGGTTTCTTTTCGGGTGTAACAGGCTTCGTTTCTTCGGGTTTCGGCGTTTCGGGTTTTGTGGTTTCACTCGGAGCAGGTGCAGGTTTTTCAGTTTCTGCGGGTTTTTCATTCTCCGCAGGTTTTTGCGTAGGTTTTGCTGCCTCTGCCGGTTTTTCTTCTTCCGTCTTTTCGGTTTCAGCCGGTTTTTCGCCCGTCTCGCCTATTTCATCAACAGGAGCGTTCGGTACGTCTATGATTTCTTCTTCTATATCGGTTAAATCTTCTTGCTCAACATCAGGAATGTCGTTTCCGTAAGATGCAGGCTCCTGATTGTAGTCGAGCCAGAGTTCCGTTATTTTAGAGGATGCAAAAAAGAGCGCAACGAGCGCAACAATCACAATAATTGCCGTAATAATTTTTTTGCCTCTCGTAGATGATGGCGCTTCTTCAGATTCCGCTTCTTCGTAACCCGCTTCGTAGTCGACAAATTCTTCTGTTTCGCGAAGTGTTTCGTTCTGTTCCTGTAATTCGTTTAAGTACGCACGTCTTGAACGTTTCATTCTGGCCATAAAAAACCCTCCTGATAGATTGTGATAAACTAGATCCATTTATTTTTATTATACCATATGCGTTAATTAAAGTAAAGAGAAACTTATGGTTTGAGGCTTGGGCTCGTATTAAGTTCAGGTTAAAAATATGCTCTCATAAATTTATGACTTTCTTTTTTTTGCAACGATATAGGAGACGACATTACTGATTAAGGCAACAAAGATATACATCACACATCTTCCATACGTACTGTAATGGTTTACAGGTTCGCCTGTTGCAATATCAAAATTCCAATGGAATAATTCCTTATTAAATAACAACCAAACAAACATACAAAAACTCAACACAAAAAGAACGATTCTTGCATATTTTAAGAACTTTATATCATTTTCTTTACCAAATTTTTTAATCAAAAGTTCTCCTATGAAATTTCCCAGTGAAAAAGCCATCAAAACTCTTACAAAACTCAATACCCTATATGATAACATAAATATTCTCCTTTTTCACAACGCGCCATTTTTCAACAATTTTTATAGACTCGTGTCAGTTCCGGATAAAAAAGTATATTTATTTACATATAACACTAACTTTCATGATATCTTCTTTGGCTATTTTTGTATCAAGATAGAATCTATAATCTCTATGTCCATTGCCCTTGCCTTGGGACACTTTAATTATTTTCTGTTCTTCGTCATTGATATAGATTTTAACATGCTCGTTTGCCTCATCAGCATTTTCACAAAGAAGTTCTCCATCATACCTTACCGTTACCATTTGAAGCAGAATGTCACCTAAATCTGCTGTTTGAAAGAGCGTTCTCTGATATAGCGAAAAACCAAAACTAAATCCTTCCTGCCAATCATAGTAAAGCCTGATATAATCGAGATAATCAAGGTTTTCTCCGTCAGATAACCATCCGTCAGGTGTTTTCTGCCAGTTAAGGGTAAATGAATTGATCTCTTGCAACATATCACTTTCGTAATTTGTTTTATGTAAATCAATCGCCCAATTTTCTACATAATTATAGCATATTTTCCTTTCTTCCGGATGCCATATAACCTCGCCATAACACACAAGATCATCTATAAAAATTATCGTTTCTCCACCTATGTTAAATGACGGCACAAGGGCACCTTTTACATAAGTTTTTATGTCTGTATCGTAAATTCTTTTATCCTTTGAACCAACAGGTGCTGATAAAACCTCAGGTATATAATCCGATGTGATTTGGTTGTTAAGCCTGATAATTTCCAGAGTTCTTGTGAAATCATCATAATACACACCAAAACCATACTGTATCAGGTCTTCGGCTACAATTCCTGTAAATCCATCAATATTAAAAGAACGTATAGGCGCTCCGTTTATGTATGCTTGAATATCGGTATGAAATGTATATTTTGAATGCTCGGCACCCGCTATACTCCCTGATGAACATAGTAATAACAATATAAGCAAGGTTGAAATTAATTTTTTCACCATACCATTTCCTCTTTTCAACAAATTGAGATAATTCGACCTTATTTTTTGATATCTTCATGTGTATATTCTTTTTCTTCTGCACCACAATATTTACAAACATAACGTATATCATAGTACATTCTTTCACCAAGAACGAAATGATCAAGTGCAGGTTCCAATCCTCCCTTTAGGTTGTGCTTATAAAGTCTTTCCAAAATCTTAATTTCTTCCTTTCGGACAAGTGTTTTCTCCTGCATTTTTATAGCAAACCACTTTTTGCAATGGTTACATTTTCTGATTATCTTCATTTCAAATCCTCCTTTTTAGAAAAACAGACGCAAACGGATCCATATCCTCCGACAGTTTTGCGAATGCCAAGTTGGTTTGTTCTCTTTTAATATAAAATCCGGCTGACGCAGATGTCTGTTTTTCTGCCTCTTCTACTGCCGTTTTTGATATACAAATCTCCGATACCGAGCGTTTTGTTGTAGTGTTTGATATATGCAACCGTTTTTAAGTTGCGCACGTCAAACGCGTGTACGCCCGTGTCGATGTAGCGCACCTTGCCGTTCCTGAAATATTTAAGGTCTCCCGTTTCGTTTTGGGGCTGATAGTCATCGTAAAAATAAAGAGTATGATCCACATAGAAAAACGAACGGCACGAGCGGTCTGCAAGATGCGTATAGTCTGTATCCATACAAATTCCTAGCGCATCGCCGTCAAAGGCGAGCACAACCAAAGAATCAGCGCCGTCTAATGCAAAGTCCGTAACGCCCTTTAAAAGCACCGCTTTATCGTAAAGTTTTCGTGCACCAATGCTGTACCTTACAAGGTTTCCCCTGCCGTTTGCGTCTCCATCTTCTACGGCGTAAAGATATTTTCCGTCAAGTGAAAGTTCAATCTGTCCCGATGGGTATTCTGAAAGTCCGGGGTAGGGGTTTTTATCTTTTACAAGCACCTGCATACTATCTCCCACATAGTTTACGCTCCTCTTTTCTGCGCGTTCTTTTGCTTCGCGGATGCTTGTAATGGTTGTTATATCGATTTTTTCTGCTTCTTCCACGCGTTTTTTGTATACGATAACGCGTCTGCTGCTGTGGTAACGAAGATATGCCTCGGTAAGACCTGTATCAAGTTCTTTTACTTCGTCACGTTTTACAACATACAGTACGTTTTCTGTTCTTGTAATCGGATTGGTTAAAAAATAGTCGCGCACAGAGTCGCGCAAAAGTTTTTGCTCGTACGCTTCACGCGCTAACAAAAACGCCTCTTCGTCTACGTATGATGCACCGGTTTCGTCTTCTTTCAAAAATGCTTTTTTCGTGGGTGCAACAAGTTCTGCATCGGTTACAGAAAAGGGGTCCGAAAAGATTTCTTTAAAGCGCACCGGCCGTTCTTCTTGCGTAACAAAATACACATATTCATCGAGCATAATGGCATCTAATACCGATTCATGGATGCAGACACTTTCTTTTGCATCTTTTGCTTTTCGGTACAATGCTCCTTTTTTAAGATAATAAATTTCGGCGTATTCGTCCTTTTCAGAAATCAGTTTTTCAATACCGTCGTCTACCAGAACAGGTGCATCGTTTTTGCTTGTTCCGCAGGTATACATTTTGCCGCCATCTTTAAAATAAATGATTTGCTGATTGTTGTCACTTAAATAAAAATCCGTTACATCCGTCGCAATAATACGCGAACTGTTTAAGTCGGAATAATAAAGCCAGCCAAGTTTTGAATAGAGGACCGCCTTGCCCTTGGATGCTACCTTAAACGCAGTCACACCGCCGTCTATATACACCGTTTCTTGCTCGAAATCGTTTTCTCCGTCAACAGAGGAAACCATGCGGTAAAAAAAGTCATACCCTGCTAAATCCTTCGTTTTTTGTCCCAGATAAAAAAGATATTTCCCGTCCTCGGTAATTTTAGCAAACGGCGCAGAAGTTGTGTTGTAAAGTGCATTTTCTTCTGTAAAGGAGTTTCCACGCAAATCACTTTTCTGTTTTAGCATAATCTCCGAATTTTTGACATAAAGCATAGGCTGCGCGGATTTGTCAAACGTCATCTCCGGCAACCAATAATCCGTAAACGTGCGATAACTTCCGTATATGATGCCGCATAGCAAAAACACAACGACAATATAACAAAAAAGTTTTACGCCGCTCATTTTCTGTTTTTTTGTGCAGTCAGAAGGAATTCCGAAACTTTCGTTTCCGTACTGTTTTGGCTCTTCCTGACGCGGAATACGATTTTTCCTATCCATTTTGTTACCTCGTTGAAAGCCGTAAAAGTATGCCTTATCGTAGAACGAAACCCGCGTACATTCGTCTTTTTGTCCGAATACCCGCGGGTGATACTGTCTTTATTTTATTTCTTCACGAATGCCCAAAAATGCAAGCACTTCGGGAGAATACGCCCCTGTGAGCAAAAGGTGTTCGCGCGTTTTTTCATGCCCCGTAAACAAGAACAAAAACGCAAGATACATCGTCCATGTCATTTCTCGTTTTCCGTTTTCCACCGCAAGTATCGTCTGGCGCGTTACACCGACATGGTCTGCAAGTTCTTCCTGCGATAGGCCGCGCATGGTGCGAAGTAGTTTTAAGTTTTTTGCAAGATTCAAAATCAGTCTTTTTTTATCGTCTGCTTCTAATGTGTATTCTCTATGCATTTTAAAAATCCCTTCCTCAGTTTCACACGAATGATTACACGGATTTACGCACATTTCTACTTTAATTTTATTATAATCATGAATCATATCCTTGTCAAGCACTTTAAACTATCTGTCACTCGGTTGAAAACGCGCAATAATGCGGTGTGCTGTGCGAATGCCGTCAACTGCGGCGCTCATAATGCCGCCGGCGTAGCCTGCGCCCTCTCCCGAAGGATAGAGTCCTCGTGCAGTAACGCTTTCGCCCAACGCATTTCTTACAATCCGAAGCGGTGCAGACGTTCTTGTTTCCACACCCGTAAGCACTGTGTCACGTGCCGTAAAACCTTTGATTTTACGCTCGAAACTTGAAATTCCCTTTTTCATAAATGCATTAAAATCGTTGGAAAATAAACTGTTTAAATCGCAAAACGCAGTACCGGGCAAAATACTCGGCGTCACACGTCCGAACTGTTTGGACACGTTGCCATCCATATAGTCGCCCAAAAGCTGTACGGGCGCGCGATATGCTCCGCCCGCTACGCGGAACGCCTTTTTTTCAAGTTCACGCTGAAAAGAAACACCTGCCAACGGGTGATTGCTTCCAAAGTCCCGCCCTGTTACATTTGCGCAAATGGCGCTATTGGAATTTATTTTATCTCTCGCACGTTCACTCATGCCGTTTGTCACAATCGTTTCGTTTTCGGACGATGCACATACCACCGTTCCGCCGGGACACATACAAAAACTGTAACATCCTCTTTCTCCCTCACGGTAAGAAAGTTGATATGTTGCCGCGCCCAGAAGCGGATGTCCAGCATACTTTCCGTACATTGCACAGTCGATATCCTCTTTTAAATGTTCTGCACGAAAGCCGACAGAAAACGGCTTTTGTATCATTTCTATGCCGCGTCGGTAAAGCATCTCGTAGGTGTCGCGCGCACTGTGTCCGATTGCTAATATAAGAGGTGCATTTTCTAAAATATCTCCATCGGAGAGCGTTATGGTTTTTACTGTGCCATCTTTTATCGTAATATCTGTTACTTTTGTCTCAAAACGGATTTCTCCGCCAAACGAGAGAATCTCTTTGCGGATATTTTGGACAACGTCTTTTAATATATCTGTTCCGATATGCGGCATCGCATGATACAAAATGTCCTCCGGTGCGCCGTGCGATACCAATTCCTTTAAAACAGTATCGGTAAGGCTGTCACCTATACGCGTTGTAAGTTTTCCGTCAGAAAACGTTCCGGCACCGCCCTCACCAAACTGTACGTTTGTGGTCTCGTCTAATACCCCGTTTTTCCAGAATGTATCCACTTTTTTTGTGCGCGTTTTTATATCTGCGCCGCGCTCTATCACAATCGGGCGGTAGCCTGCACGCGAAAGCGTCAGTGCGCAAAACATTCCGCACGGACCAAAGCCCGCAATCACCGGTCTTGCGTTTAACTTTTCTTCTCCCATACGGACAGGCTCTTCCGTTTTTGGCGCAATCGGTACGATATTTTTATCATCGCACAAAACATCTTTTTTCGTTTCGGTTAAAACGCTGTAAACAAACTGTACTGTGCCGCGTCTTGCATCAATTGAGCGCCTGATGATTTTTTGAGATGTAATCTCACTTTTTTTCACATGCAAAAGGCGCGCAGCGGTTTCAAAAACCTCTGCACGCGTTGCATCAATCGGCATTTTTATGTTGTTTACTCTAACCAGCATAAGCCCTCACACAAATTCACACAAGACAGTGTTCGAAAGATAAATCCCCCGTTCTGTAAAGAAAACGCGGTCACCTTCGCGGCGCAAAAGCCCAACTGTCTCATATTTTGTTATAATATCACCATAACGCCCATGAAGCGATTCTTTGAATTGAGCGTAAAACTCTTGTTCTGAGACCCCTCTTAATTTTCTTAATCCCAGCATCATAAACTCTGCCATCAGGTCCTCTTTCGTAAGAATCACGCATTCTTCCTTTTGGTTGGGATTCTCTATGTATTTATGTATATTTCCCGTGTGACAGTAGCGCGCGCCTTGATAAAACGAATGTGCGCCTGCACCCACACCGATATACTCTGTTAAATCCCAGTATTTCAGGTTATGGCGCGAACAAAATCCCTCTTTTGCAAAATTTGAAATTTCGTATTGCAAAAACCCTTTTGATGAAAGGCGGCTTGCCGCCACGCGATACATCGCCTCTTCCGTTTCTTCGTCGGGCAGCGTAAGTTGTCCTGCCTTTACCTTTTGGCACAACGGCGTATCATTTTCTAAGATCAGTCCGTAACACGAAACATGCGTTACAGGAAGTGCCGTAACTTTCTCGATACTGTCCTCAAAACTTTGAATGGTTTGATTCGGAAGACCAAACATCAAATCTGCGCTTATATTGAAAAATCCGGCGCGGTATGCGTCCAAAATACATTCTACGGCATCTTTTGCCGTATGGATTCTTCCGATTTTTGATAGTTCTTCATCCTGCATCGACTGCACCCCGACACTGAGTCTGTTTGCGCCGTGTGCCAAAAGTGCACAAAATAGATCAAAATCTGCTGTTTTGGGATTACATTCTACCGTTATCTCGGCATTTTCTGCCACAGAAAACGTTTGAAAAACACCGTCTAACAGTCTGGTTAAACTCTCTTTTGTAAGCGAAGTAGGCGTACCGCCGCCTATATAGACCGTATCAATTTGTTCTCCCTTGTAATGCGAAAATTCCGAAAGTACCGCCTCGACGTACTCCGTTTCGTACGCGTAACAGTCGGTATAAGAGAGAAAATCACAATATGCACATTTTTTAAGACAAAAGGGTAAATGAACGTATAAACCGCGCATAAAACCACCTATTCATCCAGTTTTAAAACTGACATAAACGCTTCCTGCGGAACCTCCACCGAGCCAACCTGGCGCATACGCTTTTTGCCTTCTTTCTGCTTTTCCAACAACTTTTTCTTTCGCGTAATATCGCCGCCGTAACATTTTGCAAGCACGTCTTTTCTGAGCGCTTTTACGGTTTCTCTTGCAATAATTTTTGTTCCGATTGCCGCCTGAATGGGAATTTCAAACAACTGACGCGGAATACTTTCTTTTAGTTTTTCTGCTATTTTTCTGCCGCGCGCATACGCCTTGGTGGTATGCACGATAAAGGAGAGCGCATCGACCATATCGCCGTTTAACAAAATGTCAAGTTTTACAAGGTCTGACCTTTCGTAACCGGAGAGTTCATAGTCAAAAGACGCATATCCCTTGGTGCGAGATTTTAATGTATCAAAAAAGTCATAGATAATTTCATTAAGCGGCAAATCGTAATGAAGTTGCGCTCTGCCCGAATCGATGTAGGTAGTGTTTTTGTACACACCTCTTCGCTCCTGACAAAGTTCCATGATGTTTCCGATATATTCTGTCGGGCACATAATGTCTGCATTTACCATTGGCTCTTCCATAAAATCAATTTCACTTGGAGACGGAAGATTGGAGGGATTTGAAATTTCCACCACTTCACCGTTTGTTTTTGTTACTTTATAGATAACGCTGGGCGCCGTTGTTACTAAATCTAAATTATACTCACGCTCTAAACGCTCCTGTATGATTTCCATGTGCAAAAGGCCTAAAAATCCACAGCGGAAACCAAACCCGAGCGCCGCAGATGTTTCCGGCTCAAAGGAAAGGGACGCATCATTTAGTTGCAGTTTTGCAAGTGCTTCGCGCAAGTCGTCGTACTTTGCGCCGTCCGCAGGATAAATACCGCAATATACCATGGGATTTACCTGTTTATAACCGGCAAGAGGCTCTTTTGCGGGATTGTCTGCCAATGTTACCGTATCGCCCACACGCGTATCGGAAACACTTTTAATGGACGCCGTAAGATATCCAACTTCGCCTGCCGAAACCTTGCCGCTATTTAAAAATCCGCACGGGTTTAAGTACCCTGCCTCTACCACTTCAAATTCTGCGCCGGTGGACATAAGGCGGATTTTGTCGCCTTTTTTAACCATACCGTCCATCACGCGAAAATAAATAATAACGCCTTTATATGCATCGTAAACGCTATCGAATATAAGCGCTTTAAGCGGCGCATTTACATCACCTTTTGGAGGCGGAATCAGTGCTACAATCTGCTCTAACACATCTTCAATACCAATACCGTTTTTCGCCGAAATTTTTGGTGCATCTTCTGCGGGAATACCAATGATATTTTCAATTTCTTCAATAACAATTTCCGGATGTGCAGCAGGCAAATCAATCTTGTTGATAACGGGCATAATCTCTAAATCATGATCAATTGCAAGATATGTATTTGCAAGTGTCTGTGCTTCGATGCCCTGCGATGCATCTACAACTAAAACTGCACCTTCGCAGGCTGCAAGACTTCTGGAAACCTCGTAGTTAAAGTCCACGTGCCCCGGCGTATCAATCAAGTTTAACACATATTCTTCGCCATCGTTCGCGCGATATTTAAGACGTACAGCCCTCGCTTTAATTGTGATACCACGTTCTTTTTCAAGTTCCATATCGTCTAAAATCTGGCTTTCCATTTCGCGTTCCGTCATTGTGCCGGTTTTTTCAAGCAATCTGTCCGCCAGTGTAGACTTTCCATGGTCTATATGCGCAATAATCGAAAAATTCCTGATGTTTTTTTGTGTATCCATTGGCTTCTCCATTCCAATTTTTTAAACTGATTCTAAAAGATATTCGTGTCGTTTTCTGTTTATATAATAAGAGGCGTGTGTAAATCCAATCTCTTTAAGCATCTTGTGCGCCTCATGTATGCCATTTGCAAGGTGGTTACTTTCGTGTGCGTCGCTCCCCGTGGTAACAAACCGACCGCCGAATGCATAATACCGTTTTAAAACATCTCTGTTGGGCAAAAATTCGTTCCAGCCGGTTGAAAATCCCGCACTGTTAATTTCTAATGATTTTTGGGTTTTGATAATTGCTTTTAAGACTGCATCAATCATCGCATCGAATTCCGAGACCAAAAGCCCACGGTTTGCTACACCGTTTATATAACGAAACGGGAAGGTAAGGTGCGCAATCACATCAACATCCGCGCGTTCTGCGACATCTAAAAGTTCGGTATAATAGCGCTCGGTAAACCGCCTTAAAAGGTCCATACTTTCCGTTTGTGCCGACATTTTAAGGTTGTGGCTTTCACTGGGCAAATTGGGAAAAAAACGGGCAAAAATCGGTGTGGAATGAACACTTCCCAAAATACAGTCAACACCATCAATTTGATAAAACGCCTCATAGTCATAGCCCGGGTCAAATGGGTCGCTGAGTTCAAAACCCGACATCAGCAAAACATCGTTTTCTTTGTCTTTCAATCGGTTTACATTTTCTACCGACTGCCGTACACTTTCTGCATGGCGCGTGCCCTCCGGCACCGGTCTTGTGTGGTCTGTAATCGCAACCCCTGAAAGACCGATCGTTTTCGCTCTTTCTAAAACCTCTGAGAGTGAGGATCTGCCATCAAAAGAACAAGTTGTATGCACATGACAATCAAAAATCGCCAAAACAAATCCCTCCGCCCATTGTAGTACTTTTATTATAACAAGAAATCACTCTAAAATCAAGTGTGCCAAAACTGAATTTTTAAAAACAAAAAGCCGTCCGCAAAGGAGATACACTCCCATGCGAACGGCCACAGCGTGACACATTACAAAAGCACCCTTTGCTTTTTTACTTCACTTCTTATAATACCCGGAAGCTTCTTTCCCTTAAACTAAGCGGGATACTTTTTTAAAACTCACCATTTAACAAAGCGTTAAACCTTAAAAAGCGGTTCTTTTTTAGAACACTTAACCCGCGTATTTAAATGCTGTTCATCTTCCTTTACGTGTCACGTTCTCTATATCAGTAACGTGCCTAAAAAAACATCCTTGTCGCAAAACTTTCACGACTACGTTTTGTCCTGCATGTTACAATCATAGTTTGTACTGTATTCTATGGTATATAAGCGGAAATTTTTTGAAATTTAAATCGTTAAAAGTCCACGTTCGGTCTCTTGAAGCATAAGGATTTTTTCTTCCATACCCGTAACTGCGTTGATATAAATCAAAAAGTTATTCTTGCCAAGCGTACCTTTGAGTTCGTAGCAGTATACTTCACGCTTACTGTCAAGCGGAATATATACCTTTGAAACAGAATCAACAGAAAGGTGCTTGCCCGCCTTTTCGCGTGCCATTTGCTCGCTGACGAGCGCATTTGGAATTTCACGATTTGTATGACACATCAAAAATCCCTGCGCTTCAAAACCGACAATATCACCATTATCAAGTGCAATTTTTACTTTGATTAAATCCGGATACATGACTACACCATCCTGCACGTACGCATAGTTTACTGTGGCAATATGGTCGGTCACGTCGTAATAACTGCTTTTCATAGAGGAATATCCTTTTTGGGATAAAAATGTTTCGCCTGCTTTCATCGCCTGCTCAACGCTCAGTCTCTCTTCTTTTACCGCGCGGTCTGAAAGCATCCACAAAACCTCGCCGCCCAGTTGTGTAACTTCCATACTGATGGTTTCAGTTTCACTTGTTCCCGTAAAAAGATACGTTTTAATGTCACCGTCACCGTTGCTTTCAAAGGCAATGTTTTTGGCGCGTGCGTCACCCAAAAATGCCTTTGCAGAGCGCTCCGCTGAAAGCCTTGAAACATTTGCTTTATCTTTTAACATGCGCGGCTCACTTGTTTTTAAATGCTCCGAAAACGGACCGTCATAAATAAGAGACGGGTATTCCTGCGGCATCGATTCGATCTGCTGCATACCATTTTGGAATGTGTTTTCGTCTGCGTGTACAACAAATGGCGACGCACCTGACAACGATTCTACCTCCATGTTGTTTTCGTATGCTCTGTTTTCCATGCTCCGAAATTCCTGGTTTACCGCCTCGGCATATTGGGACAATTTATCTAAATTTTGAAATTCTTCGTCTGTAACCGCCTGATTCCCAATCGTTTTTCGGGTAAGATACATCGCGTAGTCTCCCACCTGAGACAAAAACTTTGATGTGTTGTCAAACGTGGCATTTTTTGTCGGCATTTGTGCAAGGCACGCCTTTGCCGCCTCTGCCTGCATATAAAGTTGCGAAGAAAGCGTCGACATTTGCGCACCGTCTCCCGAAAGCATCGTCTTTTTAAGCCCTACGTCAATATCGTTTAAATAGTCTGCCATATCGTGAAACGCACGCATATAGGTGTTTTCAAGCTCACGCCTTAAATCACGCGACTGTTTATAATAGTAAATACCACTCGCCGCCACGATGGATAGCGCCGCCAGTGCGAAGATGAGGACTTTTAATAAATCCTTTGCACGTTTTTTATCCCGATTGGCTAATACGTTTCTGCTATTTTGCGAATCTGTGACTGCCAATTACTTTCACCACCTCTCTTGAATAAATCCAGCGATTTGTTGTTTTTTTGGGATTATAATAATAAATTGCGCCGCCGGTCGGGTCCCATCCGTTCATTGCATCGCGGCACGCCTTGTAGACCGTAGAGCCCTCGCTTATGGGCACATTGATTTGCCCGTCTACCGTCGCGGTAAACGCTCCC
>JAZNGT010000020.1:0-24753 GCA_045576635.1 Congzhengia sp. | reverse complement strand
GTGATTTCGTATTCTGCAAAGTTTTTCAGAAAACTTGCAATAAAAAGAATGATGCAAAAAGAGGGAAGTACAACCCCGATTGTTGCCAAAATACCGCCTAAAATGCCTGCGATTTTTCTTCCTACAAAGGTTGCGACATTTACGGCAATTACGCCGGGCGTACACTGTGACAGTGCAAAATAATCCAAAAGTTCCGCCTCGTCGCACCAATTGTGTTTTTTGCAAATCTCGGCTTTCATAAGTTCTAGCATTGCGTAGCCGCCGCCAAAGGTAAAAGCACCAATTTTTGCAAAGGTTATAAATAATGTGAGTAATGTTTTCATTAAAGGTCACCTTAAATGCTATATATTTTGTAAAAACTAATATCGATGAAGTGGCAAAAAGCGATAGCCTTTGTCTTTAAAATATTCGATGATAGTAGGAAGTGCATCGACGGTTGCCTGTTTTAATGGCGCATCGTGCATCAAAAGAACCACCGAATTTGCATCTTTTGCCGTCCGTTTTGCGCGCATAATCAAGTCGTACGGAGCAGGATTTTGCGTTTCTGCATCACCAGTTAGCGCGTTCCAGTTTACAAACGGGATGTTTTCTTCAATCAAAACGTTTTTCATTTCTGCGCGTTCATTTCTGAATGCACCGCCGGGAAAACGGAAAATATCGGTATAATATTTTTCGCCGACAATGTTTAAAAGTGCCTGACGCGCAGTTTTTATTTCGGAGCGGAACGTTTCGGGGTCTGCGTAGAGCACATCGTAGTCGTGTGTATACGAGTGACTTGCGACAGAGTGCCCTTCTTTTGCAATTCGCTTTATTATTTCGGGGTTTTTCTCGGCGTTTTTGCCGACAACAAAGAAGGTTGCACGAACGTGATACCGTTTTAAAATATCTAAAATTTTGGGTGTTATCTTGGTGGACGGGCCATCATCAAAGGTAAGATAGATTACCTTTTCGTCTTCACTCGGCGGATAAATTTCAAAATAATCGGCAGTGGGTTCGCCGCTTGCGTTTACGAGCGCACGCACTTTGTACTCGGGAAGATAAACGGGAGCATCTTCGTACGCCGCACCGCGCAAAGACCTGTCGTAGCGGGTCAGGGCACGAATGCCCATAATAAGCCAAATAATCGTCAAAAGTATGAGCACAACAAGCGCCGTATTTTTGTTGGGAGTAAACTTTAATTTTTTTCTGAAAAACGCCATGCTTTGCCCTCCTTTTTTAGAATAAGTCTACTTGTTTTTATTATAGCGTAAAATTGTTACATATTCGTTAAAGAACATTTAAATTTGAGAATTTTTTTTGCGCATAAGCATATAGATGTACAAAAAAACGGGAGTAAAAGTATGAAAACAAAATGGATTTCTCTACTCTTGATTGTGCCGCTTTTATGCTGCGGATGTACAGATAAAAGCGTTTTTCGGCACGAAATTACAGAAGAAACCGCGCCTGTTATGGTAACGGTTTCAAAACGGTTAAATCCAGGGAAATACGGAACACTATCAAATGAAAAGCACGGCTGGGGACTCAAAAAAAATAAAAATGCGCCACCGGAAATTCCGGAAAAAACGATTCAGATTTTAAACCAATACGGCGCATACTATAAAGACAGTGAGCCACACGCGCTTTATCTTACCTTTGACGAAGGTTATGAAAACGGTTATACCGCAAAAATTTTGGACGTTTTAAAAGAAAACGAAGTGCCTGCGGCGTTTTTTGTTACAGGACCCTATATTAAAAATGAGCCCGACCTCATAAAACGCATGGTAAAAGAAGGGCACATTGTGGGAAATCATACGGTAAATCATCCCAGTATGCCCGAGGTAAATAGTATTGAAAAACTAACGGATGAAATTGAAAAACTTTCAGAATCGTTTCACGAACTAACGGGCGAGAAAATGCAGTTTTTCCGTCCGCCCATGGGAGAATATTCCGAACGCACGCTCGCACTCACGAATGATTTGGGATATCACACAGTATTTTGGAGTTTTGCATATAAAGACTGGGAGGTTAAAAATCAAAAAGGAACCGATTATGCATACAGACAGATTATGGACGGCGTACATGACGGCGCAGTTTTGCTTTTGCATGCCGTATCAAAAGACAATGCCGATGTTTTAGACCGTGTTTTAAAGGACCTTAAAAGCGCGGGATACCGATTTAAATCCTTAAAAGATTTTGGAAACTGTGTCAATAATAATTAGTATTTCTTTTTTTGAACATGTTCATACTAATGACAGTGATAAAAAGGGAGTGATACAGTGCGTACACATATGAAAAAACGGGTAACGACATTTTTCATTTTTTTTATAATTGCCATAACAGCAATGGTTGTAGAATGTGACGTTTATTTTCCGGATACAATTCGGATTTTTTCAGGTGAGGAGCCGGATATAAGAAAAGGGTCGCCTTATACGGTTGATATAGCAACTTCTAAAACGGTGCAGACGGCAGGTGAATACGATGCATCGGTAAAACTTTTCGGTATTGTTCCGGTAAAACACGTAACCGTTCAGGTGCACCCGGTAAGAGAGGTCATCCCCGGCGGTAAAACGGTGGGAATCAAACTTTTTACCCGCGGTCTTATGTGTGTAGGCACAGAAAAACTTACGGGAGTAGACGGTAAAACAATCGATGCATCGAAAGATGCTGACATACAAAACGCGGATATGATTTTAAATGTAAACGGAACCGAACTTCATACGGTAGAAGAACTGGGAGACATTGTGCTTCATTCAAATGGCGCACCGCTTACGCTTACAATTGAGCGTGATGGAAAACTTGCAAAAAAGATGCTAACACCGGTAAAAACAGAGGATGGCTTTAAACTCGGCATCTGGGTGAGAGACTCAACCGCAGGGATAGGAACGGTCACATTTTTAAACGAAGAAAATTTAATGTACGGTGCGCTTGGGCATCCTATTACCGATGTGGACACGGGCGCAATTCTCCCCGTAGATAAAGGCAGCATTTCAAACACAAAAATTATAGACGTCAAAAAGGGAGAAAGGGGAGAACCCGGAGAACTTTGCGGATTGTTTGAGACAGATGGTGCCGACCGCGGCATGATACTAAAAAACGCAAGGCAGGGTATTTACGGCATCATGCAAGACAACTATCCTGTCGGGATATCGCAAAAAGCGATACCTGTTGCATCAAAAGCACAGATTCATACCGGAAAAGCCGAAATCTATGCCAATGTAGAAGACGACAAGGTCGAAGCGTTTGAAGTAGAAATCGTTAAAATTATGAAATACGCAACCGATGATAAAAATATGGTTGTGCATATAAAAGACAAGCGCCTGATAGAAAAAACCGGTGGAATTGTACAGGGAATGAGTGGAAGCCCCATCATTCAGGACGGAAAACTCATCGGCGCAGTTACGCACGTTTTTGTAAATGACCCGACAAGGGGATACGGAATCTTTATCGAGAATATGCTCTCAGAAGCAGAGAAAATAAAATAAAGAAAACCGCCCGTCTTTTTATAGAAGATGTGCGGTTTTTTTGTGTGTCATAGCATGTCACTATCGTTTTGCGTTATAACTATGTTAGGAGGTTGACACAGATAAAAAATATAGATATACTAAAGGAGATAAAGATATGACAACTAAAACACTAGATTACTATGATGTTTTTCATGCATTTCTTGTTGAGAATGCAGACTTTGACGGTTACATTGAATTGCCTGTAATAAAAACAAGCGATAAATTGCCGAAAAAGGTTGTTACATTTTCAAAGGCAATGACAAAATCATGGTCGGATTTTGACTGTTGGGTTGTGTTTTATGAACACGATAAAGAATTTGAAAGGCTTTGGAATAACCCAAAACAGTATTTGGACAAGCTGAAGAAATTCAAAGGTGTTATTTCACCAGATTTCAGTTTATACCGAAATATGCCACTTGTGATGCAGATGTGGAATACATATCGAGGCAGAGCGGTAGCTTGTTGGTTGCAGAATAATGGTGTTGAAATCATACCTAATTTAAGATTTGGAGATGAAAGAACATTTTCTTTCTGCTTTGACGGGATAGAAGAAAATAAAACTGTTGCAGTAGGTACACATGGTTGTATCAAACGCAAAGAGGATAAAATTTTCTTCAAAGTAGGTCTTGCCCGAATGGTGCAAATGCTGTCTCCTAAAACTATAATAGTTTACGGTAGTGCACCTGACAGTATCTTCAAGCCATATAGGGATATGGGTATCAACATCATAGCTTTTGAAAGTGAATTTTCAAAGTCCAGAAAGCAGGTGACTGCTTAATGGGTGGAAGTATATCAGGAAATTTTGGAAATACCAAAGGTAGTAGTTTAGATGCATTAAGCAATCTGCTGACTGCCGCATCGCTTATTCCGGGACTTGATACTTTTACAAACTTGGCATCCATACCGGTTGACCTTGCAAGAGGCGATTTCCTTTCGGCAGGACTTAGTGCCGCTGGAATGGTTCCATTCATTGGGGAAGTTGCAGATACTGCAAAACTTGCTAAAATGGCAGATAAGGCTGTTGATGCTGCTAAAGTTGCCGATAGAATATCAGATGCAGCAAAAAGTGTAAAAAGAATTTCGCCATCAAAGTTAACACAAACTCATAAACTTACATTGAGCAAAAAGCAATATAGTAATCTTGTGGAAAGTATAAGAAAGAATGGGATTACTGAACCTATCAAGTATGTTGAGTATAAAGGTACAAAGTATGTTGTTGACGGGCACCATAGACTAAGAGTGGCAAAACAACTTGGATTGGATAAAATTCCAACACAAAAAGTTTCGCTGCCATATAAAGGATATAAGACTGTTAAAGATCTACTTTGGTTTGATTAAATAGAAGGGAGGATAATCGTGATATATATTACAGGTGATACACATATTCCGGTTGATATCGGGAAGTTATCCACAAAGCGCTTTCCACAACAAAAAGAAATGACTAAAAGTGATTATGTAATCATATGTGGCGATTTTGGTGGTGTATGGGATGGTAGTAATGAAGAAAAATATTGGATAAAGTGGCTTAAAAGTAAAAATTTCACGACGCTTTTTGTTGATGGAAACCACGAAAATTTTGATATGCTATATAATCTTTCAACAGTAGAATTTTGTGGTGGTATAGCACACAAAGTTGATGATGGAATATATCATTTGATTAGAGGCGAAGCATACAACATTGACGGAAAGAAATTCTTCGTATTTGGCGGAGCAAGTTCGCACGACAAAGAACATCGAACTGAAGGGAAAAACTGGTGGAAAGATGAACTGCCGAGCAAACATGAATACAGCAATGCAGAAAACACTTTGGAGAAAAATGATTTAAATTTTGACTATATCATAACACATTCTGCTCCGACATCTGTTCAAACAGAAATCGCTTCCACATACGAAATTAACGAACTTACAGAGTTCTTAGAAAAGATAAAGAATAATGTAGCTTGTAAAAAATGGTTTTTCGGACATTATCATCAGGACAAGTGTATTGCCGAAAAATATATTGCAATATTTAACACAATCTACAAAATATAAAATCAAAGGCAGGATGAAAGTCCTGTCTTTTTTGCTTTATAGGAAACTTCGTTCCTATAAAGCAAAAAGAATTTAATGCCCGTGTTCGTTTCCGCTAATAGCGGAAACGCACACGGGCGTAACAAAGCGTTATGCTTCTTCTTACCGCCTTATATAAATTTGAAATTACCTGCAAATTTAGAGGCGATTGCGGCGAAGCCGCTTTGTTCTACAAAAATTGTATAACTTTTATTACAAAAGTGTGGCTCTCCTATTATAAAACTGTGGAAGTCCGATAATACACTACACACAAAAATTTGAAAAAGAAATGAGATTTCCGTCATGATTTCATTCATTTCCTTCATCATTACCTTCAAATACACACTTATTTCCTTCAAAACTTCAAAAATAAAGAAAAATGTTGTCCCCTATTGACAACAGTCATGAGTGGCTCACCTATTATCCAGGACGGAAAACTCATCGGCGCAGTTACGCACGTTTTTGTAAATGACCCGACAAGGGGATACGGAATCTTTATCGAGAATATGCTCTCAGAAGCAGAGAAAATAAAATAATTTATACAAAAAAGGCATCCTGAACAAACAGGATGCCTTTTTATGTTAAAATCATTATGCAGTTTCAATTGAATTTGCTTTGTGCAGATTTAAAAGTTCTACTGCCCAGTCGCGCATTTTGTATTTTAAGATTTTACCCGCTGCATTCATGGGGAATTCATCTACAAACGCAACGTAACTTGGCACTTTATGTTTTGCCATGTGGTCTAATACGTATTGTTTCATTTCGTCCTCGGTTGCAGTTTCGCCGGGCTTTAAAATAACGCAAGCCATAATTTCTTCGCCGTATTGTTCGCTGGGAACGCCAATTACCTGCACATCCTGCACTTTGGGATGGGTATAGATAAAGTCTTCGATTTCTTTTGGATAAATATTTTCGCCGCCACGGATAATCATATCCTTGATACGACCGGTAATTTTATAGTTTCCGTCAGGAAGTCTTCTCGCCAAATCGCCTGTGTGGAGCCAACCGTTTTCGTCGATAGCGGCATCCGTTGCTTCGGGCATTTTGTAGTAGCCTTTCATAATGTTATAGCCTTTTGCAACAAACTCGCCGTCTACATTATCGGGAAGATCTTCGCCGGTTTCGGGGTCTACAATTTTACATTCCACGCCGTAAATGGCACGGCCAACGGTGTTTACGCGCGTATCTATCGAATCGTCTGTCCAACTCATTGTACAGCCGGGGGATGCCTCTGTCTGGCCGTAGGTAATACAGATTTCTGGCATATGCATTTTTTCGATGACATCTTCCATTACTTTGATGGGGCAGGGGCTGCCTGCCATAATGCCTGTGCGCATATACGAAAAGTCTGTTTTGTCAAAATCTTCGTGTCCGAGCATTGCAATAAACATCGTGGGAACGCCGTGGAACGCCGTGATTTTTTCTTTGTTGATGCAGGCAAGTGACCGTCTGGGAGAAAATAGCGGCATAGGAGACATAGTCGTGCCGTGTGTCATAGATGCCGTCATTGCCAAAACCATGCCAAAACAATGGAACATCGGTACCTGGATCATCATTCTGTCTGCAGTGGAGAGGTCCATACAGTCGCCGATGGCTTTTCCGTTGTTTACTACATTATAATGTGTCAGCATAACACCTTTGGGGAACCCTGTGGTACCGGAGGTGTACTGCATATTGCACACATCGTGTTTGTCGATTTGTCTTCTTCTGTGCAAGACCTCATCAACAGGCACGCTTTTTGCCAAAGAAATGGCTTCGTCCCAGGAGTAGCAACCGGGTCTTTTGCTTTCCACCGTAATAATATTTTTTAGACGGGGAAGTTTTTTCGATTGCAGCTCGCCCGGCTTGGAAGTTGCAAGTTCAGGACAGAGCGTGTTGATGATTTCGATATAATCAGAATCCTTACACTTATCTACCATAACAAGTGTGTGGGTATCTGACTGTCTTAACAGGTATTCTGTTTCATGTACTTTGTATGCGGTGTTTACCGTTACCAAAACGGCACCGATGGTAGCCGCTGCCCAGAAGGTAATGTACCATGCGGGAACGTTTGTCGCCCAGATTGCAACGTGGTCTCCGCGCTTTACCCCCATAGCGATTAAAGCGCGCGCAAATTCATAAACATCATCCCGGAACGCAGGGTATGTTCTTGTATAATCGAGTTCTGTATAGCGGAATGCATATTGCTCGGGAAATTCGTCGCAGATTCTGTCTAACACATCAGGGAACGTGCAATCAATCAGATGTTGTTTCGGCCACGGGAATTTTCCCGTGTTTGTTTTGTTGTCATAGAGTTTGCGGGGAGCACCCTCTAAATAGTCTGACATAAATGTGGCAAACGCAGGAAACACAATGGCAGCAGCCTCTAATGTTTTATTCCAGCGTTTTGTCCATTCAAGTGACACATAGTCATCATAGCCCGAAATTCTGAGTAAATCCAAAATTTCTGCCACGGGGATGTCGCCGTCGCCTAAAATTTTATACTGAACACTTCCGTCTTCGTTCATCACGGAATCTTTGATGTGTACATATTTTGTGTATTTACCGATGTTTGCAAGTGTTTCTTCGGGTGTTTCGTTCCAGAAACGGTAGGGGTGGTGAATATCCCAAAGAACCATCACGTGCGGATTGTTTACGGCTTCGATCAGCGCTTTTAAGCGTTTTGTTTCGGCGTACACGCCCGAGGTTTCAACTAAAAGGTAAATGTCCTTTTCGATTGCTTTCGGGAGCAAGCGGTTGAGTAGTTTTATAACACGTTCGTCGTCAACCTCGCCCCTCGGATCGGGATTTAAGTCGCCTAAAATTCTGACATATTTACAGTTTAACTTAGATGCCAAATCAATATATTCAAAGCCTTCTTTTAAAGCCTCGTCTTCGTCGCCCGTTCCGCCCAAATAGCAGGAAGAAGCAAGACAGGAAACAGAAAGATTTAGTTTTTCAAGATTTTCTAACGTCTTTTCAAGACGTGTCTCGGTAAAGGGACGCGCCTTCGTTAAGTTCATTTCATTTTCAAGACCGCGTAGTTCGATGCCGTTGTACCCTAAATCCTTTGCCATGATATAAATGTCATTCCAAGACCATTCGGGGCACCCAACGGTTGAAAATGCAATTTTCATTGAATATCACTCCATCTTTCATAGTATTCTATCGTTATCATATTAGCATTTCTATATTGTATAGTCAACACATTTTTTGCGAAAAACAAAATAAATGAATCCTTTTCAGCAAAAAACGCAAATTTTCATAAAAAAAGGGGTTACAACGTGTGTTGTAACCCCAAATCAACTTGTTAACCGATTTCTGTTCCTGACTCTGTGAGCGTAAGAGAAATCATATTAGTGAGTACGTCTGCGTAACTTAAAGAAACATTTCGACTGGTTTCTGCAAATTCCGAAATGCTCTCTAACGTGACGTTAAACGTAAACGGATATACAGCGCGAATTGTGCCATAACGCACGATTACCCGTTTGCGACCTTTTTTGACTGTTATTTTAATGTGTGCCCCAATGTTGTTTTCGATTTGTGCCCGGATACGCTCGATATCACTTTTGCTCAGCACGTTTTTTACACCTTCTTACCTAATTTAACACAATAAGTATCATATTTTATTTCATTATACCATAAAATGATGAATTGTGTCAAGTAGACAAGTTTGTGCAAAAAAAACACAAATATTTGGCAGTTTTTCACAATAAATAGGCTTAAAACAACTCGCTTCCGAATGCGTCACTGTTTTTTTGTTATACGGTGTCTGTTTTTGGAAAATTCTTTTGGTGTCATATTGGTTACGGCCTTAAACTGTGAGGCAAAGTATTTGCTGTTTTTGTATCCGCACATAGAGCAGACCTCATAGACTTTGTATGTTCCGACTGATAAAAGTTCCTGGGCTTTTTCTATGCGGAGCGCAATCACATAATCGCGAAAACTTTTTCCGATTTTTTGCTTGAAAATACGTGAAAAATAAGACGCGTTTAAGTTAAGATATTTTGCGACTTCTTCCAGTGTCAGATCTTTTGTGAAATTTTTTTTGATGTATTCTTCTGCCTGCGAAATCGGGTTTGTCGCCTCTGTATCTGTTTCTGCATTTCGGCAAATCGTGTAAAGAATGTTGGTGCAAATCGTTCTTGCAGAGGCGCCGGACGCTTTTTTTAGCGACTGTACCATGCGCTTATATTTTGTATCTTTTTCAAGTTTCGGTGCGAGATTCTGCATAAAATTTTCACAGAAAAGGAGCAAAATTTTGGGTGATGCATCATTTGATGCCTGTGAAAGTTTTTGAACGATGTAGGCTAAATGTTCTTTTAAACGCGGCGATTTATCAAGCATTGCAGAAACCACGGCATTTTTGTAAACATTTAAAAGCGTAGCCTGATTTTTTGCATCCAAATCATTATGAATAGTGTTCTTTAAAATGGGGGATGTGATGTGCTCGACCAGACTTTTAAACGACGTAAAATGCTTTCCCAAATGCCAGTTTACCGTGAGCCCTATCATTGTTCTTAAATGATACTGTGCGTTTGCAAGATGTACACGAAGTGCGTTAATGAAACTTCCGGAATCGCCTGTGTTACAAAGTGCGACGTACAGAATTTCGCCGTTTGTATACATGATGTTCTGGATTTCAAAATCCTCACTATTCGGACGTAAAAAGTTTCCGATTGCAATTAAAAACCGCTCGTTATCATAGTTCCAGCGTGTTTTCATATATTCGTCATAATTGGGAAACCGAATCCAGAAAGGAATGTACACTGAACCACGTGCGTGGTCTTCGGCGCTTAAACTTTTTACCATTTTTTGAATCTCATTATGATCTGTAAGGTTTCCGGTAAAAATATCGGCTAAAAGCTGTTTTTTTGCAGACATTACAAGTTGTGTAAGAAGTTTGTTGCGGTTTGCCTGTGTTTTGTGGCGATCAAGAGATTCTTTTGCCCGGAAGAGTGCAGCCAATAACTCGTCTTCATTTTTGGTACCGACGTAGGCAAACACGCCGTTGTTGAGTGCGGCTTTTGTGAGATTAAAATCAGTACTGTCCGTGTATAAAATGATGTGTATGCTTGGATGATTTTTCTGTATGTATGCAACAAATTCCGAATCACTGTGCCGTACATCCTCAAAATCCGCTATCACGAGGTTCGGACGCGTATTTTCGAGTGTATTTTTTGCACGCTTGCTGCTGCTGAACGTTGCTGTTACGGAAAAAGGCAGTTCGCTTTTTTCGATGCTTTTTTTTAAATGTTGTATCTGCTCAGGATTTTTATTGATTAAAATAATTCTGTACATAAGAACGTGTCCTCTTTGCCTCGAATTTTTGATTCTACTACAATTATAGCACATTTTTTTCGGAAATCAATAAAAAAGGTTTGTTTTTTTTACTATTTAAAACAAATTGTAAAAAAAATGGGGTTGCAATTGAGTCATTATTATGCCATAATGTAAAGTATATTAATATATTATGCGCGCGGGAAGTTCATCAAAAAGAAATCAGGACAGGCCCGGTGCAATCTAAACGAGGTGATAGGGATGCTTTGCAGACCGCAGTGCACAGACGGTGGCAATGCAAAACTTATGGCGATTGTGCAACGATAAAAATGATTAAGGTAACAAAAATAACCTTGTTCATACGAATATTCCTGCCGTATCGGCAGCGCAATAGAGAACAAACACGGAGGGATGAGAATGAGTAACTTGAAAAGAGCGATATCAATGATTTTGGTATTTGCGATGCTTGCGACATCTGCGGTATTTACAACGGCAGTGTTCGCAGAAGAAACAACAGCTCCTGCTACTTCAAACATCGTTTTAAATGACGAGGATCTTGTTGTAGCAGAAAAATTGGCAGTCTTTGGTATTATCGATCCCGTCGAAGATACCGCGACACTCAAAAATTATCTGACAAGAGGAGATATGGTAGATGTCATGATCCGTTTTATGCGTATGGAAAACGCAGTCGACGGAGCTGATACGACACCATTTTTAGATGTTAGTGTATTTGACGAAAGAGTCGGAGCATACACTGCACTTTATAAGCTTGGTTACATACAGGGCGACGAAAACAAAAACTTCCGCCCGAATGATTTGCTGACCTATAACGAAGCAATTACACTTGTAATCAGTGCTATGGGTTATAAAATGTTCGCAGTAAGAAACGGCGGCTATCCCGGCGGCTATCTTTATACTGCAAACAAATGTGAGTTATTGAAAGATTTAAGAGGAAATGGTAATAATCCGATTCCGTACTGTGATCTTTATAGTTTGCTTGATGCAAGCTTGCTCACAAACGCGGTGGTAGAGCGCAGTTTCACGTCAGAAGGAAATGCATCGTTTGCAATCAGTGAAGATGTTACGGTCTTACAAGAACTTCATAACATCAAGGTAATTAGAGGCGTAGTAACCGGTAATGAAAACACAAGACTTCTTTCCTCTGATTCCAGCGCAATTGACAGAAACCAGATTCGAATTGAAAATGAAATTTACAATACGCCCGGAAGAGAGTATGCAGAATACCTTGGCAGACGGGTAATTGGTTATGTAAAGACAAACGAGTGGAACGATGATGAAATTCTTTTCTTAGAACTTGACAAGAATGATGAGTTTACAATTCAGGCAGAAGATCTTATTCCCGGAAAAACGACACAAAACAGAATTTACTATGAAGTGACACATGGAAAAGAGAAATTTATTTCTGTTGATTCGATTCATCTCGCAGTTATTTATAATGGTAAAAACCGTTCAGGTTACGGTGCGCTTTCAAACGTATTACCGAAGAGCGGGTACATTGTTGGTGTTGACAACACGCTTGATGGAGCAGTTGACGTGTTGTTTGTTTATGAATTTGCAAACTATATTGTAGGCTCTGTTGATTTAAGCAGTTATAAGGTTTATGATAAGTATACAAATGAACCCATAAGATTAGATCCCTATAAAGATGATGTGAGAATCTATGGTGCGAATGGCAAAACCATGGATTTTGAAGCAATTCAAAGGGGTGATGTAATAAGCGTAATGCAATCCGCAAATCCCAGCGGATATAAACTCATCACTGTATACAATGAGAGAAAAATGATTGTAGGCACAATCAGTGAAATGGTAGACAACAAATACAAGATTGGTGAACAATATTATGAAGTTGCACCAAACCTTGCGACAAATATTGATAACGGCGCCGTATCCCTTCTCCAACTTGGTCTGAATGCAACATTCTATCTTGATCATGCGGGAGAAATTGCCAATTATGAACGCACCGGTGTAACAGATGCTATTTATGGTTTTGTTGCAGGTAAGGAAATCAGAGAAGGTTTTGAAGATGTTGTTGCAGTTAAAATTTTCACTCAGGATGGAGTATGGATTGAAGCAGAGACACCACAAAAAGTTTTTGTGGATGGAAAAACATATTCCCTACGCAATGCAGCAGATTTAAATAGCGTATATACTGCAGTTCCTGTTGGTGAAATCATCCTCTTTAAAACCAAGGAAGATAAGATTACGCATATCGATACAGTTGCACTGAATTATGGTAACGCAGATCGAGATGCCGATGTAGGCAACTTGAATCCGGTTGCATCAGGCTCTGAATTTGAAACCCGTGATGGCATTTGTAACGAATACTCAGGAGATACTACAGATTTGTCCCAAAACACATTTGTTGCAAAGGGAGACTGCGTTGTATTTATGGTTCCGGAACAAGAAAATTGGTTGACGAAGCCGGAGGACTTTGCAGTAGATACGGCTCTTAGAAAAGCGTATTATCGTGCAAGCACCACAAGTGCAAGCGGGCAAATTATGACAGAGGGATATGTTGTATACAATACCGGTAACACACCAATTAATGTTGCATCTTGCATAGTCTTAAAAGGTGTGTTGAGTGCAAATGCTTCCAGCGGCGGCGTCTCACTTTCTTCCAGATCGGCATTCTCAGTTGTAACGCGAGTTACCAGTGCTGTTGATGAAGAAGGTGAAATATGTAAGAAACTGTATGTTGACCAAGGTGGCGCAGAGACAGGATATTTAATGAATAACACAGTGTCTTATTCCATGACGCGTGCAGGCGGCGCAAATGGAACACCTGTTACTTTTGATGAAATCGGACTTGAAGTTGGTGACGTCATTCAAATTGGCACAGATAAATATAATAAAGTATCACAGATCAATGTGGTATATCGTTTGGACCAGACATCCGCTCTTTACGAAAACGCTTGGCTCACGTATCCAGGATCAAATATAAGTTTTTCAAATAACTACGGTGAAGGTTCTGCGGTTGCAAACGTAGCAGCTGTTGACGCAACACACAATGTTTTGCAGTATGTTTATAATGATAAGAAGCAAATCATTAACATAGGAAATGCAATGATTTCAATTTTTAAAACCAGCACCAAATTGGGTGAAATTGCAAGTGCTGCTTCTTTGGTAAAAGATGACTTGGTTTTAATTAGAACTGAGAATGGCTCAACAGATGCAGCACAGATTCTGGTTATTCGATAAGAGACTTAGAGAAGGGAGAACGAAATGATGAAACGATGCTTAGGTTTGATTTTATCCGCACTTTTGGTGTTTTCGTCTATTGCTGTAGTAAGCGCAGCAGAAACGGTTGAAACTACGGTGGACATTAATGTAAACACTGTAACCGTCACAGTAAAAACAACAATCGACAGCGGTCTTACCATTAAGGTTTACCCTGCAACAAAGAATGAAACGCTCGGACAGTTTGAAATTACAGACAAAACAGCACAACCCATTCATTTTTGGCAGGAACGCAAACCCATTGAAGAAATAGAGGATTCATTATTCAAATACAAATTTGATCCGTTTAATTTTTCTTCCTTAATTAATACAGGCGATTACATTGTAGTTGTAAACAATACACATGAAAAACATTTTCATTATGTAAAAAAGGCAGATAAAGTTGATGTCTATAACAAAATCGCAGTGGCAACATCATCCGATCAGATAAAAGACATTATAAAGACGGCATACGACGAAGGAAAAATTGAGTTTGATTTAGGAAACTACCTCAATTATGATGATTCCGTTCCAGTTGAAGCTAAGGCAAAAACAAACATCAGCCAGTATATTGTTGATTTGCCGCTTATTGCAATTGGCGACAATCCGGACGATCCAACGCTTTCAGAATTTGAGACAGAACTGAAAAGTGCTATGGCGTATGCGTTGAAAGTAGCTGAAATTGTAGTGGCGTCAGATGCAACTACGTTTGATGCAAAAGTAAAAGCAAACAAAGATGATTTGGGACTGTACTTAGAATATTACAGCAATTCAAACTTTGCACTCAATCCGCAAGATGTTCAGAGCAATTTCAACAGTATCCCACTTGCGAGTTATGCAAGTGATGATGTAAACAAGGCATTTAATTCCGCAGTGCTTCTTTCGCTCGTCGCAAGTGAACTTGCGGATTATAGTGTTATAACAGAAGCACTTAATTACTATAATGCACTTAACAACGATAAGGGAAAATGTATTACATTAGACAAATCGTATTGTACAAACTTTGTGGAAGATCACTACAATCAAGTGAGCGCAAAAATCAAAGCGGACAAAGCAAATATTGATTCTATATCAAAACTTGAAAACGCATTTTTAACATATTCCAAAGAGGTGAAAGAATCCCTTGGCGGCGCGAGTGGTCTTGCACCTAGCCCTGGTCCCGCACCTAGTCCTGGTTCCGGCCCTGCACCTGGTGGCTTAGTAAACCCCAGCGTTGGTGGAGATAAAACCGAAATCAAACCGGTAACATTCTCTGATTTAGGTCAGGCTACATGGGCAGAAGAAAGTATCAAAGCAATGGCTGAAAAAGGTATTTTAGAGGGTAAAGGTGACGGAAAATTCTATCCCAACGAGACAGTGACAAGAGAACAGTTTGTAAAAATCATTGTAGAAGCATTTGATCTTTTTGATGCATCTGCAACCGCAGACTTTGCAGACGTTCAGACAGAACGTTGGAGTTATGGCCACATTGCATCTGCATATAACGCAGGTGTTATCACAGGTGTTGGTGGTGCATCCTTTAACGCAGGCGGTACGATGACAAGACAGGATATGGCAGTTATCATTTACCGTGTGGCAGAGATGGCAGGACTTTCTTATAAAGGAAGCAGTGCAGTCTTTACTGATAACAGTAGTATTGCAGGATATGCAAAAGAAGCGGTTGGCGCACTTTATAATGCAGGTATCATAAACGGCACCGGAAATAACCGCTATTCACCGCTTGATGCGGTAACGCGTGCGCAGGCCGCAAAAATTGTGTATGAACTTTTGAATGTAACAGGAGGTGCTAAATAATGAAAAAAAGACTTGTGTGCTTATTTTTAGCACTGACCCTTTGCCTAACCTCCGTACAGGCTTTGGCAGTAAAGAGAAATCCCGGCGATTCAGGCCTCGAAACAAACAGCATTACCCCCTGGGGTTCTTTTAATAACAGAGAAGACCTTTTGAATTTTACACCTGAAGAAGGTGTAGTACTCAGCTATGTTGAGGATGGTGCAAATAACACCAAAGGCGCAATGAAACTTGACGTTCCTGCTTGGTGCTGTGCATACATTACCGTTCCTTACATAGAGGGCGAAACATATGATATTACCTTTTACGCAAAGATTGATAGTGGCACTGATTCTTTAAGATTCATTCCGATGCTTACAGGATATCATGATGAAACAATTTTAATAGACACATATACACCGGGTTGGAAAAAATATACCTGTTCTTATGTGTGCGACGGTAAGGATGCAGCAGGAAACGCGAACGTCAGCGACATTAAATTGTTTAATGTTCGTTGTGGCGCAGGTGATACGGATAAAACTTATTATTTAGATGAAATTTCCGTTGTACCCCGTGGCGATGGTGAGTTTGATTGGAATACATATTCTGCAGGTGTTTCACTAGACTATATCCCGGCAGACACGGGATTTGCATCTCCCATGCCGGAACAGGAAGTTTCGTTTGCAGACACCAAAGGACATTGGGCAGAAAACACAGTGAATCTTTTGGCAGCAAATAACTTGATTGCAGGTATGGGTGACGGCACATTTGCTCCTCAGAGTAACGTAACGCGTGCACAGTTTGTCAAGATGGCGATGAATCTTCTTCGCCTGGATACTTCTGCATATAAGGAAGCATATAACGATGTAAAAGCATCTGACTGGTTTGCAGGAGATGTTCAGAATGCAAAAGACTTAAACTTTATCAGTCCTGTTATGACATTTGGCGGAATATTTAAGCCGAATCAGGCCATTACAAGAGAAGAAGCAGCTACCATTCTTGCAAAGATGGCTGCTCTTCGCGCAGCGAAACCGGAAGGCGCAGCAACAAACTTTAAAGATGCCTCATCCATAGCAGACTGGGCGAAAAATGCAGTAGACGATGCGGTTGCTTATGGTCTCATTAAAGGTTATCCGAACGGAAACTTTGCTCCTGCAAACAATATTACAAGAGCAGAAGCTGCAACAATGATTTTCAGAATTGCAGAAATCGGAGGCCGCTTTGCAGTATATGTAGATGCAGATAACGGTAATGATAAAAATACAGGTACCGTAGATGCACCGCTTGCAACAATTGATGCTGCAAGAAAAATGATTCGTCCTTTCTTAGACGATATGAAGAACCATATCTACGTTTATATTAAAGGAAGACATTTTATAGATGAAGCGATTGAATGGACCGTTGAAGACTCCGGTGAAAATGGTTACAGCGTCATTTACACCTCTTACGGAGACGAAATGGCAACCATTACATCAGGCAAAGAATACAGAAACTTTGTATTGCATGATGCAGAGAAGAATATTTACAAAACTTTTGTTGGTGTAGGAGTAAATTCAAGACAGGTATTTGTAAACGGAGTACGTGGTATTCGTGCAAGAACAGAGCAGTGTATTGATGAAACCGGAATGCTCAAAAACGCTACTTTGGATAAAAACGAAGGCTATTATCTGTGTACCAACAGGGAGCTTCTCGAATGCGAAAATCAAACGGATATGGAACTTGTTTATTTCGAATCGTGGACGAATCCTCGTGTGCATGTAAAAAGCGTAAAAGAAACAGACGACGGCATGGTTAAGCTCCAGATGAACACTACCTCATGGAAATCAGGTCTTAATTCCCAGAACTGTCCGACAACGTTCCCTGTATATATTGAAAATGCATACGCATTTTTAGATGGTGACGGTGAATGGTACGTCAACAAAAATGATGGTTATCTTTATTATAAACCGAGAGCGAACGAAGATCCCAAAACCATGGTGGCAACCATTCCTGTAAGTGAACGCGGTATGACCATAACAGGTGACTCGGCAGACAATAAAATTCACAACTTAAAATTCAGAAACTTAGAAATCAAAGAATTTACATGGTTGTATCCTTCCACAGACCCTGCGTCATATCGTGATAATCAGTCTAACTACCTGAATCTTTATAAGGGTGACGGCAGACTCACCGGCGGTAAGGATGATGCTGCGATTGTTGTTGCAGATGCAGCATATATCGATTTTGAAGATTGTAAGATTTCTCAGCTTGGTGGCGGAGCCATTGATTTCAGAGAAATTTTCCAGCATTGTAATGTAACCGGAAATCACATTTATGATATTTCCGGCAGTGGTGTTTTCTTTGGTGTACCAAACACAGAAAACCCTGACCATAAGAGCAGTGGAGATCAATATAACAAGTACACAAATCCCAAAGATTATAAAAACTTCAGAATATTCAACACAATTAAGAACAACTATATTCATGATTTTGGTTTAGAGTACGGTTCTTCTGTTGGTGTTAACACAGCTTGGCTCAAAAATTCTGAAATTTCCTACAACGAAATGTATAATACCAGTTACTCCGGTATTACAACAGGTTACGGTTGGGCAATGTATGAAAATGTTGGTACTGGCGTAAGAAATATGAAAGTACTTTATAACTACGTTCATGATGTAATGAACAACTACATTTATGATGGCGCCGGTATTTATCTCCTTGGTGCAACCGGTGGTAGCGAAACAAATTATAACGAAACAGCCTATAACTACATTGAAAACGTAAGAAACGCATACTGCGGTGTTTATGCCGATAACGGTTCTACCTATTGGGAAATTCACGATAACGTAGTAGATTTTAACGATGTTACCGTGCATAAACTGAAAGGTAATGGTTCAAGAAAGCCAAATGGTTATTTTGTAAACGATAACAGTATTAACAACTATCTGCATGATAACTATGCGACAATCAATAACGATATTGAAGCGCATCCCGACAAGAACATCCACGAAGAACCCATCGTATGTGAACCGGGTCAGTGGACACCGGAGGCTTGGGATATTATCGAAAATGCAGGTTTAACCGAAGCATACTTAGCAAAATATCCGGACAGTATCCAGAGAATCAAAATCCAGAACGAATTAGAAAGATACTACATCAGAAGTGGTGATACAGTTCAACTGGATGTAGTAGGTTACATGCGCAGAACCAATAAAGTATCTATTCCCAACAGTGAGATCTCCTACTATTCAACAGATGAGAACGTTGCTGTTGTAGACAAAAATGGTCTTATTACCGGAACAGGCTATGGTGACTGTTGCATATATGCTGAATATATGGATGGCGATATCATAAGACGCGATTATATTGATATTGTTTGTGATGATCGTGTAAAAGAAGTCGTAAGTTCTATGACAGCAATCAATGTACTCCAGGGTATAGGTGCTGAACTCTCACCGCGAGGCAAGACAGAAAGCGGTAACTTTGCACCGATTGACCATGTTGTTTATACAGTTGAAGATCCTACCATTGCAAGAATTTCTGACACCGGTCGTGTAGAAGGTCTTAAAATGGGTAAAACCAACATTCATGCAGTTTATACTGTTGTTGGTCAGGTATTTGAAGTAACATACCCCGTATCAGTTGTATCTTATGCAAGAGTTGATACACTTGATCTTTTAGGAACTGACATTAAATTCACATCCCCCGGCAGTGGATTATTAAGTCCTGATAACTGGACAGCGGGCGCAACAGCCAATGCTTCCGGCGGTGTTGATATCAGTTACCCGACGCCGTGTTACTATACAGAAATTCCGGGAGATCAGCTTTTGAGCTTCGATCTCACAATTGAAAATCCGAACTCCTGGCCGTCGTTAGCACTGAGAGCACAGGATCCTACATTGGATTACTCGAAGACAGATACGTATCTCATGGGCTTTAAAACAGATCATATTGAGCTTCAAAGATTTAATAGCGGTAATCGTACCATGATCTTTGGTGACCAGTCATACACCCCTATTGGTGGACCTGGTTATCCCAACCTAAATGGTGACGGTAACGCCATGTACCAGTATGGTAAAAAGTTTAGTGTCACAGTTGGTGCACTCGATGAAGACAATGGCGTAAGACTTGTTCTTATCATTAACGGAAAGCCGATTTACGATTTCTTAGATACTGCTGACGGAAACTTAGGCGGAAAACCGGGTTACTTCGGTATTTACGCTTACAAAGGCAGATTTATTGTAGAACCATACAGTGGCATTACAATAGAGTAGTATTGACATCCGCTATTATATAGCGAATATGATTTGAATTTAGGAGTGATCTTATGAAAAAATATTTCTCTATTTTTCTAGTACTTACACTCATGTTATCCCTGCTGCCGCAAACTGCGGCAGCAGCTGGAACAACAGTTGTTCCTCAACATATAGCCCTTGACTTTGAAGATGGCTGGGATTCATCTATGGGCACAGTTACACCGAGCAGCACAGCAACTTGGACCAACAGCAATACTTGTTGCGAAAGTGCCGGCTCGTTAGAATTTTCAACAACTATGGATTATGGCACGATATCCTTTCCGTTTCGTGCTGTTCCGGGAAATACCTACGATATTTCTCTTTGGGTTCGCCTAAACGAAGCCCCAAAAACGCAAGACGCCAGTTTTGTTATTTATACAAAAACGGCATCAGGTTCTTCTGCATATAATCAGATTACAGCAAGCCATACAGAAGATTTTGAGGCAGGAAAATGGGTAAAACTTACAGCAACTTACGCACCAAATGGCAAAGGTTATGCCGGTGGTTCGCTTGTTGATGTTCTCACGGATGGAACAATTGAGCTTCGTCTTGGTAACGGTGTTATATCTAACGTAGTTTCATCCAGCACCCTTTCTTATGGCATGGACAACTTCTTTATTGTGCCATACGTTAACAATCAAATTGCTACAAATGATTTTATCCCCAACGGCTCATTTGACACTGAATGGTCAACAGGTGACGAGGGCACGGACTTTAAAGGTGTTACAGGCTGGGAAAATTCAACAAAAGCAGTGGTTACGTGGATTAACGGAGGCGCAAATGGCACAACAGGCGCTGTGGATGTTAATATTACGGAAGAGTGGTATGACATTAACGTGGCAGAAACCATTCCCTTACAATTTTTTAAAGAATATGAAGTGACATTCTGGGCAAAAGCACTGAATCAAACTGCGAAGGGCTTAAAACTTTATCCGTATCTTACATTCCCGAGCAAAACGGATAAGGATGTGAAGACTGTAAATTTAAACAATCATTATGTAGGCAACCAGACATTAAGTGAAGAATGGCAGAAATTTACCATTCGTTTCAGTATAGATCAGGTTGTTTCTGACAATTGTGAAGCAAAACTCTTTATGAGAGCAGGCAATGGTACAGAACTTGCAAATTATGCGTTAGATGAAGTTTCCATGAAGCAAATTGGTAGTGCAAACTTTGAAGTTCCTGCCAATGCATATGGCGCACTGGGCTATCAGGACGGTGTAACCATTCAGATGGATTATCAGCAAACAAAAGGTCAAGTGGTGTACAGAGTTGTAAAAGAAACGTATAATGGTGATGAATGTATTGCATCCGGCACCACAACACTTTCCAGCATCTGGATTCCATCTAATGCAAATTACAATAACGAAACCGTAAGAGTAGACTTGTTTGGTATCGATTCTTATCAGAATTACAGTCAAGTAAATTCTCTCTACTTAAACGGATTAAATGACTATCAGGATACTGTAAAGCTTACGGTAGACCAGTACATCTGGACAAACGATTTAACTGCTTTAAGTGCGACTGCAACCTATGAAAGCTTAACATCAACAAAAACGTTAATGACCATTACAGCGTTGTATTCAAAAGATGATGAACTGTTGGCAATTAACACGGCACAGCAGACAGTTGCTCCCGGAACAAAACTGTCTTGGCAGACAAGTGTAAATACCGTTCCTGACGCTGTGAAAGCGAAGTTTTTTGCGTGGTTTGAGAGCGGAAATGCTCCTGCAATATCACACTGTGAACTAACAAAAACAAAAGATGGTGCGTTCATTTATGTAGACAGCAACAGTGCTGCTCCAAGTGAAGATGGTTCTTTTAATGCACCATATAAAACCATCGGAAAAGCAAAAACAGCTGTAAAACAGACACTTGCAAACACCAATGCAACAGATGTTTACGTAATTTTAAAATCCGGAGAATACATTCCTGATAATTACGAAACACTTCTTTTTGCAAACGGTGATTATGCACAGGATAAAAACGTGACTTACACGTCACTTTCTGGCGAAAAAGCAAAGATTTCCGGTGCTTTGCACGTTAGCGGTTCTGCTTTTGAACCTTATGGAAACAACGGTATATACAGAGCATCTGTTCCGGCAGGAACAAATGCCCGTCAGCTTTATGTAAACGGCATTAAGGCAACAAGAGCAAGAAGTGCAGAAAATGCGATTACATTGGATAATCTTGACAGAGCGACCAAATCCAAAGGTACAAAATACGAAAACTTTACAAGTCAGGGTATTAAAGTTGATGATGCGTTTATAAATTATCAATATCCTAATGAACTTGAAGTAGTTTTCAACGCGCAGTGGAAACATAGAATGTTAAGAGTAGATACCATTACCAATTCTTCAAATGGCACAGTTTTAAACTTTACAGAAGAAGGAAACAAGAAAAATTGGTATGATATTCTCACAGACGCTAGTGCTCCTGTTTTAGATGATCCTATTTATGTAGAAAATGCTTTGGAGCTTTTAGATGAAGCGGGTGAGTGGTATTTAGATACGCATGAAAATTTGGTGTACTACAAACCGAGAGCATTTGAAACAATTGGAACGATTGATGTTGTGATTCCCAATATGGAAAAACTTGTTGAGTTGCGTGGTACGTATGATAATCCGGTAAGAAACATTGGTTTTAAAAACATTGATTTTGAATATACAACCTGGAATTATCCAACTGCAAATCGTTTTTCCTTAAACGGACAGAATGCAACATACGAAAGACCTGACGGTGGTACATTAATGGATGGCGCAGTGGAATTTCTTAATGTAAACAACATTACAGTAGATAATTGCGATTTTTCCAAGATTGGCTCACTGGCACTTAAAATGTTTGGTGGAGTGCAAAATTGTGAGGTTGTAGGAAACGAATTCTACGACATTGCAGGTTCTGCTTTGGCGTTAGGTGAAGTAGAAGCAAGCGGAGATTACGCAAATTGGGATCCGCGTCATCCTGAAAACGAGGGACAACACGTAACCGATAACGTAATTGCAAACAACTATATTCACAAAATTGCTACGGAATACAGATCGGCAGCAGCACTTTCCGCAGGATACCCGAAAAATACAGTCATTCGCAACAATGAACTTTGCGACGGTTCTTACACCGGTATTCATATCGGTTGGGGTTGGAATCAGTATCAGACAAAATCTCCGATTGCAAATCTTGTGGTTGAAAAGAACTATGTTCACGATTTTCTGAACTGGCGCATATATGACGGTGCCGGCATTTACACCTTGGGTGTTTCGGGTGGAAACAAAGAAAATCCGAATATGATTTCCCGCAACTATATCAAAGATATTAAAAACGATTATGCGGCAATTTATACAGATAATGGTTCAAAAGGATGGAAAGTTTCAGAAAACGTTGTAGATATGTCCGAGTATCCTTTGATATATCGAAACTTCGTTGAATATACGCTTCCTTCTTCACCGGTAACACCGAGATGGTATTTTGCGCAGGATGACAACCTGGAAAATATCATTGAAAACAATTACAGTACAACCGATAAAACAACAACTTATGCAACAACAAGCGATAAGATTGATTATGAAGCACCCTATGTTTATCCTGATGCAAATTGGGACAGCGACGCACTTCAAATTATAAAAGAATCCGGAATTGAAAAGAAATACCAAAGCCGATTTGACTTTGGCGTGCAAACGCTTCGTACACCTCTTCGTTACAACATGAAGGATGGAGAAACACAATCGCTTTATTACACAGCAGAAACAACAAAGGATAAGCTTGTTGACTTCTCTGATTATGTAGTGATTGCAAAATCCAGCAATCCTGCCATTGCAACAGCCACCGGTACAACACTGAAAGGCGTAAAAGAAGGCATGGCATGGATTACACTCACATACTATAAAAATGTTGGTGGAAAAATTGAAGATTATGGCGAACATACATTTTATGTAGTGGTAGATTAAGGAGGTAGAAACCGTTGAAAAAAATTCTATCATTAACAGTGGTTCTCGCACTGGTTTTATCAGTGTTTAGCGGAATCGCCGTATCAGCAGATACAACGATAACGCCCTTTAACGACTATTCTAATATCTATTTAAATTTTGAAGATGGAATTGAAGAGTTAACCGAAAATGGCGTTATTAACATAACCTACAGTGACCCGAACCTTAACGACAACAAACTCTCCTGGACAGAGGGCGGTGCCGGCGGAACAAAGGGTTCCTTGAATGTGGAATACGCAAATCCCTATGGTGGTTTTAATATCATTCCGCAAGGTGCACCTGTGGCAGGCGATACCTACCATGCAAGTTTGTGGGTTAGATATAATGTAGATATGGAAGGTGTCAACACACGTTTTCTATATGCGTTTTATGTCAATGGTCCAGAGGGAACAGGTGTGCTTTCGCAAGTTTTGACAAAGGGCACAACAACTGCAGATGGTTGGACCAACTACTCACTTGAATTTGTGTGGCCAGAAACATTAGGAAACGGAAAACCCATATCATCCATAAGATGGATTGAGGCATATCCGATAAAGACCAGCACCAATGATAATATTTATACAAGCGCAAAGTCGCATAATGGTGGCGGAGATGGTTATGTTTTTGACTTTGATGTGGATGATGTAACATTTGAACCCAGTGCATCTTCTTTAAGTGAAAATACAAATCTTTTTGTGACAGAGTTTGCGTTGGTGGAAGATA
>JAZNGT010000019.1:0-4701 GCA_045576635.1 Congzhengia sp. | reverse complement strand
TTTAAAATTTCAGGCAGGAAAAAATATATTGCCCCGCCGATAGCAAGTCCGCCGATTATAAGCACTGCAACTAGCATTGTGAAATATTCACGCGCTGCAGAAATATTTTCTTCGCCTTTCAACTTTGCAATAATCGCGCTGCCACCTTCGCCAATCATAAAGCCCGGCGCAACTAAAATCATTATGAGCGGAAAAACTAAACTCACGGCGGCAAATGGCATAACGCCTAAAAAGTTCGATACAAAATAGCCGTCAATCATCTGAAATGAAGTTATCGCCAACATTGTCCCGATATTCGGCAGGGCATAAAGTAAAATTTTTTTGCAGGTGAAATGTTCATCTAAACTTATATTCATACTGACTTCCTCAATTTTTATTTACCAAAATTTTTAAATTGCGCACGAACATATCCAAAAACTTTTTAATGCTGTCAAGTTTGTAAGCCGCACGCTGATATTCAAGCGCGATATTAACTGCGCCGTTCGACTCCATAACATAAATATCAATATGTCCGCCGATTGCTTTTTTGTCGCTTGTCAGTGGAATTTCGACAGGTTCAAAGTCTTTCAGCTCTGACGCGTCGCCCATATCTGAAACATAATTTACAAGCAGCGCGTCGCGTAAGGCAATATTGCCTTCTGCGTAATCGCAAATGCTGTGTGCAAAACCTTCTACAACTTGCCTGTTGACTTCTTCAAGCAATTTGTCAACGGCAGGATAATTTTCCAACTCTACAGCTACTGGCAACACTTTAAACATAAGCCCCACCGTGTCCCAGTAATATTCTTCAGTCCTGTTACTGCTCAAAAAATCAATGTGTATTGCAGACTTCAAGGAATAATCACGCAAAGCCAACACTGCCGCTGTTACTGCCAAAACATTTTTTGAAAAACCTAAACGCTTTTCTGCCTCTGCCATTTTTTCTGTAGAAATTTCAGTGTCAATATCAATTTCGCCGTACTGCGACTCCCAAGAATCAAAATCTGGTTCGGGATATTCACACCAAACTTTGTCGCCAAAAATCTCTTGGTAATATTTTTTTGTCGCTATGTACTCCGCTGAATTTATATTTTCGTACTCCTTCAAAAGGTAACTGTAATAATAATCCTTGCCGATTTCTTCGCCGCGATATGCTTTTGCTATATCTTCCAGAAAAATGCCTATCGATGTGCCGTCTGAAATTATATGGTGCATATCAAAGTAAAAGTACAGCTTTTCGCCGCATTTAAAAATTTTTGTCCTGAACAGCGGTTGGCGGAACATTGCAAACGGTTTTAACAAAGTGCGCGTAAGTTTTTCCAAGTCTTTAGCCTGAATTTCTTCAATTTCAACATTAGCCAAACTTTGCGGCTCAATTTTCTGAATGACTGTTCCTTCGTCGTCAAAGTCAAAAATTGTTTGCAGCGCAGGGTGCTTGCTAACTACTTTTTTGACCGCCGCAGCCAATTTTTCAGCCTCAACTTTTGCGTCGAATCGATATAAACTCCCGAGATTGTACATTACTGATTTGACATTGAGAAATTGATAATCGACCATTTCAATTTGTTCGTTCGTCGCTGGAATTGCCTTTTGCCTTGCAAGTTCTTCAATTTTATCAATGTCCTCACCTTCGCGCTTGTAAAATTTTTCTGCAATAACTTTCGCCGTGCGCTGTTTGAAAATATCTTTCGCGCTCAAGCCTTCAATATTTGCACGCGCCATAACCATTAAAGTTTTCAAAACTATAGTTTTTCGCGAATCGCCGCCAATTTCAAAAAAGTTGTTGACATTTTTTTTTTTTCTGATATATTATAATTGATTTTGAAAAAATCTGCAGCAAAAGAAAGGAGTTTTTAAAATGATTCAAAATGTGGACAAGGCGAAATTGCAGTTGAGCGTGACAACGGCAACAAATGACGCAAAGCAAAAGACTTTTGATGTCTTGAATGAAGGAGGCGCATTCGGCTATGATTCTCAGCAAGAACAGTACACAGCAGACGCAGTCGCAGCTTACAATTTTGCAACAGCGTTGAATGCGTTGACAACTTCAACTTTCATTGACGCAAAAGTTACAGGTGTTCAAGATGTAGGAGGTAACGAATAATGGCAAAGGTAACATCAAAACAAGAATTGCGCGTTGTGTTCGGCACAGCCGGCGATGAAACTGTTGGAGTTACAGTTGATAATTACGACACAAGTGCAAGCGAAAGTACTACTACTGCAAGGCTTGACGCATTGCTTGCAGCGGCAACAGCAACTGTTACTGGCGGCGGTACTTTGATTCAAGCAACAAACAATTCAGGCGAAGGCGTAGACGTCACAAGAATTAAAGAAGCCTATGTGACAATGCAGACAAGAACCTGGCTTGTTGAAGGCAACAGTACAGAGTCTGAATTTTAGAAAATCTCTTAAAAATTTTTATCACATACAGTCCGTGAAGGTGCGGGCATTTTATCAAGAGCATTCGCAAGAGTGTTCTTGGATAAGGTGCAAACACCTTTTAATTTTAAAAATTTTTAGGAGGTTTTACAAATGTTTTGTAATTACATCTCGTTGACAACAGGCACTTTCGTTGTCAATGTCAAGCCGTATCTTGCGATGGACAACAACAAGTATTACGACATTGTCATTGACGGCGAGGACAGCCATTGTGTTATCACAGCCAAAAAGGAAATGTTGAAAAAGTTGCACAACATTTTGCGTAGCGTCTGCTATCCGCGCGAATCAGAAGAGAAGGTGAAATTGTGCTTGAACGCAACGGCGAGCAAATCTGCGTTGGACAGTTTGCAATCAGGAGGTGCGACTTCGGCGGCAACTATGGCTACTTTCTTGAAATCGCTCCGCTTGGAGGACGTGGCATACGTTGGGACTTCTGGATTTGCAGAGAATTCTTCACAAGCGACAATGAACTTGCAAGAGTAATTTGGTCACAATTTGGGTGTGAATATGATTTTGCAAGACACATCTGGACAAAAAACCGTTGAAGAACTTTTCAATAAGTACTTGCAACGCGAATTGAACTATTGCTTGCGTCGTTTCGACTTTGACACTTCGTTGAAATGGCGCGAACAGCTCCTTGAAAACAAAGATAAAATCTGTGATAGCATTAAACGCGACCTTTTGCGTGGAAGCTATCACGGCTTTTATCGCTACAAATAGGTGATTGAAATGAATTACTTTGACAAATTGTATTTCTTCTTTAACTTTTTACAAGCGCATAAAGTTTCGCCCGCTACGCAACTCACATACTTGCATATTCTTCATAAGTGGAATTGCGTCCGCCAAGCAAAAACTTTTTCGTTGTCAGATAGTGAACTTGCAAGAACAACAAACTTGTCAAGGACAACCATTCAGCAGGCAAAATGCGTTTTAAAAAATTTTGGCTTGATTGATTTCAAGAAAAAACGCGACAGTTTCATTTACTCTTTGCCTTCTGGAAAGTTGCACGCAGATGAACAGGCTACTAATCAAAGGACTTCGCAAGCAACTTCGCAACCGCCTTTGTTTAGTAATGTTTCAAACAATACTAATAATAATTTAAATAATAAATATGCGCCCGCGCAGGAGGGAAATTTGAGTGAGTCCTTTAGCTTTTAACCTCATTAAAGATGTTTGCTATGTCGCACCGCGTCAGGAATTGTGGATTGAATTTGCAGACTTCATCAAGCCAAGCTACAAATGCGCTGTCTTTGTAAATGTACCGCGTGAAACTGCCGTCAGGCTCAAAAACGCAGCAAACCGCGATGAATTTTTTCAACTTAACATTCGCGCAAAGTTTAAGCATTATCTTTGGTTTTTCGACAACTGCGTAATTTTCGACCCAGCTAATTGGAACAAAACAGCCGATGACATTGCAACTGCTGCTGAAATTGAAGAACGGCTGCAGCGCGAACTTGAATCAAATGACATTGCCGCGATGGACGCTTGGTAACGGCGCAAATTTTCAAGCATTGCGGTAGAATTTTTTTCAACCTTCACGCGAACAGGAATGGTATTTATAAAAAGCCCTGTCAGGTTTAAAATTGAGACTTGGCAGGGCTTATCTCTGCCGGAAACAACTTTGCCAAAAACAATGTCATCAAGCCTGCAAGCAGTTTGAATCACCAATGCCCAAACCAATTCCAGACCATTAGCTAAAGTTGCGCCGACCTTGCGACAAACAGTTTCTAAATTTTTAGCAGTTGCCGAGTCAATGACTTCAACAATTTGATTGTCAAAATATTGTTCAGCGGCAGGAATTTTGCCATAAGTCGGCAGCTGGGCTTTATTATCGTAGCCGTGCAAAAGATTGCGGAAATATGATGCAGCGGCGAGTTGGTCTTTTGAGATAATTTCTCTAACAGCCGATTCATAAAGACCGCAGTCAGCATTGACGATAGCAATTTTGCCTGAAGTACGCGCGGCGAGCAGAAAATTTTCAAAGTCAGCAAAATAATTATCAACGCACCAGCCGTCAACAATAATGTGGTGAACGGCAGTAATAATGTAGCAAGAGGTTTCAGAAGTTTTGGCGCAGATAAATTGCATAAGCGACTTTTTCTGCAAGTCAAAACCTGTCAGCAAAAGTTGTTGGCGAATTTTTTTAGCGTCGGCAAATTTATTATCACTAGCAGTTAAATCAAGCATTGTTAAAGGCAGTTTTCTGTCAGTGATAGCCTGGCGATAAATTTTAACGCCTTCGTAAATAATAGCCGTCCTGAAAACTTCGTGCTTTTGTGCAAG
>JAZNGT010000018.1:0-6246 GCA_045576635.1 Congzhengia sp. | reverse complement strand
ATTTTTATTTTTCTTGTTGTTCTGTACCAATATTGCAACAAGAAATAAAGGCAAGAAATGGGTTTATAACGTAGTTGCTTATGATCTTACAAACAAGAAGAATAATAAACAAACATCATGATTTTTGTACTCTTATCTGTTCGCTTTTCTCTCTTTGTTCTTATCTAATGCTGTCGTTTCCAGAGAATAGATAAAAGAAAAGGTGGTTTTGCTTACGCAAAACGAAAATTAAAAATATCTCTATGGTTCTGCTTTTTCAAAGAAACCGCACACATTTGTGTGCGGTTTCTTTCTTTTTTTTGTTCGCTTTTATTTCTTACAATTTTTGCATAAATATAGGAAAATTTATTGACAAGAAAATCAGATTTTGCTATAATTATGAATGGATATATGCCCTTTGTGGAATGCTTATCATAGAATGCACAAAAGCGATAGAATGTGCGTTTGATGTAAGTGAAAGGATCGGAAACTATTTCGGTTTGTTCGTCCCGGGAATAGGTAGATTTCCCCGGGGTTTTTATTTTGAAAGGTTTTAGGAGGTTTTATCATGTATAGAACACTATTCTGTAACGACATTCGCGATGAACACATCGGCAAAACCGTCTCGCTTGCGGGTTGGGTTGATGTTGTGCGTGATCACGGTGGCGTTATCTTTATAGACCTGCGCGATTATACCGGTGTGACGCAGGTTGTCATTCATAACGAGGCACTCATTGAAAACGTAAACCGTGAAACTGTTATTTCGGTTACGGGTGCCGTTGAAAAGCGTGCGCCCGAAACAGTCAACGATAAAATTGCAACCGGTGGCGTTGAACTTGTTGCCGATTCGCTTACCGTACTCGGTAAGAGCCAGAATATGCTTCCGTTTGATGTTCGTGCATCAAGAGCAAGCAAAGACGAACTTCGTCTTAAATATCGCTACCTTGACCTTCGAAACCCTAAAAACCACGAGAATCTTGTGATCCGTTCCAAAATCATCCGCCATTTAAGAAACAAGATGGAGGAAAAGAATTTCCTCGATATGCAGACACCGATTCTTACTGCATCGTCACCTGAGGGTGCGCGTGACTTTTTGGTGCCCAGCCGTAAACATCCTGGAAAATTTTATGCACTCCCGCAGGCACCGCAGCAGTTTAAACAATTGCTTATGGTGTCAGGTTTTGACCGGTATTTTCAGGTTGCACCTTGCTTCCGTGATGAAGATGCCCGTGCTGATCGTTCTCCCGGTGAATTTTATCAGCTCGACTTTGAAATGGCGTTTGCAACGCAGGAAGAAGTACTTGAAGTTTGCGAAGATGTAATTTACGATACCTTTAAGACATTTTCCAATAAAAAAATTACAGAAAAACCCTTCCGTCGCATTACCTATGCCGACGCGATGATGAAATACGGCTCCGATAAACCGGATCTTCGAAATCCGCTTATTATCTGCGATTTAACAGACTTTTTCGCGGATGTAGAATTTCCTGCGTTCCGCGGAAAACCCGTTCGCGGTATCGTTGCAGACTGTCGTGGAAAATCCAATAAATTCTTTGAGGATTCCTTAAAATTTGCAACAAGTCCCGAAGTAGGTCTTGGCGGACTTGGTTATATCACTTTAAAAGAAGGTGCCTTTTTAGGACCGATTGCAAAATTCCTTTCTGACGATAAAAAGAAAGAAATTATTTCCCTTACCGGCGTAAAAGAAGGGGAGACACTGTTCTTTATCTGTGACGACAAGAAAAACGACACAGAGAAAAAGGCAGGTCACATTCGTTCATGGCTTGCGCGCAAAGAACAACTTGACTTAATTAGAGACGATGCGTTTGAATTTTGTTTTATTGTGGATTTCCCCATGTTTGAAATCGATGAAGAAACAGGCGATACCATTTTTACGCACAACCCGTTCTCTATGCCGCAGGGCGGTATGGAAGCGCTTTTAGGGGATGATCCTACCGAGGTGCTTGCATATCAGTATGACCTTGTATGTAACGGTATTGAACTTGCATCCGGTGCAGTTCGTAACCACGATATTGATATTATGAAAAAAGCGTTTGAGATTGCAGGGTATACAGAAGCAGAACTTAAAACCCGCTTTAACGCACTTTATACGGCGTTCCAGTACGGTGCACCTCCTCATGCAGGTATGGCGCCCGGTATTGACCGTATGGTAATGCTTCTTACCGATGAGGATAAGATTCTTGAAGTTATTGCATTCCCGCTTAACGGAAACGCACAGGACCTCTTGCTTGGAGCGCCGAGCGAGGTTACGAATCAGCAGCTTGAAGATGTTCACCTTTTAGGAAACAACAGCGCGCTTGCAACCCGTGCGATAGCATCGGGCGCAGGAAAGACACACGCAGCAAAGCGTTCAGCATTTTCAAATGCGCAGGAATTAAATCAGCTTTCGCTTACAGATTCCGAAGAAAAAGTGATGCAGAATATTTTTGCCGATATGCAGAAAAACGAAGAGTTGCTTAAAACTATAGATACCGAAAACGTGGAAGAAATGGTTCACGTTATGCCGATGACAAATGTACTTCGTGAAGACAAACGTATTCAGCCGTTTTCGAGAGAAAGCCTTTTAGAAGGTGCTCCCGAACGAAGTGATGACAGTTGGCAGGTACCAAGACTTGTAAAGTGAGGTGTATGTAAATGAAATATTATGTAGCACAGTTATCCGAAAAAGGAACCGTGGCAGTCGATGATATGATTTTAGTAAAACATGCACCGACACAGGCAGGTTCCCGCATTCTGGAAGGTTATAAACCGCTTTTCAGTGCAGAGGCAGTAACACGCCTTGAAGAAAAAGGGTATGTAATTTCAGGAAAAACCAACGTAGGCGAATTTGGTCTTGATTTAGTAGGCGAATTTTCCTATTATGGCGAAAATGAAACTTTGCTTAAAGGTGCTGCGGCAGAACTCGTTTCAAAAGGCGAAGTTTTGGCAGCGTTAGGCGTTGACATGAATGGCGCAACCCGCCGTGCAGCAGCGCTTTCCGGTGTTGATTTTCTAAAACCCACCTACGGAACCGTTTCGCGCTACGGTATTGTTTCGTGTGCTGCATCCGGCGAGCAGACCGGTGTTTATGCAGGTGACGTTTCCAAAATCAAAGAGATTATGGAAGTTATCGCAGGGCACGACGAAAAAGACGGCACAAGTTTAAAAAATGATTCTTACGATTATTCTGTGAATAAGGATATTTCCAAAAAGCGCGTTGTGATTGTAAAAGAACTTATGGAAAAGGCGGATGAAAAAACGCGTGCACGCGTTTTGGATTATGCCGATAAATTACGTAAAAATGGCGTAACGGTCGAAGAAATTTCGCTTGATATTTTTGACGCGTTAAATACCGCATGGCAGATTCTTATGACTGCCGAAACATGTAACAACGTATCCCGTTATGATGGCGTAAAATTCGGTTACCGTTCAAAAGAATACAAAAACATTGATGAACTTTACGTAAACACAAGAACCGAAGGATTTAATTTCTTAACAAAAGCAGTAATTCTCTATGGTTCTGACGTTTTGTCCAAAAACCGCTACGAAAGCTGTTACAGTAAATCTTTAAAAGTACGCCGCGCTATGGCAGAAAAGTTTGAAACACTTTTTGCGTCTTACGATGCTGTTCTTACGCCTGTTTTAAGTAAAACAACATACGAGGCGTATGACATACACGAAGCTTTCCAAAAAGTGTTTGCTGAAAGCGTATTTACCGCACCTGCAAACCTTTTGGGCATTCCGGCTTTAGTCAGCGGTGGCGTTCAGCTTTTGTGTAAACACTTTGACGAAAGTACATTGCTAAGCCTCGCCGGCTGTGTTGAAAGGATGGGTGAATAATATGAACTACGAACTCGTTATTGGACTTGAAACACACGTAGAACTTAGCACAGAATCTAAGATTTTCTGTTCTTGCGGCGGCCATTCTTCATCTGTGGAACCAAACGATTGCGTTTGCCCCGCGTGCAGTGGTATGCCGGGTATGCTTCCCGTTATGAATAAGCGCGTTGTAGAACTTGCAGTAACAGCAGGTCTTATGTTAAACTGCGAAATCAGCAGATACACAACGTTTGATAAGAAAAACTATTATTACCCAGACCTTCCGTGCGCATATCAGATTACACAGCTCAATCACCCGATATGTACAAACGGATGTGTTACTTTAAAAACATCTTCGGGAAATCGCGATATCCGTATTAAGCAGATTCATATGGAAGAAGACGCAGGCAAACTCGTTCACGAAGGCAAATTTTCTTTCGTTGACTTTAACCGTACCAGCGTTCCGCTTATTGAAATCGTAACACAACCGGATTTTCGCAGTGCCGAAGAAGTACTTCTTTACTTAAACAAATTAAAGTCTATGTTCCGTTCGGGCAACATTTCAGAATGTGAAGAAGGCGCAATGCGTTGCGACGTAAACATTTCTGTTCGTCCTGAGGGTAGTGAAACGTTCGGTGTTCGTACTGAAATTAAGAATATGAGTTCATTTGAAGCAATCGAGCGAGCAATTCGCTATGAAGCGCAGCGCCATATTGATGCCATTGAGTTTGAAACTGAGGAACTCGTTCAGGAAACAAGACGTTTTGACGATGTAATCGGTAAAACCTTTGCCATGCGTAACAAAGAGACCGAAGCAGACTACCGTTATTTCCCTGACGCAAATCTTATGCCTATTATAATTGACGATGTGTGGCTTGAAGAAATTAAGAATGCCAAGCCCGTTGCTGTTGATGAAAAGGCAGAAACATACAGAGAAGCCGGTATTTCTGAAAAAGAAATCGAAATGCTTGTTCAGAATCACAAGTTAAGCAAACTGCTTGACGATGTTGTAGCACTCGGCTGCGATGCAAAAGATTCTGCTGCGTGGATTTTAACTGACTGTGCAGGTGTTCTGCGTAAAAGCGGCGGAAGCCTTTCTGACCTTACGCTTTCTGCCGAAAAACTTTCTGCCATTATTAAGATGGTAGATAGCGGCACCATCAACCGAAATGCAGGCAAAAAGATTTTGATTGCAGTAGTAGAAGATGATGTTGATCCGATTGCGTTCTGTAAGGAAAATGCGCTTGACCGCAAGGTGGATTCTTCTGCAATTGAAGGTATTGTGGAAAGAGTCATCAGCGAAAATCCCCGTGCAATTGAAGACTATAAAAACGGTAAAGAAAAGGCAAAACAGGCACTTTTCGGCGCTTGCATGAAAGAACTGAAAGGCGCAGGCGATGTTGCTGTGATCAAAGAAATTTTAGAAAATAAACTGAAAAACTGTTAAAAGGAAAATGGGAGTAATGTTATATTACTCCCATTCTTACAAATAAAATTTATGGAGGAAATGTATCATGATGGACAAAAAAGTAAGAGAGTTACTCAATCAGCAAATCAATAAGGAACTTTATTCTGCATATCTGTACCTTGATTTTTCTAACTATTTTGAGGAAAGAGGATTAGACGGTTTTGCAAACTGGTACTATATTCAGGCACAGGAAGAACGCGACCACGCGATGCTGTTTTACCGCTATTTGTTAAATAACAATGAAAAGGTAACATTAGATGCAATCGCAAAACCCGACAAGGTTTTAGACAGTGATATGAACGTTTTAAAAGCAGGACTTGCACATGAGGAACTTGTAACATCTTTAATTAACGACATTTATGCTGCTGCATACGATGTAAAAGATTTTCGCACCATGCAGTTTTTGGATTGGTTTGTAAAAGAACAGGGCGAAGAAGAAACCAACGCAAATGATTTGATTACAAAAATGGAACTCTTTGGTTCAGACCCCAAAAGTTTATATATGTTAAACAGCGAACTTGCTGCCCGCGTATATACGGCTCCGTCACTTGTATTATAAGTTAAAGAGGGTATACTTTTATGAATTTTGTTTTGCTTACAGCCCTGGGGGTCGGTGGTGCTACCGTAATTGGTGCAATTATCGGCTATTTTACGAAAGGGATATCCCATAAACTTTCTGACATTATCCTTTCCTTTGCGGCGGGCGTTATGCTTGCTGCTGCAGTATTGGGACTTATTCTCCCTTCTATCGAATACGGTGGAAAAATGGGTGTTCTCGTCACAATTTGCGGTATTTTTGCAGGTGCAATTTGTCTGAATTTATTGGACAAGCTTGTACCGCATCTACATAAACTTGTGGGAAAAGATACGGAAGAACATCAGAACACCAACTTAAACAAGATACTTTTATTTGTCATGGCAATAGCGATTCATAATCTGCCGGAGGGAATTGCCGCAGGTGTTGGATTTGGATCGGGAGA
>JAZNGT010000017.1:0-2022 GCA_045576635.1 Congzhengia sp. | reverse complement strand
CTTTAAGAAGAACAAAGCCGACGACGAGAAGTACGTACATCATCATAAATAAAAAACCTCCGTTTTTCCGTAACGAAGGCAAAAAAATACAAGGCCTTTCATTACGGTTTCTGTAATAAAAAGTCTTGTTGTTTAATACATTATCCGGCCTTTCGGCGTGATGACGAATAACATAACGCTCCGAAATCTTTCCGGCGCGCCAACTACTCCCTTATGTTATGATATGTTACCACTTTGGTTTTGGTTTGTCAAGAATAAATTCTGACAATTAAATATGTAATATATATTATACTTATTTAATTGTTGAGTTGCGATAATGAAAAAAGACCGCTTTTCAGCGGTCTTTTTTCATTGGGGGTATTTGGGAAATAGAAAAGTGGATTTAGAATACGTTGATGCCGCCGCCGTTGAGAATGGTCTGACCATAGATATAAGTGTTAGCATCACTTGCGAGATAAACAACGGTGTTTGCAACTTCATCGGCAAGGGAAGGACGTTTGCAGATAGTATCTGCAACACCCTGGCACATGGTCTGTCTTACGCCGAGGTTTTCTTCAGTGGGGTTATCAAAAACATAACGAAGTCCGTCGTGGAACATAAGGCCGGGAGCAACGCCGTTTACCATGATTCCGAAAGGAGCAAGTTCATTTGCAAGTCCGCGGGTAAGGCCGTTCATTGCAGATTTGGTTGCAGCATAGAGAACGATGTTTTCGTTATTTTTGTTGTAAGCGCTTTCGGAAGAAATGTTGACAATTTTGCCGTAACCCTGAGGAATCATATAATCGCAAGCGCAGCGGAGGCAATATACGACAGAAAGAAGTGCGCCTCTGATGGTGGTATCGATCTGATCTTCGGTGAACATGAAGAAAGGACCGTAGCTGGTGTGGGTTGCGTTATTGATAACAACGTCGATATGTCCGCCGAGAGTTTCGTTTGCTTTTGCGAAGAATTCTTTTACGCTGTCGAAGTTTTCAAGGTCTGCAACGATGGGATATACTTTGGTATTCCATTTTTCTTCAACTTCTTTTGCGTTTTTCATAAGGCCTTCTTCGTTGATATCGTTCATAACAACTTTTGCGCCGAGAGCTGCAAAACGATGTGCGAGTGCTCTTCCAAGGCCAACGCCGCCTGCACCGGTTACGATAACGGTTTTTCCGGTGAAATCCATAAGGTCGGTAACCTTTTTGTCAACGTCTGCAAAAGGAACTTTGTTCCAGCCAAGGTCTTCAACGGTGAATTTGCTGTAATCAGCTCTGAAATCTGCCATAATAATTTCTCCTTTTTGTTCATTTGTTTTAATATTAACAGAGAAATTATCGTTTGAAAATTAACAAACCAAAAAAACGTAAAGAAAAGGTAACAGTTTTTAAAACTGTTACCTTTTTGCATCGGTATTTGAATACATACAAACTTTTACCATTGATTCTATAGGTTCGTTCATTCCGTCTTTTGCCCATTTACGCAAAAGCATTACTATGTTTGAAGCTTCTTTATAGTCAACATATTTTGCTTCACTTTCTGTAAGTCCGGGTTTGTCATAGCAATTGCTGATGATTTTTGCATAACACTCTATAAGACTTTCAAAAAGGGAGTTCTGGCAGTTTTCGGTGATTACTATTTTATAGAAGCTTTTTTCGAAAAGAAATTTTTCAAAGATTATATAGATGGTATCATGATAAGGAAGCTTTTCGGCATTTCCCAATAGAATAGGTTTTTCTATATCATTAAGGATTATCTGTTCAAGAATATCCCAGCGGTCGCGGAAATAATTATAGAATGTCTTTCTTGAAATTCCAACATTTTGACAGATTTCAGAAATGGAAACATTCGCTCGTTTTTCCGAAATAACAAGTTTTTTGTATTCGTCTATAATTTTCTGCCTTGTTTCCAAAAAAACTCCTCCTTTGCTGTTTTTATTTTACCATTATTTTTAAAATCGTCAATAACAAAAAAGGCACCCTTCCGGGTGCCTTTTGTTTTTATTCAATCAGCCGCAATGGGAAAAACCGCAGTCGCAGATGG
>JAZNGT010000016.1:0-17342 GCA_045576635.1 Congzhengia sp. | reverse complement strand
TATCGTTTTGCTTTCCGGTCTTATGCTGGGACCTTTTTATGGCACGTTTTCTGCTGCAATTGGTTCGATGCTTGCGGATGTTTTCTCCGGGTATTTTATCTATGCACCTGCAACGTTTTTGATTAAAGGAGTAACAGCTTTAATTGCTTGGGTATTATATCGCAAATTGCCGAAAAAAAGTTTTTATACTGCTTTTTCAACTGTGTGCGCTGAAATTTTTATGGCGATATCTTATTTTTTCTATGAATGGTTCTTTTTGGGATATGGAGTTGGTGCGATTGCCGGCATGCCCGGAAATTTGGTGCAGGGTATAGTGGGTATTATTCTTTCGCTTTTGTTATTGAATCTTTTTAAGAAAACAAAACTGATGGAAGATTTTGATAAGACTTTTAAAAGATAAAAATGTAAGGACAAAATACCACCTTAATGCAATATGCATAGTATGTAGCATAACGAATTAAGGAGGTAAGCGTTATGGGATGCAATAACGGTCTTTTTGGTTTCGGTGATAACAACTGCTTATGGATTATCTTAATCCTTATCCTCATCTGCAGCTGCTGCAACGACTAATCATTAAAAAAAGAAGAGGCATAGCAATTGATTGCTGTGCCTCTTTTGTTTTGTTATTTTTTTATTTTATATTGTATGTAATTGATTCCGTATTCAGAAAACTTTTCGTGATATGATGTATCAAGTTCTGAATCGGTAATGAAATAATCTAATTTTTCAAGCGGAATGAGTTTATAAAAACCAACTTTTCCAACTTTACTTGAATCACATAAAAAGTACTTTTTATTAGCGTTTTTGAGCATTTTTTGCTTGATTGCGCATTCCTGTTCATTGCTTTCTAAAATGCCGACGTCTGCACTTACACCTTTGCTTGAAAAAAAGAATTTATCTGCAAAGAAATCGTGCTGAATTGCTTTTTCGGCAATCGAACCGACAAATGACTGATTGTTGCTTACAAGCCCACCAACTGCAATTACTTTAATTGCTTCAGCATCAGAAAGTTCTTGAACAATTCTGAGTGAATTTGTGATTACAGTAATGTTTTTCATTTTCTTGATTTCTTTAGCCATAAAAAATGTTGTGGTAGAGGAGTCAAGAAAAATTGTATCGCCTGGAAGTAAATGTTCAGCTGCAGCTTTTGCAAGTTGCTCTTTTACTTCTGAATTTGTCTGCTTTCTTTTCTCTAATGAGAGTTCATAAGAACTGTCGGTAATCGGTACGGCACCGCCATGTGTACGAACCAATGACTCTTGCTTTTCGAGTTTTTCCAAATCTCGTCTTATTGTTTCTTCGGTTACTCCGAGCTCAGTGCTTAATTTACTTACCCAAACGGCACCGGAAGTATTTAATATTTCCAGAATGCGTTTTTGGCGTTCTAATGCAAACATTTGCTCACCTCAAATTACTACTATTTTTTTATGATTTTAACTTTGTCTCCGTTTCGAAGCATAGTCGAATTGGCATCATCTGTATCGATGTGCATTTCGCATCTGAAATCGTCACGGACACGCACCTGAACATCATAAAATCTTGTGGGCTTGATACCCTCAACAACTACATCAACATATTCATTATCAGAAATATTGTTAGCAGCTGCATAATCGGGATCTAAGTGGATGTGACGGTTTGCGATGATAACGCCTTCCTTTAAGTAAACCGTTCCCTTAGGTCCAACTAAAACCAAACGCTCCGAACCTTCGATGTTACCGGAAGGACGTACCGGAGGGCTGACCTTTAAAATAAAGGTATCAGTTTTAGAAATTTCAACCTGAGTATTTTTTCTAACCGGTCCTAAAACACGTACTTTTTCAATGGATTTTAATGATGGACCCACAAGTGTTACAAACTGTTCTGATGCAAATTCTCTGCCCATGAGAGTTTTAAGTTTTGTAAGTTCAAAACCTTCGCCGAAGAGGGTATACAAATCTTCCTGCGACAAATGTACATGGCGCTGAGAAACGCCGATTTTAACAGAGTCTTTATTCTTTTCAAAATCAATAATCGCGTCTTTTACCGCTGCTTCAATTGTTTTCAAATCATACATAACAAATACACTCGCTTTTTGTAAGATTCGCAGATTTTTAGCGCCTGCGGGCGCAGCTAAAATAAAAATTTAGCATTCTGTATCGAAAAATTTAATAACCTCTTCATGCGGACGCGCAATTACGGCTTTTCCGTATACTTTACCAAGTACGGATGCGTGTGCTTCGCCAGCTTTGATTGCGGCCTTTACATCGGATACGCTGCCCGAAATAATAAAGGTACAAAGTCTTCCGCCAAGACGTTTTTCAGTGTGAATAACTTTTACGTTTGCGGCTTTGAGCATTGCGTCTAAACCTTCGATTGATGCAACCAAACCCTGAACTTCCAAAAGACCAATGTCTGTTGCACTGCCAACTTCAAGGTCTACGCCAAGGAGAGATTTTGGAAGTTTTTTGTTGAATTTATCTTTGTTAATATCCATACGGTATGCCATTTTCTCAACGTCTGTTCCGGGATTCGGAATCACGTGCGAAACGACATATTTGCCTTCTGCTTTTGCATATTCAACGCTTGCATCAACTGCGGCTCTCACGGCAGAAACAGTGCCTTCCATCTTAACTACCATAATAAGTGGAGCTGGGGCGTTGGGGTCTAAGGGTCTGTTTCTGTCAAAAGCAATAATTTTAACATCGGCAGTTTTTGATGCAATGTCGGCAACACAAACTGCTGTTGTAAAGCTGTATACTTCAACTAAACCTAATGCGTTCATAATGTTCATCCTTTAAATTGAATTTAGATAATGTGAAGACCGTCAACCATTACGCATCTTCTCGCTCTTGTGAAGGAGTGTGCAGCAGTTAAACCTTCACCGGTAGGACCAGCAATTGTAAATGTTGTATAACCTTCGCCACCTGCACCAATTCCTGCGTAAGAAGGAGCATTTTTAACAAAAATGGTTGTTTCAACAGCTTTTGCGAACGCTGTTAAGTTATCAATGTTTTTAGAATGAATGTGTGCAGAGTGGCGATTGCCGTGTTCTGCTTTTACTGCCATTTTGATTGCTTCATCAATGTTATTTACACGAACGATTGCCAAAATCGGCATCATCATTTCTACCTGAACGAAAGGATGCATTTCATCTGTTTCGCAAATAATGAGTTTTGCATCTGCATTGATACCTAATTCTTTTAAGAAGAGAGAAGCATCTTTGCCAACCCATTTTTTGTTGATGGAGTATTTACCATCTTTTTCTACCAAAGCAATGTTTTTAAGTTTTTCAACCATATCGCCAGAAAGCATGTAAGCACCATTTTTCATCATGCTGTCGATAAGTTCGTCAGCAATGGAACTTACTGCAAAACATTCTTTTTCAGCGATACATGGAAGGTTGTTGTCAAAACTTGCGCCTAACACGATATCGCGACCAGCTTTTTTAATATCAGCAGTTTCGTCAACGATAACAGGAGGGTTACCAGCACCTGCACCAATTGCTTTTTTACCGGAGGAAAGAAGCGTTTTTACAACACCGGGGCCACCGGTTGCAACAAGCATTTTAACAATGGGAGATGCCATCATTTCTTTTGATGTGTCCATTGTGGGTTTGCAAACGGAAACAACTAAGTTCTCAGGACCGCCTGCTTCTACAATTGCTCTGTTAACTAAATCAACTGCATAGTTTGCAACTTTACATGCATTCGGGTGAGGGTTAAATACAACACCATTACCGCCTGCAATCATACCGATTGTGTTACAGATAACTGTTTCGCTGGGGTTTGTAGAAGGTGTGATACTTCCGATAACGCCAAAGGGCGCCATTTCAATTAAAGTAAGACCGTCATCACCAGTCCATGCAGTTGTCTTTAAATCTTCTGTACCGGGTGTTTTGTTTGCAACTAACTGGTGCTTGATAATTTTATCTGAAACTCTGCCCATGCCGGTTTCTTCAACACCTAATTTTGCCATGGTTTCAGCTTCTGCAAGCGTTAACTTTCTGATGTTTGCAATCATCTTTTCACGCTGTTCAACAGAATAACTGCGGTAGAATTTGTATGCCTTATCTACTGCTTCAAGCGCTTCCGTCATTGTAGGGAATACACCCTTTAAGCGCTTGTTATCCTCGGGAGTTGCGCTTTCTAAATTTTTCATTACACTTTGAACGATTTGGTTGATATAGTTTTCATTTAATTCCATATTCTAACCCTCCGGTTTAAATTTTGTATCTCGTCCGCAAAAGCGGAATTGTTTACAATAATATTAAAGCAATGTCTGCCAAAGTTTTTCATCCGGTCTTGCAATGACAGAACTGTCTAAGAAGAAACCGTTTTGTTCAATCTGACTCTTTGTCTTTTCAATTGCAGCGGTTACAGATGCAACACTACCTGTGATTAACACGTAGGACTTACCGCACATACCTTTTGCGATTCTAAGTTCAATTAAGTCAACAAGAGCAGTTTTAGCTGCAACATCAGCAGCAACAATGATGGATGCTGCGGAATACGTTTCTAAAACGCCGAGTGCTTCAACGTTTTCGACTTCGGTTGCACCGTAGATTGCAGAGAAAATAGAATCGTGCGGATTACCAAGTACGAAAGAGTCAATCAGTTTTTCATCAAACTTTGTTTTAGAGGCATCAACTGCAGAACGAACTGCACTGAGTTCGCCAGAAATAATCACAATATATTTACCGGGACAAACTGTTTGTGCTTCAATAATATCTACATCGGCAGTTTTTACCATAGTATCTGCAGCTTGAATGCCAGTAGATACTGTAACATATTCTACCATACCGATTGCTTTACTCATTACAGTCATCTTCCTTTCAGAAAATTATGCTTCGCATTTTATAAGAATTGAGTTTTTGTTTACTTCCATAATCGCACCTTTAACAGGCGAGTGGAGCGGAAGCCCGAGTGCTGTATCATCCGGTTTTGCAAGTATGTCATTTTGATGAATTTTATCACCCTTTTTAACAATTGCAACATTTGGTGCACCGATATTCTGATTTAAAGAAATCTGCAATTTTTTTGTTGAAATTTCTTTTTCCGTAAGTGGTGCCGGATGATTATATTTTGTAAGACCTAAACGTGCGATAAGACGATTGAGTGGTACAAGTTTCATACTTCTTACCGCATCAACGTTTTGGGATTTTACATCTTTGGGAACTGAAACACCAGATGCACGAAGGCCTGCTTTGTATTCGCCGATTAGCGTTCTTGGTGCTAAACCCTGCGGACAAGAGTAAAGTTCGCAAAGTCCGCAGCCGGAGCAGAACATAGTATTGATAAAAGGTGCTAAATCCTTTGTATCACCACTTGTTGCACTACGCATAAACGCATGTGGCTGAATTGGGTGTCCTAAAAGATTTCTCGGGCAAGTTACGGTGCAGGCTCTGCACTGACAACACGTACCCATTGCACGTTTTAAACTAATTGAAATTTTCGTTTTCTTTGTATCTACAATTCGGTGGTTTTTGGGGAATACCAAAATACCGTTTGTTGTTTTTGTAACTGTATCATAAGGATTTACAAGTTTACCTGTCATAGGGCCGCCTGAAATCACAGAATATTCTTCGCAAGTTGCGCCGCCTGCAAGTTTAATCAATTCAGAAAAAGGTATTCCAAGTGGAGCCTTTACTGTAATTGGTTTTTTGACAGCGCCTGAAATCGTTACATATTTGTGTGTAACAGGTGTATTTTCCGTAAGTGCATAATACATATTCAGCACAGTTTCAACGTTAAATACGGTTACGCCGATAGAAATTGGAATACTTCCGGGCGGAACAACTCTGCCTGTAGTTTCATAAATTGTAACAACTTCGTCACCGGCAGGATATACCTCCGGTAAATATGAAATTTTTACGTTTTTAAAATTATCTAAAAGTGCGCTAACAGCATCAACTGCGCCTTTATAATGTTCTTTAAGTGCGATAATGATTGATTTAGCGCCGGTAGCCTCAGCAATCATTGTGAGTGCTGAAAGGATTTCATAAGCGTATTCGGCTAATAACTGCTGATGTAATTTTAAAAGCGGTTCGCATTCTGCACAGTTTAAAATAATCGTATCAGCCTGCGTACTAAGCTTAGCGTAGGACGGAAAACCTGCACCGCCTGCACCGGCAATACCGGCTTCTCTAAGCTTTAATTTTAATTCTTCCAGTGACATTTAAATCACAACTCCAATTCAGAACCGTTATCTACAATACCTACAATTGCTGCATCAATAGGTGAGTTGTCAAGGTTGCAACCAATGCGTGCTGCGCTGCCTTGTGCAATAAGTACAACTTCGCCGATGCCTGCACCGACATTATCAATTGCTATAATTTTGGAATCGCCGTTTTTCATTGTTTCAAAAAGTTCGACAATCATGAGTTTTGAACCGACGAGTTTTTCATTTTTACGGGTAGCAACAATACTTCCGGTAACTTTTCCGATTATCATGTTTCACCATTCCTTGCATTTAAATTAAGAATGAATTGAATTCCATCCGTGCCGGAAAGTATCCGGCACGGAATGTAAACTCAAGCGAAAAGATTTCTTATTTAATAGCGGGTAAAATCTTTTCAACGTCGCCGTGCGGTCTCGGAATTACGTGTGTAGCTACGAGTTCGCCGAGCTGTGCAGCGTTGTTAGCACCTGCTTCAACAGCAGCCTTAACAGCGCCTACATCGCCGCGAACCATAACGCTTACGAGTCCGGAACCGATTTTTTCTGTGCCTACCAAAACAACGTTTGCTGCTTTGAGCATAGAATCTGCAGCTTCGATTGCTGCAACCAAACCTCTTGTTTCAACCATACCTAATGCTTCCAGTGCCATTTTAATTTCTCCCTTCTTATTTTCGCTAATAGCATTATTTGAATTTTCATTTACTGGCTTTTTAACCTCAGCAGTAGCTGCTGATTTTTTTGTTGTAGATGTGCTTTTGCTTTTTGTGCTTTCAGCCATTTTAATTCACCAAACTTTCTTTAATGATTAAAAGGACGGCAGAATTTTTTCAACGTCAGCGTGCGGTCTCGGAATTACGTGAACTGCAACCAATTCACCGAGTTTTGATGCGCATTCTGCACCTGCTTCAACAGCAGCTTTAACAGCGCCTACATCACCGCGAACCATAACGCTTACAAGTCCGGAACCGATTTTTTCAGTACCGATCATTGTTACTTCTGCAGCTTTTACCATAGCATCTGCAGCTTCAACTGCTGCTGTAAGACCTCTGGTTTCAATCATACCTAATGCTTCTTTTGCCATTTTACCATATCCTCCTATAATTTTTATTCGTTAATAATTGCGATTTTCAAACCTTCCATTTTGAGGTTTGTCTGATGTGCTTCATTGATTTGAGAAAGCGGATAACGGTGGGTTATAAGCTTTCCAATCGGAAGTCCGATTCCTTTTGCACGTTTTAAGAAATCGAATGTTGTTGCGTAGTCACGAAGTGTGTATACCCAAGAACCAACTGTTGTGATTTCTTTTGCGCATATATCAAAGTGGGGATTGATTGTTGCATCGCCACCATTAATAAAGAAACCGAGTTCGCACAAACCGCCACCGCTTCTTATGAACTTATACACATTGCTGTGTGCGATAGGGGAGCCTGTGCATTGGAATGCAAAGTCAGCAAGATAGCCACCGAATGCATCCGATACTGCGTTTGTTAATTCTTCAATGCCTTTATGATTCTTAAAGTTAACGGATTTTGTAGCACCCATTTCCTTTGCGAATTCAAGACGTTTATCTTCACCGTCAACAGCAACGATATTTTCAACGCCCATTGTACGGAGAATTGCGATACATAAAAGACCAATCGGTCCGCAGCCTTGTACAACAACACGGCTGTTGAATCTTAAAATACCAACTGTTTTTGCACGTTCAACTGCGTGAATCAAAACTGCGCTGGGCTCAATTAAGATTCTGGAATCCAGGTCCAAATCACTTACGTTAAATACGGTAGAACCGCCACGGATTACCATGTAGTCGGCAAACCAACCGTTTAAGTGAATGTCGTCATCCGGGATAAGACCATAAACATCTGCACCGCCAACGTTTTGTTTGTTTAAGTCAAACATGGTAATGTCCGGATTGTCTTTAAAGATCATACAAGTAACAACTTTGTCACCAACAGACAAGGGCTTACCTGCGCTATCCTTTTTCACGTTTTTACCCATTTTTACGATTTCGCCCGTTCCTTCGTGGCCCAAAACAACAGGAATGAGACCAAAAGGATCACGTTTGAATTCGTGTGCGTCTGTTCCGCATACGCCGCAGCCTTCAACTTTAACTAAGATATCATCATCGCCAAGTTCAGGGATGGGGAATTCTTTGATATCATAGTGTTCAAGACTTGTAAGCATTGCTGCTCTTGCGGTTTTCGGAATTTCGCCTGAAAATGAGGCACGCGGACTTTCTGTTTGCATGTTCGAAAGAACTTGTTTTACAATTGCTTCAATATCATTTGAATTAATAACCATAACAGAACTCCTATTCCATAGATTTTATCAATTCTTCAAATACACGTCCGCCATAGTCGGCTAAGAACGTGTCTTGCTCTTCGCTACCGCCGCTGACACCGAGTCCGCCAATAATCTTGTTGTTATATTTGAGAGGAACACCGCCGCCAAAGATAACAATTTGATTTTGATTGGTAAACTGAATGCCGTAAAGAGGACCGCCGGGTTGGCTTAACGCTTTCAATTTGGTTGTTGTCATTTTAAGCGACACAACAGTGTAGGCTTTGTTAAAGGCTACGTCGTAACTTGCGATGTAAGAGTCATCCATACATTCTACAAGAACGGGTCGTGCACCTTCGTTAGAGATGGCAACAACTGCGTTTACGCCGATTTCAGCCGCTTTATCCTCAACAATTTTGGCAAGCTTTTTAGCGAGAGAAAGACTCATTTTTATCTCTTTATTGCCGAGAGACATTTCTTTTACAATGGACTCGACAATTTTTGATACATTACGGTCGTCCATTTACATGACCTCCGCTATTTATTTGCCAAGCTGCTGCATTACCTTTTTGGTAATTTCGGTGATCAAATCTGTGTTTGAACCGCCGCAACCTGCGCCATCTTTACCGCGGATAACGCCGCAACTGTGACAGCTTGCTTTACCGGCTTTAACGTTAGGGCAAACATCAGCAGGATGCTTACCTTTCATGCCGAACTGTCTTCTGATTTCGTAGAGACGCTCAACCTGTGTGTTGCTTAATTCTTTCGGGCCACCGAGCTGCTTCGACAAGAAGAGAAGCTGTGCGTAGAATTCCAAGGATTCCATCTTGTGATATGCTGCAAGTAAGTTGTCAGCGTATGCAAGTGCACCGTGGTTTTCTAATAATAATGCATCGAAATGCTGTAAGTACTTAGAAATTGCATCGGGAATTTCAACTGTTGAAGGTGTGCCGTATTCAGCAATTGGCACGCAACCTAATGCGATAACCGCTTCAGGCATGATAGGCTGTGTAAGCGGGATACCAGCAATTGCAAATGCTGTTGCATACATAGGATGTGCGTGAACAACAGACTGAACGTCCGGTCTTTCTTTGTAAACTCTCATGTGCATTTTGATTTCAGAAGAGGGTTTAAAACCTTTGTTCGCCTGAATTACGTTACCCTCAGCGTCTACCTTACAGATGTAGTCGGGTGTCATAAAACCTTTGCTGACACCTGTGGGGGTGCATAAAAATTCGTTGTCTGAAATTTTCACAGAAATGTTACCGTCATTTGCAGCAACCATACCTCTGTCGTAGATACGCTTACCAATGTCGCAAATCTGTTTTTTGATTTCGTACTCTGATACCATAACCATTACTCCTTTTTATTTAATTCTTATATTATATAAATTTACAATATAATCATAGCATAACACCAATGTGGTGTCAAGTGTTTTTATGTGGTTTTTTGTTGTTTTTCCTGTTTTTCTGACAGATATTCCAAAAGTTCACAGATTCCTTCACCTGTTACGGAGCTTACACGGAACACTTTTTTGCATCCGGATAGCCTTAACCATCGCTCGGCGCGGTCCGGGTTTGCGCCTTCTGCATCGATTTTTGTTACGATGCCGATAACTTCGCGCGTTGCCTGACCGGTGATGTTTGGTCCGTATAGTGAGAACGGCTCTGTTGCACTTAGTAAGAGACCAACCACATCGGACTCATAGGAATAGAGTGCAAGTGCACCTGCCAGCATTTTTGTTTGTATGTATTCGCCGGGTGTATCAATAATCAGATCGTGATTGTTGATATACTGTGTTTTGTGATATTCCAGTTGTTTTCCGGAAAGTGCCTGTGTAAGCGTTGTCTTTCCGGCTTCGCTTCTACCGATTAAAATAATTTTTTTCATAGCGATTATGTCTTTGAGATATCACAAACGGTAAAGCCAAGTGTATTTTTTGAATAATCACAAAGCGCAGTCAGGGCTGAATGCACCTCGGAAACCGTTCCGGAAATTATGAGTGTACCGCTGAAACGGTCAACAAAACCGATTTCTGCACCGGATGACTTTGTTGCAATATCTGCAATAATGATTGCAGTTTCTGCCGGTGAAATTGTTACGATTCCGATTGCTGATTTTGCGTAATCAACACGTGGGTCAAGCCCAAGTTTCTGATATAAAATCGGGTCGGGATTTGCGATGATGTGCGCCAGAGTAATCTGCTTACCAGGAACAAGTTCCTGCACAATTCGCATTTTGTCTTTCAAACTAAAAATATCAAAATCTGCCATGTCAACCTCCAATCTGACATTTTAGTCCTTGTGTTTCAACTGCTTTTAAAAGTGTTTCCATTTTTTCGGGAGTAGGAGGTACAAGGTCGGGAAGCAAATATTCGCGTCCTAACTCTTTATACTTATCCTGACCGAGTCTATGGTAGGGAAGTAAGTGTACTTCTTCTACATTTTTTAAGGTTTTTGCAAACCTTGCAATTGCTGTAATTTCTTCAACAGTGTCGTTAAAGGTTGGTATTACCGGCACACGTATAATGAGTTTTTTTGCATTTTGTGCAATCTTGCGTGCGTTTTCCAAAATCAGTTGATTTGGTCTTCCGGTAAATGCTTCGTGTTTTTTTGAATCCATATGCTTGATATCTAAAAGATACAAATCAAGATAGGGAAGCAGTGTCTCGATGATTTCGTATGTATTGAATCCGGTAGACTCCATTGCGGTGTTAATGCCGTTTTCTTTTGCGGCTTTAAGAAGTGCCAGAGCAAATTCCGGCTGACTTAATGATTCGCCGCCTGAAAGTGTCAAACCGCCACCGGAACGGCGATAAAACTGCATATCACGTTTTACGGTTTGCATCACTTCTTCGACTGTAACGTCACGTCCTACCGTTTTAGGCTTTCCGTCAACAATCATTTCTTCAATTTCATAATTCTGCGATTCGGGATTGCAGCACCATTTACAACGCAGGAAACATCCTTTTAAAAATACGATTGTTCTGATGCCGGGACCGTCATGAACCGAGAATCTTTGAATATCAAATATTCTTCCTTTGGTATCATAAAGGCTCATGGGTTACATCCCCTGTTCTGTTCTGTTAATAATATCATCCTGTAAGGATTTTGAAAGTGTGGTAAACAAAGCACTGTAACCTGCAACACGAACAACAAGACCTTTATATTTTTCAGGGTTCTTCTGTGCGTCTAAAAGTGTTGCTCTGTCTACTACGTTAAACTGAATGTGGCTGCCTTTCTGGTCAAAGTATGCACGCACCAATGAACAGAAGGATTCAAGACCTGACTGTCCTTTTAAGGCAGACGGATGGAATTTCATGTTAAACAGTGTACCGTTTGATGCAATAAAGTGGTCAAGTTTTGAAACGGAGTTACAGGATGCTGTCGGACCGTTTACGTCCTTGCCGGCAGAGGGTGATACACCGTCTGCTACCGGTGTGCAAGCAAGACGACCGTCAGGTGTTGCACCTGTCTGTGCGCCGAGCGGGACGTTTGCTGAAACGGGATAAAGACCTGCCTGATAACGACCACCTCTTGGATTTTTGTAGCGTTCAACCGGTTTTGTATAGGTGTAAGCAACGTCGCGAGCAAAAGCATCAACCTCGGGAATGTCGTTACCAAACTTCGGTACCTGATCAATCATTTCTTTGATCTTTTTATATTGAGCTGCTTTTGCGGTGTTGTTGCCCGAAGCCTTTACAGCGGATACAATATCACTGATTGCTTTGTCATCAATCTGTTTTCCGCTTTTTACTAGTTCAGCAACAATCTGTGCGGTAAGCGTTTCAATCTGACCGCCGGGGAGTGCCTCTCCATAGTTGTTGTCGAGTGCTTCTTTTAAGTCTGTAAGTGTGAATTTTTTCTGTTCAAAAACTAATGTTTTAATTGCGTAAAGAGAGTCTGCCATATTCGCAATACCAAAGCCCTGCGGACCGGTAAAGTTATATACAGCGCCACCTTCCTGAACGGACATGCCACGGCTGATACAATCGTCAACCATAGAAGATAAGAAGGGAAGCGGACATCTTGTTGCATGTGCGATATCAATAGCGTTATCGGCATTTACCATAAGCGCAATCATATCGTTCATCTGCTCTTTGTATGCGTCGTAAAATTCTTCAAATGTTTTCATTTCGGATACAGGTTTTGTCTTAGGACCTACTTGAACGCCTTTATCCATACCACTAGAAAATACAAGTTCTAAGGGGCGGCACATATTAAAGAATGCAGCGTCGTGCCAACCGTCTGTTTTACCTGATTTCTGCGGCTCAACGCAACCGATGATGTTGTAATCGAATGCGTCTGCCATTGTAAGACCGCGGTTAATAAGCGCCGGTACGATAACCTCGTCGTTATAGTAAGCAGGAAGACCGATACCTGTACGGGTAAGTTCTGCTGCTTTCATCATAAGTTCGTGCGGTGTGCCGTTCCAAATACGGATGGAAAGTGACGGCTGCGGAAGCATTACATGCATAGATGCTGCGATACACATAAAGGAAAGGTCGTTTGTAGCATCTACACCAGGTGCTTTCTGTCCGCCTACGATTAAGTTCTGGAAAAGACCGTAGCCTGCAAATCCTTCGGCGGATGCTGCGTCACGGATTTTGGTTACGTCGTTTAATTTTACCCAGATACAGTCAATCAGTTCCTGTGCAAATTCAGGAGTTAAAGTACCGTTATCCAAATCCTTTTTGTAATAAGGATACATATACTGGTCAAAACGACCGGGTGAAATAGAGTGTCCGCTTGATTCTGTCTGAATCAAAAGCTGAACAAACCAGAACGCCTGACATGCTTCGTAGAATGTTTTAGCGCCATTTTCAGGTACGTTCGCACAGTTTTGTGCGATAAGTAAAAGTTCCAACTTACGCTTGCTATCGGTGCATTTTTCTGCTTCATCAAGTGCCAAACGTGCATAACGTCTTGCGTATGTAATAACCGCTTCGCAACTTTCGATAACTGCTTCTAAAAATGCGGTTTTCTTATTAAAATTCGGGTCGCAGATTTTGCAAGCATCCAGTTCCTTCTGTGCTTTTTCAATGATACCACGAAAACCGATTGCAAGCACTTCGCCGTATTTTACGGTAACGTGACCTACGCCGTTATAGAAATAGTTTCCAGGCGTGAAAATGTTGTGCTCCATTGCGATGTGTGTGCGCTCACTCATCAAAGATGCAGCGAATTCGCTTGAAGTTTTGCCACCCCAGTAAGTGTAGGCTTCTTTTAATTTCTGTTTATTTTCATCAGAAATAATAAATGGGTCAGCAGAACGTGTTGCAACGGTATCGAATTCTTTTTCAAGCCAGTCAAAAGAGTATTCGGGGAATGTCTGACAACTTCTCGGAAGTTTTGTCGCACTACCTACAACCAATTCATCAGGACGAATGGTTATGGGAAGATTTTCCAAGATATGACGAAATGCTGCCGAACGTCTTTTGATCATTGGCAGAGATTCTGTTTTCTTATAAGATTCGGTCAAAAGGACAGCACGGTCGCTTTCAACCTGTGGTTTACCCTCGAACAAATGGTCAACCAATCTTGTAATACGGTCAGATTTTGGGATGTTTCGAATTGTGTATTCGCTCATAACGTATTCACTCCTTGCGAGATTTTGATAATTTCATTCGATATATTTGAAGTTGTGTATTTGCACATTCGTATAATTTCGGGATTTGCATCAGCCGGTGCGTAGGTAATTCCGGCCTGTCTCAGCATTTCGATGTCGTTTGTATTATCACCAAACGCTACGGTTTCAGCGATGCTGATGTGAAATTTATCTTGCAACGCTTTTGTTGCTGTTCCTTTGTTAATACCTTTTGGTATAAATTCAATCCAGTCTTTGTCACAATATACTTCCGACAAAACACCTGTATTAAATGCAAGTTTTCTTAATTTTTGCTTGCGCGCTTCTGTCAAATGATAAAATGCAATTTTATAAACTGAGGTGTTAAAATCGCTTGGATGCTTTATGCGTATACAGTCAAACTCTGTTTTTTGTGCGCCTGAACTGATAAGACCAATTGTGTTAAATCCGTAAAGGAAAAGTGATTCTTCGCTTGATAAATCTAATTTATCAAATAGGGAAGTAACAGCATCTTTCAAAATAGGTTTTTCATACAAAACTTCACCGTTTTTCAAAACCAAAGTTCCGTCGTTTGAAATAAAGGTAAGTAAATTTTTAACGGGAGAAAAGAGCTTCTCTAAATCAGCAAGGTTTCGTCCGCTTGCAATGACAAAAGAGATATTTTTGGATGCAGAAAACGTAATAGCGTCAAAAATTTCCTTTGAAATGTTTTGGTTTTCTTTGGAAAGTAGCGTTCCGTCTACATCAGAAAGCACCATTTTGACTTGCGGATTTCTCATCTTTTCCTCCATTTTGTATGATTATAGCAATATACAATATAATAATACATCATATAGTTTTCTTTGTCAAGAGGAAACACAGAAAAAAATGAAAAAATAAATAAAAAAATAGACAAAACAAAGAAAAACGCAGAAAACATCTGCGTTTTGAGCATAAAAAAAGCATACACCGAAAATGTATGCTTTTTCTTACATTAAACTGTTTCAACTTCTTCTGCAGTATCTGCTTCTTTTATATCGGTAGATTCTGCATCGCCTTTTTTCTTTTTAAATACCTTTAATACCTTGTCCAAAAGTGTAGGAACGCTGTCGATAATATCTTCGACGGGGGATGTGTTTTTTTCAACCGGCATAAGTTTTATCTGTTCGTTGCCTACCACCATAAACGCAACGGGTTCGATTGTAGCACCGCCACCTGAACCACCGCCAAAATTGGAATCTGTATTTCCAATTGTCTTCTGACCAAAGTCAGAGCCGCCTGCGCCGAACCCAAATGAAACTTTTGAAATCGGAATAATCACCGTTCCGTCTTTTGATTCAACCGGTTCACCAACGATTGTGTTTACATCTACCATGTCTTTAATGCTTTGCATTGCGGTTTCCATTAAACCGTTAATAGGATGTTCTGCCATAAATAACACCGCCTTTACATTTGATTGATTTTATGTTTAATAAATTTGACTGCATTTTTTACTTTTCTTACTATTATTATAAAATGAATCGGCTGGATAATCAAGATGGTTTTAAAAGAAAGATTAAAAACTTTTTCGTTAAAATCGGGATAGACGTTCATATTGATTTTTTTTATGCCGATTAAACTGTCGATAATTTTTAAAAGAAGCGTTCCGCTTGTCCATACGGCGCCGGTTCCGATGCCGGTTTTTGCTGCATCGTCAAATCCAAAGCGAATAGAGAAGTCAACGTTTTTGCAGGTCAGGTGTTCTCGTACAAAGGTAAGTATATCCGAAAGTTCGTTCTTTGATACCTGATACACCTCTGAGAGTTTGTCCACATTCCGCCTAAATGCATCAAATGAAAATTCTTTTCGCGTGGCAACTTTCTTTTCTTTTGTTTTTCGTTCTTTTCTCTTTTTGCGTGGTTTGTTATGGTCGCGGACGGGGATACGGATTAATATGCCGAAGAGACTTACGTACACATAAATTTTATTTACAGTTTCCGATTTTTCGTACCGCACGCCAAACTGCATTGGTATAAATAAAATTGCAAGTAGTGCGACTGTTATGCAAACTAAAATGGAAAGCAAAATCAAATTTACCACCTGCTTAAATCGTTAGTTGTTCATGGTCTTGTTCTTCTTCATCCGGAACTTTTATTGTTTCGTCTAAAGTATCCATATCGGGCAATTCTGTAAGTGAGTTAAGACCAAAACTTCGCAAAAACTCTTTTGTTGTCCGATATAGAATGGGTCTACCCGGTGCGTCTAATCTCCCGCTTTCTTCAACAAGACCGCGCTCAATCAGTTTACTCATTGGTCCGTCGCAGTTTACACCACGAATAAATTCGATGCTGGAACGCGTAACGGGCTGATGGTATGCGATGATAGAAAGCGTTTCGAGCGCCGCGGGGGAGAGTGGGAGTTTTTTTCTTGACTCTGCAAGTTTGTTAACGTAATTAAAATTTTCATCTGCTGTGCAAAGCTGTACGTATTCATCATACTCTGTGACAGAAAGACCGCGCTCGTTGTTTTTATAATACGCATTCAGTTCATCAATGTGCGCCTTTACCTCATCAAGCGAAATTTCTAAAATTTCGGAAAGTTGTGATTTTGTAATGCCGTCACCTGAGACGAAAAGCAGACTTTCCAAAATAGAACTAATACTCATCGACAATGTCGCCCTCCTTGAGCTGTTTTATGTAGAGTTCGTCGCCTTCTTTGTGTGCGGATATAATTTCAAGTTTTATCATTTCAAGCAATGCTAAAAATGTTGCAATAATTGATGGCCTTGAATCCAGATTTTCAAAAAGCGATGAAAAACTTACTTTCTTTTTGGTTTTTAGTTTATCCTTTATGAAGTTTGCGCGTGATTTTACCGAAATCGGCTCTCTGCCTACAATACCACCAAAAGAACTTTTCGGGGGCGGCTCTTTTCTAGTTTTCTTATCGAGAACAGATAGAAACGCATCCCAGAGAATATCAATTTCAAACTTCTGGTCGGAATAGTCCGGCGCAAGTTTTGGAAGCGGTTCCGGTCTTTTATAAAAATGATAAAAATCGGTAAATTCTTTTTCTTTTAAAACTTCCGATACAAGTTTCATTTTTTGGTATTCTGCAAGACGTCTTGCCAAATCAGCACGCGGATCTTCCTCTTCTGTTTCTTCACGCTTTGGCAGAAGCATTTTTGATTTAATATACAAAAGCTGTGACGCCATTACAAGAAACTCACCTGTATAGTCAAGGTCAGTGTTTTCTTCCCTGTTAATAATCTCCATATACTGGTCGGTTATTTCCAGAATAGGAATATCGTATATACTAACCTTATTTTTCTGTATTAGTGTGAGCAAAAGGTCAAGTGGACCTTCA
>JAZNGT010000015.1:0-160706 GCA_045576635.1 Congzhengia sp. | reverse complement strand
CATCCAAATTGATGAAGAAGGCTTTAACCGAGAAATGCAGGCTCAGCGTGAACGCGCGCGTGCCAATGCAAAAATGACAGAGGTAGGCTGGGATGATGCGATTGCTGATGCACTCGCAAGTGTAACACCCACAGAATTTGTAGGCTATGATTCGTTAGAAACAAAGGCGAACATTATTGCAATCGTAACAGATACCGGAAGCGTAAAAGCACTTTCTGAGGGCAAAGACGGCATTTTGGTTTTTGATAAAACCCCGTTTTATGGAGAAGGCGGCGGTCAGGTTGGTGATATCGGTGTCGTTTTAGGCGAAAATGCCGAAGCACTGGTTACTGACACTAAGAAGACACCGGACGGTAAGTTCTATCACATCATTACCGTAAAAGAAGGCGTATTTTCGCTTGGCGAAACCGTAACCTTAAAGGTCGACGCGAAACAAAGAAAACGCATTCAGGCAAACCACAGTGCAACGCACCTTTTAGACAGTGCACTTAAAAATAAGTTTGGTAAAGCCTTATCTCAGGCAGGCTCTTTGGTAAACGCAGAACGCTTACGTTTTGACTTTACATTAGACAGAGCAATAACCGCAGAAGAAATGGCTGAAATCGAAAACGAAGTTAATACACAAATCGCAAAATCTTTAGATGTTACATGGGAGAACTTGTCTTTGGACGAAGCGAAAAAACGTGGTGCAGTTGCCGTGTTCGGCGATAAATACGGCGACGTTGTCCGTGTGGTTTCTATGGGCGATTATTCTATGGAACTTTGCGGCGGTTGTCATGTGAAAAACACATCTGAAATCGGACTCATTAAAATTTTATCCGAAGCAGGTGTTGCAGCCGGCGTAAGAAGAATTGAAGCTGTAACAGGTTTTGGCGTTTTGGCAGAATTTTATGCAATGCAGGAAGTTTTAAATAAAGCAGCAGAAGCATTAAAATGTGCACCAAAAGATTTGGCAAAGAAAGCAATTTCTGTAACAGAAGAATTAAAGAAAGCAGAAAGCACGATAGATTCTTTAAATGCGAAACTTGCAAAAAATTCGGCAGGCGAAATTTTAGAAAATGCAAAAGAAATTAACGGGATTACCGTTGTAACCGGTCGCATCGATGGTGCAACCGTTGATGCACTCCGGCAGTTAGGAGACGACTTTAAAGCAAATACACCCTGCGGTGTGATTGTTTTAGCATCTTCCGATGGCGAAAAAGCAACATTTGTAGCGATGGCAACAAAAGATGCAATCGCAAAAGGCGCAAAAGCAGGGGACATCGTTCGCGAAGTTGCAAAAGTTGCCGGCGGCGGTGGCGGCGGAAGACCGGATTCTGCGCAGGCAGGCGGTAAAGATGTATCGAAAATTGATGATGCACTGAATAAAGTTTCATCACTTATCGAGGCGTTATAATAAAACACTCTCAAAAGATTTGCAAAATCCCTTGACATATCAGGGAATATTAGGTATAATAATGTAGTTAACATTGTATAAAACAATGTATCCTTGCTCCGTATTTATGTGCGGGGCCAAAGTCCAGAAGGAGGTGTAAAAATGTCAGAAGTAATCAACAAGTACGAAACCATCTTTGTAGTTGACGCAGGCTTAGAAGACGCAATCACAGGTATTGTTGATAAGTTCAAAGCATTAATCAGTGAAGCAGGTGAAATCGAATCTGTTGACGAATGGGGCAAAAGAAGACTTGCTTACCCAATCGATTACAAAACAGAAGGTTACTATGTATTGATTAATTTCAGTGCGAAACCTGATTTTCCGCAGGAACTTGAACGTATCTACAACATCACAGATGGCGTTTTAAGAAGCATCATCGTGAAAAAAGATGAGAAAAAAGCCAGAAGCTAATTTGATTAGCATGGAGGGTAACAACTATGAACAAAGTTATTTTGGTAGGCAGACTTACAAAAGATCCTGAACTTCGCGCAACATCTACCGGTATTCCGGTTGTAAGCTTTACCGTTGCATGTGACAGACGTTTTGTAAAGCAGGGCGAAGAACGCAAGGCAGATTTTATTAACTGTATTGCATGGCGTCAGGCAGCAGAATCTATTTCAAAGTATTTTGCAAAAGGTCACAGAATTGCGCTTGAAGGCTCTATCCAGACCAGAAGCTGGCAGGATAACGAGGGCAAAAACCGTTATGCAACAGAAGTTGTTGTAGAGCAGTGGGAATTTGCGCAAAACAAAGCAGAAGGTGGCGCATACCAACCTTCCACGTCTTCACTTTATCCCCCGCAGGAAGAACAAGCACCTGCTGTTGGTGATATTGATGGATTTATGCCTATTGAAGAGGAAGATTTACCCTTCTAATTGAAGTCAACTTAAAAGGAGGTAAATAACATGGCAGAAAAGCCGATGATGAGAAATCGTAAAGCTAAGAAAAAAGTTTGCTCTTTTTGTCAGGATAAAGTTGAATTTATCGATTACAAAGACGTTGCTAAATTAAGAAGATATGTTTCTGAACGTGCTAAGATTCTTCCGAGAAGAATTACAGGTACATGTGCAAAACACCAGAGACAGCTCACAGAAGCAATTAAAAGAGCTAGACATATTGCGCTGTTACCGTTTAGCGCTGAATAAGTTTTTTAAATGCTGTAAGGAAAAATCCTTACAGCATTTTTTTACCCAAAATAAAACGCGCTACGGCATTTGCCGTAACGCGCTTTTTATTTTATTAGTTTTTCTTATACATGGGACCGTATGCTTTACATGCTCTGTAATCAGCAGCTTCTTTATCCATACCGAATGCATCCCAAGCTTTGGGTCTGAAAATGTCTTCAGCAGGAACGTTGTGCATGCATACAGGAATTCTTAAGATGGAGCAGAGTGTAATTAAGTCTGCCCCAATGTGTCCGTAAGAAATTGCACCGTGGTTTGCACCCCAGTTATTCATTACTTCATAAGCAGTCTTAAAGGGGCTACCTTCCTTGCCGTCACATCTCGGAGCGAACCATGTGCAGGGCCATGTGTAGTCAGTTCTCTTCCAGAGTGTATCAGAAACTTCTGCCGGAAGACCAATGGTCCAACCTTCTGCAATCTGGAGAACCGGACCTAAACCTTTTACGAGATTGAGTCTGATCATGGTAGCAGGCATGGTTGTTTTTGTTTCGAATCTGGATGAGAAACCGCCGCCACGGAAGTAACCGTTATCCGCTGCGTTCCATGTTGTAGCAGCCATAACTTTATCCTGATCAGCTTCTGTCATTTCATACCACGGTTTCATAACAGCGTTGCCGTTTTCATCTGTAACTTCGCCACAAGCATCTAAACAGCATGCGCCGGAGTTGATTAAGTGAATTACACCGTCAGCAGCTTTTGCGTAACCATCGATTTCGTATCCGGTAACGCGTTTGATTGCATCGCCGCTCCAGTAGGTACGAACGTCAGCAAACATCTGTGCTCTGTTGGTTAAAAGCTTCATAAAGAGCATGCCAAGACCGTTTAATACGTCGTTTTCGGTTGCTAAAATGTAAGGCTCTCTTGCGCCGTTCCAGTCAAAGGAAGTATTTAAAACTGCTTCCGCAAAGTCGCCGTTGGGGTAGAAGTCAGTCCACTGTCTCTGTCCCTGGAAACCTGCCGCAATTGCGTTGTGACCAACTTTTTCTTCTTCACAGCCTGCGGGGAGATTTTCGTTACCATTCATTAAGTCTTTGATGATAACTGCCATTTTTACAACGAATTCAAACTGTTCGTCTTTTACTTCGTCAGATTTTCTTACAGAATCAGGGTTCTTGTCGAAGCCGATGATGCATTTTTCTTTTGCCCATTTCATAGCCTTTTTAAATTCAGCTTCGTCATAGATACCCTCAGACATTCTTCTGATGATTTCTACCTCGTCAACAGACTCAACGCGAAGACCTAAGTAAGATTCTAAGAAATCAGAATCGATAATAGAACCACCGATACCCATACAGATAGAACCAATCTGTAAGTAAGATTTACCACGCATCGAAGCCGCTGCAACAGCAGCACGGCCAAATCTTAATAATTTTTCTTTGATGTCATCGCCGATTGTTGAATCGTCAGCGTCTACAACGTCATGGCCGTAGATACCGAAAGCAGGAAGACCTTTCTGTGCATGTGTTGCCAAAACAGATGCTAAGTATACAGCACCCGGTCTTTCTGTTGCATTTAAGCCCCAAACACCTTTGATTGTTTCGGGGTTCATGTCCATTGTTTCAGAACCGTAGCACCAGCAGGGTGTAACGGTAAGTGTGATTGCAACGCCTTCTTTTCTGAATTTATCTTCACATGCTGCAGCTTCTGCAACACGGCCGATTGTGGTGTCTGCAATTACAACTTTTACGGGTTCACCGTTTGAGTACTTTAAGTTTTCCTCGAATAATTTAGCGGCAGCCTTTGCCATGCCCATTGTCTGTTCCTCTAAGGATTCACGAACCTTTAAAGGACCACGACGTCCGTCGATTGTGGGACGGATACCGATTACCGGGTAATCGCCGATTAATCTGCTTTTTGCCATTATCATTACCTCCATTTATCATTTATAGATTTAAGTTAAAAACTTATAATAGGCTTAGATTAGTCAAAGATAAGGACAGTTCTTGTAAAAGGGTCCCAATCTACAGATGCACCGAGTGCCTCTGAAATTGCACGTGCAGGCACCATTGTTCTGTCATTTACAATTGTTGCGGGAACATCAATTTCAATGTTTTTACCATTCTTTGTTAAAATCTTTGTATCAACAACAAGCGAAATTTTAATATCACCACGTGTAGCAGAAACAGTACGTGTGTTCGGATTCCATTTTACATCTGCACCGAGCGCTTCAAATATTGCACGAAGTGGAACGAGTGTTCTGTCGTTTATAATTACGGGTGGCTGATCAAATGTTAAAATGTTGTTGTTTAAAGTTACAACAATGTCCTTGGGTGTAGGTAGTGATGCATCAAACGGAATATTATGTTGGTTTGCTACTGTTTCAGCGTAAGAGCCACGAATACCTCGAATAGTTAGGTTCAGGCAGTTATAAAATGCGTCACTGCTTATAAAGTATACGTTGCCGGGAATGGTAAGTGACTGCAAGGATTCGCAGCCTACAAATGCACCGTTTTCAATTCTTGTAACACTATCTGGCAGTACGAGTGTTTCAAGTGAGGAACAGGACAAAAACGCACTTGGTCCTACTGTATGAAGAGTAGAGGGGAGTGAAACTGTTTTTAAGTGCGAAAGCAATGCAAATGTGCCTTCTCCGAGTGTTGTTATTCCCTCGCCTACAACAACTGCTTCAATATTGTTAAAATGCTCGTACCAAGGAATTTCAGGAATAAATTCATATGTTAAGACTAAATCGCCTTTTCCTTCTAAAAAAAGTGTGTTTCCTTCTATTCTGTATGTAACATTTTCGCTTACCACAGAGCTTGCAGAAAATACGGGAATTGAAACGATCAAAAAGGTAAGACACAAAAAGAAAGAAGTAAGAAATAAAAGTGATTTTTTACGCATAAACAAAACTCCTTTCTAACGACTCAATATATAACAATTATACTATATTTGAAGAGCAAAGTCAATGTGGTTTTTTGTAAATTGCACAAATTTAAAGATGATATTATAAAAAATAAGGGAACAGCAAAAGCTGTTCCCTTACCCCAAAATTTTTGATTATTTTGCAACGATGTCTTTTAAAGCTTTACCTGCTTTAAATGCAGGAACTGTGCTTGCTGCAATTTTGATTTTAGCGCCTGTCTGAGGATTCTTACCTTCTCTTGCAGCTCTTTTTCTTGTTTCGAATGTACCAAAGCCAACAAGCTGAATCTTGTCACCTTTCTTTAAAGCACCGGAAACAACGTCGATGAAAGCGCCAACCATTTTTTCAGCATCTTTCTTTGTTACGTCAGCTTTTGTTGCAATAGCTGCCACTAACTCTGCCTTATTCATTTTTCTTCCTCCTGTAATTTTAATAATCTAAATATAGCACCTGCTATAACATAAACAAATTAAGAATTACGCTTGACCGCATCCCAAAGGGCATCCATTTCGGAAAGTGTCATTTCGTCAAGGGATTTCCCGGACTTTTCTGCGGCTTTTTCAACCTCGGAAAAGCGTGCGATGAATTTATCGGTTGCTTTTCGGAGTGTTTCTTCGGGGTTTAGTTTTAAAAATCTGCTCACATTTACGCAAGAGAAGAGCAGGTCGCCGAATTCATCTTCGATTTTTTCTGTATCTTCTGTTTTGATTGCATCTTTTAATTCTAAAATTTCTTCATCCAGTTTTTTCACTGCATCTTCTGTACAATCCCAGTCAAAACCGACAATAGCGGCTTTTTTCTGAACTTTTTGCGAATGAAGCAGTGCGGGAAGATAAGAACAAACATCCTGCATACTTTCAGTATATGTTTTCTGTCCTTTTTCTTTTCTTTTATTTGCTTCCCAGATAGATAAAGCATCTTCTGAATTTTCGGATTTATCATCACCAAAAATATGCGTATGACGCGAAAGCAGTTTGTTACATATGTGGTTTAAAACGTCTTGCATACAGAATGTGCCTGCATCTTTTGCAATGGCAGAATGGAATACAACCTGAAGTAAAACATCGCCGAGTTCATCAGCAAAATCGTCGGGTGTTTTTTTATCAAGACTTTCCATCGCTTCGCATGCTTCTTCCAGCAATGCATACTTGATAGACTGGTGTGTTTGGGCACGATCCCAAGGGCACCCGCCATTACCACGTAACACGTTCATTATATCAATTAAATCGTCAAAAGTATAGTCTTTTTTAGTAAAATTCATGCGTTTTTCCTCGGTTTCTGATGATTTTTTTCAAATTTGTGTGAATTATGCTATAAAAGATTGTGTTTTTTCATAAATATTGCAATTGTTTTACCTTTTGGTAACATTTCGACATCTTCTATTTTAATTGCTCGCAAAAGGCAAACAGAAATTGCATAGGAGATGATACCAATTACAATTGCAATTCCAAGTGCGATTATAGTTTTAAAGCGTACGATCGATAAAACCGGTGTAGCCGGTGCTGTCTGCGCCACAAAATCGACCCCTAAACTTGCTAGAGGACAACCCATAAGACCTGCTGCTGCGTTAAATGTAAGATAGGCAATAAGTCCCATGATTACGCTCGCAAGTAAAGGTTTTATGATAAAGTCCATCAATTTAAAACTTGGGTTTAAAATACGCTTAATGGAAACAAGGTTTAACGTTGCAATCAACATGTAGCAGAAGAATGTGCTGATTGGCGCACCGCCAATGTTAAGCGACGGAACAGCAATTAAAACAAAGTTTGAAATTACCTTAAACAAGCCCCCAATCAACATATTCCGCACCGGAATCATAACATGGCCTGCGGCTTGTAAAATAGCCGTTGTGACGGATACAATGCAAACAAATATAATGGAAAGTGAAAGGAGAGCCAAAGTGTCCTGTGCACGTGCGTTGTTATAAAGGCAAATTAAAATAGGTGAGGATAAAACGCTCATGCCGATCGCGCAGGGAAGAGCAAAGGTTGTCGTGATTCGTATGGAGGATTCTGTGAGCAGTTTTGCCTGTGCCTTATTCTTAATTGCAAGTGCCGCAGAAATTGCGGGTACAATACTCATTGAAATAGAGGTAACAATAGATGGCGGCAGGTTAAAAAGCGGCATTGCATAGCCGGAGTATGAGCCATACATAACATCGGCAGCTTCGGGTGTGACGTTTGCGCCAATCCGCGCACTTTCAGGCGCAATTCCAAAAAACTCTGTCAGTGTGTTAAAAAGATTTTGTGTAATTTTAATTGTCTGCAATCTGTTACCAATCATAAACGTATCAATTACATTGGTAAGAGACATAACGGCGGCACCAATTGTAATCGGGATTGCAATGCTTAAAAGTTTTACAAATATTTTACTTGTAGAACGTGCCGCTTCAGTATCATAAAGTGGTGTCTTTTCTTTATTTTTCAGGTAAAAGAGAGCAAGGAATAAAAGCGCAAACAATCCCCCGAGTGTAACGCCTAATACCGCACCGGCTGATGCGACTTCAACCGATACTTTCATTAAAAAGTATGCGCCCAAAAGACCGATTACAAGTTTGCCCACAGACTCAATGACTTCTGAATAGGCAGTAGGAATCATATTGGAATGTCCCTGAAAATATCCGCGGAATGCAGAAAGTATGGAGATAAACAAAATCGCCGGAGAAATGGCGAGGATACTTAAATAAGACCCCGGAGATTGAAAGAAATTATCCGAAAAAGTACGTGCACCGAAAAAGAGAACCATTGTTCCGATTGCGCCTATAATGGTAAGCAATAATAAGGCGGCACGCAGAATTTTTTTAGATTCTTTAAAATTCTTTTTTGCAAGACTTTCTGAAACCATTTTAGAAACGGCAACGGGAAGTCCCGCAGTTGCCATAACGAACATCGCGGCATACAGATTGTACGCCCTTGTAAAAAATGCCATACCCGTTTCATGCAAAATGTTTGCAAGTGGTATTTTAAAGCATGCGCCGATAATTTTTACAACAAGGTGTGCAACGATTAAAACCGCTGCACCTTCCATAAACGATTGCTTTTTAATTTCTTTCAAGCGTTTTCATCCTTTCCGCAATGGAATTTCCATACATCTAATTTATTATTACTTGTCTTACAATATACTATTTACCCAGGCAAAAACGTGCAAATATTTTGTCCACAACCTCTTCAGAAACGGTTTTGCCCGTAATTTCGCCCAAACTTGCAGCACAGTCCACCAAATCAATGGAAACCATATCGTGAGGCATTCCGCTTTTTAAAGCGTCGTACGCCTTAGAAATGGAGGTGACTGCATGTGAAAGTGCTTCCTTGTGACGAAGATTTGTAATGACGTTATTTTTCAGTGCTTTAATTTCACCAAGTTTAAACTTTTCTTCAATTGTTTCAGCAAGTGCATCGAGTCCCTCGCCCGTCTTTGCAGAAAGCGAAATGGTGGGCACGTTTTCGAATGGTTTACTAGATACGCATCCTAAATCAGATTTATTTTCTATTACGATGACTTCTTTTTCTTTTACAAGTTCAAAAAGTTCGTAGTCTTCTTTGGTTAAAGAAAGGGAAGCGTCTAATACAAATAGTACGAGTTCTGCTTTTTCTATGTATTCTTTTGATTTATCAATACCAAGGCTTTCGATTTTGTCATCTGTTTTTCTGATACCTGCTGTGTCAAACACGTTTAATACGATGTTGTTAAGCGTTACGCGTTCTTCGATGACGTCACGTGTTGTTCCTGCAATATCTGTAACAATTGCACGGGAATCACGTGCTAAAAGATTTAAAACAGAGGATTTTCCGACGTTTGGTTTTCCGCAAATTACGGTATCAATACCGTCGCGTATGAGTCTGCCGCGTGCGGCGGTGGAAAGAAGTGCGTTAAGCCCGCAAATTGCGTTTTCCAAATCGACCGCGAGTTCAGAGGAATCATATTCATCGATGTCTTCTTCCGGATAGTCAAGATTTGCGTTGATTTTTGAAAGCACAATAAGCACGGTATCTCGGATTTCGTTGATTTCATTCGACAATGCGCCGCCTAACTGGTTTGCTGCTGTGGAAAGCGCAAGTTCAGAGGGGGAGTGTATCATATCGATAACTGCCTCTGCTTGTGATAAGTCAAGTCTGCCGTTTAAAAAGGCGCGTTTTGTAAATTCGCCGGGAGTAGCAAGGGATGCACCTTTGCTTAAAACTTTACTTAAAACCGACTCTGTTACAACGAGACCGCCGTGACAGTTTATTTCAACCGTATCTTCTTTTGTAAAGGTGTTTGGTGCGAGCATGACAGAAACCAAAACTTCGTCTAATACATTGCCTTCATCTAAAATATAGCCGTAGTGAAGTGTATGAGATTTTGCATCTTTTAACTTCTTATTGTTTTTTGCAGAAAAGATTTTGTCCACGACTGCAATGCTCTCGGGACCTGAGATACGAATCACAGAAATTCCGCCTGTTCCGTGCGGTGTTGCAATTGCTGCGATTGTTTCATTTGTCATAGCCTCCACCTCCTTAAATGTGAAACTTTAAATAGTCATCTAAAATGTCGGAAAGTCCTTCTAAAAAGAGACGGACTTCGGAAAACTTTGTAAGTAGTCGAAACGTCTTTGTAACCTTTTTTATAAAATGCGGGTCTAAATACTGAAACGCCTCACGCTCTGCAAGGGGGCACATACCATACGCCCTTGGGTCTTGTATGATAGAAAGCCCATCTTTTTCGCGATAATAGGGAATTAACGGAAAAATTCTGCACGACAAAGGACGTGCATCGCGCATGCATGCCGTTTTACAAATCACAATGTCTGCGTTTTTATTTCCATATGTAAAGTCCGATTGTATCACTTTAAAATCGGGATTGCTTAAAAAGAACGTTTTTTCTCCCGGAAACAAATACATACCGGTATCGTCTGTATCTCCACTTTCGCAGCACGCTTTGTTACACAGCATACCACAATCCGAAGGAATGGGAGTCGTGTCACCAAAATAGCGATATATGCTTTGATAAAGGTTAGATGCCAGCATGGATTTATCTCCTTTAAATTACCGTTTTCGGGCAAAACTTGCCCGAAAACGGATTGGGTTTTATTATGCGTTGTCTAACGCCTCTTTTAAGAGTTTGTTTAAAATCTGCGGATTTGCTTTTCCTTTGGAAAGTTTCATCGTCTGACCGACTAAGAAACCAAGTGCTCTATCTTTTCCGGCTTTGTAGTCTATAATGGACTGGGGATTGTTATTTAACACTTCCTGAATCATCTCTTTGATTGCGCCTTCGTCTGAAACCTGTACAAGACCAAGTTTTTCAACAATCTTTTCAGGGTCTTCGGGGGATTCAAACATTTTGTCAAGCACTTTTTTTGCAGCACTTGTACTGATGGTACCTTTTTCGATAAGCGTAATCATTTTTGCAAGTTGTTCTGCGGTAAAGGGAATATCAGAAGGCTCTAATTCCTTTTCGTTTAAGACTTTTGAGATGTCTCCCATTAACCAGTTGCTTACAGTTTTCGGTGTTGCGCCTACCTTTGTGCACGCGTCAAAATAATCTGCAAGTGTTTTAGAAGATGTGATAATAAACGCATCGTACTCAGGAAGACCGTACTCTTTAATATAACGTGCTTTTCTCTGTTCGGGAAGTTCGGGAATGGTTTTTTTGATTTCTTCGATCCATTCATCCGATACTACAATGGGAACAAGGTCAGGCTCGGGGAAGTAGCGATAGTCCTGCGCGTCTTCTTTGGAGCGCATCACAACGCTTACGCCGTGTACGTCGTCCCAACGCCGTGTTTCCTGGTCGACGGTGCCGCCTTCATCTAATACCTTCGCCTGACGCGACGCTTCATAGTGCATTGCACGAACCGCGGCACTGAAAGAGTTTACGTTTTTCATTTCGCATCTTGTACCGAATTCTTTTTGTCCAACGGGGCGGATGGAAACATTTACGTCGCAACGAAGTGAGCCCTCCTGCATTTTACAGTCGGACACTTCGGTGTATTCCAAAATAGATTTTAACGTTTCTAAAAAGACGTGAGCCTCTTCCGGAGAACGCAAATCAGGTTCGGTTACAATTTCGATAAGCGGAACACCGCAGCGGTTGTAGTCTGCCATTGAGATGTTTGCATAGTCGTCGTGAATGAGTTTACCCGCATCTTCTTCAATGTGAATTCTGGTAATACCAATGCGTTTTGTTTCGCCGTCTACATTGATATCGACATAACCGTTTCTGCAAAGCGGAAGGTCAAACTGAGAAATTTGATACGCTTTCGGAAGGTCGGGATAAAAATAGTTTTTACGGTCCTGTTTTCCAAATTTTGTGATTTCACAGTTCATCGCAAGGCCTGCTTTGATTGCATAATCAACCACACGCTTGTTTAAAACGGGAAGTGTTCCGGGCATACCGGAGCAAATCGGGCAAACACGGGTGTTTGGCTCGCCGCCGAATGCGTTTTCGCAGGAACAGAAAATTTTTGTTTTTGTAGAAAGTTCCGCATGTATTTCAAGTCCGATTACTGTTTCGTAATTCATGTCGTACTCCTCCCTTATAAATTCGGTCTTACTTTTGTAATGGTTTTTTCAAGTGCGTATGCAGCGTTTAAAATTGTGGCTTCTCCAAAAGGCTTGCCAATTAACTGAACGCTGATAGGGAGACCGTTTTTGTCGTATCCGCAGGGGATAACAATAGCGGGGAGACCTCCAATGTTTACCGAAACAGTGCAGATGTCACTTAAATACATCTGTAAGGGGTCGGTCGTTTTTTCACCGATGCCGAACGCCGTTGTCGGAGAGGTCGGTGTAACTAAAATATCGTATGTCTCAAACGCTTTGTTAAAATCGTTCATAATCATAGTACGAACTTGCTGCGCTTTTTTGTAATAAGCATCGTAATAGCCGGAAGAAAGCGCGTACGTACCAATCATAATACGGCGTTTTACTTCGGCACCAAAGCCTTCGCTACGGGTCGCTGCGTACATATCCTGGAGGTCCTCAAATTCTTTTGCGCGATAGCCGTATTTCACACCGTCGAAGCGAGCGAGGTTTGAACTTGCTTCTGCGGATGAAATCATATAATACGCAGGTAGAGCATACTCGTTAAGCGGAAGATGCATGTGATTGCTTTCTGCACCAAGCACTTTTAAGTTTTCAATTGCAGCATAAACCGACTTAGCAACTTCCTCGTCGATGCCTTCGCCGATGTATTCTTCAGGAATACCGATTTTAAGTCCTTTTACATTACCTGTGAGCGCCTTTTCATAAGAGGGATGCGCAATATTTACAGAGGTGGAATCTTTTGCGTCGTGTCCGGAAATGACATCTAAAACAACCGCGGCATCCGTTACGTCTTTTGTAAGCGGTCCAATCTGGTCAAGAGAGGATGCAAAGGCAATAAGTCCGTATCTTGACACGCTGCCGTACGTTGGTTTTAAACCTACACAACCGCAAAAAGAAGCAGGCTGACGAATAGAACCGCCGGTGTCAGATCCCAGTGCAAACGGTGCTTCGTCTGCTGCGACAGAAGCAGCACTACCGCCAGATGAACCACCGGGTACTTTTGTTAAGTCATACGGGTTTTTTGTCTTTTTAAAATAAGAATTTTCGGTGGATGATCCCATCGCAAATTCATCCATGTTAAGTTTTCCGAGCATTACAGTATCGGCGCTTTCTAACTTTTCTGCCACAGTAGCGCTGTACGGAGGCTTAAAATTATGAAGCATCTTCGATGCGCATGTGGTTAAAACGCCTTTTGTGCAGATGTTATCCTTAATTGCACAGGGAACACCAGCCAATGCACCAACTGGCTCACCAGCGGCAATTTTTTTGTCGATTTCTTTCGCTTTTTCTAATGCGGATTCCTTTGTTACAGTGATGTAACTTTCTACCTTGTTTTCAACATCATCAATACGTCCCAAGATAGATTCGGTCGCATCGATGCTTTTAATTTCTTTGTTTCTAATCATGTCACGGAGTTCGTGAGCGGTAAGGTTATAAAGCTCCATGGTATCTCCTTTCTATTCTACAACCTTGGGAACGATAAAGCCTTCTTCATCGAAATCAGGTGCGTTTTTGAGTATTTCTTTTCTGTCTGTTGAGGGTTTTACTTCATCTTCGCGGAATGCGTTTTGCATTGGGATTGCGTGTGCAGTCGGAATAACGCCGTCAGTCGCGAGTTCTCCTAACTTGTCCGCAAAATCAATAATTCCCGCCATATCGGTTTCGAGTTTTTTTGCTTCATCATCCGAAAATTTAAGACGTGCAAGTTTTGCAACGTGCAGAACTTCTTCTTTTGTGAGTTTCATTTTTTTTACCTCCTGTAAATTTATATCAGTTCATTATTTACGAAATAAATGCAATCACATCAAACGGTGTGTGTGCTAAAAATGCAGGATTTTTTTCTAAAAGCATTTCTTCGCTTTGATACCCCCACGCCGCTGCAACAGAAATCATGCCGGCATTATTTCCGGTCATTACGTCATAGATGGAGTCTCCAATGAAAATTACTTCATTGGGATTCACATTGCATTCTTTTGCAATTTGAAGCGCTGCGTCGGGCGCAGGCTTTTTGGGAACATTCGGGCGTTCGCCGTAAACACAACGAAAACCGTACGATTTAAAATAGTGATCAATCATTACCTTTGCAAAACCGTCGAATTTATTGGAAAGTACATTTATGATAATGCCTTTTTCGGAAAGTGCGTCTAAAAGTTTAATAATTCCATCAAAAGGTTTGGTGGTGCGTGTCGAACTTTTATCGTAACGCGCTCCCACTTTTTTTACAAATTCGTCTAAAAATTCCGGCGTGTTTTTATCTTCGGGAATACATTTTTCCGCATAGGCACGAAGTCCGTTTCCTACCGCACTTTTGTGGTAGGGTAGCGGAAATGTGGGAAATGCGAATTCTTTTAATGTATCGTTCATAGCGTTTGCTAAATCGCCGATTGAATCTAAAAGCGTTCCATCAAGGTCAAAAATTGCTGCTTTAATAGTTTGATTCATGTTGTTGCCTCCGTAGGTTTTTAAGTTATGCTTCCTCTTCGTTTTTCTGAGGTGTGACAAATCGGACGATGTATTTATCCAATACGTGCCATATGTAATAGTTTGCGGTAAATGAAGTAAACCCGGTAAGAATAAACGCCATAAGCGCAAGATAAATGGCAAAAAGGTTTGAACTATAAATTAAGGCATAGATAAGTCCAAAATGAATCCCAAACAAAAATGCAAAAATAATTAAGTTTTGCGGAAGTTTTAGTACCGTAAATGTCCATGCGTTTTTTAGTATTACGCGAAATGTCATTTTAAATGTTACCATTATGGGATAAACATAAAATGACATAATAATCAGTAAGACCGAAACGATGGAGAAGAGGGTATAAACCACATTTCTCGATATTCCAAGTGATACTGCATAGGAGTTATACAAAACAAGTGCCTGAACCATAAGATACATAACAAAATAGCCTAACACACTTGCAAAAAGCGCTTGCTTTATATTTTTTTTTGTATGTTCGAAAAAGTCAGAAACAATAAAGGTTGGTTCCTGCTTTGTAAAGTTTCGGATTACGTACGTAAAGCCGGCGGTAAAAGGACCGGTCAGCATAAGCGGAAGAAAGGGAAGTAAGGGGAGTGCAAAAAAATCGCCGTTTAAAAACGCAAGAATCATTTTGTCTAAATTCCCGTTTTGCATGTAAGTAGCAAATAAAAATGCAGATGCGCCCAAAAACAGAAAGATGGTGCAAAAGTACAAAAGGCTTACTTCAACAATTTTTGTAAAGTGTCGTCCGAATATATCAAAATAGTTCCGCTTTGCGGCTTCTTCTTTTGTCAGTTCTTTGCCGAATGCCATTTTAAGTCCTCCGTTCGTTTTCTTTTCGAATCATAGCATATGGTGGGAGATTTCTTCCCGTTTTCATATAAAATTCCTGCATGGGGTGGGGTACTGATATAAGCACCTCGCCATCTTTATCAAACATTTCCGTTATGGTGTAGGAAAAGGGAGCACTATCGGGTGTCATAATCTCAACTGTGTCACCTACGGATAATTTGTTTTTTTGAATAAACAACGTGTTTCCGTTTTCATTTGTTCCATTTGAGATTGCGGCAACGTCAAACTCTCTTACATAGCCGCCGTTTTCATATTCCTGACCGCTTGTCTCAGGGTTTCCCATCCAGAAACCAGTGGTATAGCCCCTGTTACTGACTTTGTAAATTTCAGATAATACATTGGGGTCAGTTTTATAATTTGACGGATTTACAAGGTAGGCATCAATTGCACGTGTGTAAGCGCCGACAACTGTTGCTACATAGTATTCCGTTTTGACTCTGCCCTCAATTTTAAAACTGGTAACGCCGGATGAAATCAGTTCTGGAATATGCTCTAACATACAAAGGTCTTTCGAATTTAAAATAAAGGTACCGCGCTCATTTTCAAAAACTGGGAAATGCTCACCGGGACGCATTTCTTCCATCAATGTATAGTTCCATCGGCAAGGATGTGCGCAGTCACCAAGGTTTGATTCTCGTCCCGTCATATAACTGCTTAAAAGGCAACGTCCGGAATACGAAATGCACATAGCACCGTGCACAAACGCTTCGAGTTCTAATGATGGGTCAGTTTTTGCACGGATTTCTTTGATTTCGTTTAAAGTAAGTTCGCGCGCCAGTACAACACGTTCAGCGCCTTGTTTATGCCAGAAATTTACGGTCATATAGTTTGTGTTGTTTGCCTGTGTACTGATGTGAATCGGAATTTTGGGCGCGTACTCTTTTGCAAGCGCAAATGCACCCGGGTCTGAAATGATGAGTGCATCAGGTGCAAGGTCACGCGCATGTTTTAAGTAGAGAATAAAATCATCGATATCTTCGTTTTTTAAAATGATATTTGCGGTTAAATAAAACTTTTTATTCTTCTTGTGCGTGTATTCCACTGCACGTTTCAGTTCGTCGTCTGAAAAGTTTTTTGCGCGTACACGAAGTGAAAAAGCATCGCCACCGGCGTAAACTGCATCGGCACCGTATAAAAGCGCAACTTTTAATCGTTCAAAATTTCCCGCAGGGGCTAAAAGTTCAATGTTGTTCATATCATTTTGCCTTTCAGGATTCTAAATTTAAAATAATTTCGTTTGCAATCGAAAGCTCGTCCATCTTATAATGATTCCTTAACGCTTTCGGGTCGCCGTGCGTAACAATGGGGGGATATCCCTTTACAAGACATTTGCAGTCTGCCTTGTGCGCCATAAGTAATGATGCAATGCTTTCTCCCAATCCGCCTTTTATGACGCCGTCTTCTAATGTTACCAAAAGTTGATTTTCTTTTGCAGCATTTAAAATAAAATCTGTGTTTAAAGGGAAGAGCGTGCGCAAGTTTACAAGTGTTGGGTTATACCCTTTTTCTTTTAAAATGTCTGCCACCTTTTCGCCGTGTGCCAGCATAAGACCGGCGCTTAGAATACAAATATCTTTCCCTTCGCGAACGGTGCAGGGAAAACCAAGAGAGAACGGAATTTTTAAATTCTGTTCAGGTTCAATATATCCGCGCGGATAGCGAATTGCAATTGGACCTTGGTGTTTTCCGGATGCTGCATAGCGCATCATCTGTTCGAGTTCAGAAAAATCTGCCGGTGCAAGCACGGTCATATTCGGCATTGCGGAAAGATACGAAATATCATAAAGACCGTGATGTGTTTCGCCGTCTTCGCCGACGATGCCGGCGCGGTCAATGCAAAACGTCACATTTAAGTTTTGCAGACAAACATCATGCAGAATCTGGTCGTATGCACGTTGTAAAAATGAAGAATAAACTACTACAAACGGTTTGAGTCCCGAAATTGCAAGCCCCGCCGCAAAGGTTACCGCGTGTTGTTCTGCAATGGCTACATCAAAAAACTTTCGTGAAAACCGTTCTGCGAATTCGTCCGTTCCTGTGCCGGCTGACATAGCGGCTGTAACAACGCAAATGTCGTTATCTTTTTCTGCTAAAGAACAAAGGGTATTTCCTGCAACTCTGGAATACGTGAGTTTACTGTTTCCGTGCGGTACACCTTTTGATGCCTCAAATGTGCTGACACCGTGATACACGGTTGGGCGCCGTTCTGCAAATTTATATCCTTTACCTTTTTTTGTAAGAACATGAATCAGAACCGGACCGCGCACAAGTTTTGCGCGGCTTAATATGAGTTCAAGTGTTTCAATATCGTGTCCATCAATGGGACCGAAATACGTAAACCCGAGTTCGTGAAACATGGTGTTTCCGATAAGTAAACGCTTTACACTGTCTTTTGCGCCTTTTAAGAAGAACGCAAACTTTTTACCGCCGGGCAGTTTGGATAAAGCATGTTCTAAGCGGAATTTAAAATCAAAATATGCGGGCACGGAGCGAAGTTTTGTTAAATGCTTTGTAAACCCGCCAACACTTTTAGAGATTGACATATTGTTATCGTTTAAGATGACGATAAAATTCTTTTTCATGTTTCCGGCATCACAAAGTGCTTCAATCGCCATACCACCGGAGAGAGCACCGTCTCCAATGACTGCGATGCTGTGCGCATTTGAGCCTTTTAGGATGTTAGCCTTTGCAATTCCAAGTGCTGCTGAAACAGATGTGCTCGAATGTCCGGTATTAAATGCATCATACTTACTTTCGTTTGTCTTAGGGAAGCCCGCCAAGCCTTCAAACTGACGAAGTGTTGAAAACTGATTAAACCGACCGGTAAGAAGTTTATAGACGTAACTTTGGTGTCCGACATCCCAAACGACTTTGTCTGTTTCAAAGTCAAATGTGCGAAGCAAAGCCAAGGTGAGCTCCACAACACCTAAATTTGATGCCAGATGTCCACCTGTTTTGGAAACAGAATCAATTAAAAACGCTCGGATTTCTTCCGCTAATTTGTTTAACTGTTTATAATTCAGTTTTTTTACATCTTTCGGATCATGCATCCGACCTAAAAATTTGTACATACTATCACTCTTTTGTAATTTTTGCCTTAACAAAGATTTCCAAGGCGCGTTTTATATAAAAAAATGAATTTTCATACGATTCAATAGGGTCAACTAGGATTGTTTTAAGACCAACGCGGTTTGCCCCCCAGATGTCTGTAAAAATCTGGTCTCCGATAAATAAAGCCTCTTCCGGTTTACAGTCTAAAAGGGTTAGCGCGCGGAGATAACTTTTTTTAAGAGGTTTTCCAGCGCTTGCAAGAAAAGGAATGTCGAGGTTTTCAAGGTATTTTGTTACGCGTTCGTGTTTGCCGTTAGAAATGATGCAGACCAACACCCCCAAGTCTTTAAGCGACTTTAAAAAGGCGAGTGCACGCTCTGACGGTGCTTTATCTCTGTGGCTATCGAGCGTGTTATCCAAATCACAGATAACGGCGCGGATGCCGTCTCTTTTTAAAATGTCTTTCGGTATGGCATCAACACTATTAAAATAATAGTTCGGCAAAAAATTCTGAAACAAGTTTTGTCACCTCAACACAAATTGAACCAATCTATATGAATTACCATTCTATCATACCACATTTTGCAAATTTCGTAAATAGAAAAAGCAGATTTTTTTCAAAAAAATCTGCTTTTTTATGCCCTATTTCGTTTTTTTGTATCCCTTGTAAATTTCGTACCCTCCCATAAGGAATAAAAATCCGCCGAACAGCTTGCGCAAAAGGTCAGGATTTATTTTAAGTGCAATAAAAGAACCGACTGCAGCCCCTAAAATTCCGGTTAAAATAACTGGGATTGCAATTTTAAAATCCAAAGCATCGTTTTTCTTGTGAATCAAAAGTGCAACGATTGCCGTCGGAATGAAGTAGAGCAAATTTACGCCTTGTGCTATGTGCTGGTTTGTTTTTAAAAGAAGCGTGAGTGCAGGAATTAAAATTGTTCCGCCACCGATTCCCATACCGCTTATTACACCGGAAAAAAGACCGGACAAAATTTCAATCAGCATTTAAAAAAACACCATCCTTACGGCCGCAATAATCATAAAAAGTCCGAAAATTTTGTGAATGCTCTGAAACGTAAGTTTGTTTAAAAGTTTCGCACCTAAAAAGCCACCCAAGATACCGCCAATCGAAACTTTAAGAGCAAGCGAAAAATCAAGCGAACCTGAAAAACCATAAAAGAGAAGACTAATGAGTGTAAATCCTGAAATAATCAAAATTGCGGTCGCGTGCGACTTTTTTGGATTCAAATTTAAAAATTTCTCTAAAAACGGAACAATAATTGTTCCGCCGCCACTTCCAAAAAGACCGTTGAAAAAACCTGCTGTTATTCCACCTAAAGCACATAAAAATAATTCTCTTTTTGAAAGATTTAGTTTTAGCATAAAATTTCACCTCATTTTTGGATAGTTTACCCTCTATCACACCAAAATAAACCAAAGAATAAAGATTTTTGCAAAACGCAACACTATTGCAATTTTTATAGATTTGTTGTATAGTTATATATGTATGTATAGTAAGGAGAAAACGCAATGTCAGAAAAAATGATTTATATAAAAGGTGCAAAAGAACACAATTTGAAAAATGTAGACCTTTCCATTCCGAGAGACAAATTCGTTGTATTTACAGGTATTTCCGGCTCGGGAAAGTCCTCACTTGCGTTTGATACGCTTTATGCAGAGGGTCAGAGGCGGTATGTTGAATCGTTATCTTCTTATGCACGTCAGTTTTTAGGACAAATGGAAAAACCGGATGTTGAGTATATTGAAGGTTTATCTCCTGCTATCAGTATAGACCAGAAAACCACTGCGAAAAATCCGCGTTCTACCGTAGGAACAGTGACGGAGATTTATGATTATTTAAGACTTTTGTATGCAAGAATCGGTGTACCGCACTGCCCGAAATGCGGAAAAGAGATAAAAAAACAGACAGTTGATCAGATTGTCGATAAAATCATGGAACTTTCTGATGGAACAAAATTTCAGGTTTTGGCGCCTGTCGTTCGTGGCAAAAAAGGTGAACACGTTAAACTCTTTGAAGATGCAAAAAAGAACGGTTATGTGCGCGTGCGTGCAGATGGAATTTTATACGATTTAAGCGAAGAAATAAAACTTGAAAAAAATAAAAAACACACAATTGAAATTGTTATTGACAGATTGATAAAAAAAGAGGGGATTGAAAAGCGCCTTACAGATTCTGTTGAAACGGCAACGGGGCTTTCCGGCGGAATTGTATCGATTGATATTGTAGATGGCGAAATGATGACCTTTTCACAAAACTATGCATGCGAAGACTGCGGTATAAGTATGGAAGAACTTTCGCCAAGAATGTTCTCGTTTAACAATCCGATGGGGGCGTGTCCGTGCTGCTCGGGTATTGGCAGTATGATGAAAGTTTCGCCCGAACTTGTGGTAGACAGTGAGCGGTCCTTAAATGAAGGTGCAGTCACTGCAACCGGTTGGTCTTCTACGGGAAACGAAGAGGGTATTGCAAGTATGTATTTTGCCGCGCTCGGCAAAAAATACGGGTTTGATTTCGATACAAAAATAAAGGATTTTTCGAAAGAGGCAATAGATGCTCTGTTATACGGAACAAAAGGGGAACGGTTGGAACTTTTCTATAAACGTCCCTATGGCACATCGCATTATTATGCAGCATTTGAGGGAATCGTTAACAATTTAGAGCGCAGATACAGAGATACAAACAGTGAACTAATGAAAGCCGAAATCGAAAAACTTATGCTCTTTGAACTTTGCCCTGAATGTAAGGGAAAACGCCTGCGACCTGATGTTTTAGCGGTTACGGTTGGTGGAAAAAATATTGACGAGATTACAAATCTCTCTGTTTCTAAAATGAAAGACTTTTTTGAAAATTTAAGTCTTTCAAAACGCGATTTTCATATTGCAGAGCGCGTGCTCAAAGAAATCAATGAACGTACGGCGTTTCTTTGTAACGTCGGTTTAGAATATTTAACGCTTTCAAGGTCGTCCGGAACGCTTTCGGGCGGTGAGGCTCAGAGAATCCGACTTGCGACGCAAATCGGTTCGGGTCTTATGGGCGTTTTGTATATTTTAGATGAGCCATCTATTGGCTTGCATCAACGTGATAACAACAAACTTTTGACAACGCTCAGAAGACTTACTGATTTGGGAAACACGTTGATTGTAGTAGAACACGATGAGGACACCATGCTTGCTGCGGACTATCTTGTAGATGTCGGCCCCGGTGCAGGTGTTCACGGTGGAAATATCGTTGCCCAAGGGACAGTTTCCGATATTTTAGCGTGTCCTGAATCTGTTACAGGACAGTATTTAAGCGGAAAAAAAGAAATTCCGACGCCGGCTGTAAGGCGTAAAGGAAACGGAAATTCCATATCATTCTTAGGATGTAAAGAAAACAATTTAAAGGATATAGATGTTACGATTCCGCTCGGTACATTTACTGCAGTAACCGGTGTCTCGGGCTCGGGAAAATCGTCTTTGGTAAACGAAATTATTAATAAATATTTGTTAAGAAAACTAAACCGCGCGCACAGTGTCCCCGGAAAATTTACTCGTGCAGAGGGAATAGAGCATCTTGATAAAATTATAAACATAGACCAGTCGCCAATCGGCAGAACGCCAAGGTCTAATCCTGCCACCTATACCGGTGTTTTTGGCGATATCAGAGACTTGTTTGCGGCAACAAATGAAGCAAAAATGCGTGGCTACAAGTCAGGCAGATTCAGTTTTAACGTAAAAGGCGGACGGTGTGAGGCGTGCTCGGGCGACGGTATTGTAAAGATAGAAATGCACTTTTTACCTGATGTTTTTGTGCCTTGCGAAGTTTGTAAGGGAAAACGATATAACAGAGAGACGTTAGAAGTAAAATACAAAGGCAAAAACATTTATGAAGTTTTGGATATGACGGTAGAAGAAGGACTTGAATTCTTTGCAAGCCATCCTAGAATCAAACGTAAACTCCAAACACTTTATGACGTTGGGCTCTCCTATGTAAAACTTGGACAACCCTCAACGCAACTTTCGGGCGGAGAGGCACAGCGCGTAAAACTTGCGACGGAACTTTCCAAACGAAGCACGGGGAGAACACTTTACGTGCTTGATGAGCCTACAACGGGTCTTCATACGGCCGACGTTCATATGCTACTTGAAGTTTTAGAACGACTCGTTGAAACCGGCAATACCGTGCTTGTGATTGAGCATAATTTAGATGTTATAAAAACGGCGGATTACATTATTGATTTAGGTCCCGAGGGTGGTGACAAAGGCGGAACAGTTGTTGCGAGCGGCACTCCTGAGGAAATTATGAAATGTAAAAAGTCTTACACGGGTGAATTTTTAAAACTTCATATCCAAAAGGACAAGCGAATATAATTTAAGAAAACATCTTAAATGATGTGTTCATGGAGGTTCGTATGCATTTTAAAAATAAAAGAAACGGCTTTGTAAGTTGTATTGTTCCGGCGGGCGGCAGCGGCGAAAGAATGGGAACCAAGACAAATAAATTGTTTTTAGAAATTGCAGGTGTTCCTGTCATCGCGCACACCCTTTTGGCGCTTCAACGCAGTGATGTGATAGACGAAATCATTGTATCTGCAAAAGAAGATTTGATACTTGCGATAAAAGATGTTGCTGATGCTTTTTCCATTACCAAACTAAAAACAGTTGTAAAAGGCGGTGCAACACGTGCAGAATCCGTAAAAGCCGCACTTTGCGAATTAGATGAACGTACAGAATATGTTTCGGTCCATGATGGTGCAAGACCTTTTGTTTCTGTAAAAGTCATAAAAGAGGTTGTGTCTTCAGCTAAAATGTATGGCGCTGCGGCTTGCGGAGTTCGCCCAAAAAATACGTTAAAGCGAGAAAATGCAGAGGGCTTTATTTCAGAAACAGTTGATAGAAGCGTCTTATATGAAATTCAGACACCGCAGGTGTTTTCCAAAGAATTGTTTTTTAAGGCGTATGACGCTGATGCGTCTGTTTTAAAGGACGCAACTGATGACTGTATGTTAGCAGAAGGTGTGGGTGCAAAGGTGAAAATTACGGAAGGCTCATACCGCAATATTAAGATAACAACTATAGAAGACATTAAAATTGCAGAAGCACTTTTAGATGGTGAGGAGTGATTTAAATGGGATTTAGAATTGGTCACGGATTTGATGTACATGCATTTTCGGAAAACAGAAAATTGATTCTTTGCGGAGTGGAAATTCCACACACAAAGGGACTTTTGGGTCACTCGGATGCTGATGTTGCAACCCATGCAGTGATGGATGCAATTCTCGGCGCGTTGGCGCTTGGTGATATCGGAAAGCACTTTCCTGATACAGACGCTGCCTACAAAGACGCAGATAGTTTGAAACTTTTAAAGCATGTTACAAACTTAATGAAAGAAAAAGAATATTCTCTTTCAAATATTGATGTAACCATTATTGCACAGGCGCCGAAACTTGCACCTTTTATCGAAACAATGAGAGAAAATCTTGCTAAAACAATCGGGGTTAATATATCTTACGTTAACGTAAAAGCCACAACAACAGAAAAGTTGGGCTTTACGGGCAGGGAAGAGGGCATTGCGGCAGAGGCAGTTTGCCTCCTTGAAAAATAATTAAAATAAAAAAGGCTGTAAGCATTTGCTTACAGCCTTTTTGTGTCTTACTCAAAATCGTATTCGTCGCTCATACGATTTTTAAATTCTTCGTATGCCATATCAAGTTCTGCTTCGTCATCAATCGGCATTAAGGTTTCAGAACCATCATCTTCTGTTTTTAATGTGTAAATCAAAACTTCGTCACATTCTTCATCGCCTTCATCAGCGGGAAGAAGCACAACGTAGATTTCACCGTTAAATTCAAAAGAATCAAGATGTAAAAAAGTATGTTCTTCGCCTTCGTCATTTACTAAGGTGACTAATCCTTCCTCTTCTTCGGGGATGTTGTTTTGTAAGTCTTTCATATCTGCCATTTATTTTGCCTCCTTTTTAAAAGCATTCAGGCTTTCTTCAACTTTTTCAAGCATCTGACGGTATTTTACGCCTTTTGCTTTTTCTTCTTCTACAACGCTAGCCGGTGCTTTGTCTACAAAACCTTTGTTTGAAAGTTTTCCGTCGACACGTTTGATTTCATCTAAGAGATGCTTTTTCTCGTCTTCCAAACGTTTGATTTCTTTTTCAAAATCAACAAGTTCTCCCATCGGGATGAAGATTTGAGCGCCCTCTACGATAACTGCAACAGAGTTTTCGGGGATGCCTGTTTTATCATTCTGTACAGTAACCATGGATGCACTTGCAAGTTTCTGGAAGAAGACAATGCTTTCTTCGTATAAATCTTTTTTATCTGTTACAATGAACATACTTGCCTTTTTAGAGGGCGGAATGTTCATTTCAGCACGCTTGTTACGAACGGCTTTTAATGCATCTTTAATGCGTTCCATATTGGATGCTTCGACAGAGAAGGAAAGTGCATCGCTTACTTTCGGCCACGGTGCAATTACAATGCTTTCGCCATCGTGGGGAAGACTCAGCCAGATTTCTTCTGTAATAAACGGCATGAACGGATGCAAGAGTTTTAACGTGTTAGAAAGCACATAAGAAAGCACATACTGTGCCGTTTTATTTGAACTGTCTTCTGCGTCGTAAAGACGGGGTTTGATAAGTTCAATATACCAGTCACAAAGTTCGTCCCAGATAAAGTCATAAAGTTTTGCAACGGCTACGCCGAGTTCAAATTTATCTAAGTTATCTGTAACTTCGCCAACCAAACGGTTGTACTTATCCAAAATCCACTTATCTTCTAAAAGAAGTTCATTCTTTTCAGGAACTTTTAATGCATCAATGGTTAAGTTCATCTGTACGAATCTGGATGCGTTCCAGATTTTGTTTGCAAAGTTTCTGCTTGCGATAACACGTTCCGTAGAATAACGCATATCGTTACCGGGAGAGTTTCCGGATGCCAAGGTAAAGCGGAGTGCATCTGCGCCGTATTCTTCGATAACTTCAAGGGGGTCAACGCCGTTACCCAAGGATTTACTCATTTTGCGTCCCTGTGCATCACGCACCAAGCCGTGAATCAAAACGTGTTTAAACGGCTCCTGATTCATATGTTCCATACCGGAGAAAATCATTCTTGCAACCCAGAAGAAAATGATATCGTATCCTGTTACCAAGACGCTTGTGGGATAGAAATGTTTTAAGTCTTCAGTGCTTTCCGGCCAACCGAGTGTTGAGAACGGCCAGAGAGCAGAGGAGAACCAGGTATCTAATGTATCGGGGTCCTGACGCATCTCTTTTCCACACTTTTTACATACAGCACGGTCTTCTTTTGTTACAATCATTTCGCCGCAGGCGTCACAGTAAAACGCAGGAATTCTGTGTCCCCACCAGAGTTGACGGGAAATACACCAGTCGTGTACATTTTCCATCCAGTTGGTATAGATTTTGCTGAAACGGTCCGGTACGAATTTTACCCTGCCGTCACGAACAACTTCTAACGCTTTGTCCGCCAAAGGCTGCATTTTTACAAACCACTGGTCTGAAGTAATCGGCTCAACTGTTGTACCGCAGCGGTAGCACTGACCAACGTTATGTGCGTGGTCTTTTACTTTAACCAAAAGACCTTCTTTTTCTAAATCGGCAACCATCTGTTTTCTTGCTTCATAGCGGTCCAATCCTTCGTATTTTCCGCCGTAACTATTGATGGTAGCGTCGTCGTTCATCACTTTGATGATTTCTAAATTGTGGCGCTGACCTACTTCAAAGTCGTTGGGGTCATGCGCAGGTGTAATTTTAACACAACCGGTTCCGAATTCTTTGTCAACGTATTCATCTGCAATAACAGGAATTTCTCTGCCAACCAAGGGGAGAATCAGCATTTTTCCAACTAAATCTTTATAACGCTCATCTTCGGGGTTTACTGCAACTGCGGTATCGCCCAAAAGGGTTTCCGGTCTTGTGGTCGCAATTTCCACAAACCCATCACTGTCTTTGATGGGATATTTAATATGCCAAAAATGACCTGCCTGTTCTGTGTATTCTACTTCTGCGTCGGAAAGAGCAGTAATACATCTCGGACACCAGTTGATAATTCTGTTACCCTGATAGATTAACCCTTTTTCATAAAGAGATACAAAAACCTCTTTTACTGCTTTGGAACAACCCTCATCCATGGTAAAGCGTTCACGCGTCCAGTCGCAGGAACTGCCAAGTTTTTTGAGCTGATTGATAATTCTGCTTCCGTAAAGATTTTTCCATTCCCAAACCTTTTCGATGAATTTTTCGCGTCCTAAGTCGTAGCGGGTTTTACCTTCTTCTTTTCTTAAAACTTCTTCTACTTTAATTTGCGTTGCAATACCCGCATGGTCTGTTCCGGGTACCCAAAGGGTGTTAAAACCTGCCATACGTTTATAACGAATTAAAATATCCTGAAGCGTCTCGTCCAAAGCGTGTCCCATATGAAGCTGACCGGTAACGTTCGGAGGCGGAATTACGATTGTAAACGGTTCTTTCGAATCGTCCGGCTGGGGAGTAAAATATCCTTTTTCAACCCAGGTTTCATAAAGTCTGTCTTCTACTTCTTTCGGATTATACGTTTTATTGATTTCATTAGACACCGAATTTTCCTCCTAACCAAAATATCATAATGCAGCCGATGATGACCAAAACCAACCCAACAGATTTTGTAAGGTAAATTTTATCCATAACATCGTCAGCGTTTGTTGCTTGTTTTTTTATTATAACGGGCAGTAAAAAGTTTAAAAGTGCACCGATTACAATCAAAATCCATGGAATAATATGAATCATTCAGAAAGTTCCTCCGTATTCTGCTTAGTAAGATATTTTTTAAATTTTTTCTGATGCAGAAAGTAAACATAAAGGTACGAAACGATTGACAAAACAATGGTACACACCACGATATCAAGCATCAGATTTTTTAAGGTAACATTTGTTTCGGAAAAAATCAAAAGTATTACCATTGTCAAAAAGACGATAACGGTGTTTGCTTTTCCGAATATGTTAGATTTTACGAATGTCTTTTTGGTGTACAAAAAGACACCGCCCAAAATCATAAGAATCTCTTTGATAGCAAGTACCAATACAAACCAGAGTGGTAACATGTCTGCAAGAAACATCGTTACAACGACTGTAATCTGCATCAGTTTGTCAGCAAGCGGGTCTAAAAGCTGCCCGGTTTTTGTGATTAAATTGTATTTTCTTGCAATATAGCCATCTAATACGTCTGTTATGCTTGCCAAAATGAATATGGCGGCAGAAATTGTTTTTTGATCTCCCTCTATCATAAATGCAAATGCATATACGGGGATTAAACAGAGCCGTATCATTGTCAGCAAATTTGGAATATTCAACCGGGAACCTCCTGTCTTCTACATGAATTTACAGTCTGTCTCGCCGTCTTTTAGGCGGAGAACAAACGATTCATCCTTTTTTGTTTGTGTAATGGAAGCAATAATACTTCCATCTTTTTTTGTCGCGATTGAAAACCCGCGCGTAAGCGTTTTTAACGGGCTTAATGCATCGAGTTTTGCGGTAGATTTTAAAAATAACGTCTTTTTCTTTTCAAGTAAGGTCAAAAACGATTTTTCGGTGTCTTTTAAAAGCGTATCGATATACTGGTGCAAATCCGAAAGTTTGTCCTTAAAACGAGAAAAACCATAGGATGTTAAAAGTTGTTCTAACCGTTTTTGCTTGATTTCAACACAGTGTGTAAGCGCACTTTTTAAGCGGCTTTTTGTACTTTTTAAATATTGCAGTAATTCCTGCGATGCAGGGCATACAATTTCGGCGGCTGCCGAAGGTGTCGGCGCTCTTAAATCTGTAACAAAATCGGAAATTGTAAAATCCGTTTCGTGCCCAACAGCAGAAACAACGGGGATTTCTGAATCAAAAACGGCACGTGCCACAATTTCTTCATTAAATGCCCATAAATCCTCAATTGAACCGCCGCCTCTGCCTATAATCATTACATCACACGCGTTGTGACGGTTTAAAAGGCGGATAGCATCTGAGATTTCCTGTGCGGCGGATATCCCTTGCACAGCAACGGGAACAATGTAGAGTTTTGCCAAAGGGTAACGCCTTTTTGTAACGTGAATCATATCACGCACTGCCGCGCCGGTTTTTGCAGTTACGATACCAATTCTTTCGGGAAACTCCGGCAACGGTTTTTTGTGCGACTCGTCAAATAAACCTTCTTCTGAAAGTTTTGATTTTAATTTTTCGTATGCCGCATATAAAGAACCGATGCCGTCGGGTACAAGTTCTTCAGCGTAAATCTGATAAATACCGTCGCGTTCGTAGACGGAAATGCGGCCGCGAACGGAAACCTTCATACCGTTTTCCGGTTTGAAGCGAAGACGCTCTGCGGCGGAACGAAACATAACGAGTTTGATGAGTGAACCTTCATCTTTTAAACTTGCGTAGATATGACCGGAGGAGTGCAATTTAAAATTCGAAAGTTCTCCTTTTACCCAGATGTTGTTAAGATAACCGTTTGCGTCGAAAATACGCTTGATATAGTTATTTAATTGCGAAACACTGACGGTTAAAATCTCTTGTTCCATACTTTATTTTTCCTTAAATACAGAAGATAGAATTCCGTTTACAAATTTTCCGTTTTTCTCGTCGTTGTATATTTTAGCAAGTTCTACGGCTTCGTTGATGGAAATGCTGTCGGGAATATCGTCAAAATAGAGCATCTCGCATATTGCAACACGCAAAATTGCAAGTGTCACTTTGGGAAGACGAGAAATCTTCCAGCCTTTTGCGTGTTTTTCAATTGCCGCGTCAATTTCGGATAGGTTATCGACTGCGGTGTGTAAAAGAGTAGTTACATAGTCGGCCTGCGTGTTTAAAGACAGTTCGTTTTCATCAAAATATGTAAGCATAGTCTCTACGTCGTTTTTCTGTACTTCGTATTCAAACATCAGCTTAAAACAATATTCACGTGCTTCTTTTCTTGTCATGCCGCTCTCCTTATGTTTATATATTTATACTAACTTTACCATTATACACCATTTTAAAAGAAAAAGAAAGAGTTTTTTTGAAAAAACACAATATTTTTTATAAGAAAAAAAGAAAACAAAAAAAGTGCTTTGACGCAAAGTCAAAGCACTTTCGATTCATTAATATACAATTCTTCTTGCTGCGTAGTAGCAGTTGTTATAATAACCGGTTACGATACTGGTGTATTTAATAACTTCACCGGTTTGCGGCGAATGAATCATCATTCCGTTACCAACATAGATGCCAACGTGGTGAATTCTGCTTGCACCCTGTTTTTTAAAGAGAAGCAAATCACCGGGCAGAAGTTCGCTTTTGCTTACCGGAACACCATTGTGAATCTGGTCAGCAGATACGCGGTTTAGCGAGTATCCCATTTGCTTAAACACATAAGATGTAAAGCCGGAACAGTCAAAACCTGCCGGTGTGGAACCACCGTAAACGTAGGGAAGCCCCAAAAACTGTTCTGCAATCTGTACAACACGCTGTCCTGCTGAAATGCTGCCCGAAATTCCACCGTATGTAGGTCTTGCGGGAGCGTCGCCGAACGCAACATAATCAGAGGAAACATAAGCGTATCCACATGCTGCAAGCGGTGTTGAGATTTTGTACCAGCCGCCTTCTTGTGCTAAAATTTCAATTTCATCGCCGTAATACATTTTGCCATATGAGGCGTACGTAGTGTCAGGACCGCAACGAATGTTTACGTTGTCGCCGGTAGAATAGCCCGCAACGGGGAATTCTTCGGCAAATGCTGCGGTTGCAGTAAGCAAAATAAATGTCAAACACAATGCTGCAATCCGTGTCATTTTTCTTGTAAAATTCATAAAAACTCCTTAGGTATAGTCGTGAATTTCTCAGCAAAAATTGATTATTACCGGACGACTATGGTGCTTATTATAACAAATTAAACACGATTTGTCAAGTTTTTTTAAAACTTTCTTAACAATTTCGTAGCAATTTGGACGAAAAATTATAAATATTGTATACGAAACAACTTGAAAACTGTGTGAAATTATGTTATAATTTTACCATAAAAATAAATTGGTGTAAATGTGAGACATCAAAACGTAATAAAATGTAATAAAGGAGTAAAAACATGGCAGAGACAACAAAAGTACTTGCGTTTGACTTTGGTGCATCCAGCGGACGTGCAATGCTTTTTACCTTTGATGGCGAAAAGCTTTCTATCGAAGAAATGCACCGTTTTTCCAACGATCCGGTTATGATTGGTGACAGTTTCCATTGGGATATTTTGCGTTTGTTCTTTGAAATTAAGCAGGGTATCAACAAAACCGTACTCCAAGGGCACAGCGACATTAAAGCAATCGGTATTGATACATGGGGTGTTGATTTTGGACTTTTTGACAAAAACGGAAAACTTTTAGGAAACCCCTATCATTACAGAGATACAAGAACTCAGGGCATGATGGAATATGCCGACGAAACCATCGGCAACAAATACATTTTCGAAAAAACTGGTATTCAGTTTAACTTCTTTAACACACTGTTTCAGTTTATGGCAATGAAAAAGAATGAAGATCCTATCTTGGAAATTGCCGACAAAATGCTTTTTGTGCCCGATATCTTTAACTACCTTTTAACAGGTGTTATGAAAAACGAGTATTCCATCGCATCGACATCGCAGATGCTTGATGTGAAAACAAAACAGTGGGACAAAGAACTTATGGAAAAAGCAGGAATCCCCACTGATATTTTCTGCGATATCATTATGCCGGGAACTATCATCGGCGAACTTTCTGATGCAATTTGTGAAGAAGTTGGCTGCAACAAAATTCCTGTAATTGCAGTTGGTTCACACGACACGGCATCCGCTGTTGCAAGTGTACCGGTAACAGAAGAATATCCTTATGCTTATATCAGTACGGGTACTTGGGCGCTTATGGGCTCTGAACTTGACCGTCCCAATGTGACCGAAGAAACATTCTCTTACAACTTCACAAACGAAGGCGGCGTATGCGGTAAAATCCGTTTCCTTAAAAATATTATGGGTCTTTGGATTATTCAGGAAAGCAAACGTCAGTGGGCAAGAGAAGGTAAAAACTTTTCGTTTGACGATTTAGAGCAGGCAGCATGGGCGGCAGAACCGTTTAAGTGCTTTATCGACCCCGACTACGAAGATTTTGCAACTCCCGGTAATATGCCAAAAAAAATTCGCAACTACTGTGAAAAAACCGGTCAGTATGTACCCCAGGGTGAGGGCGAAATCATCCGTTGTATCGCACAGAGTCTTGCATTTAAATTCCGCATGGTAGCAGACGCAATTGAGGACGTTACAAAAGAACCGCTTCAAGCAATTCATATGCTTGGCGGTGGTATTAAAGACACCATGGTTTGTCGCTTTACGGCAAGTGCAACCGGCAAGAAAGTGCTTGCAGGACCGGTTGAAGCAACAAGTACAGGTAATGCAATCGTTCAGCTTATGGCACTCGGTAAAATAGAGAATCTTACAGAGGGTCGTAAAATTGTTAAAAATTCGTTCCCGATCAAAACATACGAGCCTGAGGATAACGAGGCATGGGAAAAAGCGTACGAAGCGTATAAAAAGATTGTAAAACTTTAAAATAAAAAGAAGAGTTAAAGTGTGTCTTTGACTCTTCTTTTTTTCTGCTTTTTTAAAGGTGTATTTTCCAATAATTTACTTTACAAAAAACGGCTTTCGTGTTATACTAAACTTATAAAATGATGGAGAGAAGGCTATCTATGACAGAGAAAATCCGTGCATTTAAAAATAAAATAAATGGGCAACCTATTTCTGTAATTGGTATTGGAGTAAGTAACCGCCCTTTGATTTCATTTTTGCTTTCAATGGGAGCGTGCGTTACGGCACATGATAGAAAAACAAAAGAACAGTTAGGAGACATTGCAACTGAACTTCAAAACGCAGGTGTAAAGCTCGTTCTTGGCGAAAACTATTTAGACGAAATTAACGGAAAAATTGTTTTCAGAACACCAGGTCTTCGCTTTGACCATCCGTCCCTTTTAAAAGCAAAAGAAAAGGGCGCCGTCATTACTTCTGAAATGGAAGTCTTTGTATCTTTGTGTCCTGCAAAAATAATTGCAGTTACGGGTAGCGACGGAAAGACTACAACAACTACGCTTATCCATGAAATGCTTAAAAAAGCAGGATACAAAACACACCTTGGCGGCAATATTGGCATGCCACTTCTTTCTCAGGTTGAGACAATTGATGAAACTGATTTTGTAGTGCTCGAACTTTCAAGTTTTCAACTTCATACGATGACGCAAAGTCCTGATGTTTCGGTTGTTACAAACATCACACCGAACCATCTTGATTATCATAAAGATTATAGTGAATACATTGATGCAAAGAAAAATCTGATTTTGTATCATATGCAGGGTGATGTCTCTGTTTTAAATTTTGATAATGATGTTACGAATGCATTTTCAAAAGAAACAAAGGCAAATGTAAAAATGTTTTCAACTAAAAATCCGTCTGCCGATATCTATACAGACGGAACTGAAATTTTTGTAAACGGAAAACCGTGTCTTTCAGTAAGCGATATTAAAATACCCGGAAAACATAATGTAGAAAACTATATGGCGGCTATTGGGGCAGTGTATCCATTTGTTTCGCACGATGTCATAAAAGAAGTAGCAAAAACCTTTGGCGGCGTGCCGCACAGAATTGAACTTGTGCGAGAACTTGACGGCGTTCGTTATTATAACAGTTCGATTGATTCATCTCCAAACAGAACGATTAACACACTCAATGTCTTTTCAGAACCGGTTGTTTTGATAGCGGGCGGAAAAGATAAAGGAATTCCATATGATGAGATTGGAGAGCCTGTTTTAGAGCATGCAAAGGCGCTTATCTTAATCGGTGCAACGTCAGGGGTTATATATGAGGCTGTCAAAAAAGCAATGGAACGCAAAAACAAAACAATTCCCGTTTTCTTTGAGACGGATTATAAAGATACAGTTTTGCGTGCAAAAGAGCAGGCTAATCCCGGTGATGTGGTGCTTTTGTCCAACGCCAGCACAAGTTTTGATATGTTTCAGAATTTTGAACAGCGCGGTAACCATTTCAAGGAGTTGGTAAACGAGTTATGATTGAAACGTTAAAAAAGTTATCGGATCTCGGCGGAATTTCTGGTTTTGAGTATACGGTTGCGCCGGAAATCAAAGCGCTTCTTTCAGAGTATTGCGACAACGTAACAGAAGACCGTGCCGGGAATGTCATCGGTATGATTTATGCAGAGGACAAAAATGCACCAACCGTTATGATTGAAGCACATATGGACGGCATCGGTCTTATGGTAAAGGAAATTACGGAACAAGGGTTTTTGACATTTGTACCGATTGGAGGAATTGATCCACGCATTTTGCCTGCGGCAGAGGTTGTAGTTTGTGGTAAAAAAGAACTTTTTGGCGTAATCGGTGCAAAACCGCAGCACTTACAGACGGATTCTGAAAAAGCACCGAAACTAAATGATATGGCAATTGATGTTGGTCTTTCTTACGAAGAAGTAACGAAGTATGTTTCTGTTGGCGATATGGTGTATTTTAAAACAGAGGCAGTTTCACTTAAAAATAATATGGCAAGCGGAAAATATTTTGACGATCGTGCAGGTGTAGTTTCGCTTTTGGTTTGTTTAGAAAACGTAAAGGATATAAAACTTCCGTTTCATCTTGCGGTGCTTTGCGCGGTGCAGGAAGAAGTGGGGCTTCGCGGAGCTATGATGGGTACACATCATATTGTTCCTGATGTGGCGCTTGTAGTGGACGTGTGTCACGCAAAAACGCCGGATAGCGGTAGCGAAAGTACATTTAAAGCGGGAAGTGGTACGGTATTAAGTGCAGGCCCCAATATTCATCCCCGCCTTTTTGAAATTGCGAAAAAAGCGGGAGAAGAAAAAAACATTGCCTTTTCTATTGATGTTGACGGCGGCAATACCGGAACAGACGCTTGGGCGGTTCAGGTAACACGCACGGGTGTAGCAACACTTTTATTATCCATTCCGCTCCGTTATATGCACACAAGCGTCGAAACGCTTTCTATGGACGACGTTTTAGCAACGGGCAACCTCTTATCTGAGACGCTTTTAAAATTAAATCCGGAGGAGTTTAAGTTATGTATCTTAAAGAACTGACAACCCTTTCCGGTGTTTCCGGAAACGAAGAGCAGGTGCGCGATTTTATATACAATAAGATAAAAGATAAGTGTGACGAAATTTATGTAGACAGTATTGGAAATCTTATTTGTAAAAATCGCGGCAACAAAAAAACTAATAAGAAAGTTATGCTTTCTGCGCATATGGATGAGGTCGGTCTCATTGTTAGTGATGTTACGGATGACGGCTTTATAAAATTTAAATGCGTGGGTGGCATTGACCCTTGTGTTTTAATTTCTAAAAAAGTTAAAATCGGACAGGATGAAATTCATGGCGTGATTGGCGCAAAGGCAGTTCATTTACAAAAAAAATCAGAACGTGAACAGGTGCCCGAGGTTTCGGACCTTTATATTGATATCGGCGCAAAAGACAAAGAAGATGCGAATCAATACGTATCAATTGGTGACTACTGTGCGTTTGATTCAACATACACAGAATTTGGCGACGGTCTTATAAAAGCAAAGGCGCTGGATGACCGTGTCGGATGTGATATTTTGATTTCGCTTGCAGATTGTAAATTTGACTTTGATTTGTATCTTGTTTTTACTGTTCAAGAAGAGGTTGGTCTTCGCGGTGCGCGTGTTGCGGCAGAACGGATTCGGCCTGATGTTGCAATTGTTTTGGAGGGCACAACGTGCTCGGATGTCTATGGCACAGAAGAAAAAGATTGTTCGACAAAACTTGGGTTTGGTGCGGCGCTTTCTTTTATTGACCGCAGTACGTATTACGATATTGAACTTACGAAGTCACTTTTTGATATTGCAGAAAAAAATAACATTCCGGTACAGTACAAAAAGACGGCAACCGGCGGAAATGATGCAGGCGCAATTCACCTATCTTCAGGCGGTGTCAAAACTGCGGTGATTTCTGTTCCTGCAAGATACATTCATTCGCCGTCTTCTGTAATTCAAAAGAGTGATTATGAAGCAGTCAAAAGCCTTATACATTCTTTCTTACGGGAGGGAACTATTTTATGAAACAACTCAAAATGCTGACACAAGCCTGGGGTCCTTCCGGAAACGAAGGCAGAGTCCGTGATGTAATAAAAAGGGAAGTTGAGATGTATGCTGATGATGTTTCCGTTGACAATCTGGGAAATCTCATTGTGCATATAAAGGGAGAAGGTCCACGCGTGCTTTTAGATGCACACATGGACGAAATTGGAATTATCGTTACCTTTATCGAAGAAAACGGTTTACTTCGGTTTTCCAATTTAGGAGGTCTTGTCTTAAATGCTGCACATTCCGGTCGTGTGCGCTTCTTAAATGGCGCAACGGGTGTTGTGTACAGAGAACAAAAAGAGGGCGCAAAAGAAATCAAATTGTCCGAATTGTTTATTGATATTGGCGCCAAAGACCGAAAAGAAGCAGAAGAAAAAGTGAAAGTAGGAGATGTTGCCTGCTTTGAAGGAGTATACGAACAAGTGGGAACGCGTGTAGTTTCCAAAGCACTCGATGACCGTGTAGGTTGTTTTGTTTTGCTCCAAGCAATGAAAAACATAAAAACGCATTCTAATGATTTGTATTTTGTGTTTTCTGTATCCGAAGAACTTGGATTAAGGGGTGCAAAAGCAGTAGCGCCTGTGATTTCCCCTGATTTTGCAGTTTCTGTTGATGTTACACGCACCGGCGATTTACCAGGCAAAGATAAAATGGCGGTAAAACTGGGAGACGGTGTTGCAATTAAAATTAAAGATAATTCCATCCTTTGCCATCCGAAAATTAAAGAATTTATGATAGAAACGTGTGAGAAAAACAACATTCCGTATCAACTTGAAGTTTTGGAAAACGGTGGCACAAACGTTGGAGCAATCCATCTTGCAAACGGTGGTGTACCGTCGGGATGTATTTCCGTTCCGACGCGTTACATTCACACACCGTCTGAAATGTGCGATGTGAGCGATATAGAAAATGCAATTAAACTGCTCACAAATATGATTGAAACCGGATTTAAGGCATAAAAAAAGCCCTGCTCAATATGCAGGGCTTTTTTTATTATTTTACAGAACCGTCAGGGTTAAAAAGCGGTAGTTTTTCTAAGTAGATAATATCGTCTCTTTCTGCTGCTTCGCCCTCGGCTAAAACAGCCATTTTGCCTACAATCTTTCCGCCTACGTGATTTACAAGTGTTTCGAGTGCGGAGAGGGATTCACCGGTGCTGATAACATCATCTACGATTAAGATGCGCTTGCCTTTCATATATTCTGCATCATTTCCATCAATGCACAAGTGTTGCTCACGTGCGGTTGTAATGGATTTCACATCGACTGTAACGATGTCATTCATGTATAATTTTGGTGCTTTTCTGGCAACAATATATTTGTTTGTACCGGCCTGGCGTGCCATTTCGCAAATAAGCGGAATTCCTTTTGCCTCTGCTGTGACAAGGACGTCAAATTCCGGTGCGAGTTGCAAAAGTTTTTCGGCGCATTTGACGGTAATCTCAACGTCACCAAACATAATAAAGCCCGCTATGTACAAATCGTCTGTAACCTTGCATATTGGTAGAGAGCGGTCAAGTCCCGCGATGTTCATTTCGTAAGTTGTTTTCAATTTACATCCATTCCTTTCGGTGAAACATAGAGTATCAAACTATATTTATTATATAAAAAAACATAAAACACGTCAATATTCAATTTGGAACAAACGATATAAAAACGAAAAATTTGACTTTTTTATAAAATGTACTTGCTTTTTTTGGTGGTTTCATTTAAAATATAAGGGAGGGAAATTTATACTATGATTATATTTTTTGGAGGTTAACATATGATATCAGCAGGTGAATTCAGAAACGGTATTACATTTGAAATGGAAGGCAACGTATTTCAGGTTGTAGAATTCCAGCATGTAAAACCCGGTAAAGGTGCAGCATTTGTAAGAACAAAACTGAAAAACGTAATTACAGGTGCCGTTGTAGAAAAAACATTCCGTCCTACAGAAAAAATGCCCAAGGCACATATCGACAGAAAGAGCATGGCATATTCTTATAACGACGGTGACCTTTATTATTTCATGGATAACGAAACATTCGATATGATGCCGCTTGGTTTAGATCAGCTTGGCGATGCATTAAAGTTTGTTACAGAAAACATGAACGTAACTGTATTATCCTACAAAGGCAGCGTATTCGGCGTTGAACCGCCTACGTTTGTAGAACTTACAGTAACAGAAACAGAGCCCGGCTTTAAAGGCGATACATCTACAGGTGCTACAAAACCTGCAACGCTTGAAACCGGCGCACAGATTAACGTCCCGCTTTTTGTAGACCAGGGTGATACCATCCGTGTAGATACAAGAACAGGCGAATACATGGAACGTGTATAATTTTTCATTACAACAATAATCTGAAAGGAGAGGGCATTTATTTGCCCGGAAAAACGAAATGGCATATATTTCAGAACAGGTTGCATACTTAAAGGGTTTGGCTGATGGCTTAAAACTTGATGAAACAAAAGATGAAGCAAAACTTTTGGTTAAAATCATTGATGTTTTAGACGAAATTGCTGCAACAGTTGATGAACTCGACGAAGAAGCACTCGAAACTGTTGAACGTTTGGACGATATCGAAGATTGCTTAGACGATATCTGCGAAGATTTATACGATGATGACTGTGACTGCGATTGCGACTGTGATTGTGGCTGTCAGGATTTTGATGACGATGAGGATTTGGACTTTTACGAAGTTGAATGTCCTTCCTGCAAAGAAAAAGTATATTTTGACGAAGATATGATTGATGACGAGATTTTGGTTTGCCCGAACTGCAACGAAAGAATCGAAATCGAATTTGAGGAAGGAGAAGAATAATGCGCACTTGCTGTTTTACCGGTCATAGAGAACTGAGCAAAACAGAAGAAAAGCAGATTCTTGCGCCTTTAAGCGACAAAATTCAACAAATGATTACAAAAGGCGTCACCGTGTTCAGAAACGGTGGCGCCTTAGGTTTTGATACAATTGCGGCACTTACAGTACTTTCTTTAAAACAAAAACATCCCGAAATTAAACTTTATATCGATGCGCCACACAAACATCAGTCAAGTAAGTGGAGTGTATACGACAAAAATTTGTATGAATACATATTAGAACGCGCGGACTGTGTTACATATGTCAGTGAAAGTTATCAAAATGGCTGTATGCAAAAGCGCAATCGCTATATGGTAGATAACTCTGATTTTGTGATTGCTTATGTAAAAAGGCCGTCGGGTGGCTCTTATTACACTGCTTGCTATGCTGAATCTATTGATAAAGAAGTTGTGTATCTTGTTGTTTAATTTTTGATATTATTCGTACCTTCTGCTGCAAGACGGTCTATCGCATCCATGTCTTCTGCAATAGCAGTTTCCTTTTTAAATTTTGTTTCAAGAACATTTATTCTTTTAATCAGTTCCTTTGTTACGTTGTCACGAACGGTAAAAAACTCTCGTATTCGCTCTAAATCGCGAGAATACGTACTTTGCCTCACATATTCTGCATGATAAGACGCATTTTCTGCGTCGTTTTTTTTATGCGGAAGCACGTTCGTTTCTGACTTTCTTTTTGGCAGAGAATCTAACATATCACAAGTGACATATAAAACGATTTTTCCGTCTTGTTTGTAACCGTATGAGGCGAAATGTCCGGAATTTGTTTCGACGTGGTACAGCACGATTTCCTGCGTGTTTCCTCTTATGTATTTTTTTGGATTTGTCCATTTGTTATCCTTGGTTAAGTTTGCTGTCATCACGAGCCCGTTTTCCAGCCAACTCACACACAGAAAATTGTCATAACTTGAAAACGTAAGGCCTTCTGATGTGCCTGAAACAAGATGAACGGCAGAAAGATTTGTGTCATTTTTTTCTTCGTTTATCTTACAAAATAAAATATTATCAAATTTATCAAATGAAGCATATCCTGCGATACAAAGAAAATCAAGGTTGTCACATGTTACAATTTCGTGTGTGAGGTCACAACCAATTTCAAGTGGAAAAAACGGTTCAAATTCTTTTTTTGACCATTTGAATTTTTTAGTTCCCAACACACCTTCTTTGCTATGATAAATAAGCGTTAAATCGCTAGTTTTACGATTGCAAAGAGAAAAGTTTGTATCCTTTGTGTAATCGACAGGTTTTGGGCTTGAAATCGTTTCGCCTAAAATTTGATGAATTAAAACAAATCCCTCTTTTGACGAAATGACATAAAAAAGATTTACAAATTCACCAATTTTTGCAAGTGTAATATTTTTAAATGCAGATGTTTTTTCCCTGCTTTCAAGAAGATGGTGAACGGTTTTCTTTGCTCCATCAAATCGGATATAGTAAATGGAGCCTTTCCTATCCTGACAGACAATATGAATTTCTTGTTCTGCTGCTACGACACTAAAATCTGAGATGGCTTCCGGAAGGAGAGTGTCTGAAAAGACATACCTCACATCTGTTCTTTTGCTGACGCAAAGACCTCGTGACGGTTTTATAAAAAAATGATACCAAGTATCTTCCAGTAAAACAATGTATTCGCGCTTCAAGTTCATTCTCCTTTATTTGTTTGTTTTCTTACTCAATGTATGTGGATGGAAGAACAAAAATGCATTTGGAAAATTTTTATTTTTTCAAATTGGATATTTTTATGCAGTTTGCAAATAATAGGCTTGTAACCAAACGAAAAAAGGAGATTTTTGAAAATATGAAAGCGACTGGAATAGTCAGAAGAATTGACGACTTAGGGCGCGTAGTAATTCCGAAAGAAATCCGCAGAACGCTTCGAATCAGAGAGGGTGCACCGTTAGAAATCTACACAGGCAAGGACGGCGAAGTAATATTTAAAAAATATTCTCCTGTTGGTGAACTTGGTGAATTTGCAGGTGACTATGCAGAAACACTTGCAAAAACAAGCGGTTTTCCGATTTGTATTACTGATATGGATAGTGTAATCGCTGTATCCGGTGTTCCAAAACGAGAACTTTCCGAAAAGAAAGTAAGTTCCGATATTGAAAAATTGATGGAGGAAAAAACAACCTTTATTTGCAAAGGACAGGAACAGAAAAACGTACCTGTCATAGAAGGTAGTGAAAAGTATAATGCAGGTATTGTAGCGCCTATTGTATCAGAAGGTGACACCATAGGTTCGGTTGTGTTTTTCTCAAATGAACAGTCACCGAAAATGGGAGAAATTGAAGAAAAACTTGCCCTTTCTGCTGCCGGATTTTTAGGAAGACACATAGAACAATAATATAAGAGGTTGTAGCGACTTGCTACAACCTTTTTGATTTTCAGGACATATTTTTTTTATAAGTTATGTATAATAAAGCGTAGCAAAAAGGAGGGAAATCATGGAGTATCTTGTAGAAAACAAATTTCAATCAGAAGATGAAAAAACAAAAGAAAAAAACATACAGCAACTTGTGGAAAAAATAATAATGGCGCACATTAAGGATGTAAAAGAAAGATGATGCGTGCTGCGATTTATTGTCGCCTTTCAGATGAAGACAGAAACAAAAAACATAAAAACGACGAAAGCGAAAGTATACAAAATCAAAAGTCCCTTTTGCTCTCTTACTGTCATGAAAAAAACTGGGAAATTCAAGGAATTTATTGTGATGAAGACATGTCGGGTGCTGATAGTTCTCGCCCTGAATTTCAGAAAATGCTTGCAGAATGCGAATCTCATAAAATAGACGTTGTAGTTTGTAAGACGCAATCGAGATTCAGTCGAGATTTGGAGGTTATCGAGCACTACATACACGGAAAGTTTAAAGAGTGGGGAGTGCGGTTTATCGGGCTTTTAGACCATGCTGACACAGAGGATTTTGCCAATAAAAAATCGCGACAGATAAATGGTCTCGTAAATGAGTGGTATCTGGAAGACCTGTCGGAAAATATAAAAAAAACACTTCGCCATAAAAAAGAAAACGGAATCTTTACAGGTGCTTTTGCACCGTATGGATACCGTCTTTTAAAAGATGCAAAGGGAAAACTTTTTATAGATGAAACCGCAGCACAAACGGTACGTAAAATCTATGACTTGTATCTTACAGGAGAGGGGTACGTAAAAATTGCAAAAGAACTTAATGCAGAAGGAATACCGTCGCCTGCCAGATACAAAAAAATATGCGGCAGTAACTTTAAAACACATGACAGTAAAACAACATCTGAAATGTGGTCAGAATCAATGATAAGACAGATTTTAACAAACCCTGTGTACAAAGGAACACTTGTACAAAGGAAGACAGAAACGATAAGTTACAAAAGCAAAAAAAGACGTACCATACCGCAAAACGAAAGAATTATAAAAGAGAATGCACATGAAGCAATTGTAGATGTTGCTACATGGAATGTGGTTAATCAAAAAATTGGATCAAACGAAAGAGTAGAAAAAGAAAACGGAAAACGGCACATATTTACAGGCAAAATCTTTTGCGAAACTTGCAAAAGCAGCATGTGGAAAATGAGTTATCGTTTAAAAGACGGAAGGTATGAATACTTAAAATGCAAAGCAACAAAATGTAGTGATTTACATTGCATAAATACTGCAAGTATCCGTTTTGATGTAGTATCGGATTTGGTGACGCGTGAGGCAGAAAAACTTCTTTGCAAATACTACAATCCTGAAAAAATGATAAATGTTTTCAAAACGATGCCGGTTTTTCATACACAACAAGAAGAGAAAAAGAGAATAGAACAATCCATTTTGAAACAGAATCTTAATATAAAACAACTTTACAAAGACAAATTAGATGGTATAATAGAATTAAGGGAGTTTCAAGATATCTATCAGGATATAAAAAATGAAATCCTGATGCTTGAGAAAAGAGTGGTGTCAATCGAACAAAACACCCCTTTATTGAATGATAGCGATGTGAAAGAATTTATCAAAAAATTCCCCAAAAAATTCAGATTGAATGCGTATTCGGTTCTTTTTATGATTGACAGAATTTTAATTGGTCCGGTAATAGACGGAACGAGAAAAATTACAATATTCTGGAATTTTTAATTTTTTATTCTTGCATAGTATTGTTTCTAACCATGTCATGGTGCACCGGATGGGGGTGCGGTTGGAAGTAAAGGTATACTGGAAAAGGATTTAAATCTTTCTATCGCATTAAAACTCCAGACATTTTTAGAGCAGGGTTCAGTAAGTGTTATTGTGACACGTTCTGATGATAACGGTATTTACGATACGCAGGGGACAATCCGAAGTAAGAAACTATCCGATATGAAAAATCGCGAAAAATTGATGGAACAGTTTCAGGCTGACGCATTTGTGAGTATACATATGAACACGTTTCCGGATGCAAAGTATAGCGGTCCGCAGGTGTTTTTTTCGACAAATGATAAAGAAAGCGAGCGACTTGCCAAAGCGTTGCAGAAAAATCTCAATGATGCGCTAAACCCAAGTTCTCCGCGCATAGAAAAGAAGGCAGATAGCGGTATTTATCTTTTAAAACATGCTAAACTTCCTGCGGTTCTTGTAGAATGCGGTTTTCTATCCAACGAAAAGGAAGAACAAAAACTTATAGACGAAAATTACCAGAAACAAGTTGCGTGGGCAATTTACTGTGGTATTATAAATTACTTTCACGAAAAATAAGGAGCTGATAAAATGAAGAAATGGAAAATACGCTATTTAGATGTGTTGCCGGTTTTGTTTATTGGGTTATGGCTTTGCAAAATGATTTTTACAACTGACATGTCCTTTTCTGGTCTTTTTTCTACACTCTATTCCTGCATCGCGTATTTTGTTTACGGGCTCGCTTTTGCTTATTTTTTAAATCCGCTCGTGGTCTTTTTAGAACACTTTATCGTCAAAGAAGATGATGCATTAAAAAAACGAAAAGTAAAGCGCGGTCTTTCTATCGCAGTTGTTTATCTTGTGGTTGCCGGTTTTATTTCTGTATTTGTAATAAACATTATTCCGACAATCGTAAGCGGCATTAACGAGTTTTTACTATTGCTTCCAAATTATCTGGCATCATTCCAGAAATGGACGGGTGATGTGTTTGATATTTTTGGCCCTGAGATCGGTCGCAAGTTTGGCGGAAACCTTTCTGAAATTATTACAACCTTCTACAGTTGGTTTGAACAGAGGTTTGATGTATTCCATTTCAGCGGTGTTGTTACAAATGCTGTAAGCGGATCTGCTAAAACTGTGATTCGTATTGTGTTTGGTATTGTAATTTCTGTATATTTTCTTTTCGGAAAAGAAAACTTTTTCAGACACACCAAACGGTTTGTGTATGCGACATTTTCTGTGAAAAGAGCAGACCATATCTTAGAATGTGGAAAAGAAGTCAATCAAATATTTTTTAACTTTTTAATCAGTAAACTCTTGCAGGCGTTTGTTGTTTTTGTGTTGGGACTTGTCGTTTTGGTACCCTTTGACATTCCGCTTGCGCCGCTAATCAGTTTATTCCTTGCTGTCACCAATATGATTCCGTACATTGGTCCCTGGATTGGTGCTGTGCCAAGTGTTTTAATTGCGCTTTTATTTAATCCTGTTAAAGCACTTATTGTACTTTTGTTTATCATTGGCATGCAGATTATTGATAATTTGTTTATTGGTCCGAAAATCGTTTCTGACAGAATCGGCATCAGTCCGCTTCTTGTTATTGCCGGTGTTGCAATTGGCGGAACGATTGGCGGCATTATCGGTATGTTTATCGGCGTACCGCTTGTTGCAGCGATTAAACTTGTTTTTTACGATAAATTTATTGCGAAAAGACTACGTGAAAAAGAACTTGATATTTAATATTTGAAGCTGTAAAACAATTGAACTAAAATATTTTGCGAAATTTTTGAAAAAAACTGTTGCAAAATGGAAAGAGTTGTGCTATAATCATAGCGTTATGTTTCAAAATGCGGTTTTTTGCGAATGCATTTTGATTTAAAGATGTAGATTTACTTGTCTGAAAGAGGTGAAATAAATGAAAGAAGGAATCCATCCGGAATATAAGCAGACCACAATCAAATGTGCTTGCGGCGAAGTGATTGAAACAGGTTCAACAAAAGAAAACATCACAGTTGAAATTTGTTCTAAATGCCATCCTTTCTTCACAGGAAAGCAGAAGCTCGTTGATACAGGCGGTCGTGTTGAGAAATTCAGAAAGAGATTTGGTATGCAGGCTGAGTAATTTTGCTCTGTATATATGGAGGTGTAGTAGGCTATGTGGCTTACAATTGTTCGTATCATTCATTTAATACTGTCTCTTATTTTAATCGCGGTTGTTTTGTTGCAGTCCGGCAAAGCACAGGGCCTTTCAGGTTCCATTGCAGGCGGCTCCGAAACATTCTTTGGTAAAAACAAAGGCAGAACGTTAGATGCAATATTTGAAAAGTGGACATCGGTTATTGCGATTGCGTTTTTAATAACCTCTATCGTATTGTTCTTTATGTAAACCGGTGTGACGCAATACGCAAATTAAAAGCTGTTTCCGAAAGGGGACAGCTTTTCTTTTGTTTTCGTCAAAATGGGAAATTTATAAAAATAATTCTTGCATAAATTTTAAAACTGATGTATAATGATAATAGAAAGAAAAGGTAGGTGTAAGGTATGGATTTAAACGCAACACAAAAGTTTCAGTTTGGCGCAACGCGCGAAGATATGATTAAAAATATCGTGATGGAAGTGTACGCAGCGCTCGAAGAAAAAGGATACAACTCAATCAGTCAGATGGTAGGTTATATTCTTTCAGGCGATCCAACCTATATTACCGGACATAAAAATGCGCGCGCACTCATCATGAAGGTTGAACGGGATGAAATTTTAGAAGCGCTCGTTAAGTACTATGTAGAAAACAACTGATTTTATTTTGGCTGTGCTTTGGCACAGCCTTTTTCATATAGGTGAAAACATGAAAGAGGAAATCATCCGTTTTGCAAATACACTTGATATTGAATATACTGGCATAGCACCTGCAAGTCCGATGGAAGAATTAAGAGAAATACTCGAATCCAGGCGCAAAATGCATGGCGTAACGCCTTTTGAAGAAAAAGACATAACAAAACGTACTGATCCATCCAAAACGCTTGCTGGCGCAAAAAGCATTATTGTTTGTCTGTTTCCGTATTTTAGCGGTTTAAAACCTGAAATCAATATTTCAAAATATGCATGTGTTACTGATTATCACAATGTTGTAATGGAGCGTCTTTTAAAAATCTGTGAATTTATTAAAAAGCGAAAAGATGATGCAAAACTTTTGCCGTTTACAGATACCGGACCGCTCGCTGATAAGTATCTTGCATACCTTGCAGGTCTCGGCTTTTTCGGAAAAAATACGATGCTCATTAATCCCAAATATGGTTCATACTGTTTTATCGGCTACATCATTACGGATTTAGAACTTGCGCCTGATAAGCCCTTAACCATTTCCTGCGATGATTGCGGTGCATGTGTTTCGTCCTGTCCGGGTGGCGCGCTTTCTTGCGACACAGGACTTTGTGCAGAAAAGTGCGTTTCCTGCATCACACAGCAAAAGGAAATTACACCGGAGCAGAAAGAAATTTTAGAAAGACAAAATTCTGTTTATGGGTGTGATATTTGTCAGGATATATGCCCACACAACAGAGAAGTAGCAATGACGCCGATTGCTGAGTTTTCTGTTTCGCTAGGTGAATCGCTTGACAAATCTTATCTTGAATTATTAAGCAACCGTGAGTTTAAAGAAAGGTTTGGTAGTTTTCCGTTTGCATGGCGCGGAAAAAGCGCGATTTTAAAGAATTTTGGCAAATAAACTTGACAAAAATGCCGAATTTAAGATATAGTATATATAATTGATTATTCTTGGAGGTTTTTACATGCAAAACACAGAAAAGACGATGGAAAAGGTTGTAGCACTCTGTAAAGGCAGAGGCTTTGTATACCCCGGTTCAGATATTTACGGCGGTCTGGCAAACGCCTGGGACTACGGTCCTTTGGGCGTTGAACTAAAAAACAATGTAAAACGTGCATGGTGGAAAAAATTTATTCAGGAAAGTCCTTACAATGTAGGACTTGATGCTGCAATTCTTATGAACCCTAAAACGTGGGTTGCATCAGGTCACGTTGGTGGTTTTTCCGATCCTTTAATGGATTGTAAAGAATGTAAGGCACGTCACCGTGCAGACAAACTCATTGAAGACTTTATGTTTGAAAAAGGTGAGCCCACGGTTGTTGACGGTTGGTCAAACGAAAAGATGCTCGAATTCATTAACGAAAATGGCATCGTTTGTCCTAAATGCGGAAAGAAAAACTTTACAGATATCAGAAAATTCAATTTGATGTTTAAAACCTTCCAGGGCGTAACAGAAGACAGCACATCCGAACTTTTCCTTCGTCCCGAAACTGCGCAGGGTATCTTTGTTAATTTCAAAAACGTGCAAAGAACAACCAGAAAAAAAGTTCCGTTTGGTATCGGCCAGGTTGGTAAATCCTTCCGTAATGAAATTACCCCCGGTAACTTTATTTTCAGAACACGTGAATTTGAGCAGATGGAACTTGAATTTTTCTGCAAACCCGGCGAAGATTTAGAATGGTTTGTTTACTGGAAAGACTTCTGCAAAAACTGGCTTATGGCACTTGGTATGAAAGAAGAAAATATCAAGATGCGTGATCACAGCCAAGAAGAACTTTCGCATTACAGTAATGCAACAACTGATATCGAATTTATGTTCCCGTTCGGTTGGGGCGAACTCTGGGGTATTGCTGACAGAACAGACTTTGACTTAAAACAGCATGCAGAACATTCCGGTGAAAATTTTGAGTATACAGACCCGATTACAAACGAAAAATATATTCCGTACTGTATCGAACCGTCACTTGGCGCTGACCGTGTGACACTTGCGTTTTTAGTTGAAGCATACGACGAAGAAGAAGGCGAAAATGATACACGTGTTGTATTAAGACTTCATCCTGCGCTTGCGCCAGTTAAAATTGCAGTATTACCGCTTTCGAAAAAACTTTCCGAAGGAGCACTTTCTCTTTATGAACGTCTTTCTAAGAAATATATGTGCGACTATGACGATGCCGGAAGTATCGGTAAACGTTACAGACGTCAGGACGAAATCGGTACGCCTTTCTGCGTGACATTTGATTTTGATTCCGTTGAAAACAATACCGTTACGGTTCGTGACCGTGACACGATGGAACAAATTACGCTTTCAATCGATGAATTGGATGCATATTTTGCGGATAAATTTGATTTTTAAGTATATATTATTTATAAAAAAACAATCTTTATTGTAAGAAAATATACATATTATGCACAAAAATCATTTTGTTTATTGACAATATTTAAAATATTTAGTATTCTAAATATAAGATAGTTTTTTGAAGATCGTTTAAGGAGCGTAAATTTATGGTATCAAAAACAATTGTTGTTCAGAATCAGGTAGGTCTGCATGCGAGACCGGCGACATTTTTTATACAGAAATCAAACGAATTCAAATCAAGTATTTGGGTTGAAAAAGATGAGCGTCGCGTGAATGCGAAGAGTCTTTTAGGTGTTTTATCCTTGGGCATTACCAAAGGTATGGAAATTACGATTATTACCGATGGTACAGACGAAAAGGAAGCGCTTGACGCGCTTATCGCATTGATTGAATCAAATTTCAGTGACTAATACATTTTACGCAAAAGGGATGTGTGAGAACAATCGCATATCCCTTTATTTTTTCTTTTAAGATATTAAGAGAGGAGGAGTGAATATGGTCGATTTAGATGCGCTTAAAAATCTTCCGGAAGACCCGGGTGTGTATATCATGAAAGATAAAAACGGTACTGTTATCTACGTTGGAAAAGCCAAGGTCTTAAAAAACCGTGTCAAGCAGTATTTCCAAAACGTCAAAAAGCATCCCAAAAAAGTTATTGCGATGGTTTCACGCGTCGATTCCTTTGAATATATTTTAACGGATTCTGAACTGGAAGCGCTCATTTTAGAGTGTAATCTGATCAAGAAATATAAGCCGTATTATAACATCCTCCTAAAAGATGACAAAAATTATCCTTACATTAAGGTGACAGTAAATGAACCATACCCCAAACTTCGCTTTGCACGGAGAATGGAGCGTGACGGTGCAAAATATTTTGGTCCTTACACAAGCGCTGCCAATGTGCGCGAAGTAATCGATCTTACCTCAAAACTATTTAAAATTCCGACGTGCGAGATTCATCTGCCAAAGGATATGGGCAAAAAGCGTGCATGCATCAATGCGCAAATAGACAGATGCTGTGCACCGTGTGAAAATGTTATCGAAAAGTCAGACTATGCAGAACGAATTCAAAAAGCGTGTAGATTTTTAGACGGCGGCGCAAGTGAACTCATAAAAGAATTAAGTGGCGAAATGCAAAAAGCATCTGAAGAATTGGCATTTGAACGTGCTGCGGCAATTCGTGACAAACTAAATGCGATTCGCGAAATGGAAAAACAACAGAAAGTTGTGTCAGGACGCCTTTCAAATGAAGACGTAATCGGTTTTTATAACCAAGAAAACAAAACTTTTGTTGAAGTGTTTTTTATTCGTTCAGGACGCCTTTTAGGACGTCATAGTACACAGATTACAAACACAAAAGATATGCTGGATACCGAAGTTGCAGAAAGTTTTATAAAGCAATTTTATCATAATGCAGATTTTGTACCGAGCGCTATTTATATTCAGTTTAAATGTGACGAAGAAACACTTCTTTCTGCTTGGCTTTCTGAAATTTCAGGTCATGCAGTTAAAATTCACACACCCGTAAAAGGTGCGAAAAAAGCGCTTGTTGATATGGCAAACAAAAATGCAAAACAAGCAGCACTCAATCATATTTTAAAAAATGCAGAAGGAAAAAAGGGAATTAAACGCATCATTCTTGACTTAAAACAAGAACTGAATCTTCCTACGCCTCCGTGTCGTATAGAAGCATATGATGTATCGAATACCGCAGGAAAAGACAACGTCGGCTCGATGGTTGTATTCCAAAATGGTGAGCCGTTAAAGCGCGCATACAGACGATTTAAAATTGAAACTGCAATGGGCGGCGACGATTATAATAGTATGTCAGAGATGATTTTAAGGCGCATAGAACACGCACGTGATGAAGAAAAACTCATAGAAAACGGTGAACTTACACGAGAAAAAGCGAAGTTTCTCCCGTTGCCCGACTGCATTTTCTTAGACGGCGGGAAAGGGCACCTTTCAGTAATAAGTGAACTTTTATCCCTTATTGATACTGATATTCCGCTTTTTGCAATGGTGAAAAATGATAAGCACAAAACAGCAATGCTTCTTCGATCTGACGGAGAAAGCGTGGGGCTGAAACCTAACTCAAACGAATTTAGGCTTGTATCTTCTATTCAGGAGGAGGTACACCGTTTTGCGATTCAATATCATCGTACACTGCGTAGTAAAAATTTAAAGCATTCCGAACTCGAAAAAATTTCCGGCGTAGGAGAAAAAAGTGTACAAAAACTCTTTGTGCATTTTAAGAATTTAAAATCGATTAAAACGGCTTCGGTAGAAGAACTGAAACAGGCAGGGATATCTCAAAAATGCGCTGAAAACATATTTGCATTCTTCCGAAAATAATGCTTGCTATTTATTTAATATAAGTATATAATATTATTATATAGTATTAGGAGTTGATCTACATGCGAATTGCGGTTGACGCCTTTGGCGGTGACAATGCGCCGGACGAAATCGTAAAGGGATGTATTCAGGCAGAAAAAAACCTTGGATGCGAAATTGTTCTTGTCGGAAAAGAAGACATTTTAAAAGAAAAATTACTTGCGTTTGGATATACAGAAGGCAATATTTCAATTAAGCACGCAGACGAAATCATAGAAGGTCACGATTCGCCTGTTGATGCAATCCGCAAAAAGAAAAATTCTTCTATGCTGGTCTCGTTTGAACTTTACAAAGAAGGCAAAGTCGATGCAGTTCTTAGTGCTGGAAATACCGGCGCGTATTTTGCAGGTGCATTTCGGCATTTGGGAAGAATTAAAGGCATAAAACGACCTGCGCTTATTGCATTTATTCCGACGGTTAACAACACAAAATGTGTTATGTTAGATGTTGGCGCAAATGCGGACTGCAAGCCCGAAGTTTTGGCACAATTCGGACAGATGGGTTCTTTATACGCTGAGAAAGTGTTAGGTGTTCAGTCCCCCAAAGTGTATCTTGCAAATATCGGTACAGAAGAACAAAAAGGCACAGAGGCGTATCAAAAAGCGCATGTGCTTTTAAAAGAAAATAAAAGCATTTGTTTTTGCGGTAATATTGAAGCACGTGAGGTTATAAGTGGTACGGCAAACGTAATTGTAAGTGACGGGTTCACCGGAAATATGATTATTAAATCCATAGAGGGTACTGCGGCCGCTTTATTCAGACTCATCAAAAAAAGTTTTATGAAAACTTTTTTCACAAAACTTGCGGCATTGGTATTAAAACCGCATATCAAAGAACTAAAATCCATGCTCGATTATTCAGAGTATGGCGGCGTTCCGCTTTTAGGACTTGACGGTGTTGTGATTAAGGCACACGGCAGCTCCGATGCAAAAGCCATAGAAAATGCAATCAAAAGTGCAATCGTTTTTGCAAAAACCGGTCTAAACGATGAACTTCGTATGCTTTATGCAAAGAAAGCGGAAGAAGAAACAGAATAAAACATGCTGTTTACCGAAGTCTAATAAGACGAGGGTTTACATAACGAATTTTAAAAACGGGGGGGTGAAATGAATGGAGTTTGAAAAAATTCGTGACATTATTGCAGATCAACTTGGCGTGGACGCACAGACAATTGAACCATCTACCGCCTTTGTTGAGGATTTGGGGGCAGATTCATTAGATGTTGTCGAATTGATTATGGCTATGGAAGAAGCCTTTGATATGGAAATCCCTGATACAGAAGCTGAAAAAATCGTAACTGTGAAAGATGCGGTTGATTATATTAAAAACAACCAGTAAATATTAGGGGAAGGCTTAAAACCTTCCCCTGTGATTCGTTGAACGTATAAATCTGTTTCCTACAGTTCGGTAAGAAGCGAATTTATGCGTTTGTTTTCGTTCTATACGAAAAAGCCTTTTTAAACATGAAAGGATAAAAGCATGAATAAATTAAAAGAATTTCAGGAAATTATAGGCTATACCTTTTCGGATGAGAGCCTTTTAAAACTTGCACTTACACATAGTTCCTATGCGAACGAAAATAAAAACAAGAACATCCCGTTTAACGAACGGTTGGAGTTTTTGGGTGACTCCGTGTTGGGATTGGTTGTAAGTCGCTATATTTTTGAAAACTTTCCGAAACTTCCCGAGGGAAAACTTACAAAAATGCGTGCAGCAGTTGTTTGCGAGCGTTCGTTGTGGGAGTGCGCGGTAGGCATTGACCTTGGAAAGTTTATGATACTCGGAAAAGGCGAAGAACATATGGGCGGAAGGAGCCGTATGTCCATTTTAGCCGACGCGTTCGAAGCGTTAATTGCGGCAATTTATTTAGACAGTAGTTTAGAAACTGTACGCGAATGGGTGTTAGGTCAGCTTTACGAAACAATTTTAGATGCATCACGCGGCAAAATGTTTAAAGATTATAAAACTGATTTTCAGGAAGCAGCACAAATAAACGGTGACGTAAACATTCAGTATGTGGTAGAGAATGAATCCGGTCCCGACCATAACAAAATGTTCACTGTAAACGTATATTTAAATGGCAACCTTATGGGAACAGGCGAGGGCAGCAGTAAGAAAAAAGCGGAGCAAAATGCTGCTCAAAATGCTATGATAAAAATGAAAACGGTTCGGTAGAAGATATGATAAAGCATAAAACAATTCCAATTTTTGTACCGCACATGGGGTGCAAAAACAGTTGCTCTTTTTGTAATCAGCATTCGATCACAGGGCAGGATGCGTTGGTGACACCTGAACTTGCTGACAAAACCATACAAGATGCACTTTGTACGATGAAAGAGAATCACGAAGTAGAAATCGGCTTTTTTGGCGGTAGTTTTACCGGTATTGAAAAAAATGTGCAAGAGGCGTGTTTAAAAGTAGCATACAAGTATGTTAAAAACGGCGACGTGAAAAGCATTCGCGTTTCTACAAGACCTGATTATATCTCGCATGAATGCGTAGAATTTTTAAAATCCTACGGCGTCGATTTGATTGAACTTGGCGCGCAGTCTATGGACGATGATGTGCTTTTACAAAACCGTCGTGGTCACACATCGGCTGATACCGAACGTGCATCTTCTGTTATAAAAAGTGCAGGTTTAAAGCTTGGACTTCAAATGATGACAGGACTTTTAGGGGACACAGATGAAATAGCAATTGAGACTGCAAAAAAAATCATCTCTCTTTCGCCCGACTGCGTCCGCATTTATCCGACGCTTGTTTTAAAGGGGACTTACCTTGCTGATTTGTTTTTGAGAAAAGAATACGTTCCTCAAACGCTTGATGCAGCAGTTTCTCTTTGTGCGCGCTTAAAGCAGGAATTTGATAAAACAAACATTCCGGTTATCCGTATGGGACTTTTGTCATCTGATAGCATTAATCTGGATAAAGAAGTTTTAGCCGGTCCATATCATCCGGCATTCGGAGAACTCGTTTTAAGTGAAATTTGCTTTCAAAAACTTCGGAATGTTGTTACATCTAATGCGGAACTTTTTGTTAATCCTAAAAGTGTCTCGTTTGTTTTGGGATGCAATAAGAAAAACGTAAAAAAAATGCATGAACTCGGGTTTAAAATAGATATCGTGCAGGATAACTCTGTTTCACCGTACGAGATTTTTGTAAAACATAAGAAAGGCGGCGACGTATGCGTCTTAAAGGGATTAAAGTAAACGGATTTAAGTCATTTGCAGATAAAATATCACTTGATTTTTCAGACGGCATCACCGCGATTGTCGGACCGAACGGAAGCGGAAAGAGTAACATTTCTGATGCGGTTCGCTGGGTTTTGGGTGAGCAGAGTGCAAAAATGCTCCGCGGTAGCAAAATGGAAGACGTTATATTTAGCGGAACGCAGAAAAGAAACCCGATGGGTTTTGCAGAAGTTACGCTTGTTTTAGACAACAAGGACAGAAAGTTTAACATCGATTTTGATGAAATTGAAGTTACCCGTAAGGTTTTTGTGTCCGGCGAAAGCCAGTATATGATCAACAAGTCACAGTGTAGGCTGAAAGACATCCATGAAGTTTTTATGGACACAGGTCTCGGACGTGACGGTTATTCTATGGTCGGTCAGGGCAAAATTGAAGAAATCCTTTCTACAAAATCCGATGACAGACGTCAGATATTTGAAGAGGCTGCCGGTATTTCGAAATACAGATACAGAAAAGAAGATGCAGAGCGTAAACTCACACGTACAAATGAGAATTTAGACAGAGTCTACGATATCATATCTGAACTTGAAGAACGTGTAGAACCACTTAAACTGCAATCAGAAAAAGCAAAGAAATATCTTACATACAAAGAAGATTTAAAAATTTATGAGGTAAACGATGCCATCCGCATCATTGAAGGCGGAAACGAAGTAATCGGCGGTTTGGACGATAAACTTACCATCGTAGAAGAGCAACTCGAACATGCAAAAAATGCTGCGGAAGAAGCTGAAAAAACGCAGGAAGCATATTATCAAAAAGCAAGACTTGGGGAAGAAAGAATTCAGGAAACTGCACAAAAAATCCGCGAACTTACCGAGACAATTTCAATTAAAAAAGGCGAAATTGATATTTTTAAAAATACGATTTCCGGTAACGAAGTTTTAAAGGAACGAATTCGTGCTGAACTTACGGAAATTACCGATAAAAAACTTTCCATGGAACAGGAACGCAAAAACGAAGAAGCAGAAATTGAAAAACTGAACGTAACAATTTCTGAAATTGATGCAAAAATTGCAGAACTTACTGAAAAGAGCACAAGTGTTCAGTTTGGAACGGATGAGCAAAACGCAAAGATTTCGGCGCTTAATGAAAAAGTTGCATCGCAGATAGAAAAATTAAGCGAACTTAAAATTGCGCTTTCTAACCAGAAAATCACACGCGAAAGTCTTTTGGCGCGGAAAGAGTCGATTTTAGAGGAATCAGAAGACCGTACAGGAGAAAAAGAAGGTCTCCTTGAAAAAATAAAAGAAATTGACGCGGAAATTAAACGCAAAAAAACGTATCAGGAAAAAATAGAAAAAGAACTTTTTGAGTTAAAGCGTAGTGCTGACGAATCACAGAAAAAGATTTCAGAATTAAAGAATGAAATCAATGAAAACACCATAGCCTTAAATGAAAAAGAATCGCGCAAAAAACTCCTTGAAAATATGGAGCAGAATTTTGAAGGCTATGCAAAACCGGTTAAAACTGTTTTGAAAGAGCACGAAAGCGGAGAATTAAAAGGCGCCGAGATTTACGGACCGGTTTCAAAACTTATTAAAGTTCCGGCAAAGTATCAGACAGCAATTGAAATTGCGCTCGGAAATGCAGTGCAAAACATCGTGGTAAAAAGCGAAGCAGATGCAAAGAAAGCAATTTCCTGCCTGAAAGCAAAAAATGCAGGCAGAGCAACATTTTTACCACTTACATCAATGAAAGTGAAAAAGTCAGATACATCACTTTTAAACGAAGTGGGATATCTCGGTATGGCAAATGAACTTGTTTCATGCGAAAAGGCATACGAGATGGTTGTTGATTTTCTGCTTTCAAAAACAGCAGTCATTGACACTGTTGACAATGCAATTGCTATTTCTAAAAAATACAAAAACAGTACACGTTTAGTAACGCTTGCAGGTGAACTTTTCCATGTTGGCGGTGCAATGTCCGGTGGAAGTTTTTATCGTCAGGCATCCGTAATGGGAAGAGAAACCGAAATCAAAACCCTGGAAAAAGAGATTCCGAAACTCTCAGGAGAAATCAAGACGCTTTCCGGTAAATTGGACGCGCTCGAAAAACAAATGACAGGGATTTCGACAGAAATACAGAAAACGTCTGAAGCAGTGTCAGACAACAACGGCGAAATTTTGATTTTGGATCGCGACAAGGCTCACACGGAACTTCTGATGAACCAGATTGAGACGGCTTTCCGTCGCGTTCAGGAAGAACTTGCATCTTTGGATGAAAAGATTTCAAAAACCAAAACGCGTGAGTCAGAACTTGAAGATGAGATTAAAACGCAGGAATCACTCATAAGAGAAGAACAGATAGAGATTCAGAAAGAAGAATCCGGCATTCAGGACGCCATTGCAAAACAACAGGAATTTACAGAACAGATTATTACACAAAACATTCAGCGTACCGGCGTGCTAAAGGATGTCGAAGTGCTTTCTGAAAAGATGAATAAACTTTCAGAAGATATTTCTCTTTGTGAGGCAAATACAAATCTGCACCTCAGTGAAATTGCGGACATTGAAAGTAAAAACGAAGCGTTACGCCTTGATATTTTGAAAAAACAGGACGAAACGCAAGAGGATACAAAAGAGATTCAGCGTTTAGACGAAGAATCGCTTGCTCTCCAAAATGAAAAGAAACAGTTTGACGAAAAAGACAGAAGTATTTTAGATGAAATCAAATCTCTCCGTGAAAACGTATTCTCTTTAACGGATGAGCAGGGAAGACTCTCGCAGAAAAAAGTAAAAGCAGAAACGGAACTTGAAAATACCATCAACAACTTGTGGGATGAGTATGAACTTACATATTCGGATGCACTTCCTTACAAAAAAGACCTTGGTACGCCGCAGGAAGTTTCAAAAGAAATTCTTTCACTCAAACGAAAAATCAGTGGTCTCGGCAATGTCAATGTCGATGCCATTGAAGAATACAAAACTGTTTCAGAGCGATACGAATTTTTAAGCGGTCAGCGTGATGACTTAATTTCAGCGCAGAAAGATTTAACTGCAATCATTACCGATATGACCAAGGTGATGCGCAAGGAATTTGAGACCAAATTCTATGAAATTGCAAAATATTTTAAAAACACCTTTACAGAACTTTTTGGTGGCGGTACGGCGTCTTTAACACTTGATGATCCGGATAATATTTTAGAAAGCGGTATTAATATTGACGTACAACCGCCGGGCAAAAAACTCCAGAGCCTTATGCTTTTATCAGGTGGTGAACGTGCGCTTTCTGCAATTGCGCTTTTGTTTGCTATTTTAAAAACAAGACCGACGCCATTCTGTTTCTTAGACGAAATTGAAGCAGCGCTAGACGATGTAAACGTATATCGTTTTGCTGATTACATTAAGCGTTACAGTCGGGATACGCAGTTTATTGTTGTAACACACAGACGCGGCACAATGGAAGCTGCCGATATGATCTACGGTGTTACCATGCAGGAAAAAGGTGTATCAAAACTTTTAGAGTTAAGACTCGACGAAATTGCAGAGTAAAATATTTGCAATATGGTCAAAATTATGATATAATAACGTTTAAGTTGTTTTTAGCCAAGACATCATAAGAAAGCCTTTTTAAAGGCTTTGGTGTTTCATTTGAAAGGTTGTGAATTTATGATTATAGCACCTCGCGGTACGCATGATGTGTTACCGGCAGAATCTTACAGGTGGCACAAAATAGAAGAAGAAATCAAAAAGTTATGTTTAGCGTTCGGGTACAAAGAAATCAGAACGCCTATGTTTGAAAGCACCGAACTTTTTGAGCGCGGTGTCGGTGATACGACAGACGTTGTGCAAAAAGAAATGTACACTTTTTTGGATAAAGGTGGGCGTTCTGTTACACTTCGTCCTGAGGGTACGGCATCAGTTGTACGTAGTTTTGTTGAGAATTCTCTTTATGCACAGCCACAACCGACAAAGATGTATTACTTATATCCCTGCTTCCGCTACGAAAAACCGCAGGCTGGAAGACTTCGCGAATTTCATCAGTTTGGTGTTGAAATTTTAGGAGCAGATACAGCATCAATCGATGCAGAAGCAATTTCACTTGCTATGCAGGTGTTTAAAAGTTTCGGTGTAACAGGTGTTGAACTTAATATCAATAGCATTGGTTGCCCGAAGTGCAGGAATATTTATAACGAAAAATTAAAAGAGTATTTTAAACCTCACTTAAATGACTTGTGCGAAACCTGCCGTGAACGATATGGAAAAAATCCTCTCCGCATTTTAGACTGTAAATCAAAAGAGTGTAAGGAAATTTATAAAGATGCACCGGTTCTTTTAGACCATATTTGCGATGAATGTGCCGAGCATTTTGAAAAACTCAAATCCTATCTTGACGGTATGGAAATTCCGTATACAGTTGACCCGACAATCGTGCGCGGTCTTGACTATTACACCAAAACCGTGTTTGAGATTATTTCAAAGAACAAAGGTTCTGAGGGTACAATTTGCGGTGGTGGCAGATACAACGGTTTGGTTTCTCAAATCGGCGGACCTGAAATGACAGGTGTCGGCTTTGCAATGGGACTTGAAAGACTTTTACTTGTGCTTGAAAGTTTAAATTTAATTCCTGAAAATGATGAACGTCCTGATATTTTTCTTGCAAATATTGGAGAAGTAGCGGACCTTTTTGTGCAAAAACTTGTGTACGATTTGCGATTAGACGGCATCATAGCAGAGCGTGATTACTTAAATCGCAGTGTAAAAGCACAAATGAAATATGCAAACAAAATAAGTGCTCGTTTTTCTGCTGTAATCGGTGACGATGATATAACTGCAGGTAAAGTAAGTGTAAAAGATATGGCAGAAGGAACGTCAGAAGAAGTTTATATTGATGCACTTTCTGCATATTTAAAGAACAAGACGAGATAAGACAAACAGGAGGAGCGAACAGAAGATGGAAACAATGCTTGGATTGAAACGCACACATCGTTGTGGCGAACTCTCCGTTAATGATATCGGCAAGACAGTGACTGTTATGGGTTGGGCGCAGGCATACCGTAATTTAGGTGGCGTAATCTTTATTGATTTACGTGACCGTACGGGAATTGTACAGCTTGTAACACGTCTTGAAGACGCCGAAACTATCTATAACAAAGCCGAAATGGTACGTAATGAATTTGTTTTGGCAGCCGTTGGTACGATAGTAAATCGTGCGCCCGAAGCGATAAACAACAAAATGAAAACCGGCGAAATCGAAATTGCACTTACGGAACTTCGCATTTTGTCAAAGGCTGAAACACCTCCGATTTACATTGAAGAAAACAGTGATGTAAGAGAAGACGTAAGATTAAAATACAGATATCTCGATTTAAGAAGACCGGATATGCAGCGTCTTATGGAACTTCGTCATAACGTGTGCAAAATCGTGCGTGATTATTATGATGAAAATGGTTTCTTAGAAATTGAAACGCCGATGCTCCAAAAATCAACTCCTGAAGGTGCAAGAGACTATCTTGTGCCCAGCCGCGTTCACCCTGGTTCATTTTACGCGCTTCCGCAGTCACCGCAGCTTTATAAGCAGCTTTTAATGCTTTCCGGTATGGACCGCTATTTCCAGATTGTAAAATGTTTCCGTGACGAAGACCTGCGTGCAGACAGACAACCTGAATTCACACAGATTGACCTTGAAATGTCCTTTGTGAACGAAGACGATGTTATGAGTGTAAACGAAGGCTTGATGAAGCGCATCTTTAAAGAAATCAAAGGTGTTGACCTTAAAACACCTTTCCGCAGAATTACGTATCAGGAAGCAATGGACCGCTTTGGTTCCGATAAACCGGATACGAGATTCGGTTTAGAACTTGTTGATATTTCTGATCTTGTGAAAGACAGTGATTTTAAAGCGTTCGCAGATATTGTAAAAAGCGGCGGCAGCGTGCGTGCAATTAACTGCAAGGGTGCGGCTGATAAATTCTCGCGCCGCGACTTAGACGGTTTGGTTGATTTTGTAAAAACGTACCGTGCAAAAGGTCTGGCGTGGATGATTCAGACAGAAACTGAACTCAAAGCACCGATTGCGAAGTTCTTTACAGAGGAACAGTTAAACAATATTTTAGAACGTATGCAAACAAACGTAAATGACGTTTTATTCATTGTTGCTGATAAAAATGAAGTGGTTTACGATGCACTTGGTGCGTTAAGACTTGAACTTGCAAAACGATTGGATTTGATTGATAAAGAGACATGCGACTTGTTGTGGGTTACGGATTTTCCGCTTTTAGAGTACAGCGAAGAAGATAACCGCTATGTTGCAAAACACCATCCATTCACCATGCCAAAGGATGAAGATATTCCACTTTTGGATACGGATCCTGCAAGCGTGCGTGCAAAGGCGTATGACCTTGTATTTAATGGTACAGAAGTCGGTGGTGGTAGTCTACGTATTTTTAACACCGAATTACAACAGAAAATGTTTGAAACACTTGGATTTACAAAAGAACAGGCTTGGGAACGGTTTGGATTTTTGATGGGCGCATTCCGTTATGGCACACCTCCACACGGCGGTATGGCATACGGTTTAGACAGACTTGTAATGCTTCTTGCCGGACGTGATTCTATTCGTGACGTAATTGCTTTCCCGAAAGTAAAAGACGCATCTGAACTTATGTCCGAGGCACCGGGTAAAGTTGACGAAAAGCAGCTTGAAGAACTTCACATTAAACTCGACCTTCCCATCGAAGAAAAGTAAGTCTTTTTATGTGTAGAATCGATGCGGAAATATCCCGGAGGGATATTTCCGCATATCAGGTTTAGGAGGCCATATATGATTGAAATACGCAATTTAACAAAGAAATATGGGAAAAAACTTGCGGTAGATAACATTTCTTTTAAAGTAAAACAGGGTGAAATTTTAGGTCTTTTAGGCCCGAATGGCGCAGGAAAATCAACTACGATGAATATTTTAACCGGCTATCTCTCTGCAACAGAGGGTGAAGTTTTAATTGGCGGTATTGATATCTTAGAAAACCCTGTGGAAGCAAAAAAGAAAATCGGATATCTTCCGGAACTTCCGCCGCTTTATACGGATATGACCGTATCAGAATATTTAAGTTTTGTATATGACCTTAAAAAAGTAAACGAAAAAGATAAAAATAAACACCTTACAGATATTATGGATACTGTTAAGATAACAAGTGTAAAAGGCAGAGTTATCGCAAACCTATCAAAAGGATACAAGCAGAGAGTAGGACTTGCACAGGCAATGGTCGGAAATCCCGAGGTTTTAATTCTGGACGAGCCTACGGTTGGTCTTGACCCGATGCAGATTATAGAAATTCGCGATTTGATTAAAAAACTCGGAAAACACCACACGGTAATTCTTTCGTCGCATATTTTGCAGGAGGTTCAGGCAATTTGTGAGCGTGTTGTTATTATAAACAAAGGTAAAGTTGCTGCGATTGATTCTCCTGATAATCTTGCAAAAACACTTTCCAATGAAAATAAATTCAGTCTCCGCGTGGCAGGAAATGAGCGAGACGTTTTGGATCTGATTTCAAGTATTACAGGCGTAAAATACATAAAATCTCTGGGACGTAAAGAGAAAAATTCCATTGATTTTATAGTTGAGGCAGAACCGAATCTTGACGTAAGACCGAGTATTTTTACCGCACTTGCAAAAGAAAATATGCCTATATTATCCATGCAGACGGTAGATTTATCGCTTGAAGACATTTTCTTGGAAGTAACCGCAAACGATAAAGATTTAAATGCATTTTTTCAAGTAAATGAAACAGACATTGAGATTGTAGCCGGTAATCAAAAGGCAACAAAAGAGGAGGGTGATTCAGATGAAAGCAATCTTTAAACGCGAATTTGAAGCGTATTTTAAATCACCCGTGGGCTATGTTTTTTTAAGCCTATTTTTAGCATTTTCTGCACTTGTTTTTATGATTACAAATGTATTATCCGGAACAACCATACTTACGAACTATTTTGTTTCGGTTTGCTATATTTTTATTGTGGCAGTGCCTCTCGTTACAATGAAGATGTTTTCAGAGGAAAAGAAACTCAAAACAGATCAGCTTCTTTTAACATCACCGGTACATGTATCTGAAATTGTTTTAGGCAAATTCTTTTCTGGGTTGGTGGTACAGGGAATCGCAATTTCTGTTACGCTTTTGTACCTTGTTTTTATGAAACTTTACGGAAATCCTGCAATTATGCAGTCTTTGGTAGGCTATTTTGGTCTTTTGCTTTACAGCGCTATGCTTACCGCAATGGGAATGTTTATTTCATCACTCACGCAAAGCCAGGTGATTTCAGCAATCGCGACGCTTGCACTTGTAAGTTTACTTACTTTTTCTGGAATGATTAAAATTGATTTTACCGGTCTTTTTAACGGTGCATTTTCATTTTTAGGCACCTTTTTGAATGGGGCTTTAGGGTTTATAGATATTCAGTCTCGTTTTTTTGACTTTGCAAAGGGCACGTTAAATATTGTTCCGATGATTTATTTTATCAGCATTACGGCGCTTTTTGTGTTGCTTACAGTACGCGTAATTGAGAGAAGGCGGTGGAAATAATGATGAAACGAAACACTAAAAAATTAAAATACGCCATCAATTCCTCCGTAGTTATCATTGGTATTGTTGTTGTTACGATTCTTGTAAATGCTTTGCTTGTCGCGTTTGACAGTAAAATTCCTCTGGAACTTAACTTGACACGTGACGAGATTTATACACTTACCGATGAGTCAAAGAAGATTGCTGATAAAATTGACAAAGAGACAGAGATTGTTGTTCTGTTTAACGGAGAACAAACAAATGACCTTGTTCTTTTGACTGATATTATCGGAGAATACACGGATCAAAATAACAATATTAAACTAAAAACGGTAGATTTTGCAAATAACCCAATGGATTTGGCGCCTTATGCAGAAGCAATTAAACTTATCAAAAATCCGCATTATGCTATGATTTTTAAGCAAGGGGATTTACTTGAAGTTGCAGAATCTTCTACGTATATTTCAACAGATGGTTACAGTAATATTGAACGAATTATAACAAATAAACTTGCAACCTTTGTGGATGGATTCAGACTTTCTTCGATTGTGTTTACAACAGGACACGGTGAAAAATTAACAACCGGTTTTTCATCTGTTTTGGAAATGTACAACTACACATTAGGAACAATCGATCTTTTAAAAGAAGAACTTCCGGAAGATGCAAAAACTATGGTGATAGTTAATTCTCCTACCGGGGACTTTTTGCCTGAAGAAATCGAAAAACTTGATGCATATTTAGACCGTGGCGGTATTGTACAGATTTATTTTGATCCACTTGTTTCAAACGATGTTTTGCCACGATTGGAGGGCTATCTTTCTGATGCATGGGCAATTGAACGCAATCATAAAATTGTGGTTGATATGAAAAACCGTTTGGAATCTGCATCTGAAACTGCTGCAAAATACGGAATTATCTCGCTTGCAGAACTTGGCGAACATGAAATTACATCGCCAATTGTGACAAGTAAACGAAGCGTTTTATATTCTGCATCTAATGCGTTTTCCATTTTGGGAGACAAGACATCTGATATAAGTGTTACACCGATTTTGACATCGTCAGATGATGCGTACTTAAAAGAAAATATTGAACTTTTAGGCGAGAGTCAGAAAACCTCTGATGAGAGCGGTAAATTTAATTTGTTACTCTCTGCTGAGCGGAAAAACTTTACTATAAACGATGAAAAGTTTATAGGCAAACTTATCGTAAGCGGTTCCAGTAACACAATGGATACTTTAATTGGCGATACGAGATTTGCAAATGAAGACCTTCTCATTAATAGCATTAACTGGATGAGGGGTAGTGATGCTGGCATTACTGTTCGTGCAAAAGAACTTCCGGAAGGAGCAATTGCTGTTCCGAATGCTCACTTCTGGCCGTGGTTTATTTCTCTTGTACTAATAATCCCGGTACTTATTTCAATTGCCGGAATTGTTATCTGGCTGAAAAGACGATATAAATAAAGGATCTAAGCAGACAAAACAAATTGTTTTGTCTGCTTTTTTGTTAAAAAAAGTCGTAAGCCGACGTATTTTGCTTTACATTTCATCATATCTGTGGTATAATAAATTTATTATTATACTATATATGTACATTTTTAGCGAAAATCAAACCGAATTGCATAAACACAGCAAGAAAGGAGTGCACCTTTTTTGGTGCGACAGCTTATGAAAGTTAAAAATATGAAACAGGAGATTCAGGGTACATATTCCAAACTCTATGCACAGAGTAAAAAAAATGTGACAACTGCGCTTTTGGTTGGCGGTATTGCGCTTGTGCTTGCACTTATTGCATCTTTATTTAAAAGCCCGGTGCTTATTTGCATTTTCAGTATTTTGTCGCTCATTCTATCCGGTGGTGAAATTGTAAGTAAACGCATAAAAACGCTTTCAAAGGTTAAAGTTGACGATACACTTTTAATTCTCATTGCAGTACTGATTCCTTTCTTTTTAGGTCGGTTTTTTGTTTCGGCACTTGCAATGGCACTTTACCGTATTTTTTCACTTCTGATTTTCTATGCTTCCGGAAGACTTGGCGTTTTATTAAACGATGCAGCCGACGTACTCCCGAGAGATGCAAACGTTTTAGATGACGATATGAATATAAGACGTGTTCCGGCAGAAAGTGTACTTTGCGGCACAAAAATTATTGTAAAAACGGGGGAGACAGTACCGGTTGACGCCATTATTTTAGACGGTTTTACCGACTTTGACACATCAAACGTATGCCGCGGCACATCTGCAATGTCACTTTCTTCCGGTGATAAGATATTGGCAGGCTATATAAATACCGGTGCTGCAGTAACATGTGAAGCAGTAACCGATTATTCTGAATCTTTGGTTATGGATATGGCGCGTCTTGCGTCACTTTCTGAAACAGGTAATACAAAAGGCGAAAAACGCTTTAAAACGATTGCGAAATGGTATCCGGTTGCAGTTTTGGGAGTTGCAATTTTGATGCTTTTAATCGGCGGTTTGACAAGCGGACTATGGGCAAGTTGTATGCTCCGTGTAAGTGTCCTTTTAATTGTTGCAACAACAGGCTCATACATTGCTTCTGTTCCGCTTTTAAGTTCTGTTGCGGTATGGAATTTAAAGAAAAAGGGACTTTCTCTTTCTTCTGGTGATATGATTGATGAAATCGCAGATATCAATTGCGTTATTTTTGAGAAGAACGGCATATTAACTGATGGCGAATATAATATTAAAGACATTTATACATCGGAAGATATTTCTGAAGAAGATTTTCTTATGATTGCTGCAAACTGTATTGGTGGCAAACCGCACCCGATTTCAAGAATTCTTACAAAATATATGAATCCGTATATCCCTGCGGAAAACGTAATGGAATTTCCGGGGAAAGGCTCTGAATGTACCATTATGGGAAAAACGTTCCTTTGCGGTACTGAAAACTTTATGAAAGAATGCGATGTTGATATAAGTGAAGCGCCCGGATATTCTTTGTATGTATCCATTGACGGTGTACTTATGGGCGCAATGCTTTTGCAGGATGCGTTAAGACTGAATAACGCTGAACTTACGCAGGAACTTAGAGAAACCGGTGTAGAGAAGATTGTAATGTTTTCTTCTGAACGAAAAGAGGCAGCAGAACTTGCATTTAAAGACTCCGGTGCTGATGAGTATTTTGCTGAACTTTCTGCAAATGAACGTGGAGAGACTGTAAAACGAATCAAGCAAAACGATGAAGAAATGACTTGCTTATATATTGGCGACACCGTAAATGGTGAGCAGGCACTGGATGCGGCAGATATTGGTTTTACCTTGGTCCGCAAAGATGATAAAGGTTTAGAATATGCAAAAGCATTCTTACTTAGCAATTTAGAAACTGTTGCCGATGCGATTGAACTTTCGCGTCTTACATGCGGCAAAATTGAACTTCATTTTTACTGTGCATCTGCAATTAAAATCATACTTGGTTTCTTAGCGCTCTTTGGTGCAATTAACATTGCTGCGGCAATTTTTGTTGAAGCCATTCTTTCAATCCTTGCCATTTATTCCGCAAGGGATTTACTGAAAAAATAAAATAAAACATAAAAAAGAGTTACAGTAAAAACTGTATCTCTTTTCTTTTACTTATTTACTCTTCATCTGGTGCTACATCTGCGTCTTGCGTTTCGTTTTCATCTTTTCGCATTTCAAAGAGTGCTACAAATTCATCAGCATTAATCTTTTCGCGCTCAAATAGTGCATTTGCAACGTTATGAAGTCTTGGCATATTTTCTGTTAAAATATCGGTACAACGTTTGTAGGATGCATCAATAATACTTCTTACTTCCTTATCGATTTCTGCGGCAACTTCTTCACTGTATTCACGTGCGTGTGAGTAACTCATTCCAAGGAAGACTTCGTCATCTTCTGAACGGAATGAAACCGGACCTAATGTTTCGCTCATACCATATTTCATTACCATATCACGGGCGATTTTACTTGCGCGTTCAATATCGTTTGATGCTCCGGTTGAAATATCGTCAAGCACTAACTTTTCAGCAACTCTTCCGCCTAAAAGACTTACAATGTTATCAAGCATATCGGCTTTTGAAATGTAGTTTTTGTCTTCTTTGGGAAGAGAAAGTGTATATCCGCCTGCGCGACCTCTTTGAATGATGGAAACCTCATGAACGGGGTCGCAGTGGGGAAGTACATGGTGAATAATTGCGTGACCTGCTTCGTGATAGGATACAAGTTTCTTTTCTTTTTCTGACACAACTTTTGAACGTTTTTCGGGCCCTGCGATTACCTTGATAACAGAATCTTCAATATCTTTCATTGTAATCTTCTTCTGTTTCTTTTTCGCAGCCAAAAGAGCAGCCTCATTCATTAAGTTTTCAAGGTCTGCACCGGTAAAGCCGGCAGTTGTTTTTGCAAGAACGGAAAGGTCTACATCAGAAGCCAAGGGCTTTGCTCTTGAATGTACCTTTAATATTTCTTCACGTCCTTTTGCGTCGGGCGCGTTTACAACGATTTGTCTGTCAAATCTACCCGGTCTTAAAAGTGCGGGGTCTAAAATGTCAGGTCTGTTTGTTGCGGCAATAATGATAATGCCTTCGTTTGCACCAAAACCGTCCATTTCAACTAAAAGTTGATTTAATGTCTGTTCACGTTCATCGTGTCCGCCACCAAGACCTGCGCCTCTGTGACGACCGACAGCGTCGATTTCATCGATGAAGATAATACTAGGTGCACTCTTTTTCGCCTGGCTAAAAAGGTCACGTACGCGCGATGCACCGACGCCGACAAACATTTCAACAAAATCAGAACCACTGATGCTGAAAAACGGAACCTTTGCTTCGCCGGCTACCGCTTTTGCAAGCAGGGTTTTACCGGTACCCGGAGATCCGACAAGCAAAATTCCTTTTGGAATTCTTGCGCCAAGTTCTATAAATTTTCCTGAATCTCTTAAAAAATCAACAATTTCTTCAAGTTCTGCTTTTTCTTCGTCAGCACCTGCAACATCTTTAAACGTAACATGTGTATCGCTGCCTTCGGTCATCTTAGCAGTGCTCTTACCAAAGGACATTGCTTTTCCGCCGCCTTGTGACTGACGCATAAAGAAAATCCAGAACGCTACAAATATACCAACGGTTAAGAGCGTAGGAAGAAAAGATACCCACCATGGAAATTCTTCCGGTGCGGGTGTGTCAAGTTTTAGTGTTCCTTGTTCTATCTGCGCCTGAATTTCTTCACCAGCATTTTCGTATAAAATTCCGATGGATGGAATGTTAGCAATTCGCTTATTTGAGTCACCAACAGCTGTAGCATCTTTAAGCGCAATGGTTACCGTTCTGTCCTCAATTAACATTTCTGAAACTTGTTCTGTTTTGATTAAATTCACAAGATCAGAGTAGAGAATTTGCCGGATACCCGGACGATAGTTTAATACACCGAAAATCAGCAGGACGATTAAGAGTAAAATAACATAAAACCAGATTCCGCTGAAATTCCGTTTGTTTTGCTTTTTCAAAACCTTCACCTCTAAAAGCTTAAATTCAATTTAGTCTAACACAATTTGATATAAAACACAATCCATTTATTTAAATATTCATTGAATGTTAATTATTTTCATATACTTCGGGTTTTAAAACACCTATGTAAGGAAGTTCGCGATAGTATTCAGCATAATCCAAACCGTAGCCTACGACGAATTCATCCGGAATTACAAAACCAGCAAAATCAGCGCTTATATTTTGTATGCGTCTGCTTGGTTTGTCAAGTAAGCAGCACATTTTTAATGATTTCGGATTTCTCTCTGCAAAATTTTTAATAAGGCAGGAGAGCGTGTTACCTGTATCTAAGATATCTTCTATTATGAGCACATTTTTTCCTTCGATCGGTGCTGATAAATCTTTTGAAATCTTAAGCGTTCCTGATGAGTTTGCACTGCATCCATAGCTTGATGCGCAGATAAAATCAAATTTTACAGGAAAATGAACAGAACGCGCCAGATCTACAAAGAATGGAAGACTTCCCTTTAAGACACCAACCATAGTCACTTCTTCGTCCTTATAAAAGTCATCAAGTTGTTTTGCGATTTCTTTTACCTTTTCATCTATTTCTTCGGTAGTAAACAAAACCTGCTTTAAGTCGTTATTCATCGCTATTCTCCTTGGTATAGAAAATTTTAATATATTCGTCGCCGTTTTTTGCACGAAATTTTGGATTATCGCGAATTCCCAAAACCCAAACGATTTCGCCGTTATAGGTTAAAATCGGAATGGAATCGCGTAAAAACACAGGGATTTTTTCGTCTACAAATAAATCTTGGAGTTTCTTCGTTCTGCCTTTTCCAAGAGAAATAACGTCGCCGTTTTTTCTGTTTCTGAATGAAAAAGTGCCGCCATTTAATAAAGATTTTTTTACAAAAATAACATTCTTATCGTTTTTTGTCGGGAAGACACTTTCTTCTGAAAAATAGATTTTGTGACCCGTTTCGGTTATTTCGATAAATGGTTCATCTTTTCTTTCGTAGCAGAATTTTTGAATACTCATGTTTTGCACAAAAAACAGTGTGCCGTACTTTTTATATACGGAAAGCGTTTCACCCACAGTAAAAGAAGAAACAGTGCCGTATAATACAGAATTCAAGATCTCATTTGATATTTTATTTAATACGCTTTTTCCGGTAAGGGTAAGGATTGCTTTTTGAATTACGCATTTTATCAAAAACTTATCTTCTTTTAAAAGTTCAGAAACCGAAAAGCAAAGTCCAAATGGTTCACGTTTTGCGAGTTTTTCAAAACAAAAGTTGGTTTCTTTTTTTATAAATGCATCTGCCTCACGAAAATGCAGCGCATTTTCGCTTATAGTGTTAATAAAATTACCGTTGTATTCTTCTAAAATTTTTGGTATAAAGTGATGTCTGATTTTGTTCCTTGTATAGTCATCCGATAAATTTGAAGAATCGGTTATGTAAGATAAATTGTTTTGAGACAAATACGTTTCAATCTCTGACCTTTCGGTAAAAAGGAGCGGACGCACAACACCTGCATCATTTACGAGCGGAATACCCGCCATTCCGGAAAGGAACGTACCGCGCACAAAACGCATACACACAGTTTCTGCATTATCATTTTTATTATGTGCGGTTGCAATTTTATCTATCTTGTGCTCATTTTTAATTCTGTTAAAGAAATCATATCTTGCAATTCTGCCGGCTTCTTCCAAAGAAATTTTTTTGTCTTTTGAAATCTTTTTCACATCGATTTTCTCTGCAAAAAAGGGAAGACCTAATTTTAGGGAAAGTGTACGGACGAAATTCTCATCTCTGTCCGCCTCTTTTTTGCGGAGCATGTGATTTACATGTGCAACAAAAAGATTTAAATGCAATTCATCCTTTAACGCATATAAAATATGTAAAAGGCAAACAGAATCAGCACCGCCCGATACGGCAACCAAAACCTTATCGTTCGGTGCAAAAAGACCGTTATTTAAAATAATACGTTTAATCGATTCAGTAAGATTCGTATTCATATCCTTAATGCTGTTTGTCTAAATTCATAAATTTTGTGTACTGACCTGCCCAAACCATCTTAACCGTCCCGGTTGAGCCGTTACGGTGTTTTGCGATGATACATTCGGCAATGTTTTTCTGCTCGGAGTCAGGATTGTAAATTTCGTCGCGGTATAAGAAAAGCACGATATCTGCATCCTGCTCGATTGCACCGGATTCACGAAGGTCGCTTAACTTTGGTCTGTGGTCATCTTTTCTCTGGTCGGGTGCACGGGAAAGCTGAGAAAGTGTGACAATCGGTACATCAAGTTCCTTTGCAAGAATTTTTAAAGAACGCGACATATCGGAAACTTCCTGTTGTCTGCTTTCGGCACGTGTGCCTGACATAAGCTGTAAGTAGTCGATAACAATTAAGCCAAGACCTTTTTCGGCCTTCAATCTGCGGCATCTTGCACGGATATCAGAAATTGTAACGTTGGTTGAGTCACTGATATAAATCGGTGCGTTTCCAAGTGTATTAAGCGAGACAGCAATTTTTTCCCAATCGGAGTCTTCGAGTTCGCCGCTACGTAAGTGGTTACTGTCAATCAGCATTTCAGAACTTATAAGTCTTGATACAAGCTGAACACCTGACATTTCAAGACTGAAAATTGCAACGGGCACATTACCGCGGATTGCGGCATTTGTTGCCATGTTCAGTGCAAAACTTGTTTTACCCATTCCGGGACGGCCTGCTACTAAAATAAGGTCAGATTTTTGAAGACCGTGCAGTTCTTTGTCAAGTCCTTCAAAGCCTGTCGGTGCACCGGTGAGTTTTCCTTTGTTCTGATAAATGTTCGTAAGATTGTCATGCGTTTGCAAGAGTAAATCACGGATGTGAATCATACCGCGACTGTTTTTATCTTCAAGCGTGTCAAAAATCAGTTTTCCGGCACTATCTGCAACATCCTGTGCCGTACCGCCTGATGTGTAGCTTTGGCTGATAATGTCATTTGCGGTATGTATAAGTTTTCTTCTTAATGATTTTTCGCTTACAATATCAATATATTGAAGTATGTTTGCAGTTGTGGGAAGTGTTGTCGCAAGATAAGAAAGATACTGAACACCACCAACGGCTTCTAAGATATTTAGAGACGACAACTCTTCTGAAACCGTAACCAAATCAATCGGTGCGTTACGATTAAAAAGAGTCTGCATTGCAGCAAAAATCTTTTTGTTTGCTTCAATATAAAAATCATCAGGTACAAGGTGCTCAAATGCCGAAGTAACACATTCGGTATCTACAAGCATTGCACCTAGTACGGATTGTTCTGCATCTTTATTGTGGGGCAGGGGATTTTGAATTAGTGTTTCGTTTTGCAAATCCATTTGCACACAAACCTTTCAAGTAAAATGTAAATTAAAGAGGTAAAACCTCAACTTTTATCTTTGCTGAAATATTGGTATATACCTTGATTGTGATTTCTGTTACACCGAGCGTTTTAATACCGTCGAGAAGTACTATTTTTTTCTTGTCAACCTCTAAATGAAGTTGTGCTTTAATCTGTTCCTGAATATCTTTTGCAGTGATAGAGCCAAAGAGTTTGCCGTTTTCGCCTGCTTTTAAACGGAAGGTAATTTTTGAGCCTTCTAATTTTTCCGCTAATTCTTTTGCTCTTAATTCTTCCTGGTTTTTGTGATATTGTGCGGCACTCTTTTTTGTTTCGAGTTCGTTAATGCTTGTATTGTCTGCCAAAACGGCAAGTCCTTTCGGAATGAGATAGTTTTTTGCATATCCGTCGGATGCGTTTATCAAATCACCTTTTTTGCCGTGACCTTTTACATCTGCTTTTAAAATAACTTTCATCGTTATAACTCCTTAGTTTGTAGATTCAAGATAATAATCATCAATTGCTTTTATAAGCATATCTTTTGCTTCATCAGTTGTTGTGTCTGGAAGTTGCGCGCCGGCAATGGTTAAATGACCGCCGCCACCTAATTTTTCTAAAATCATCTGTACATTGATTCCGCCGAGCGAACGACCGCTGATGCCGACGTCATTGCCTGCTGCAAAAATAACAAACGATGCAATAATGCCTTTGACGTTCAAAAGTTCGTCTGCTGCCTGTGCGGCAAGTACATTTGTTGTTTCATCGTGCTTTGGTGCAATACTTACTGCAATATTATCGCGTATGATAACAGAATTTTTGATGATGTCTGAACGTTTGATATAAGAATTTAAATCCTGCTGGAACATCGTCTTGACAGCAACGGTGTCAACTCCCTGACGTCTTAAAAACGATGCTGCCTCAAATGTACGGACACCTGTCTTAAATGTGAAGTTCTTTGTATCAACAACAACACCGGAGTAAAGTGCTTCGGCTTCAAGTTTTGTAAGCGACATTTTGTTTGTAGTATATTGAAGTACTTCCGTTACCATTTCGCAAGCAGATGATGCGTACGGCTCGTGATACACGAGAGAGGCGGACTCAATAAAATCAGCGCTTCGTCTGTGATGGTCAATTACAACGACTTGCTTTGCAGGTTTCATGATAGCCGGTGCTTCAAGAAGTGACGTTTTATGTGTATCTACAACAACAATTAAAGTATTTAAGGTGATTCTTGAAACGGCTTGCGCCGGAGTAATCACAAAATCTTCGTATTCCTCGGTGTTTTCCATTCTGGAAAGCATATTTAAAACTGTTTTGTCGTATGATTCCATGCAGATGTTTGCCTGCTTATTGTGCATACGGCAAATACGGTAGATACCGAGCGCTGCGCCAAAACCATCTGCATCAGCATTTTTATGTGTTAAAATAACGACATTTTCAGCATTGTTGATAAGACCCGTGAGGGCAAAACTGAATACACGGGCTTTAACACGCGTGCTGCGTTCATGCTCTTTTGTGGAGTCGCCGTAAAAACGGAACTGTTCGTTATCTTTAATAACTGCCTGGTCGCCACCACGGCCAAGTGCCATGTTGATGGCATTTTTAGCAAAAGTGTCATTCTCGGAAAGAGATGAACCGTTTAAACCAATACCGATACTGATAGAGGGCGGAATGGTGTTGCCTTCTTCAATAGAACGTATTTTTGTTAAAATATCGAATTTGTTTTTGATAAACTGCTCTAAGTACTGGTACTCAAATGTTACATAGTATTTGTCTTTTTCGTACCGTATCAAAATCCCTTTGTATTTTGCAGACCAGTCATTGATTTGCTTATATAACTGTGCCTGAAGCTGTGGAACATTGGCAAGGGGAGTTGTCTCCATCAGTTCATCGTAGTTATCAATAAACACCAGACATTCAAAGGTCTTTTCGCTGATGTATTTCTGACGGTACGATGCGATATCTGTAATATCGTCAAAATAGATGAGCGTTAAAGGTTTTCTTACAGACGAGGCTTGCGGTGTATTTCCAATAGCACGAAACACACGATCATTTGATTTTAATTCTACGATAAAGCCGTTTGCATCATTATCTTCTTTCAGTTGAGCAGTGTCAAATCCAGGAAACAAATCTGTAATTGAACATTCGCTTAAATGTGCTGCTGGGAAGATACTTTTAAATTCCGAGTTGTACCACTTAATTTCGCCATTGCTGTCTAAAAGGGCGATAGGTAAAGGGAATGAAAGCAACGCGTTACTACTTGTGTCGCCTGCCTCCATCGTTACTTTCTCAATCATGGCATTCAGGCGCTTGCGTGAAAGTTTCTTTAAAAGGTAGTTAAGCAGTAGCAAGACAAAAGAAAGTGAAAGCTGCACAACGCCTACTAAAAAGTTGTTAAACAACACAAATATGCCTAAAACAGCAAATATGAGAATGTATACTTCACCTGTTAAGTACAATTTTTCGATTTTATTGTTATTTTTCATAATTTACAACTCCTGTAAAAACTTAACGTTTTAAGAGACGTCTGCGGTAATCAAAGAATCCGTCAAATGCACCGGCAAAACTTATCACAAGGAACGGAAGTCCAATCATGGTAATTGATAAGACTATGACAAATGTCATAATAATATTGATTGTGAATTTCTTTAATGCTTTCTTTTTAAGGTTAAAAAGGAGCAGCGAAATTCCCAATACATAAAACACAAAACACATTACCGTAATCATATTAAGCAGTACATCGGCTAAAAAGCCGGACGGTATAAAAAGAGAAAGAATCATCAAAATAAAATAGGTGATACTGATTCCTTTCTCGGCATGCCACATAGAAAATGGTGCAAATAAGCTTGTATCTGTTTTCTTTAAACGTAGAACGCACCAGAACACGAAGTAGGATAAAAGTGCGATTAAAATACATAAAATCAAAAGAAAACTTGGCGAAAAACGAAGAATTGCCGATGTGAATTCAGAAACGACAGCATTGATTTCATCGGCTGAAAGTTTAGCTTCTGAAAACGATTGTAATGCTTCTTCATAAAATGTTCCAAGCGATGCGACAAAACTTTCGAAAAAGTTTTCGCCGACAAATGCTAAACTTACAAGTTTTATATTGATTGCAATATAGAGAACATACACAGTCGTAAATACACACAAGAGTTTAAATACAGAAAACTTCAGGTTGTATGAAATTCCGAGTGTCAAGCCACACAAAATGACCGGAATAGCGGAAGTGATTGTGCTTAAAACACTGTTATAAAACAAAAGATATATTGCAATAATCAAAACCGAAAGGCCTGTGATGTATACATAATGAAATTTTGTAGTTGCGTATCCTAAAAGAGCGGTAACAATTGAGACCGCAAGAATAGTAAGTAACCCTTGTGAAAGGGTAGCAAGCAATGTAAAAATGATTGTAAGTACCATTACGGAAATCATGTCTTTCCATTTAGCAGACAAAACTACTCCCCCCTTTTTACATGGTTATTCTACATTTTAACATAAATTTTTATAAATAGCAAGATAATTCCTAAAATATTCCTATATTATACGCGTGAAAAATTAAAAAGTATAAATAATTAGAAAAAAGTAAGCAAAATACAATATTTTTCTTGAAATTCTAAAGGTTGCGTGGTATAATATAAATGTTTTAGTCTGCTTTCCTGCCGGATGTAAGAGATAAGCGCCAAACGGCGTTTTGACGTTTATCTCTTATTTCTTGCGGTTTGCATTCTGAAACATACACCGCAGGCCCGCGTTGCGGCGTATTTTACTACATTTTATTTGGCGGGCAGAAAGGTTATGAGTATCATTATGTACAAAAGCTTTAAAACAGAATTTGCGGGCAGACCGCTCGAAATCGAGACAGGAAAATTTGCAGAACTTGCCGGTGGTGCAGTCCTCGTAAGATACGGCGAAACATGCGTATTGTCTACTGCAACCATGGCTGCAAAACCGAGAGAGGGAATTGACTTTTTCCCGCTTAGTGTTGACTTTGAAGAAAAACTTTATGCAGTTGGTAAAATTCCCGGAAGTTTTACAAGACGTGAAGGAAAACCGACTGACAAGGCGATTTTAACATCCCGTGTAATTGACAGACCTATAAGACCTTTGTTCCCCAAAGATTTAAGAAACGATGTTTCTGTTGTAAACACAGTAATGTCTGTTGATCAGGATTTCTCACCCGAAGTTGCTGCTATGGTTGGTACTTCTATCGCAATTTCTATTTCTGAAATCCCGTGGAACGGACCCATTGCAGGTGTTGTTGTAGGTCTTGTTGACGGTGAAATCGTTATCAACCCGGATGCTGCTCAGAGAGAAAAAAGCGACATGTATTTGACAGTTGCCGGCACAAAAGATAAGGTTGTTATGATTGAGGCAGGCGCAAACGAAGTGAAAGAAGAAATTGTGTTTGACGCAATCATGAAAGCACACGAAGAAATCAAAAAGATTTGCGCGTTTATCTCTGACATCCAGAAAGAAATCGGCAAAGAAAAGATTTCATACGAACCTCATGTCGTTGACGAAGAAATGTACGAAGCAATTAAGGCTTTTGGTTTGGATAAGTTAAAGAAAGCACTTGATACAGACGACAAAAACGTTCGTGAAGCAAATATGAAAGTGTTCTACGAAGAACTCTACAATCACTTTGAAGGCGTTTACACCGAAGAAGAAAATGGTGCTGAAATTACAGAAACCGTTGAAAAGTTAATGAAATTTATCGTACGTCGTTGGATTTTAGACGAAGGTAAACGTGTTGACGGAAGAGGCATTTTGGATATTCGTCCGCTTCATGCAGAAGTTGGCATTTTACCGAGAACACACGGTTCTGGTCTTTTCTCTCGTGGGCAGACACAAGTTTTGACTGTTGCTACATTAGGACCGGTTGGCGAAGCACAGATGCTTGACGGTATCGACAACGAAACTGAAAAACGCTACATCCACCACTACAATTTCCCGTCTTACAGCGTAGGCGAAACAAGACCTTCGAGAGGCCCCGGAAGACGTGAAATCGGTCACGGTGCTTTGGCTGAACGTGCCCTTGAAGCAGTAATTCCGGATGTTGGTGTATTCCCTTATACTTTAAGACTGGTGTCTGAAGTATTATCTTCAAACGGCAGTACATCGCAGGCAAGTGTATGCGGAAGCACATTGGCACTTATGGATGCGGGTGTTCCGATTAAAGCTCCGGTTGCAGGTATCTCTGTTGGTCTTGTAACAGAGGGCGAACGCTTTATTACAATGGTTGACATTCAGGGTCTGGAAGACTTCTATGGCGATATGGACTTTAAAGTTGCGGGAACAAAAGAAGGTATCACCGCAATTCAGATGGATATTAAGATTGATGGCTTGACACCTGAAATTATCAAACAGGCATTTGCACAGACAAAAGAAGCAAGAAACCACATCATCGACGATGTTATTTTAAAAGCAATTCCCGAACCGAGAGAATCTTTATCCAAATACGCTCCGAAAATCTTTACCATGCAGATTGATACCGATAAGATTCGTGACGTTATTGGCTCTGGTGGTAAAGTGATACAGAAGATTATAGCAGAAACACAGACCAAGATTGATATTGAAGAAGACGGAACAATTTATATTGCAACAAGCGTGGAAGAAGATGCAATGCAGGCAATGGAAATCATCAAAGCAATCTGTGGCAACATTGAAATCGGCAAAATCTTTAAGGGTAAGGTTGTAACTGTAACTTCCTTTGGTGCGTTTGTTGAATTTATTCCCGGCGTTGAGGGACTGGTTCACATTTCCAAACTCGAAAACAGACGCGTTGAAAAAGTTGAAGATGTTGTAAATGTTGGCGATGAAATTATGGTTAAAGTAATGGAAGTTGACGAAAAGACAGGTAAAATCAGCCTTTCCAGAAAAGATGCATTAAACGAACTTGCTAACAAAGGTAACGAGTAAAAGTTTGGAGGCAATAAAATGAAAATCACATTAAAAGACGGAAGTCAACTTGAATATAATGAACCAAAACCGCTTTATAGCATTGCAGGCGATATTAGCGAAGGCTTAATGCGTGCATCGCTTGCTGCCGAAGTAGATGGTAAAGTTTGTGATATGTCTACGGTTTTGGATTCTGATGCTACGGTTAACTTTTTAACCTTTGACGACCAGGCAGGAAAAGATACGCTGCGGCATACGGCATCTCATATCTTAGCACAAGCTGTAAAAAGATTATTCCCCGAGGCGAAACTTGCAATCGGTCCTTCTATTGAAAATGGGTTTTATTACGATATCGATTGCGATGAATCATTCAGCACAGAAACACTTTCTAAAATTGAAGCTGAAATGAAAAAAATCGTAAAAGAAAATCTTCCCGTAAAACGCTCATTGATGTCCAGGGAAGATGCACTTAAATATTTTGAAGAAAAAGGGGAAATTTATAAAGTAGAACTTATTTCCGATCTTCCGGAAGATGCTGAAATATCCTTCTATACACAGGGAGAATTTACAGACCTTTGTGCAGGACCTCACGTTTCTTCAACCGGTAAAGTAAAGGCATTTTGCTTAACCGGAACTGCTGGTGCTTACTGGCGTGGTAACGAAAAGAATAAGATGCTTCAGAGAATTTACGGAACAGCATTTTTAAAGAAAACAGACATGGAAGAGTTTTTGACTGCGCAGGAAGAAGCAAGAAAACGTGACCACAACAAACTCGGCCGTGAACTTGAAATTTTCACAACTTGTGATGTTATCGGTCAGGGACTTCCGATCATGCTTCCCAAGGGTACTAAAATTCTTCAGACGCTTCAAAGATGGGTTGAAGATACAGAAGAAGCACATGGTTGGCTTCGTACAAAAACGCCTCTTATGGCAAAAAGTGATCTTTACAAAATTTCAGGTCACTGGGACCATTATTTAGATGGTATGTTTGTTATGGGCGACCCTGAAAGTGACGACAAAGAAGTATTTGCACTTCGTCCTATGACATGTCCGTTCCAGTACCAGGCATACCTTAATAAAATGAGAAGTTATAGAGATTTACCGCTTCGTTACGGTGAAACATCAACACTTTTCAGAAATGAAGCATCCGGCGAAATGCACGGTCTTATCCGTGTACGTCAGTTTACAATTACAGAAGGTCACTTGATGTGCCGTCCTGACCAGTTAGAAGCGGAATTCAAAAGCTGCTTAGAACTTACAAACGAAATGCTTGAAACGCTCGGTTTATATGAAGATGTTTCTTACCGTTTCTCGCAGTGGGATCCCGAAAACCGTGACAAGTATATCGGCACCGACGAACAGTGGGCAGAAGCGCAGGATACCATGAAGAAAATCCTTGACGATTTAGGTATCGACTATAAAATTGGAATTGGCGAAGCAGCATTTTATGGTCCGAAACTTGACATTCAGATTAAAAATGTATTCGGCAAAGAAGATACGCTTGTTACCATTCAGGTTGACCAGATGCTCGCTGAAAAATTTGGTATGGAATACACAGACAGTGATGGTAGTAAGAAAAATCCTTATATCATTCACAGAACTTCAATCGGTTGCTATGAACGCACACTCGCGCTTTTGATTGAAAAATATGCAGGCGCGTTCCCGACATGGCTTGCGCCCGTTCAGGTTAAAATTCTTCCGATTACTGACAATCAGAAAGAGTATGCAAAAGCATATGCTGCTGAAATGCGTAAATACGGCATTTTAGTTGAAGTAGATGAACGTAACGAAAAAATTGGTTACAAAATCCGCGAAGCACAGCTCGAAAAGGTACCGTACATGCTAATTGTCGGTGAAAAAGAAGTTGAAACCGGAACCGTCAGTGTTCGTTCCAGAAAAAATGGCGACTTAGGTCAGGTAGAAAAAGGTGAATTTATCGAAACTATTTCGAAGGAAATTCGGGATAAGGTGAGGTAAGGAATTTGTGGATTGTAGTTTACATTACGCAAAATAAAGAAGTTGCCATGTCTGTAAAACGCATGCTACTGGAAGCGGGGCTTTTAGTTAAAATGCGTTCTCTTGGACTTCGTGCAAACGAACAATATGGCTGCTATGAAATTCTGTTGCCTGAATCTCAGGTTGACGAAGGTCATGCAATCATTATAAACCAAATAAACTAGGTGATACAAAAGGTGGGTTTATCTTATGAAACGAATTGGTGTTTTAACAAGCGGTGGTGATGCGCCCGGTATGAATGCGGCCATCCGTGCTGTTACACGTGCTGCTGTTAACCAGGGTCTTGAAGTTCTTGGCTTTAAAAAAGGTTATGTAGGTTTGCTTGAAGGCTTATATACAGAACTCGATGTACGAGCGGTTTCTGATATTCTGCAGCGTGGTGGTACGATATTGCAGACAGCGCGTTGTAAAGAATTCAAATCAGCTGAGGGTGTACAAAAGGCGATAGACAAAGTAAAAGAAATCGGACTTGACGGTCTTATCGTAATTGGTGGTGACGGTTCTTTCCGTGGCGCGAGAGATTTAAGTTTGGCTGGACTTCCGACGGTTGGCATCCCAGGTACAATTGATAATGATGTAGGTTGCTCTGATTACACAATTGGCTTTGATACGGCACTTAATACTGTGCAGGAAGCAATCGACAAAATCCGTGATACATGCCGCAGTCATGATCGTTGCTCTGTTGTTGAAGTTATGGGACGAAATGCAGGTTATATCGCTGCAAATATCGGTATTTCCTGTGGTGCTGAAGCAGTTATTATTCCTGAAAATCCGTTTGATTTCAGACGTGATGTACTTTCAAAAGTACAGGAAGGCATTCAACGCGGAAAAGAACAACACTTAATTGTTGTTGCTGAAGGCATCACAAAAGACCATATGAGTACACTTAAAATGGCGCAAAGAATTGAAGAAGAAACTGGCATTGAAACAAGGGCAACCATTTTAGGTCATATTCAGCGCGGCGGCAATCCGACTGTGAAAGATCGTGTTGTTGCAAGTCAGATGGGTCATTATGCGGTAAATTTAATCAAGCAGGGAATCGGTAACAGAATTGTTGCAATAAAAAATGAAAAAATTGTTGATTTCGATATTTTAGAAGGTCTTAATATGTCTAAAAAATTAGACGAGTCCATGATTGAAATTTCAGATATACTTGCAATGTAATAAAAAGAGACGTGCTATTAAAAATGGCCGTCTCTTTTTTTATAAAAATCTATAATTTAGTAGACAAAGAACGAAAAAAATGGTATAATATAGTCGTTATGATAAAATACGGAAATTTGGTGATACTATGTTAAAAATTGATCCGACTGTAAAAAAAGAGACGAAGTATATTGCTTGGTGCGTTTTTGCGCTCAGTATATTGATGCAGGCTGTTTTTCTTTTGATAAATAAATGGAATGATACAGTTTTGCTTGGCAATATTTTAAGCGGTTTGGCAAGTGTTTTAAACTTTTTGTTTTTAGGTCTTACAGTTCAAAAGGCTGTAACAAAAGAAAAAGATGACGCAAAAAAAGTGATGCAGATTTCACGTATTTACAGAATGCTTTTTATGGTGCTTGTATTAATCATTGGCATTACACTTTCCTGTTTTCATAACTGGTCGGTTATAATTCCCGTGTTTTTTCCCCGAATTGCGATTTTCTTAAGACCCTTATTTGATAAACAAAAGAAACAGTAAACTCCCGATCTGGAGGTATTATATGAACGTGAAAAAACGTTTCTTTCTTGTAATTGACATTTTTTATATCGCGCTTATGATTTTGCCGCTTGTAGCCGGTATGTTACTTAAAATCCTAACAACCCCCATGGGTGAGGGAATCGAAATTTCCGGTGCACAGATTTATTTTACACATCCTATGCCGATTCAGGATTTTATTCTCACAAGCGCGCAAATTAATTCATGGCTTGTTATGCTTTCTTTGTTGGGTTTATGCCTTTACTTAACGCACGGACTTAAAACACAAAACGTTTTAAAAAGGCAGCATCTGGCTGAATGGATTGTTGAGAAAACAAATGGTTTAGTTATGCAGAATATGGGTGAATATTTCAAAGGTTTTTCTCCTTTTATTGCTGCGATTATTGGCCTATCTGCGTTTTCAAGTTTATTATCGCTTTTAGGTCTTTATCCGCCAACATCAGATTTAAATGTCGTGTCAGGTTGGGCAATTATTACATTCATTCTTATTACGTACTATAAATTAAAATGTGGACCGCTACATTATATTAAGTCGCTTACAAGTCCAATCCTTTTAACACCGCTTAATGTTATAGGTGAAATAGCAACGCCGGTGTCTATGGCGTTTCGTCATTATGGCAACATTTTGTCAGGTGCAGTAATTTCTGTCTTGGTTGCAGCAGGACTTCAGGGCTTATCGCATTTAATTTTAGGATGGCTCCCTGGATTTTTAGGCGATATTCCGCTTTTTCAAGTTGGTATTCCTGCTGTCCTTTCTATTTATTTTGATGTGTTTAGCGGATGTCTGCAAGCATACATTTTTGCTATGCTTACTATGATGTATGTTTCAGATGGTTTCCCGCTTGAAGAGTATTTAAAAAAGAAAAATAATAAAAAACAATTACACACACAGGAGGAAATGTAACATGTTAGAACTTGCAATTGGTATTATTTTAGGAGCGTGCGCATTGGGCGCAGGTACAGCCATGATTGCCGGTATCGGCCCCGGTATTGGTGAAGGTAACGCCGTAGCAAAAGCTTGTGAAGCAATTGGCCGTCAGCCTGAATCGAAAGGTGACGTTACAAGTACAATGCTTATGGGTTGTGCGATTGCGGAAACAACTGGTCTTTACGCATTGGTTATTGCAATTTTATTAATCTTTGTTGCGCCTAATATATTAGTTAATATTTTACTTAACGCAATCGGTTAATATGGGGAGAAAGTAAATGATACAATCATTAGCGGTAATTTCTGTTAATCTTTGGAACATTTTAATATCGCTTGCAAACCTCTTGATTCTTTTCTGGATTGTAAAAAAGTTTTTATTTCAGCCTGTAAAAAAGGTGTTGGAAAAACGTGAGAATGAAATAAAAACTCAGTATGATGCAGCAAGTGAAGCAAAAAGTGAAGCCGAAGAGAGCAAAGCTCATTGGGAAAAAGAACTTTCGAGTGCGGAAAGTCAGGCGAAAACAATTTTAAACGACGCGACCAAACTGGCATCTAACCGTGCTGAAAAAATTGTAGAAGATGCAAAAGAACGCGCAGAAGGCATTATTCGTCAGGCAAATGTAGATGCAGAACTTGAATACAAAAAAGCGCAGGAGAGAATAAAAGAAGAAATCGTTTCTGTATCTGTTCCGCTTGCGGAAAAAATGCTCGGTCGAGAAATTAATGCTGAGGATCATCGTGATTTGATTGATTCTTTTTTAGAAGAAATAGGTGATTGATGATGCAAACAGTAAGTAATGAATACGCAACTGCGCTTTTTATGCTTGCATGTGAAAACGGAAAGAAAGATGAATACAAAAACGCACTGGAACTTGTAAATTCGGCTTTTTTGGAAATGCGCGAATACGTAATGTTTTTGGCATCTAAAAGTATACCTTTAAGTGAACGTCTTGATGCATTAGAAGGCGCTTTTTCAGGTAAAATCCCGGAAGAAGTTTTGTCTTATCTCATGCTCTTATGTGAAAAGGGAAGAATTGTGTCCTTTTCCGACTCGGTGAATGAGTACAACAAACTTTTTGACGCTTCGAATCATGTTACAAACGTAAAAGTCACAAGCGCAACAACTCTTTCAGAAACCGAAAAGGAAAAACTAAAAGCGAAACTCCAAGTTATGTGTAAATCCGAAGTGTCCATCGAATACGAAACAGATGAAACGCTGCTCGGCGGAATCACCTTGGAAATGGACGGAAAAGTCCTTGACGGAAGCATTAAAAGTCGAATGCGCGATATAAAGGATGTGATAAGTAAATGAACACAAGACCCGAAGAAATCAGTAGTATTATAAAAGAACAGATTAAAAATTATAAATCTAAAATAGAGATGAAAGAAACGGGTACCGTAATCTTAGTTGGTGACGGTATTGCAAGAGTGCACGGACTTACTGAATGTATGTCAAGTGAACTTTTAGAATTCGATGACGGAACGTTCGGAATGGCACAAAATTTGGAGAGTGAAACCGTTTCTGTTGCGCTTCTTTCAAATGAAAATAACATTCATGAAGGTTCCAAAGTGAAACGCACCGGTAAGGTTTTATCCGTACCGGTTGGCGAAGCACTTTTGGGACGTGTTGTAAATACACTTGGTATCCCGATTGACGGAAAAGGACCGGTTGCATCAACAGAAATGAGACCGGTTGAATCCGAAGCACCTGGTATTATTGAAAGAAAGAGTGTATCTGTACCGCTTCAAACAGGTATTAAGGCAATTGATAGTATGATTCCGATTGGCAGAGGTCAGCGTGAACTTATCATTGGTGACCGTCAGACCGGCAAGACTGAAATCGTAATTGACACTATTATTAATCAGAAAAACACCGATGTGATTTGTATTTATGTTGCCATCGGACAGAAAAACAGTTCTGTTGTTCAGTTAGTAAATAATCTTGCAGCAGAGGGTGCAATGGAATACACAATTGTGGTTTCGGCATCTGCCTCAGAATCGGCACCGCTACAATACATTGCACCGTATTCCGGTTGTGCAATGGCAGAATATTTTAGAGAAAAAGGAAAAGACGTATTAATTATCTACGACGACCTTTCCAAACATGCGGTAGCATACCGTGCACTTTCTCTTTTAATCAGAAGACCACCCGGCAGAGAAGCATATCCAGGCGATGTATTTTATCTCCATTCAAGACTTTTGGAACGAGCAGCGTGTGTTGCTCCTGAGTTTGGCGGTGGTTCGATTACAGCACTTCCAATTATTGAAACACAGGCGGGAGACGTTTCTGCCTACATTCCTACGAATGTTATCTCGATTACTGACGGTCAGATCTTTTTAGAAACTGAACTTTTCCATGCCGGCGTTATGCCTGCGATTAACCCCGGTATTTCCGTAAGCCGTGTCGGTGGTTCAGCGCAGTTAAAAGGCATGAAAAAGGTAGCAGGCGAACTGAAACTTTTGTATTCACAGTATAGAGAACTGCAAGCGTTTGCGCAGTTTGGAAGTGATTTAGATGCTGATACAAAGGCACGTTTAGCACTTGGTGAACGTATTGTTGAAGTCTTAAAGCAAGATAGAAATGCCCCCGTCCGTGTAGGATGTCAGGTTGCGATTGTATATGCTGTTATAAACGGGTATTTAAATGATGTACCAGTTAAAAATGTAAAAGAATATGAGAGAAACTTATATGAACTTTTAGAAAATAAGTATTCTCAATTTTTACAAAGTGTTGAATCGGGAAACTGGGAAGAAAACGATGTCAATACATTAAAACAAGCGCTTTCTGAACTTACGAGGTGAGCGTATGGGTGCAGATATAAAAAAATTAAGGACGCGTATTAAAAGCGTAAATTCGACGCTGCATCTAACAAAAGCGATGGGACTTGTAGCCTCGTCTAAAATCCGTCGCGCAAACGATGCAATGACAAAGGGAAAAGAATACGAAAACGCACTAGGTGAGGCAATTTCAGAACTTTCTAAAAGCAAAGAATGTTTCAAAAGTCCCTATATGCAAAAACGTGATACAGAACGTGTGAGAATTGTGTGTTTTGCCGGTGACAGAGGGATGGCTGGTGGATACAACGCCAATATCTTTCGCCTTATGAAAACCTTTCAAAACGCTACTGTTACACCAGTAGGAAAGTGTGCGTGTGATAAATTTGGCGAGGGGTACCGTTCGATTGAAGCCTTTTCCTATAAAGACGCAAAAGAACTTGCAGATGCCTTATGTAAAGAGTTTAGAGAAGAAAAATTTGATAAACTTGCAATTGTATCGACAACGTATCATTCCATGATGTCGCAGGAGGCAAATGTACGTTTTATCCTTCCGCTCCAAAGAGAAGATACAAAAAAGAGTATCGGTATGGTTTTTGAGCCAGATGAAATTACTGTTTTAAATGCAATGATTCCGGAATTTATAGCAGGCATTTTGATTTCTGCTGCGAAAGAAAGTTTCGCGTCAGAGGTTGCTGCGCGTCGTGTAGCAATGGATTCTGCCGGCAAAAACGCGCAGGAAATGCTTGACGAACTGGGACTTGCGTACAACAGAGCAAGACAAGGCTCAATTACGCAGGAAATTACAGAAATTGTCGCAGGAAGCGGCTTATAAAGGAGGTAGATTTCTATGTCAAATACAAAAAAAGGCAGCGTATTGCAGGTTATGGGACCTGTTGTTGACGTATGCTTTGAAGAGGGCAACTTACCTTCTATTTACAATGCACTTACAATGGAAAACGGTAATAAAACGCTTACAGTTGAGGTTGCACAACACATTGGAGATAACGCCGTAAGGTGTATTGCTATGTCCTCGACAGACGGTTTAAAAAGAGGCACACCTGTGTGCGATACAGGTGAGACCATAAGCGTTCCTGTCGGCAGAAAAACGCTTGGCAGAATATTTAACGTGTTAGGCGACACAGTGGATAACCAGCCCTTTGATGAAGATACAGAGCGCTGGAACATTCATCGTCCGGCTCCTTCATACAGCGAACTTTCCACATCTACGGAAATTCTTGAAACTGGCATTAAAGTAATTGATCTTATTTGTCCATTCTCAAAGGGTGGTAAGATCGGCCTTTTTGGCGGTGCCGGTGTTGGTAAGACAGTTTTGATTATGGAACTCATCAATAACGTTGCAAAGCAACACGGCGGACTTTCTGTTTTTACCGGTGTAGGTGAGCGTACGCGTGAAGGTAATGACTTATATAACGAAATGAAAGAATCGGGCGTTTTAGCAAATACAACACTCGTTTACGGACAGATGAATGAACCACCCGGTGCCAGAATGCGCGTTGGTCTTTCGGGACTTACCATGGCGGAATATTTCAGAGACGAAGAAGGTCAGGATGTTTTACTGTTTATTGATAACATCTTTAGATTCACACAAGCCGGAAGTGAAGTTTCGGCACTTTTGGGACGTATGCCTTCGGCAGTTGGTTATCAGCCGACGCTTGCAACTGAAATGGGCGATTTGCAGGAACGTATTACATCAACAAAGAAAGGCTCTATTACCTCGATTCAGGCAGTTTATGTACCTGCTGATGACTTAACAGACCCCGCGCCTGCAACGACGTTTGCACACCTTGATGCAACGACCGTTCTTTCTCGTAACATTGCGTCGCAGGGTATTTATCCTGCGGTTGATCCGTTAGAATCTACAAGCCGTATTTTGTCTGCCGAAATTTTAGGCGAAGAACATTATTCTGTTGCACGTGAAGTGCAAAGAATTTTGCAGCGCTATCAGGAACTTATGGATATTATTGCGATTATGGGTATGGATGAACTTTCGGACGAAGATAAATTGTTGGTACAACGTGCGCGAAAGATTCAACGTTTCTTATCACAGCCCTTCTATGTTTCTGAAAAATTTACCGGCATTCCCGGAACGTATGTTCCGCTTTCTGAAACAATTCGCGGATTTAAAGAAATTATTGAGGGCAAACACGACGATTTACCCGAATCTGCTTTCTTGTTTGTCGGTACGATTGATGAAGCGGTAGAGAAAGGGAAGAAGGTGTCTTAAATGAAAACCTTTCCTCTCGTCATTTCTTCTCCATCAGGCGATCTTTTTACGGGAGAAGTAGTTAAAATTTCTTTGCGTGGTACAGAAGGTGATTTGGCAGTGCTTGCCGGTCATATTCCTTTTGTTACGGCGGTAAAACCGTGTGCAGTCAGTGTTGAACTTGAAAATGGTGAGGTTAAGTCTGGTCATACAGATGGCGGTATGCTTACTGTTTCAGGCAAGAAGACAACGCTCCTTTCCGGATCGTTTCGTTGGAATGAATAACGTATTAAACATAATAAGGCGTTGCCAAAGGGCAGCGCCTTATTCAAAAATTAAAAAAATAAGGAACTTTTAAAAAAATAGAGCGTATAAACAGTGTAATACATAAAAGGAGTGAAACAAAATGAAAAAAATTCTTGCTATTTTATTGTCGTCTCTTCTTATGCTTTCTGTGGTTGCGTGTGGAAATAAACCTGCCACCGATGTTGAGGAAAATGAGAATTTAAGTAATGAAACAATCGTTTCCGAAGAAATTGAAACAGAAAATGAAGTGATTGAAGAAGAAAAGACACCTGAGAGCAAACCGGAAGAAAAACCTCAGACAAAACCGGAAGAAAAACCCGAAGCAAAGCCTGAACAGAAACCGGATGAGACGCCGGAAATCTCAAACACAACACTTGGCAAAACCTTGCTTTCTGATTTTAAGACAAAAGCAAAAAATGGCATGAGTGCACAGGCGATTGCAGATGCTCTTATGCAAAATCCCGCAATTACCTTTGGTGGAATGGCTGTTCCTGTTGAAGAAGGTCTTTTGATGGGGTTTGATAATGCTGAAATCAAAGGCTTTAAAAACGGTTATATGTTTGCACCTATGATTGGTTCTATTCCGTTTGTTGGTTACGTTTTTGAACTTCAAAATGAAACGGATGTAAAGGCATTTATTTCCAATCTTGAAAAAAATGCTAACCGCAGATGGAACATCTGTGTTGAAGCAGACGAAACCGTAACAGGTAACTACGGCAACAAAGTTTTCTTTGTTATGTGCCCGACAAGTTTAGAAGAATAATAGAATAAATAAAATGGACGCATTTTGTGTCCATTTTATTGTCTTTACAAGGGAACGCACCTTAAAAACAAGGAGAAGATGTGATGATTTTTTCCAGTATCCCATTCCTATACTACTTTTTACCGGTTGTCCTAATTCTGTACTTTTTAGTACCGAAAACGCTTAAAAATCCAATCCTTTTACTTTCAAGTCTTGTGTTTTACGGTTGGGGAGAGCCGAAATACGTATTCTTAATGATTGCAACCATCGTGCAAGGATATGTCTTTGGCTTACTTATTGAACGCTTTTCAGGACGAAGACTTTCGAAGGTTTTTTTAGGTGTTTCAGTGGCTTTAAGCCTTTTGGGACTTTTATATTTTAAGTATTGCGACTTTTTTATCGCGAACTTCAACAGATTGACAGGGCTTTCTTTGCCGCTTTTACGGCTTGCGCTTCCGATTGGTATCAGTTTTTATACGTTTCAGATATTAAGTTATTCTGTTGATGTGTACCGTGGAGAAGTGAAAGCACAGAAAAATCCATTGCATCTTGCAACTTATGTTGCTTTGTTTCCACAACTTATCGCCGGACCAATTGTGCGTTATACCGATGTTGCAAAACAACTTACGGATCGAAAACATACAGTAGAGAAGACCTTTCTGGGAATTCGGCGTTTTATTATAGGCCTTGCGAAAAAAATACTGATTGCAAATTCACTTGGAGAACTTGGCGAGGTGTTTTATGCGTCTAGTGAACTTTCTGTTTTGTACTATTGGTTATTTGCAATTTCCTATATGCTTCAAATTTATTATGATTTTTCCGGTTACAGTGATATGGCAATTGGACTCGGTAAACTTTTTGGATTTGAGTTTATGGAAAACTTTAATTTTCCGTTTATATCTAAAAGCATTACAGAATTCTGGCGAAGATGGCATATTTCCCTGGGGACCTGGTTTCGTGACTACGTTTATATTCCACTTGGCGGAAACCGTGTAAGACCTTTAAGAATGCTTTTTAACATTTTTGTTGTCTGGTTTTTAACTGGCTTTTGGCACGGTGCAGAATGGAACTTTATCATTTGGGGATTGTATTTCTTTGTACTTTTAATGGTGGAAAAGTTTTTCCTTTTAAAACACCTTGAAAAACACAAAGTATTCAGTCATATTTATCTTTTGTTTTTCGTAGCAGTTAGTTTCGTGATTTTTGCCGGGGGAGATTTAAATCAGGCGTTTTTAAATGTAGGTGGACTCTTTGGATATGGAAATATTCCATTTGTTTCAGGAGAATTTTTCTATCAGTTAAGAAACTATGGAGTCTTGCTTGTTATTGCGGGCGTTGGTGCAACCCCCTTGCCTAAAATCATAAAAGAACGAGTGGACAGAAGATTTTCATCATCCGTTATTTATTATAGTATCGAAGTTTTATGCTTAATTGCGCTCTTGCTTGTTGCAACGGCTTATCTTGCGGATGGTTCGTTTAATCCGTTTTTATATTTTCGTTTTTAGGAGGTGCAGTATGAAAAAAAGAATGATTATATCTGTTGTCATTTTTGCAATTTTACTTGCATCTCTTAGCGCATTCAGTTGGTTTAAACCCAGGGTAGAATTTTCTGAAAGCGAACGAAGACCGCTTGCTGAAAAGCCCACCCTTTCGATTGAAACTATCCTTTCAGGTGCCTTTCAACAAGATTTTGAAACTTTTACGGCTGATCAGTTCCCTATGCGTGATACATTTCGTGCATTAAAAGCAAATATTTCGACCTATCTCTTTAACAAAAAAGATAACAACGGACTCTTTTATGCTGATGGTCATTTATCAAAACTTGAATACCCTGTAAACTTGGAGATGGTTAAGCATGCCCAGGAACGTTTTCAGTCGATTTACGATATGTATCTAAAAGAAACCAATACAAACGTATATCTTTCGCTTATTCCTGATAAAAACTACTTTTTGGCAGAAAAGAATGGGTATTTGTCGATTGATTATGCATCGTTTATCAATGATTTTAAGTCGCGCTTTCCCAATATGACATACATTGATGTTTTGCCATATTTAAGTATCGAAAATTACTATAAAACAGATTCACACTGGAAGCAGGAAACGCTTTTGGAACTTGCAAAGCATGTTGCACAATCTATGGGAAAGGATGCAGAAGCAACCTATCAGGAACACACGCTTCAAAATCCGTTTTACGGCGTGTATGTGGGTCAGTCAGCTCTTAACGTAAAACCGGACACTATCAAATACTTGTCAAGTGACACTCTCTCAAATTGCACAGTTTCTTACTTTGATAACGGAAAAGCAGAAGAGGGCGCTCTTTACAATATAAACAAAGGGAACGGAAAAGACCCGTATGAACTTTTTCTTTCCGGCACAACCCCTCTGGTTCAAATTGAAAATCCAAACGCTAAAACGAGCGACGAACTTGTAATTTTCAGAGATTCTTATATGAGCAGCTTAGCACCGCTTCTTGTGGAATGTTACAGTAAGATAACGCTTGTTGACATACGGTATATGGATAGTAAATTTTTGCATAATTTTGTTACTTTTGACAATCAGGATGTGCTGTTTATGTACAGTACAACTCTTATAAATAACAGTATGGCGCTGCGATAAGTATTTAAAAATGGCAATTTATTTAAATTGTCATTTTTTTTATTGACAAAAATGTAAAAATAATGTATAATTGTATACAACTATACAAATATGTAATGGGTGGTGTTGTTCGTGATTGAAATATCGAATAAAACGAATTTACTTGAACAAAAGAGTTACAAATATCAGTTACAGGATATTGAGAATCCAAATCTGTATCGTGATGTTTTTCCTTATGATGAAGTTCCTAAAATATCTTTCAACCATCGTAGGGTTCCTATTGGTATGCCGGAAGAAATATGGATTACAGACACCTCTTTCCGTGACGGCCAGCAGTCGGTTGAGCCTTATAGTGTTGAGCAGATTGTAGACCTTTATAAACTTATGTCAAAACTTGGTGGACCTTACGGAATCATCAGACAGACAGAGTTTTTTGTTTATTCCAAAAAAGACAGAGAGGCTTTGGAGCGTTGTCAGGATCTCGGACTTAAATTCCCTGAGATAACCACGTGGATACGTGCAAGTAAAGAAGATTTTAAGCTTGTAAAAGACCTTGGAATCCGTGAAACCGGTATTTTGGTAAGTTGCAGTGACTATCATATTTTTAAAAAGTTGAAACTTTCCAGAAAAGAATGCATGAACATGTATCTTGCTGCGGTTGCAGAAGCGTTTGAAGCAGGTGTTGCTCCCAGATGTCATCTTGAAGATATTACGAGAGCAGATTTTTACGGATTTGTAGTTCCTTTTGTAAATGAACTTCAAAAAATGTCTCGTGATGCAGGAATTCCCGTTAAAATTCGCGCCTGTGATACTATGGGTTGCGGTGTTCCTTACAGTGAAGTTGCGCTTCCGAGAAGTGTTCCCGGGATTATATACGGACTTCAGCATTATGCCGATGTTCCGTCTGAAATGCTTGAATGGCACGGACACAATGACTTTTATAAAGCCGTTACCAATGCTTCTACTGCTTGGCTTTTTGGTGCATGTGCCGTGAATTGTTCTCTCCTTGGTATCGGTGAGAGAACGGGTAATGTTCCGTTAGAAGCAATGGTTATGGAATACGCATCATTACGTGGCTCATTTGATGGAATGGATCCGACTGTAATAACGGAAATAGCAGAATATTTTAAAAATAATATGGGTTATAAAATTCCCCCTATGACGCCTTTTGTTGGTAGAAATTTCAATTGTACAAGGGCAGGCATTCATGCTGATGGTCTTTTAAAAGACGAAGAGATTTATAACATATTCGACACAAAAAAACTTCTCAATAAAAAGGCGTCAGTTGCAATCAGCAAAACATCAGGCTTAGCAGGAATTGCGTATTGGATAAATGACAACTATTCTTTAGTGGGTGAAAATTGCGTTGATAAAAAATCACCGCTTGTAACTGCGCTCAAAGCCTGGATTGATGAGGAATATGAGCAGGGAAGACAGTCGATGCTTTCTACGATGGAAATTGAGAGAAAAATCGAGGAACTTTCGGACGGAAAGTTCAAAAGATTTTGATTAAAAAATGGAGGGCTACTATGGAACATAAAACAGTATCTTTGGCAGATCAGATATTTATGAAACTTGAAAATGACATTCTTACTGGCGTATACAAAATTGGTGAAATTTTTACAGAAATGAGTTTTTCGGAAAAACTTGGCGTCAGCAGAACGCCAATCCGCGAAGCAATACGTCGGTTGGAACAGGAACGATTAGTCGATGTTACCACAAAAGGGATCGTAATCAAGGGTATTTCTCCGAAGGATATTTCTGATATGTATGAAGTTCGTGTGCGCACAGAAGGCCTCGCTTCTCGTTGGGCAGCGAATTCTATTTCTGAAGAAGGAAAAATTGCGCTTCGTGAAATTGTGGAATTGCAGGAATTTTATACTTCTAAAAGAGATGTTGATAACATTAGAAATATGGACTCAAAGTTCCACGAAATCGTTTATAACAATTGCGGAAGTGTGGTTCTTTCAGACATACTGCATCAGCTTCATAAAAAGTTAACGAAATATAGAAGAACATCCGTTTCAAATAGTGAGCGGGCGTTTCATTCTACAAAAGAGCATAGAGAAATTTTAGATGCTATTCTTGCAGGAGACGGTGATCTTGCAGAAAAACTCACCGCTACACATATTAAAAATGCAAGAAAAAACATCGAGAAAACGGTAGAGGAGTAATTCTTGAAAGGGGCACAAAAGATGGGATTTACAATTGCACAGAAAATTATTAAGAATCACCTTGTTTCGGGTGAAATGAAACAGGGCGAAGAAATTGGTCTTCGTATAGATCAAACACTAACTCAGGACGCGACAGGTACAATGGCGTATCTTGAATTTGAAGCTATGGGCATTCCGCGTGTGCGTACTGAAAAAAGTGTCGCATACATAGATCACAATACACTGCAGTGCGGATTTGAAAATGCTGATGACCATCAGTTTATCGGTAGTATTGCAAAAAAACATGGAATTTATTTTTCGCGTCCGGGAAATGGCATCTGCCATCAGGTTCATCTTGAGCGATTCGGAAAACCGGGAAAAACGCTGATAGGTTCTGATAGTCATACCCCAACAGGCGGCGGTATCGGTATGCTTGCGTTTGGCGCGGGTGGACTTGATGTTGCGGTCGCAATGGGCGGAGGCGAGTATTATATTACTATGCCTAAAATGTATAAAGTTAACCTTACGGGAAAATTGCGTCCGTTTGTTACAGCAAAAGACGTAAGTCTTGAAATTCTTCGCATTTTGTCTGTAAAAGGTGGCGTAGGTGCAATCATTGAATGGGGAGGCGAAGGTGTCAAGACTCTTACGGTTCCGGAACGTGCAACCATTACCAATATGGGTACTGAACTCGGCGCAACCACTTCGATTTTCCCGTCGGATGAAATCACCAAGGAATTTTTGGAAGCAGAGGGAAGAGGAGAAGATTATATTGAACTTTCAAGTGATCCCGATGCAGTATATGATAAAATTATCGAAATTAATCTATCCGAACTGAAACCTTTGATTGCGTGTCCTCACTCTCCTGATAATGTTGTTGAGGTTTCGTCGCTTAAAGGGACAAAGGTAAATCAGGTATGTATCGGCTCGTGTACAAATTCATCTCTCATGGATATGCTTAAAGTTGCTGCGATTCTGAAAGGAAAAGCAGTTTCTCCTGATGTGAGTCTTTCTATATCTCCGGGATCAAAGCAGGTTCTTAGAATGCTTGCAGATTCTGGGGCTCTTTCTGACATTATCGCGTCTGGCGCTAGAGTTTTAGAGTGCGCATGCGGACCATGCATCGGTATGGGATTTTCGCCGAATTCGTCCGGTATATCACTTCGTACATTTAACAGAAATTTTGAAGGCAGAAGCGGTACAGCTGACGCGAATGTCTACCTGTGTTCTCCTGAAACAGCGGTTGCTGCAGCAATTACAGGCGAAATCACAGATCCGATGCTACTCGGTGAAATGCCAGAAATTAAAATGCCTGAAAAATTTAAAATTGATGACAGTGCAATCATCTCTCCGGCTACCGAAGAAGAAGCAGAAACGGTTGAGATTCTTCGCGGGCCGAATATCAAAAAATTCCCGGATACCTACCCGGTGACGGATACACTTGAAGCATCGTTGGTTCTTAAAGTTGGTGATAACATTACGACTGACCATATCATGCCGGCAGGCGCGAAGATACTTCCGTACCGGTCTAATATTCCTTATCTTTCGCAGTTCTGTTTTGCTGTTTGTGATAAAACGTTCTCTGAAAGAGCACTTAAAGCAGGAAAGAGCATCGTTATAGGTGGTTCAAATTATGGTCAAGGTTCATCTCGAGAACATGCGGCGCTCGTGCCTTTATATCTTGGCGTAAGATGCGTTATTGCAAAGAGTTTTGCAAGAATTCATGTTGCGAACCTCATCAATGCAGGAATTCTGCCTCTCACTTTTAAAAACGCTGATGACTATGATAAACTAACCATGGATGATTCTCTTGAAATAGTAGAGATTCACAAAGGAATGGATAGCGGTGAAATGACATTAGTTAACAAAACAACAGGAGACAAAATACTCCTTACATGTTCTTTTAGTAAAAGGCAAAAGGAAATTCTTAAAAACGGAGGCCTATTAGGCTACACAAAAGCAAAAATCAGTTAAGGGGAATTTAAAAATGAATTATAATATAGACGAATATTGCAATCATTTCCGTAAACTCTTGGAATCGCAACTTCTTCGTTGTGAAAAAATGGAGAACGAAGCAGAAAGATGTGATTTTTCACAGAAAGAGAAAATTATAATCGGTATTATCGGCGGCGATGGAATAGGGCCGATAATTGTAGATGTAGCAAAAGAAGTTGCAGAAAAACTTCTCTGTGAAGAAATTGCAACCGGCAAGGTTGAAATCAGAGTGATTGAAGGCCTTACGATTGAAAACAGAATGGAAAAGAATGAGTCCGTTCCCAAAGATGTTTTGGCTGAAATCAAAAAATGTGATGTCTTATTGAAAGGACCAACCACAACGCCCAAAGGCGGTACTATGGAGAGTGCCAATGTTACGCTTCGACGTGAATTGGATTTATATGCAAACGTGCGTCCTGTGTCTATTCCTGAAAAGAACATAGACTGGATTTTTTACCGCGAAAATACCGAGGGCGAATATGTGCTTGGTAGCAGCGGAATTGAAATTCCGGGAAAACTTGCGTTTGACTTTAAAGTTACAACCAAGCCTGGAACAGAAAGAATTGCAAGAGCTGCGTACGCTTACGCGAAGGCAAACGGAAAGACTAATGTTTCGATCGTTACCAAAGCCAATATCATGAAAAAAACGGATGGAAACTTTTCTTTGATTTGTCACGAGGTTGCAAAGGAATATCCCGAGATAGAAACAGAAGAATGGTATGTTGATATCATGAGCGCAAACCTTGTGAACGAAGATATACGCCATAAATTCCAGGTGTTTGTTCTCCCGAATCTTTACGGCGATATTTTAACTGACGAAGCGGCACAACTACAAGGCGGAGTCGGCACTGCAGGAAGTGCAAATGTCGGTGACAGATATGCTATGTTTGAAGCTATTCACGGCAGTGCGCCGAGAATGATTGAAGAGGGAATTGGTGCGTATGCAAATCCGGAGAGTATCCTGCGTGCACTCGTAATGCTTTTGCGTCACATAAATTTTGTGGAAAAGGCTAACGTATTGGAAGAAGCACTTAAAACATGCGAAACCGAAAAGACTTACGTTGTCACTGGTAACAGGGATGGTGCAACTTGCACTGAATTTGGCAAGTATCTGATTTCTAAAATATAACAAAAAACCTCGGATTTGTCCGAGGTTTTTTGTGTGTAGTCGTTTTATATATAAGAACTGTTTCTACACGCTGCTTTTGATTGATTCAAAAGCAAGATTTTGTTGTGAGTTTTACACAATAAATCGTTGACAAGATTCAAATATGATGATATAATTATACATAATTAGCATAAATGTAAAATTATATATTAGATAAGGGGGATACTTAGTGAGAAAATGTCGGTTAATAAGTGTTTTCTTAATCGCTGTTTTAGCCTTACAAGTGCTTCCGGTCGGTGCAACTTCTGATGTTGCTGTGTTTGACATACAAACGCCGTCCGAACCTGTTAAAGCAAATGAGACCTTTGAGGTTGCTGTAACTATTTCTGGCAATCCAGGATTTAATGCACTTGGATTTACATTAGTCTTTGATAATCAGGCTATGGCGTGTGAATACATTCTATTGGGTGATATCTTAAATCGTTCTATGTCAGCTACGAATCCTGATGCGCGTAAGGGTGCAATTGTTTCGGTTGCAACCTTGGCAACAATTATTGACGATGGAACGCTTGCTACATTTGAGTTTGCTGCAAGTAAAGACATTGCTAAATTTGATTTCAAATTAGATAACATTAATTTTGCGGACAGTAATCGTAACAATCTTGCATATAAAGTAACCGGTGACGTTAGCGAGGAAACACCAACGATTCCCCCAAATAATCCGCCGGCTGATGACGATAAAGATGAAGTTATCATTACGCCACAACAACCAAGCGGCGGAGGAGTTGTTGCACCTCCTGCCGGTAATTCTGGAAATGATAAAGGTGAAACTACTGTTTCGTATGATTTTCGAGATATTTCCGGTCATTGGTCAGAACCGTTTGTGAAGGAAGCTGCAAAAGCAGGCCTCTTTAAAGGTGATGATAACGGAAACTTTAATCCGAATGATAACGTCACCCGCGCACAGTTCGTAACGGTGCTTTGGAGAATGGCAGGAAAACCCAAAGTTACTGTCAAATTTCCCTTTACGGATGTTGCTTCGCAAAGTGACGAATTTCGGCAAGCAATTGCTTGGGGTTATGAAAGCGGACACATTAACGGCACAACCGAGACGACGTTTGAACCAAATGAAACATTAACACGTGAAGCTGGGATGAAAATTCTTCATTCATATGCCGGAAAACAAATTGGTACTGAACTCATGTTTTATACAATCTATGACGGAGTGTTCGAAGATAGTTCTGAGATATCTCAATGGGCAAAGTCTGCAATCTATTGGGGTATCTATAACAAACTGATTTCAGGAACATCCGATACTACATTAGATCCCAAAGGAACTGCTACACGTGCACAACTTGCGAAAATTTTGGTTAATTACCTTGATATAAATTAACTTACAGAGAGGGAGAAGAAAATGAAAAAGAAAATCTTAATTTCTTTACTTGTATTTTCTGCTTTGATTCTGTGCAGCTTTTCCGTAATGGCTGCTGACGAAGGAAATTCGGGCGGATTTTACGACATCGGTACAAAAGAAAATGTTACAATAAAAGTCTATAATGACACAGTAGAGGTAACAAATGCGACAGAGGAAGACGTTGATGGAGACGGAGACCCTGACCAGATTTATGTAAACTCTAACAGACTCGAAGTGTCATTTGGCGCTGCAACGCAAGACGAATATTACGGCATTATGTTAGCTGAGGGTAACGTAGCGCCTACAAAAGATACTGAAATCTATTTTGTCGATCAGGTAACTGCTGCTTCCGGAGTGGTAGATTTTAACGTATTTCCGAGATTTCCGGAAAACACGACTGATTTAACGCTTTATATTTCCAGTAGCGAAAACGCTTTTGGCATTATTAAAATTCCATTAAATTATGCGGTGGCAACTGCTCCGGCTGTACGAGGATTTCATGATATCGGATCAACTGCAAATGTTGTAATCACACCCAAAGCCGATGGCGACAATGTAACTGCAACAACCGCAGTGATTAATGGTGTAAAAACAGACGATTTCTATTCAGAGTCAAATGGCCTTGTATTGTCCTACAACAATGCAACACCTGGTGTATATTACGGCGTGATATTAGTAGATATCCCTGCGGGTAGTACCGTGCCAACAAGAGATGGTAATATCTATTATATTAACCAGCACACCGCACAGAGCACGACATTAGACTTTAAGGTGTATCCGAAATTGCCTGCAAAAGCTTGCGAACTTAAACTTTACATTTCAAGCAGTGCACCGGATTCTGATCTAATTGAAATTCCACTTAACTATTATGTTGATCCATCAGCTTATATCTTAGGTGACGTTGACAATAATGGTAAAATTGATTCTAGCGATTCCTATGCGGTATTGCAGATTGCTGCTGGCTATCCATCTACAGAGACAGAACGGTTAGCGGCTAACGTTAGCGGTGATGCATACATTAACTCGACGGATGCATTGATGATTTTACAGTACCATGCCGAGTTAATCGATTCTTGGAATTAATGAGGTGAAAGAAGATGAAACAAAGAATAAACAAACTTTGCTCGCTGCTTCTGGTTTTTGCGATGGTCATGACATTCATACCCGTTTCAGCAACAACAATAACAGACGGTACAAATGGTGATACAATTTATCTATCGTTAAAATTTACTGACGAAGCTGGCGTGAACACAATTACAAAGGTCAGTGCTGGAGAAAAATTCCGCATTTATGTAAATTTTGCTGGAAATCCTACTGTATTAGCAGATAGTATTCAAGCTTATGATTTACTTATAGGCTACAATCCTGATAAAATTTCTTTTCCTGGAGGAAATGAAGAAGGTTATTTCGCAGAGTTAACAACTCCAACTTTTGCATTTTCCTTCGCGGATGGTGTTTGTTATGCTGGATGGTCATCCTTAAGTGGTATTTCTGTTCAAGATGATAAAATGACAAAAATTCAGGAAGAAGGCTCGTTGTTTGGACTTAATGTTCAGGCGCTTGCTGATCTTACAATTGAAGATTTAAATGCTATCACTTTTCTTGAAAGCGCTACTGGTAGTGCATTAAGCCAGATTACACAGATGACAGATGGTTCAAGAAAACAATTTAAGCTTGTTCAAGTTCCGGAGTTTGCAGTGTCTGATGTTCCGGACGAAGTTGATGCTGATGATGCGGCAGAAGATATCAAGGCAAAAATTCCTTCGTTTACTTTTATTGATGCTTCCGGTGCTAGCACAATCTACACAAGCGCAAATACTGTCGAATGGAATCGACTTGAAGTTTTGCTTCCCGATGACGGCCTTGTAATCGGTGAAAATACTCTTACTGCACGCTTTGATGGTGCAACATCAACATTTAAAGTAACTGTTAAAGACAGAATTAGCGGCATTACAATTGCAACTCCACCTATGAAAACTGATTATGTTGCATTTGAAACGTTTGATCCCACAGGTATGGTGGTGACTGCTACATACGCAAGTGGTGCAACAGCTGATGTTACTGCGCAGTGCGTTGTTGATACAACCACACAGCTTAAAGTAGCTGATACAAAATGGACAATCACATACGATGCATTTACTACACAACAAGATATTACAGTTGCAAAATTCGGTGTTGAAAAACCGGTTGCATCTACTGTTGCCGTTATCTATAACGGTCAGACACAGACGTTTGATTATGCAACAGCACCAAACGCTTCTTATGTTACTGTTACAGGTGATACAAGCGGTAAAAATGTTGGAACATATAACGCAACTGTATCTTTAAAAGATAAAGCAAACACAAAATGGGAAGATGATACAGATGCAAATCTTACTCTTTCCTGGACAATCAGAAAAGCTTCTGTTATAAGTGGTATGAGTGATTTCTCTGCGAAATATTCAGCGAAATACTCTAAACTCCTCTCTGATGGTAAAGCAAATCTTACCGGTGTAGATGGTGAAACAGTTCGTGCTTCTATTACATGGTATACTGATGACACTTACGAAACTGTAGCGGACAGTAACGCAACAATCGCCGGCCCTGAAGATGTTACTGGTTCTGTTACGCTTTACTACAAAGCTACCGGAATGGCTAACTACGAAGATTATGAAGGCTCTGTTTCGGTATTAATCAAAGGTAAAGATGCAGGTACGATTTCTGTCAAAAATCTTCCGACCGGTTTAACAGAAAATTCCGGAACAATCACCGGTACTTACAAAGAAGCAGGCTACACGCTTTCTGCAAGCGACTTTGCTGCAAAGAAAGCATCGGGTGCTTCTCTGGGTGATGCAAAAACACTTACTATTACAAAAGACAGTGTAATTGTTGATAGAATTACCGATGCAGGTACCTATATCGTAACAGCTACCTACGAAGATGACGATAATATCGCAAGCGCAGAATTTGCTGTTGAAATTTCTCCCAAATCTATTGAGGGTCTTGAAGTTACATTAAGCCGTGAAGAATTTGATTACACAGGAAGTTCTTTTGCACCTGAAGTTATATCAGTTGAAGGCTTAACAGATGCTGATTATGAGGTTACTGTTAACGATCCGAAAACAGATGTTTCTGATACACTCTATGAAGTAATCATTACCGGTAAGGGCAACTATACCGATACAACGAAGGGTTATTGGAAAATTACACCCAAAGTAATCGCTTTTGAATCTGCAGTTATTGCAGATAAATACTACGACGGTGGTGTCGATAATGTAAATGTAACCGCTTTTACATTTAGTGATGGTGTTGTTCTCAATAAGGGTGTTGATTTTGAAATTGTAAGTGCTACATATGCAGACAAAAATGCTGCTGACGATGTAGCAGTTACGGTAACCATTGCTCTTAAAGACACCGTTAAAAACTACAAATTTGCAAGAGAAACAGCAACAGTAGTTTCTTCCGGTAAGATTAACAAGATTGCGGCATCTGATATATACGCTGCAGATGAAGAACAGACATTATACTCATCTGCTGTTTTAGGTACCGCATTGCGTGAATACACCTTTAACCTTGGTAGTATTATTACAAATATTCCGGATGACTACGGAACAATTACGTACACTGTAAAAGAAGAAGGTACATACGTTAAAAAGCAAGGCGAAGGCATTGAAGGTTCTTTACTTAAAGTAAAAGTTACCCCGCAGCACGCTGACGTAACCGACACAGTTGTTGTTACAGTTTCTACCGTTAACTACGAAGATCAGGATGTTGAGATCGATTTTATATTTAAAGATAAGAATCTGATTGATGACATAACACTTGAAAATGTTACGGTTGAATATGGTGAAACATACAATCCGGAAAATGCTGTATCTGAATGGGTAACCAATAATGGTGATCCTGCAAACTGGACATATACATATTCCAACTTTACTCCAACACCTGAAAACCCTTATCCCTATAAAGTAGGTGAATATGAGGTAACCGCAACATACGAGGACGACGTTGTAGAGAATGGAATTGCGGGACACAGAGGTACTGCTGGTGCAACAATTACTATTCTTCCGAAGGAATTAACAATTACAGATGGTAACCTTGCAATCACAAAAAAATATGATGGAACCAATGCTGTTGCATCATGGACCGGTTGTCTCGGACTTGATGGTGTTTTAGCTGATGATGAAGTTTCTATCGTTTTAAGCAACTTAAATGTTGGCGACTTCGACTCTGAAGAAGCAGGTACACGTACAGTAACAATCACCGGTATCGTACTTTCCGGCGCTGATAAAGATAACTATGTACTCAACGAGACAACATACGAATTTGTTAACGCTGTAATAACACAGAAAGAGCAGATTCCGGTTACAATCCGCGGCGTTGAAAACGTAACATTTGGTGACGCTCCGCTTACAATTGTTGTTGGCGGTGGTAACGGAACAGGTGATTATACACTTGAAGCTTCTGATTCGGATGCGATCCGTCTCGAAACAGATGATAACATTACATGGACAGCTACAATTCTTAAAGCTGGTTCATTTACGGTTACAGCTTCCAGAGAAAGCGACAATAATTACGAAGCTGCTGCGGATGTTCAGGCCACGATTTTAGTTACTCCTAAAAACATTGCTAAAAGTGATTTCACAGCAATTGATGTAGCTGACAAGGTATTTACAGGAGAAGCAATTGAACCTTCTGTTGAATCTGCATTAACTGAAAATGTAGACTATGAAGTTAGTTATACTAGCAACGAAAATGTAGGTACAGCGACAATTACAATTACTGGTATCGGTAATTACACTTCATATTTTGTAGAAACATTTGAAATTGTTGAAAAAGAACTCAACGATGTTGAATTTACAGTTTCAGGATTTAATGCGTCTTACGAATATAAAGGCGAGGCATTTACACCTGAAGTAATTGTTGAAATGGGCAATATTACCTTGGTTAAAGAAACTGATTACAACGTAGCATTTGCAAATAATACAAATGCTGGTACTGCAACAATTACAATAACAGGTATCGGCAACTACAATGGCACACTTGCAAAAACATTTGTAATTGAACCGAAAGCACTTACGATTACAGACGGCACACTTGTAATTGAAAAATCATACGACGGCAATACAGATGTTACTTCTTGGAGTGGTAACCTTGCTATCAATGGAATTCTTGGCGATGATGTTGTTCGGCTTACCATTGGTGCTGGAAACATTGGTTCTTATGATTCTGCCGAATTAGGTACGCATACGGTAGTAATTAGCGGTCTTACACTCGAGGGAGCAGATAAAGACAACTATACAATTTCTGCTACATACAACTTCACAAATGCAAAAATTATTACAAGAGGTCAGGCACCTGTTACAGTCAGCGGTGTTCAAAATGGTGGCATCTTAAATTATGGTGATGTTGTTACTGTTTTACTGGGCGGCGGCAGCGGCACAGGAGCATATACACTTACTTCTTCTGACACAAGTGTTCTTGGTCTTGCAACTGATGATTCAACCACATGGCAGGTAAACGCACTTAAAGTTGGCACAGTTACCCTTACAGCTTCAAGACTCGGTGACCACGCCTTTGTGCCTGCTGAAAATGTTGAAATAACACTTACAGTTATTCCCAAACACATTGCTGCAGGAGATTTCACAATTGATCTTGAAAGCAAAGCATATACAGGAGAAGAAATTAAACCTTCTGTTACATCTGAAACACTTGTAGTCGGTAGAGATTACGAAGTAGCTTACAGCAATAATGTAAATGTTGCTTCTAACGCGGCAACGATTACAATCACCGGTAAGGGCAACTACACAGCAACTGTTAGTAAGACATTTGCAATCGTACCGAAGGCGCTTAACGAAACGGAATTCACAGTTTCCGGTTATGAAGAATCCTACGGATTCACAAGTTTTGCAATTGAACCTGAAGTAACTGTTAACTGGGGCGACGTGCTTTTAGTTAAGGATACAGATTACAGTGTGGCTTTTGCAGATAATACAAATGTTGGTACTGCAACAATTACAATTACAGGTATCGGCAACTATTCTGAAAGCGTAGCGGCAACGTTCGAAATTATGCCGGCAGCTTTTGAAGGCAGCATTTCTATCGATTCTAATACAGCATCGATTACAACCGGTACAGTATTGACTGCAAACACAACTTTAGCAACAGGTGATGTTCTTACATATCAGTGGAAGAGAAACGGTGAAGATATCGCCGATGCAACAGCTAACACATACACAGTTACAGAAGATGATGCAACACAAGAAATTTCTGTTGTAGTTACATCAAGCGGTAACTATGAAGGTACACTCGAAAGTCTTGCAGTAACCGTTGGCAAAACTGCAATGAGAGGTACTGTAACCATAGCAGAAGCTGATGGCGTTGTTACAGTTACGGTAGCAGATGCACCTGATGCTGAAAATTACGATATTAAATGGTTGCGTAATGGCGTAGAAATTGAAGGTGCAACAAGTGAAACCTATACACTTGTCTATAATGATAAGGGTACAACGCTCACTGCACGACTTGTTGCAAAAGAAGATTCTGTCTTCACAGGCGAGATTCTTTCTAATGCGATCCTTGTTCCTGCAGAAGCTCCTTCTTTCACTAAGAATCCTGAACTTGTATCGGGAGATCAGAAATTAACTGTTTCTTATGATGTACTTGCAAATGGTTCTGCTATTCTGGGATATAAGATCAAAGTAAATGGTACTGTTGTTTCAGGCGAGACGCTTATTACAGAAACATCTTATGAAATTACAGGACTTAATAACGAAGTACAGTACACCATTTCTGTTATTGCTGTAAACGCCGTTGGCGAAACCGAATCCAACGAAGTAAGCGGCAAACCCTTCCGCCCGGCAGTTGTTGGTGGCGGTGGTGCAGGTGGTGCAATACCCAACTTTGCTATTAACTCTGCAAGCAAAGTTGAGGGCGGTAAATACACAACCAATGTTACCAGTGCAAAACCAGGTACAAAAATTGTTATTACAACAACACCTGACGAAGGATATGAACTTTCAAAGATTACCGTTCTCGACAAGGATAATAAAGTTGTTCCTGTTACAAAAGACGGTAACGAATATACGCTCACAATGCCAAAGTCCAAAATCACAATTAAAGCTGAATTTGTACTGATTGGTGAAAACGTTGATGATACACCCATAAGCAGCTTCAATGACGTTAAGAAGTTTGATTACTACTTTAATGCTGTTGAGTGGGCGTTAAAGAACAATATCACAAGCGGAACAGCAGCCAACACATTCAGCCCGAACGAAGAATGTACGCGTGCGCAGATGATTACATTCCTCTGGCGTGCTGCAGGCGCACCAAAAGCAACTGCGGGCGCAAATGCATTTACAGATATTGAAGCAGGTTCTTATTACTACGATGCTGTAATGTGGGCTGTTGAAAACGGTATCACATCCGGTGTATCCGCAACAGAATTTGACCCGCATGCAATCGTAAGCCGTGCACAGTCCGTAACGTTCCTCTGGAGAATTGCAAACAACCCCGAAGTTTCAGCCAACAATGCATTTGATGACGTTCACGACAGTGCATATTATAACGATGCCGTTACATGGGCAGCAAATGCTGAAGTAACAAATGGTATCTCAGCTACCAGCTTTGGTCCTGACTTTGCATGTACCCGTGCACAGATTGTAACATTTATTTACCGTTATTTCGTTAAATAATGTAATTTATCAAATCTAAACTCAAAGACCTCTTGCAAATCATATGCAAGAGGTCTTCATTGTTATTAAATTTGTTTTTTTACTAAGCAAATCCTCATTTACAAAATAATCATATTATGGTATAATTATGAAAAAGGGTTTAGAAGTACAATGGTATTTAGGGGTGAAATAGTGAAACTAAAAGCTTATATATATATTATATTAGCTGGAATCTGTTGGGGAACATCAGGACTCTTTGTGAGAGCACTTTCTGTGTATGATTTTTCTTCTATTCAGATTATTGCATCACGAAGTTTGGTTGCTGCAATCTCTATGTTACTTTACGTTTTAATAAAAGATAAAAAACTTTTTAAAGTTTCAAGAAAAGAACTTTTATTTTACTTTTTTGCAGGTTCTGCAATTGTACTTACCGGCACGTTTTACTTTATTTCTATGCAGATGACATCAGTTTCAACGGCTGTTGTGCTTATGTACACAGAACCGATATTTGTAATGATATATTCTGTTCTTTTTTTTGGCGAAAAACTGAACGCGTTAAAAACCGTTTCCGTTATATGTATGATGATAGGTTGTGTTTTCGTTTCCGGAATTTTAGGAGGTTTTACTGTAAACACACTAGGTATCTTAATCGGTCTCGGTTCAGGACTTGCTTATAGTGGATACAATATTGTTACGAAAATGGAAATGAGAAGAGGATATCACCCTGTTTCAGCGTCACTTTATTGTTTTATTTTTATGTGTATTTTAGCAATGTTTGTCTCAAATCCGCCTGAAATCGCGCGTTTTGTCATTCAAAACCCGACACCAGTTATACCGCTAATCTTAGGTGTTGGTGTTGTAGCTTGTGTAGTACCGTACTTTCTTTACACACTGGCGCTTAAGGATTTAGATGTAGGGACTGCGTCGTCTCTTTCGATTGTAGAGCCGATGGCAGCAACAGTATTCAGTGTTATCTTTTTAAATGAAAAACTTGTAACAGCATCGCTTGTTGGTATTATTTTAATTATAAGTTCTGTATTCTTACTTGGTAAAAGCGAAACATTAACAAATACAATGAATGAAAATTTGGAGGCGTAAAATGAAATATTCAGAACAGTTTAAAGCAAAAAAAGATGTAATTCAGAGTAAAAAAGTTTGTACCGGTTTTGACGGGTTTATTGATCTTTTAATTCATCCTGTAAAAACACGCATGGACGAAAATAACTGCACCTATTTTCCAACTATCGATGCGTTTGGTGAAAAAGTGACAAGCCTTGCAGGAAGAAGCGGCAACATTGAACTTATTGTTGAAAGTACCGATTTTGGCGGATGTGCTCCTCACTATGCAAATGGTCTTGCAAATATGGGCGTCAACTGTGTTTGTGTCGGCGCGATGGGATATCCTGAAAAAAGTCCTGTGTTTAACTTAAACGAAAATTGTAAAACCATTTCAATTAGTGAACCGGGCTATTCCTATTTGTTTGAGTTTGGCGATGGCAAAATCATTATGAGTGATATTGAAAAAATCAGCAAATTAAGATGGTGCGATTTGATTGAGCGCATCAGTATTGATGAATTGGTAGAAATTTTTGATGATGCTGACATTATCACACTTGTAAACTGGAGTTATTTAGTTCATTTCCATGAGATATATGAAAAATTTTTAGAACTTGTAATGCCGCGTCTTTCTAAACGCGACAGAAAAATTTATATTGATATTGCAGATTGTGCAAAGCGTCAGCCGGAAGAAATCAAACGAGCACTTAAAATGTTTGGTAAGTATTCCGCATACGCTCCTACATATCTTGGTCTTAACAAAAGTGAAGCACTTGTAATGCATTCTGTTTTGTGTGAAGGTGAATACGAAGGATCGCTTCCGATTGCACGTGCGATTAAAGAATATTCCGGAATCGGTACAGTCATCATCCATCCGGTTGACAGTTCTGCCGCGGTATATGACGGTGGAGAAGTTGAAGTTAAGGGTGTACTCTGTGAAAAACCGAAAAAGACAACCGGTGGCGGCGATAACTTCAACTCCGGATTCTGTGCAGGTCTTCTTGCAGGGCTCGACGTAAAAAGCTGCCTTGTGAGTGGTATGACAACATCTTATCTCTATGTAAAAAACGGAAAATGCAATCCGTTTGATGATATTGCCGAGGCAATGAAGATGTACGATACCATTTACTAAACTGCATATCTTTTTTTCGCATGTTACGGTGTTTTCATTTTGCGAGAATAAGGGCGAAAATTGTTGACTTTTGGATGATAACATGGTATAATTTCTCTATTGATATATGCTACCAAATGTAGGGGAGTGAACCGTCATAAAATCATTAGAAGAAAAAATACTCAAAGAAGGTACGGTTTTGCCTGGTGACATATTAAAGGTTGATTGCTTTTTGAATCACTGTCTTGATGTTCCGTTTCTTTTGGAAATGGGAAAAGAGATTGCGCGTCTTTACAAAAATGATACTGTGACCAAAATTTTAACCATCGAAACTTCGGGGATTCCGATTGCATTTGCAGCATCGCAGTTTCTGAATGTTCCGGTTGTCTTTTCGAAAAAAAATAAGACAGGTAACATCTCTGACAATGTTTATTCGGCAACTGTTACTTCATACACACGTAAAACCGTGTATGAAGCGATTGTGAGTAAGGAATTTTTAAAAAAAGGCGACCGTGTTTTAATCATCGATGACTTTTTGGCAAAAGGCAATGCCTTAAATGGTCTTTTTAACATCTTAGAGCAGGCTGGTGCCGAACTCGTAGGTTGCGCGATTGCTATTGAAAAAGGCTTTCAGGGCGGTGGTGATGAAATGCGAAAAAGAGGTATTCGTGTTGATTCACTCGCGATTGTTGAATCTATGACCGATTCATCGCTTACGTTCCGTAAATAATTTGTATGTAAAGCATTTTACATAAATATTTTAATGCCAAATATGGCAGGGAGGGTATTCACTTATGAAGAAGGTTCTTTCATTTCTTCTGGTTACCGTAATGCTTGTTGCATCTTTGGGTGTGTTCACAGCTTGCGGCAACAAAACCGTTAACGCTGATTTCAAGATTGGTTTTATTTTCTTGCACGATGAAAACTCTACATACGACAAGAACTTCCTTGAAGCAGCTGAAGCAGCAACAGCAGAACTCGGCCTTAAACCTGAACAGGTTATCTTCAAGACAAACATCCCCGAAGGTAACGAATGTTACGAAGCAGCAGCAGACCTTGCAGACCAGGGTTGCAACATTGTTTTCGCTAACAGTTTCGGTCATGAACCCTACATGTTAAAAGCAGCAAAAGAATTCCCAAATGTCGAATTCTGTCATGCTACGGGTACAACAGCACATACTGAAAATGTACCGAACTTCCACAATGCATTTGCTTCTATCTACGAAGGCAGATATCTTGCAGGTATCGCAGCTGGTATGAAACTTAACGAAATGATTGAAAGCGGAAAAATCACTGCAGACCAGGCTAAAATGGGTTATGTAGGTGCTTATACATACGCCGAAGTTGTTTCCGGTTACACATCCTTCTACCTTGGTGCAAAATCTGTTTGCCCGAGCGTAACAATGGAAGTACAGTTCACGGGTAGCTGGTATGACGAAGCACTTGAAAAAGAAGCTGCTACAAAATTACTCAGCAACAACTGTGTACTTATCAGCCAGCATGCTGACTCTATGGGTGCTCCCACAGCTTGTGAAAACGCAGGTGTACCGAACGTATCTTACAACGGCAGCACACAGAGCGCTTGCCCGAATACATTCATTATTTCTTCCAGAATCGACTGGGCTCCTTACTTTAAGTACATCATTGAAACAAACTTAAAGGGTGAAGCAATTGCAGCCGACTGGTGCGAAGGCTTCGAAGTTGGTTCTGTTAAACTTACAGACATTAACGAAGCTGTTGCAGCAAAAGGCACAAAAGAAGCTTTAGAAGATGCAAAAGCTAAATTAATCGCTGGCGAAGTTCACGTATTCGACGTTAACAACTTCACAGTAGAAGGCAAAAAACTCGATTCTTACCTTGCTGACGTTGATACAGATCCTGAATATGCTAAGGATACTGAAGTTATCGCTGACGGATATTTCCACGAATCTGAATTCCGTTCTGCTCCTTACTTCGATCTTAACATCGACGGTATCACATTGTTAAACAGCGCATTTTAATTGAATGACAGTTATAGGGCGGGGAACACTCCGCCCTATATTCGATTTTTTCATTGTGTTTTGTTATAAGCAATTGGGTGTGTTTATCAGAAAACACAAGATTTTTTTATAATGGAGAATGGTATGGAACAAAATGTTGCATTAGAACTTAAAAATATTACAAAAACGTTTGGTAGTGTTGTTGCCAATAAAAATATTTCCCTTAAAGTAAAAAAAGGTGAAATCCTTTCTATTTTAGGAGAAAACGGTAGTGGTAAAACAACACTCATGAATATGGTTTCCGGCATCTACTATCCTGACAGTGGCCATATTTATGCAGATGGTAAAGAAATTGAAATTGCATCTCCCAAGGATGCGTTTCATTACAAAATTGGTATGATTCATCAACATTTTAAACTTGTTGATGTGTTTAATGCTGCAGAAAATATTGTACTCGGTTTAGAGGATGAAAAAGGCTTTGATATGCCCAAGTACATCGAAAAAATTAAAGAAATAACCGCACAGTACGGTTTTGAACTCGATCCATATAAAAAGATATACGAAATGTCCGTTTCTGAAAAACAGACAGTTGAAATCATAAAGGTTCTTTTCAGAGGTGCTGATATTTTAATCTTGGATGAGCCTACCGCTGTTTTAACACCGCAGGAGACAGTAAAACTTTTTAAAGTATTGAGAAATATGCGCGAGAGCGGGAAGGCAATCATTATCATCACCCATAAACTTCACGAAGTGCTTTCGCTTTCGGATAATGTTGCAGTATTACGGAAAGGTGAGTACATCGGTACAGTTAAAACTTCTGAAACAAACGAAACAGAACTTACCGAAATGATGGTGGGTAAAAAAATCTCTTTAAACATAGAACGCAGTGAAACGGAAAACTGCGTCGATCGCTTAATTGTAGAAAATTTAAGTTGCATAAACCGTGATGGTATAAAACTTTTGGATGACGTTACCTTTACAGCACGTTCGGGAGAAATTTTAGGTATTGCAGGTATTGCCGGAAGTGGTCAGCGTGAACTTTTAGAGGCAATTGCAGGACTTCAGCATTTAGACGGCGGAAGTGTGATTTACAATAATCCGAAAACAAATGAAAAAGAAAACTTACGCGACAAAACGCCACTGGAAATTCGCCAGATGGGTGTAAAACTCGCGTTTGTTCCCGAGGACAGGCTCGGTATGGGTTTGGTTGGCAATATGGATATTGTCGTCAATATGATGCTCAGAAGTTATAAAAAAGGCGACTCTGTATTCGTACAAAGAAAAGGACCGAGAAACTTAGCAGAAGATATCGTAGAGCGCCTTGAAGTTGTAACGCCTTCTGTTAACACGCCTGTAAGAAGGCTTTCAGGCGGTAATGTGCAGAAAATCTTAGTTGGCAGAGAAATTGCATCGTCACCCACTGTTTTAATGGCAGCATACCCTGTAAGAGGTCTCGATATTAACTCCTCTTACACGATATACAATCTCTTAAACGAACAAAAGAAAAACGGTGTTGCTGTTATTTTTGTCGGCGAAGATTTAGACGTTTTAATTGAACTTTGCGACAGAATCATGGTAATTGGCTCAGGTAAAATTACCGGCATTGTAGACGGAAGAAACACAACAAAAGAAGAAATTGGTATTTTGATGACAAAATCATCTGCCGATGATACAGAAAAAGGAGGGGATAGTGATGAGTAAAATGGACAAGTTTATTTTAACAAAATTCACCGGTACCCTCAGTCATATTATTAAGCGCGATGATATCGTATGGTGGAAAGCATGGACAATCAGAATTGTTTCAGTTTTGCTGGCGCTTGTTGTTAGCGGTATCGTAACAATTTCTCTTACTGATCTTAATCCAATTGAAATGTACATTACAATGATAGAAGGTGCGGTCGGAACACCGCGACTTCTTTGGAATCTTTTACAGAATACCGCTATTTTGCTATGCGTTTCACTTGCGTTAACACCTGCATTTAAGATGAGATTTTGGAACATAGGTGGTGAAGGGCAGATTTTAGTCGGTGGCCTTGCGACGGCTACCTGTATGATTTTTTTAGGAGACAAACTTCCTACACCTGCACTTATTCCGATTATGTTTATCGCAAGCATTGTTTCGGCAGCAATCTGGGGTCTCATTCCTGCGTATTTCAAAACGCGCTTTAACTCAAACGAGACGCTCTTTACGCTTATGATGAACTATGTGGCGATTCAGATTGTTGCATATTTTACGCTTGAATGGTCTGTGCCGAAAGGTTCCGGCACACCGAGAACATTAGAATTTGGTCAACTTCCGACGTTATTTGGTCAAAAATATTTAATCAACATTTTACTTGTTGCAGTTCTTACGGTTTTGGTTTATTTTTACTTAAAATACAGTAAGCATGGCTATGAAATTTCTGTAGTCGGCGAAAGTGAAAATACCGCAAGATACATTGGTATCAATGTAAAAAAAGTAATTTTAAGAACAATGGCAATTTCCGGTGCGCTTTGCGGTGTTGCAGGCTTCTTACTTGTTGCAGGTACCGACCACTCTTTAAAGAGTGACACATCCGGTGGCAGAGGTTTTACCGCAATTATGGTATCGTGGCTTGCAAAATTTAATCCGATTTTTATGGTAGTAACATCTCTTTTAATTGTATTTTTGCAAAAAGGTGCCTCAAAAATATCAGAAGTTTATAGACTCAACTCTTCGTTTTCTGACATTATAACAGGTATTATCATATTCTTTATCATCGGTTCTGAATTCTTTATCAATTACAGAATCAAGTTCAACAAAAAGGAGGAAAATGCATGATTACAACAATTATACAACGTGCAGTTATGCAGGGAACTCCTTTACTATTCGGCTCAACCGGTGAGATTTTAACAGAGAAATCAGGGCACTTAAACTTGGGTATCCCAGGTATTATGTATGTCGGTGCGATAAGTGGTGTAGCAGGTGCTTTTCTTTATGAGCAGAGTTTAGCAAGTCCCGCTATGTTAAATCCATTTCTTGCAGTAATCATCCCGCTCATTTGTTCGCTTTTAGGCTCAATCCTTATGGGACTTATATACTGCTTCTTAACAGTTACTTTAAGAGCAAATCAAAATGTAACCGGTCTTGCACTTACCACATTCGGTATCGGTATTGGTAACTTCTTTGGTGGCTCTCTTATTAAACTTGTAAACTCCGATGTGCCGTCGATTGCGCTTTCCAACACAAGTACAGCATTTAAAACAAACTTGCCGTTTGCAGAGAGTCTCGGTTGGTTTGGTGATGTATTTTTATCTTACGGGTTTTTGGTTTACATCGCAATTGCTGTTGCTCTTATTGCGTCTTATATTCTAAATAAAACACGTGTAGGACTCCATTTAAGAGCTGTTGGCGAAAGCCCTGAAACAGCAGATGCAGCAGGTATTCATGTTACAAAATATAAATATCTTGCAACTTGTATCGGAAGTGCTATTGCTGGTCTTGGTGGATTATATTATGTTATGGATTACGCAAACGGCGTCTGGTCCAATAACGGTTTCGGTGACAGAGGCTGGCTTTCTATTGCACTTGTAATCTTCTCAGTTTGGAGACCTTCCATCAGTATTTTAGGCTCCATTTTGTTTGGATTTTTGTACGTAATCCCAACCTATATTCCCAATATCAGTGTAAGTGCAAAAAAACTTTTCGAAATGCTGCCTTATGTCGTTACGATACTTGTTCTCGTTATAACGAGTATGCGAAACAAGAAAGAACATCAACCTCCTGCAGCACTAGGACTACCATATTTCCGTGAAGAACGGTAACTTACAATCCCGGAAGTTTGTATTCCGGGATTGCTTTTAAGTGAGAACTTACACTTGAAAATTTTATGAAACAATAGTACAATAAAAGTAGGAAAGTGTTTTTAATTATATTGAAAGAAGATGTAGCGAATGGCAATAACCTATGAACGAAAAAAAGAAAGACAAAACAATATTTTTCACACCATCGTCACTGCAATTTTAATTTGTGCAGTGTTTCTTACTATGGTGACGTCTTTTTATAGAGATGCTGAGGAAAAAGAATATGAAATGCTGCACATTCAGACAAAACAGATTAAGGACGACTTAACTCTGCAGTTAAAGTCTGACAGAGAAAATCTTGTTACCATGGCAAACTTTGCAGCAAAACTCTACGCCGGTGGTGAAAGTTACAGTCTTATGTTCGACTCTTTTAAGCCGATTGGTTTATTTTCGAGAATTGGTATTTTAAACCCTGACGGCACCTTTATCACTAAGGACGAAACGGTAGATTTAAGTAAAAGACTTACCTTTACAGAGGAATCCATTAAGGGAGAACATATTACCGGAAGAACCGAAAGTTATTCAAGGCCGGGCGAACAAGTGGTGCGTAGTGCTGTGCCCATTCGTGTGGACGGGAAAATTGTTGGTATGATATACGGCATCATCAATATTGAAACCATCAATGAAAAATACAACGAAAAAGCAGAAGAACTTGATGCACAGCTTTTTGTTTACGATAAAAAAACAGGAAAGTTTATTATAGATACCATAGATAAAAACCCAGGAGAGTTATCACAACTTCAAGACAGACAGTATAACGATGGATATTCTTACGAAATGCTCGCAAACACAGACAAGGGATTTTCTTCATTTAAGTCAAAATTTACCGGCGAAGATTTATATATCCATTATTCAACCATTGAAGATTTTAACTGGGGCATTATGCTTGCACGTTATGAAAATCAAGTGTTCGCAGAAACGCATAAATTGTCTCGAAGTTTGATTGCTGTTTTTGCCATAATCATTTTGATTATAGTAATTTATTTGCAACTCATATTAAAAAGTGAGAAAAACAGAACTAAATTAAATGTTGAATCTTCAGCAATAAGAAAACTTCTTTTGGAAACGAATGAACAATACACAAACATAACACAGGCTATGAAAAATATTAAGGAGTTTTCCGGATCGCGTTCTGCATTTTTTACAGATACAGATGGAGAAGATTTCTTCTATATTAAACCATCTTTGACAGGAAAACTGTTATTAGGGGAAGATAGAAAATATTTTCAGGGAGAACTCTTTGCGTATGCTGCAAAGGTACATAACGCAAATAAATCTACAATCGGATTCATGCGAATTATCCCCAATAAACATCTTGCAAAAACAAATCAGAAATTTTATCGTTTTCTATTAGAACACGGATTAAAGGATATTTCTTTTGCCATTATTGCTGAAAAAAATAATCATGTCAGCATTTTGGGAGCGATCAATCCTACGAAAAGCACTGTTGCAAGAAAACTGATCGAAGATGTTGTAATTTGTTTCTCTATTGCTATGTATAATAAAAAGCATCTCAATCAAACACAACTTGCAGCAACAACAGATGCTCTTACAGGTGCATTAAACCGCGTGGCATATAAAAAAGATATCTTGTTATTTGATGAGGAAAAGCCGGAAGATTTTTCTTGTATCTATATCGATGTAAACGAACTTCACATCAGAAACAACACGTACGGACACGCTGCCGGTGATGAAATGCTTATCTATATTGCAAATACGTTAAAAGAGGTGTTCTTTGGACACAACATTTACCGTATGGGCGGCGATGAATTTTTAGTGTTCACAAAAGATGTGAAACAGGAACATGTAAAACAGAATATAGATCTCTTCATAGAACAACTAAAACCACTGGGATACAACGTAGCCATTGGCATGTCTTACAGAACACAGAATACAAACTGTGAGGAAATGGTCCGCGAAGCCGAAATCAGAATGTATGAAGCCAAGTCTCAGTACTATCAGAACAAAGAGCAAAACAGCATTTACGAAGACAGAGACAAAAACTACGATTATGTAAAGACCGGTATCAGAGAAGTTGATGCTATGATATCCATCTTAAAAGAACACTACAACGGTATTTACAGAGTATCCTTAGAAACTGATAATGCTCATCGCATACTTATGCCGTCTTATCTTGGTTACAAAGAAGACGAAGCGAATTTCTCTAAACTTTTCACTAAATATGTTGACGACACTGTACAACCTGATTTTCACAGAGCAGTGATGAGCTTTTTGAATTACGATGTAATAAAAAGACAACTTTCAGAAGGAAATATACCGTCGATTACATATAAAAAGGTGTACGGAGAAACCGTTACTTTAAGTGTATATAATTTAGACGATAACAGTAGCGAAGTGAAAGATACGCTTTGGGTTTTTGTTAAGGAATAATATTGTTCCGATCCTGAATAAAAATGAGTGTGAGAAAGTTATGAACAGTGTATTTAAAAGAGATCTATACCGCTATTACGGTGAAAACGGGGAACCGTTTATAAAAAAGGTTTTTCGTCCGCTTGAAATAAAATACATATCTTTATTCAGAAAAGCAAATATGTCTAAATTTCTGCCTTTAAGGCTTTTTTACACGATAAGGCTTATGTTTCTTTCGAACAGAACCCAAATTCAGATTCCTGCAAGGACTAAGATAGGCGAAGGACTTTATATCGGTCATACGGGACGCATAATTATTCATCCTGATGCAACGTTGGGTAAAAATATCAATATTGCAACTGGTGTAACGATAGGAATGGAGAACCGCGGAAAAAGAAAAGGCGTCCCTTCCATTAAAGACAATTGCTGGATTGGAACAAATGCGGTTTTAGTCGGCAACATTGAAATTGGTAGCGATGTGCTTATTGCACCGCTTGCGTATGTAAATTTTGATGTTCCGGATCACAGTATTGTTATAGGAAATCCCGGAAAAATCATCCCTAAGGAAAATGCTACCGCGGATTATATTTGCAACTGCATATAACAACTGCTAAATAAAATAGCAGTTCTTGTCTTATATGGTTTTTTGTTGATTTTAAGGATGAAGGTGATGAGTTGAGTAATCAAGATTTAAGAATAAAACACAACTTGATATCGTCGTTTATCTATCAGTTTGTTCTTATCTTGCTCAGCTTTCTTTTGCCGAGATTATATCTTGAAAATTTTGGGTCAGAGGTCAACGGCATCCTTTCGACAATCAAACAGATTTTCGTATATATGTTCTTACTCGAGGCAGGCGTTGGACTTGCTACAACGCAGGCTCTTTACAAACGAATTGGCGAACATGACTTAAAAAGTGCAAATGAGGTTCTTGCTGCCACACATTCTTATTACATCAGAACCGGAATCATTTATCTTGCCATCGTTTTGGTTATTGCAATTATTTATGCGTATGTAATACCAACATCTATAGACTCTAATGTTGTGTTTTTCATAATCATATTAACTGCGCTCCCAGCTTTGTTCAGTTATTTTGTTCAAGCGAAATACAGAATACTTATGGAAGTTGATGGAAGAAAGTATGTAATAAACAATGCAGATACGATTCTTCAACTTGCTGCAAACGCAGGTAAAATACTTGTTCTGCTTTTATCAGACAGCCTCATTCTTATTCAGCTGGTTTATTGTGTGCTATCGCTTTTAGAACTTGCGTTTTTATATTTCTATGCAAAACGCAGATATCAATGGATAGATTTAAAGGTCAAACCTGATTTTGGTGCAATTTCACAAAAAAACTCTGTTTTGGTGCATCAACTTTCGGGTATGGTTTTTAACAATACAGACGTAATACTGATTTCGTTTCTATGTGATTTTAAAGCGGTAAGTATTTATGCGATATACAACATCTTCTTTTCACAGGTGCAGAATTTTATCACGAGCATAGTTTCGTCCTTTACTTTTGCATTGGGACAAATGTTTCATACAGACAGGGAGAGGTTTGATAAACTTTTCTCGGCTTACGAAACGTTTTACATAATGGCGACTTTTGTGATTTATTCGCTTATGGCAGTATTTTTACTTCCGTTGATACAGATCTATACAAGCGGAATCAACGATGCCGAATACACGAATGTTTTTCTTATTTTGCTTTTTGTTATTATGAATTTAATTGCGAACACAAAACTTCCGTTAAATGGAGTAATTGAATATTCGGGCGATTTCGAAAAAACGCGCTCTTATGCAGTGTGGGAAATGGTTATAAATATTACACTTTCTGTTGTGGCGATTATCTGTTTTGGAATATGTGGCGCAATCCTTGGAACGATTGCAGCACTTTTATATCGCGGTATTGTGACAATATACTATGCGAACAAAAAAATTCTTAATAGAAACCAGATGTGCACATATAAAATTTTGTTAGTAAATGCCACTGTTTTTGTTGCTTTAATGGCAGTGTTCTTTGTTGATACGTTCAGCAACGTTTCCTTTTTGCATCTGTTGGGTTATGGAATCGTACATGCAATCTGGATTGTCGGATTGTACGTATTTGTAAATTTTGTGCTTAACAGAAATGCGTTTCAAACTATTTTTGAGTTTTGTAGGAGGAAGAAAAACCAATGAGTATTCCAAAAGTGATTCACTATTGCTGGTTTGGAAACGGAAAAATGCCAGCGCTTTCTGAAAAGTGCATTGAAAGTTGGAAAAAATACTGTCCTGAATACAAAATAGTTTGCTGGAACGAAGAAAATTTTGATTTGAGTCAGAATCAATATGCAAAAGAGGCACATGACGCAGGAAAATGGGCTTTTGTCAGCGATTATGTAAGACTTAAAGTTTTGTATGACGAAGGCGGAATTTATTTAGATACTGATGTTGAACTTATAAAACCGATTGACACACTTATAGAAAAAGAAGGTTTTATGGGCTTTGATGATAATGGAATGATTTCAACAGGTCTTGGATTTGCGTGTGAAAAAGGAAATGAACTCGTAAGCGCCTTGCTGACGGATTATGATGATATTGCTTTTGTCCTTCCGGACGGAGAGTATGACCTTACGCCTTGTCCTGAAAGAAACACAGAAACCTTAAAAAAACTCGGTATGGATATAGATAATAAAGACCAGGTGTTTATGGGGATACATATGCTCCCTGAAGACTATCTCTGTCCGGTTAAGTACTATACCGGAAAAAAAGTAATAACCAAAAATACGTACTCCATACATCATTTTTGTGCCTCGTGGATATCAAAAACCGCAAAACGCACTCTATTTCTAAAACGGGTTTTAGGTGTAAAGATGTACGATAAATTGTACGGAAAATTTTTACATAATTTCAAGTGGCTGGAGTGGTAGATTTGCCTGAAAAAGTTTTAAAGAAACTGAATGCAGATATTTTGCCTGCGTGGAAGACATGTTTTTTTACAAGCGTTATCGTGGGCATAATTGCACATTTATATAAAATCACAAACTGGTTACCGAATTGGGACTCGTTGGTGTTTAGATACGATTCTCAAAATATGGCAGAAATCGGAAGATGGTTTTTGCCCGTTGTTACATCGTTTAGTTCTTTTTATGACCTACCGTTTTTAAACGGTTTAATAGCGGTTATCTTTCATGCTTTGGGTGCAGTATGCATTTGCAATATGCTGAACATTCAGAAAAAAATTACCGCAGGTCTCTTAGGCGCAGTTATCATTTCGTTCCCGACGGTTACTTCGGTTATGATGTATAACTATGTGGCAGACGGTTACAGTATCGCGTTTTTTCTTTCATGCCTTGCAGCGCTTTATATGACGAGTGAAAAACCAAAATATCTGTTTTCTGCGGTTCTTATTGCATTATCTGCGGGTATTTACCAGGCATACATAACTGTTACAATCATGCTTCTTTTGTTTCACTTGATTGATGAAACTGTTTTCAAGAACGCATCTTTCTGCACTGTGTTGAAAAAGGCTATACATATGCTTTTTTCAGGAGTTTTAGGCGTGGCTCTATACGGCATTATACTCAAAATAGTTATGACTGTATTTTCTGTTGAGTTGCTTGCGTATCAGGGAGCAAATGCAACGGCTTCGTTTTCAAATATTGATTTATATGCATCTCTTTATGTTATAAAAGAAACCTTCAGAAAGTGCTTCTTTGATCTTTCGGGTGGAGTAAATGTATACATTGTGCTAAACGGATTTGTTTTGATTTTTACACTTTTGTATTATCTTAAAGGCATTGTAAAAAACAAGATTTATAAAAAACCTGCAAATATCTTAATGATTATTCTTCTTTCTGTTATGCTCATATTCGGAGCAGGAGCACTCAGTTTTGTCAATGCAAGTGTTGATTACCACAGTCTCATGCGAATGGGATATGTAGTATTTTACTTGTTTTTCCTGATTCTGTACGAAAGAGGAACAGAAGCTAATAAAAAACATACCGCATTTAAATGCTGGACTGTGCTTTTAACAATTCTTGTAATTATTGCAAACCAGATTGTTATAGCGAATGTGAGTTACCATAAAGCACAGATTGCGTATGAAAAATCTTATGGTGTACTTGTGCGAATAGCTGACCGCATAGAACAGACAGAAGGAACTGACGCTTGTGATAAAATTCTTGTGATTGGCGCTCTTTCAGACAGTGAGGCATACAGTGTTAATCTCACACCTGATATAACCGGAATTACAGATGGATATATTATTCGCAAAGATGATGAAGTAGTTGGTCAAAGCGTGCTCACAAGTGCTCTTAATGATTACTGTGGCAAAAATTTTGCTTTTATAAATGGAGACCAAAAAAACGCAATACTAAAAAGAGAAGATATAAAAACTATGAAAAAATGGCCTGCAAAGGGTTGTGTAGCAGTTGTAGACGATATAGTAGTTATTAAACTTGGTTCAGAAGGTGAAAATTAAGTGATATATATTTGTGCCGATGATTACGGACTCTGTGACAGTACGTCCGCGCGCATTCAAGATTGCATAGATCGCGGTGCACTTGATAAGGTTAGTGTATTTCCAAATTTAGATAAAATTGATTTATGCAAGATAATTGAAAATAAAAATATCCGGATTTCTCTACATCTTAACTTTGTTGAGGGGAAGTGCATGGCAGATCCCGATGAAGTGCATTTAATTGCAGAAAAAGACGGAAAACTAAAGCACACCTTCGGGGGACTTTTTAAATTAAACTTACTCCACGGAAAAGAACTTGAAAATCAGGCTTATAAGGAAATAAAAGCACAGGTTTTGTTCTGGAAAAGTCTTTTGCCAGAAGATGCGCCGTTTTGTATCGACAGTCATCAGCATACACATATGATTCCGGCTGTGTTTAAAGCGTTACTTAATGTTTTGCGTGATGAGAGAATTAATTTAAAACATATAAGAATCCCGGCAGAACCCGTAATGCCGTTTATCACGACACCTTCACTTTATTTAACATATCGCCCGATTAATATTGTGAAACAATGGTTACTTAAATTCCTGTGGGTTGTAAATAAAAATAAGGCAAAGAAATTTAAAATACCAACATCACATTTTTTGGGGATTCTTTTTTCCGGAAATATGGATGAAAAAAGAGTAAATAAAGTTTTGCCAAAGTATATGAAACTGGCTGAAAGAAGCGGCAAAGATATAGAAGTTTTATTCCATCCCGGTTATTTAGAAAAAAACGAAACTGATTTTAAAAATAAAAACATTGTATTTGATGATTTTTATTTGTCTGCAAACAGAAAAACAGAATTTGATTCTGTAATGAAAATTTCAGAAAGAAGTGTGCTGTAATGCCCTATATAGAACAGGATAAAGTAGATGCAAGAACAAGAGAAAAACTGGAGGCAATCATTGAGAAATCATATCTCACCTTCTGGAAGCAGAAAAGACTCTTTGACATATTTTTTGCTACACTGATTTTGCTCTTTTTTCTTCCGTTGATGTTTATAATTGCAATCGTCATTGTAATTGACGATCCAAGCGCCGGACCTTTTTACAAGCAGATAAGGGTAGGTCGCCACGGAAAAGAGTTTTATATGTATAAGTTCAGAACCATGAGAGCAAATGCAGATAAAATGATTGATGAACTTGCAAAACAGAACGAAATGGACGGTCCCGTCTTTAAAATGAAAGAGGATCCCCGTATTACAAGGGTTGGTAAGTATTTAAGAAAACTTTCTCTTGACGAACTCATGCAGTTTTTTAATGTTTTAAAAGGCGATATGACATTAGTTGGCCCCAGACCTCCGCTTCCGAGAGAGGTAAAGTTTTATACCGATTACCAGAGATTACGCCTTCTTGTTACTCCCGGTCTTACGTGCACCTGGCAGATTTCAAAAAACAGAAATGATATTCCCTTTGAAGAATGGGTTGAAATGGATATTGAGTACATACAGACAAGAACGTATCTGAATGACTTAAAGATTATGCTTAAAACACCGATCGTTATGCTTACAGCTACAGGTCGATAAAATGGAGTGAAAAAAATGAAAGTTGCTATGATTGGGCACAAAGTTGTTCCATCAAGACGTGGCGGAATAGAAAATGTTCTTACAACGCTATGTCCGATGCTTGTTGAAATGGGTGTTGATGTTACTTGTTACAACCGATCATCCGATAAAGTTGAAAATGAATATGTAGGAACTGTTTCAAACAACATGTATAAAGGTGTAAAAATTAAAAATGCATGGACGCTCAATGTGCGTGGTTTTGCCGCAATGATAGCATCCTTTACTGCTGCAATTGCAGCATCATTTAAGGATTATGATGTCATTCATTTTCATGCAGAAGGCCCATGTGCAGCGCTCTGGATTCCGAAACTTTTCGGAAAAAAATGTGTAGCAACAGTTCATGGTCTCGACTGGCAGAGAGAAAAGTGGGGTAAAGGGTTTGCCTCTAAATATATAAAATTTGGTGAAAAAGTACTGGCAAAGTATGCAGATGAGGTCATCGTGCTAAGTCGTGCTGCTTACGATTATTTTAAAGAAACATACAATCGTGAAACGACAATTATTCACAATGGAATCAGCCGTCCTGAAAGAAAAGACGCGGAAATTATTGTTGAAAAGTACGGACTTAAAAAGGATGAATATATCTCTGTTGTTTCAAGGCTCACAGCAGAAAAAGGAATTCATTACCTGATTGATGCATACAGCAAGATAGAAACGGATAAAAAACTAGTTATAGCAGGAGACACCAGTGATACGGATGATTATGTAAAAATGTTAAAAGAAAAAGCAGCAGGGAATCACAACATCATTTTTACCGGCTTTGTTTCCGGAGACGCTTTAAACGAAATCTATTCGAATGCCTACATAAACGTATTACCGTCCGATTTAGAGGGAATGTCACTTTGTCTATTAGAGTCACTTGCTTATAAAAACGCGCTCTTGTGTTCTGATATTCCAGAAAACACCGCAGTTGCTGAGGACAAGGCTGTTTACTTTAAAAAAGGAAATGTCGAAGATTTGGCTGAAAAACTGAAACGTTTATGCGATGACAAAGAATATGTTTATAAACTTCGTGAAGGTGTAGATGAATTTATTTTAAATAAATATAGTTGGCATGATGTTGCAAAATCAACATGTGAACTATACAAAAAATAAAAGTAAGGGTTTGTTTGATATGGATACTATGAAAAAGATTGACAAAGCAGAAAAATATACAGAAAGCATAAAAGAACTTTTTAAAGAAATGGTATCAGATGAATGCTACGACATGTGGTCAGATACGTTTGAAATCGAATATGCCGATGAAAAGCAGGTTGTAGTTACATATCATGGTGCCGAAAATATTAATAAGTTTAAGAAAGAGTGCAAGAAAACCCTTATTACATGCATTTCTTCTGTAATGGGTGCGGGAAAGAAAATGAGAATATTTAAAAAGAGTTTTTACAATGCACTTACTCCGAAGGTAAAAAAGAACATTCAGGCTTTTAAGTTCTTTCTTATTGGAATGGTCTTTGTATGTATTGCAGTTTCCCTTGTCCTCATTATGTACAGTTATATCGAAAACAGAAATTTCAGAGAAACATTTTATAGCACAAGCAGTATTAAGGTCGACAGCCCTGTGCGCGTTATTCAGTTATCTGATTTGCACAAATCATCTTACGGTAAAAACAACAAAAAACTTTTAGAACGCGTTGACGCACTTGATCCTGATATCATAATTTGCACCGGTGATATGGTGGATTCTGCAACCAAAGATGTTGACTTTGCGGTTTCTTTATGTCGGGAACTTTCAAAGATTGCTCCTGCATACTATATCTATGGAAACAACGAAGTCGAAAGTATTTATGATATTCCGCTTAACGAAAAGGCACTTGATCAGAAATTTGGATTTAACCAAGGAAACCGCGATGAAACAGCACTTTTAAAATTAAAAGATTCTTTTGAAGAAAAACTTGAGAATGCCGGAATTAAGGTGTTAAAAAATGAAAAAGACACAATCAAGGTAAGGACGATGACCATTGATATATACGGAGTTTTAACTTCAAATCCGTCATCTTTCTGGTCGTATTCTGAAAAGGCATTTTTTGATTATATTTACGAAAACCCAGATAATCTTAAAATCACCGCAATTCACGAACCTATTATTTTTCAGGAATTTAACCACGATTTCTGGGGCGATTTAATGATTTGCGGACATACCCACGGTGGTGTTGTGCGCGTACCAATACTTGGACCTCTGTTTACGCTTGAGGGAGGTTTATTTCCGGAACGCAGCGGCAATTTCGTTTACGGAAGATATGACGTTTCTGGCAAGCCTTTAATTGTAAGTTCAGGTCTTGAACATTCGAATATTTTTCGTATAAACAATCAGCCGGAACTGGTTGTTATCGATGTGAATAAATTTTAATTTTGGGAGGGTGATGGATAATGTTTACTGATATTCTTCAAAAATTAATAATTTTAATTGTCGGTGTCTTGTTTGTAGCATCAGTGGTCATTATATTGTATCGTGCTAAAAATGTAAACCACACAGAGCGAGTGCAGATATTTAAAACAGCAGAATATTTTAGCGCTTGGATTGTTTTAATATGTTTTGTTACGACAATGTTGTATGGAGTAATGAACCACTTTGAACTTAAAAAGTCTGTTCATGCAATTGTTTCGTTAAATTATTCCGAAGCATCCGGAGCGCTTAATTCCAATGGCACAAGATATAACATGGCAGAAATCATCAGCGACGAAGTAGTAGAAAAAGCCATAAAAAAAGGTGCTCTTAAAGATGTAACTGTAAAAGAACTGAAAAATTGTCTGGTCGTTTATCCATGTGTCCAGGGTGGAGTTGCTGATGAATCACAGTATCACATTTCCACAGAATTTGCAGTGGAATACCATGCCTCAAAAGATACGATGCATCTCGATTCTGACAACGTGATTAAACTTATAAGCATGGCATACAAAGAATACTACATAGAAAAATATACCGATAATTTCAGTCTTGATACGGAAAAACCGGATTTTAGTAAAATGGAGTATATGGATATTGTTTCGTATTTTGACAAAGAAACGCAGGCTATCCTGAATTATTTGTACGGTATGGCAGAAAAAAATCCGAGTTTTGTTACGGAAAACGGAAGCACATTCCATTCAATTGCAGGAAAAGTGCATCAGTTTAACGAAACACAAATTAATCAGAATTTAAGGTCTCTTATCCTCCAAAACGGCATTGCAAGAGATAAAGACGGATACATTGACAGACTGTCATATCACAACAAAAATATTGATTTTGACAGACAGAAAAATAATGCATCGTATAATCTTTGCAATCAAGCAATTGATATGTATAGCGAGGAAATGACAAGAGTAGTACTTGTTCCGACGTGGGACCAAACCGGAAAATATTACATGGGAAGAACAAAAGTTGGTGTTGATGAACTGTCTGTTATGGCAACAGAATTCAGTGATTACGTTGCCTCTAATGAAAAAGAAATAATGGAGAATAAATTAATTATCAATAAAATTTCTTCAAGTAAACAGACACCTGAACTTTACGCATCGGCAGATTCTCTTATTGATTCTGTTTATCAAAGCATTAAAGGGTTTGAAAAAGAAGCGATCACTGCCGGAAGAGAGTGCTCCCGCCACAGAATGAATCAGTGTGTTGCAGTGACCATATATGGTGTTTCGCTTATGAGTGAACTGAAATCACTCGTGGTATTTGCCGCTTTTGCGTATGTGGCGCTTGTTCTTTACGGAATCTCAAAGAAATTCCCCAAAAAGGCATAAAGGAGGATGACAATGAAAAATTTCCAGATTTTAAGATATTTGAAAAAACTTTTGCCATTCATCGTTGTTTTTTGCCTTTTAGTGACCTATGGTGTTTATTTTAAACTTTCAGCATCCAATTCATATATCGCATCAGAAGTAATTCATTATAATGATGAAAAAGCAGAACAGGGTCTTGCCCCTACCGGAGATAAACTTGATGTAAACGAAATTAAGTCCTCTGCCGTAATGTCTAAAGTAGTTGACAAAATGGGGCTCACGGGAATTTATTCCGTTGACAGCCTTATATCGAGAATTAATATCACTCCTATTGAGGACGCGGACAAACTTGCACAAAAGGAAGCAAAACTTGAAGAAGGTGAAGAATACATATATGAACCAAGCACCTTTATTGTTTCTTTTGCAGCAACGAGCGGAGAAGGACCGGATTTTGCAAGAACGGTACTCGATGAAATACTGGATGTTTATTTTGAACAGTTTAGCCAGAAGTACGTAAATGTAGCGCCTGCAAACAATACGATTGAAAACCTTAACAAAAACGATTACGATTTTATCGAAATGATGGAACTCATCGATACAAGCATCGACAATACTTTAACCACTTTGTATCAGAGAATTGAGCAGAACGATTATTACAGATCAACAGAGACTGGTGTATCTTTTACTGAACTTGCAAACGATTTTGACTATTTAAGACAGGTTAACGTTTCAGCAATTTTCTCAAAGATTTATCAATATCAGATAACAAAAAACAAATCAGTGCTCATTTCTGACTATACAACAAGAATCGATAATAATAATATCTCCAATGAAAAGGATAAAAGTCTTGTACAGGATATCGTTACAGTCATAAGCGCATACGTCAAGAAGATGAGAGAATCGGGCAATACAAATATCAGTTACGAATACATTCTTGACAATCTTCATGAGAGAAATGTTCAGGATTATGTTGGAGACCAGACTGTAACATATGATGAATTGATTTACAGTTGGAGAGACCGCAATGAAAGTAAGGAACACGCAATCATAGATTCTGCTTACTGCAACTATATTTTAGATACATTCACAGATTGTACAGGTAATTGCGGTGGGACTTGCGCTTCTTCTGATTTAACCTGTTCAGAACTTTGCGATGAACAGTATCAAGTCGTGAGAGCAGAAGTTGAGAATGAAATTGAATCACTTTTAGAGAAACTAAATGCGCTTTACGAGACCACAATGAAAACCAATGAGGAGTATAATAAGTACCTAGGTGCAAGTTATATTTCTGTATTGTCTTCAGTATCTGTACGAGAAAGTGTGAATGTAGTTCTTTATACAGCAATTGCATTTTTCTTCCTTATAGTTCTCTGCTCAGGAGGCGCAATTGTTTTAGGTAGAGCAGGTGACATTGTCAATTACATTTTCTATACCGATCATCTTACAGGATTCAGTAACAGAGCATATCTTGATAAATACTTAAAATCCAAGGATAAAAAACTTTTAGATGACGGTGTTGTTTACTGTACGGTTGATATATCTAATTTAATATCCATAAACACCGAGCATTCGAGGGATGTGGGTGACGATATTATCAAACTGTTTACGGACTACCTAAAAGAATCATATGGAAAAACAAAGACAGAGTTTATTTATAACGGTAATGGCAACTTTGTTTTGCTTACAGAAGAATCTGATTACATTACGATTGAAGATATTATGAGACTTTTCCGTCTCAGACTTGATGAAAGAGACGAACATAAAGAAGTTGTTATCGAATACAAGATTGGTATTGCTGAGACATTCAAAGAAAATAAAACAGCAAGAAAATTACTTTCAGAGACAATTGAAAACAAAAAGAACTTCGTTTCGGATTTAAATCATAAAAACTGATTCTAAACATACACCATAAAGTTAAGGAGGGCAGACAGTGTGGAAAATAAAATCCTTGAAAAAGTGAAAGAATTTTATTTTGTGGTTGTAGCTGTAATGATGTATTATTTCTTAAATGAATACATTGATATAGGTCTTCACGTTACATACCGACATGCATTTGCCCTTGTTCTTTTTGCTTCTGCAACACTTTTGTTTTTATATAAGCCGAATATTGCAAGAGGTCTTACTGCATTTAAAGATGCCTGTGTTTACAGCGTTCCTCTTTTGGTTACCACGGTTGTGTCTCTCTTTATTTGGTTTATGGAAACGGCGGACGTCAGCGTTATATCAAGAGGACTTTCGAGTTCCTTTGTGTATGCAAATATGCTTTCATTCGCATTGGGAGCGGGAGCGCTTCTATACATTTTTGGCGAAAAAGGTATATGGTATAACCTTTTAGCGATTTTGATTGCAAACATTTTAATGATTGTAACAGTTATCGTGCAAAATGGGCTTGTAAACTATTTTACTGAATTTATAACCCTTATAACCACCTTTGCCGGTGTAACAGGTGATATCATTGTGCAGGCAGAAATTCACGAACTTGCGTTCTGTCTCGGTGCATATCTGATTTATATGCTTTATAAACCGAAAAAGAACATTGTGTATTTTATATTACTTTTTCTAACGCTTTTCTGTTTTTTATCAGCATTTAAGCGAATTGCCATGATTGCGATTTTCGTTGCGTTAGTATTGGGGTATTTGTTGAAATTTATTGCAAAATACAACTTAAAAACAGCAGGAAGACTTGTTACTATTTTTACTCTTGCTGTAATCGTTTTATTGATTGGTTATATTGCTGTTATAAAACTGGATGTGTTTGAACTCCTTGAAAGAGCCGGAATAAACACAAGCGGTCGTGTAGAAATTTATGATGCCGTAGATAAGTTTTACGAGTTTAACCCAGGATTTTTAGGAAATGGTATTGGATTTCTTACATATCAACTGAATACTTTTATGAATGTTGGTGTTGCCTCAGTTCATAATGATTTTCTGCAACATTTTATTGATTTGGGTTTTTGGGGTTATATTATTTGGCTTATATCAATGACCTTTTCAAGAGTTTGGTATTTTGGCAGAAACGGTAATCTTGACAATGCTATTATTACATTCATGCTTACTGTCTATCTCATAATTGTATCCAGTACTGACAACACAATGAACTATCCGCTTTTAACGGGCGTTCTTGCAATGTTGATGATGGGTAATGGATATGAAGAACACGTACGCCAAAGCGAATATAAAATGTTTGGTTGTATTTCCAAGGCAAATCAAGTAGGAAGTGAATCGTTGTTATGAAAATTTTGATGGTAAATAAATTTTTATACCCTCGCGGCGGAAGCGAAAGTTATATGTTATATCTTGCAGAGCATCTTAAAAAGATGGGGCATGAAGTTGAGTTTTTCGGAATGTATGATGAAAGTAATACGGTAGGAAACTCTAAAGGATTGTACACGCAAAACATGGATTTTCATTCCAAAGGATTTGGAAGATTTTTATACCCGTTTAAGATAATTTATTCTTTTGAAGCCAAGAAAAAAATCATGCAGGTAATCGACGATTTTAAACCGGATATTGTTCATATGAACAATATAAACTTTCAACTTACACCATCCATAATTTATGCCGTTAAGAAAAAAGGCATCCCACTTGTTCAGACTGTCCATGATTATCAAATGATTTGCCCCAATCATCTTCTTTATAATTTTGAAAAGAACGTACCTTGCGAAAAGTGTGTGAACGGTTCACACATATACTGCATTAAAAACAAATGTATTCATGGTTCAACAGTGAAGAGCATTATAGGTGTTTTAGAAGCAAAATTTTACTCTTTTTTAAAAACCTATAAGAAGGTTGATTTATATGTTTGCCCAAGTCATTTTCTTGAAAACAAACTTTTGTCAGCAAAAGGCTATTATAAAGGAAAAACGAAAACAATACATAATTTTATAAACAAAGAAAAATTTGTAAACTTAGATAGCAGGGAAGATTCTTATATTTTATTTGTCGGAAGGCTTTCCAAAGAAAAAGGAATTGAAAAACTTTCGCGCACAGCAAAATTACTTCCCGAATATACTTTTGTTATTGCCGGAAGTGGCCCTGATGAAGAAATCCTTAAAGACATTCCGAATGTTAAACTTTTAGGATTTCTTACGGGCAAAAAACTTACTGAACTTATGGGAAATGCAAAACTTCTCATTCTACCTTCGGTGTGCTATGAAAACTGTCCGCTATCTATACTTGAAGCGCATGCTATGGGCGTTCCCGTTGTTACAATGAATAGTGGCGGAATGGCAGAACTTGTAAAAGATGGTGTCACAGGCACACTTGTAAACGAACCTACACCTGAAGAAATTGCACACAAATTAAGAGAAACAATTGAAGACAAAGACTATTATAATACTCTTAGAGAAAACTGTAAAAACGAAAAAAATAACATTTTAAGCGTTGAGACTTACGCAGATATTTTAATGAAAGAATACGAAACATTAGTTGCGAGGTGAAAAAAGTGCCACAGCCAAAGGTAAGTGTTATCGTTCCTGTGTATAATGCGGAAAAATATCTTGAGAGGTGCGTAAATTCCTTAAAGAATCAGACACTTCATGATATCGAAATCATACTAGTAGATGATTCGTCAACAGATTCTTCACTTGAAATCTGTAAAGAAATGGCGATGGAAGATTCCCGCATAAAGGTTATACATAAAGAAAACGAAGGAGCAGGTAAGGCACGCAATGCGGCACTTGAAATCGTAACTGCAGAATATATTGGTTTTGTAGATTCGGATGATTTTGTTACTTCTGATATGTATATGACCCTTTACGAGAAAGCACAAAACTATAATTCTGACCTGGTAATGTCCGGTGTACTGTTTGTAGACGGAAACATGTTCAGTAAAGATGGCGCGTGCATCCGTAAAGTTTATTTTGATGAAGATACGCATTTTGATACCAAAGAAAGTCTAAAACAACTAAAAATGGGTATCGTTGGAGCGCTTCCGGAAGATTATGACGACAGCAAATATGGCATGAGCATCTGGAAAAATCTCTTTAAGACAGAAATAATAAAGAAAAATGCGATTCATTTTGAGTCCGAAAGGGAAATGCTTTCAGAAGATGCGCTTTTTATGATAGATTATATATCTTGTATAGATAAGGCTACCGGAATCAGTGAGGCATTCTATCATTATTGCAGAAATGAAGATTCGATTTCAAAGTCATATAAAAAAGACAGGTTTGAAAAAAGTCTTATCTTTGTCAACGAAGTTGAAAAACGATTTAATGAAGATATTGACCGCGATGAATATCAGATTTATATTCATAGATTCTGGCAGGCAATGTGTAGAGTGCTGTGCTCGCAGGAGATAATGAATGCAAAATACAATAATATTAAATATAACAACTTAAAGAAAAGTTTGAACGCAGTGTGTACACACAGTATGACTATTGATGCGCTAAAAGCGTACCCGATTAAAACACTGCCGTTAAAGCAGAGAGTATTTGCCTGGGCTATGAAGTACAGACTGTACTTTTTGCTGAAAGTACTTGTAGGATTAAGAAGCAAATAGGTGAACGATATGTTTTTTTCAGTAATAGTACCCGTATACAAAGTTGAGAAGTATTTATCTGGTTGTATAGACAGTGTATTAAATCAAACCTTTTCCGATTTTGAACTGATTTTGGTTGATGATGGATCACCTGACAGATGCCCTGAAATATGTGATTCCTACCAAGAAAAAGATAACCGGGTAAAAGTAGTTCATAAATCAAATGGCGGTCTCGCAAGTGCAAGAAGAGCAGGGATTAAGGTGGCGCAAGGCGACTATGTGTTCAATCTTGACTCAGATGACTTAATTGAAAACGATACATTAGAATGTGCTTATAAAATAATACAGGATACGAATTGTGAAATTGTATCTTTTTCATACAGATGGGTTAAAAACGGTAATACCGTAAGTGTCACAAATGATGGACTCGAAGAAGGATTTTATGACACAAAAAAGATTGAGAAGTACATTTATCCCAGGATTCTTATGGACAAAAACATGAATCATATTTCATATTATTTGTCAGGTAAGGCAATAAAGAGAGAGTTTCTGACGCCTCTTCAACTTAATGTAAATGAGAAAATCTCTCTTGGCGAGGATTTGTGTTGCACAGTTCCTTGTTACCTAAACGCGCAGCGCGTATACATAAGCAAAAAGACGGCGTATTTGTACACTGTAAGAGAAGATTCAATATCGAAAGACTTTAACACGAAGCAAATTTATCTTATCGAAGATGTTATAAATGAAATCAGCAAAAACAATATGGAAAAAATCGTCGATTTTGATGCGCAACTTTGCCGTTATTCTTGTTTTATGTGTTTTGCAATATTAGCGCAGGCAGCAGAACAAAATCATTTTAAAAGTATAAATGCAATTAAGGATCATATCAAAAACTCAATACACTGGGATAAAATTTTGCGTGCCTCGTTTGAAAACATAACTTTTAAAAGCAAAATTTCGGTATTTCTTATGAAAAGAAACTGCTACAAGACGGCGTTTTATTTTCTGAATATCTGCAAAAACATCAAAAAAATTCTGAAGAAAGGATGAAATTTCTGTGATACCTGAAATATCAGTAATTATGAGCGTGTATAACGGTGAAACTTACCTTGAAGAAGCACTGGAAAGCGTAAGAAATCAGACGTTTAAAAACTTGGAACTTATTGTCATAAACGACTGTTCAACAGACTCTACAAGCGAAATTCTTGCAGAATTCGCATCAAAAGATGACAGAATCAAGGTGCATACAAATGAAGTCAATTTAAGACTTCCTGCATCTCTTAATAAGGCAATTTCTCTTTGTAAAGGCAAATATATAGCAAGAATGGATGCTGATGATATCTGTCTTCCCGAGAGATTCGAAAGACAGTATAAATTTATGGAAGAGCACCAAGATGTAGCATTATCCTCTTGTCGCTTTATGACTGTTAAAAATGGTGTATATATGTCAGGGGGCGCCGGCGGACGATGTGACAACAGTGCTTTACGCGCAATGCTTCTTGTTGGAAACCCGATACTTCATCCAGGTGTTATTGCAAAAGCCGAAGTTTTGAAAAAAATCAATTATGACACAACGCTTACTTGTACTGAAGACCTTGAATTGTGGACAAGAATGGCGATGAAAAATCAGAAAATCGAAATTCTGCCAGAATGTCTTTTGATATACCGTCTTCATGACAAACAAATTACAAGTACAACACTTGAAAGGCAACATACAGAAGTTCTTAAAATTCAGCAAAAATATTATGGTGAACTTCTTCAGGAAATGGATGAAAACATGCAGAAGTTTTATATCAGCGGCATCTACTTTACAGAAAATGCTGATATACATAAATTTTCTCAATATGCAGCTTGGCTGAAAAGTGTATCCGGCAAAAATTTTGAAAAAACTTCTATCGATTATGCGCTTTTTGAAACGTTAGCAGAATACAAAAGATGCGACGTGCCAAAATCGGCGATTCTCAAAACTTTGCTCACGTTCAATCCGTTCTTCCTGATAAAAGAAATGGCGCGCAGAAAAGTAACGGCAAAAAAAGATATTAAAAAATGCTTAAAGGTTGCAAATGATTTAGGTCTTACAAAGACATCCGGAACGAAAGAGTTTCCAATATTTGAAAAGAGATAGCAGGTGCTAAGATGAAGATTTTTCAATCCCCAATATTTGAATATCCTTATATCATCATAACGATTCTTGCATTGTTTTTTGTTGTGATGGGAATGCTGGGACTCTATTTTACGATAAAATCAGTCAAAACAGTAAAATGCGCTCCGGAAAAAAGTTTTTGTGGTATCGGTAAAATAGAAAATGAGTTTGATAAAGCGGGTGCAGTCAGAAAAAATCGCGTAATTATATATATTTCAGTGTCTCTTGACAGCATGAAAAGAGTGTATTCCGAATCAAAAGCATTGAGGATATATGAACAAATTAAGAAAATTCTATTTCACCATTTCTGCACTGAAATCAATGGCGAGATTTCTCTTTACGGCAAAGAAAATTTTGTTGCATTAAACGATTTGGATTCAGATCAATTGGAACGGTGTATCGAGAAATGTTTTCAGGAAATTAATGAAATATTTGTAAAACACGGTGCAGTTAACGTAGTTCGTATGAATTTTGGATACCATAACACCTGTTCGACAGAAGTATCCTTCAAAACAGCTCTGACAAGAGCTAAGCAAGCATGCAGTATAGCGGAGGATAAGAACGTTTTGTATTGTCAGTGGGACAGTTTAAATGGTAAAGAATTTGCAAGAAAACTCAAAATTGAAAACAATATTCAGAGTGAAATTGATAACAACCGATTCTTTCTTGAATATCAGCCGATTCTAAATGCTAAGACAGATAAAATTGTAGGAGCAGAAGTCCTTTCTCGACTCAACTCTCCAACAGAAGGCGTTTTAACGCCGAAGCACTTTTTGTCAGCGGTAAGCAATGTCGGTCTTAATGAAAAATTTGATTACTACATTTTTGAAAAGAACTGCAAGTGGATTGCGAGCGATAAAGAAAATCGTGTGAAATATGTATATACAATTAATTTTTCCCGTTACACACTTTGTGACCCGAATCTTGCTGACACAATCATAACGATTATAGAAAAATACGGCATAGACTATTCGTGTATTGCCGTTGAAATTCTCGAAGATAAAAATTTAAGCGTTGATGAAAAATCTACATTGATAAAAAATCTAATCCGCTTAAAAGAAAAGGGAATTTTAATTCTCTTAGACGATTTTGGCAAAGGTTATACAAGTTTTGGTGATTTAGCAGAATTTGATATTAACATTGTAAAGATTGATAAAACAATTACGCAAAATGCAATAACCGAGTCAGGATTTGTAATTCTTAAAAACATTATCAGAACTGCTCATGATTTAGGGTTTAAGACGCTATGCGAAGGTATAGAAACGGAAGAACACAAGCAAACGGTTGTAACTGCCGGATGCGATATGCTGCAAGGGTATTATTTTTACCGTCCGATGCCCGTTGCGCAATTGGAAACTCTTATTAGAAAAAAGTAAGGTGAGGTTTTATGCTGTCTATAATTATTCCAGCTTTTAATGAAGAAAAATGTATAAAAAGCGCGTATGATGTAATATACTCGCTGCTCAATGAAAATAATATCGACAGTGAGTTTATTTTTGTCGACGATGGTTCACACGATCAAACATATAAGATGATCACTGAACTCTCTGTTGAAAAGGAAAATGTAATAGGACTGCATTTTTCGCGGAACTTCGGGAAAGAATCTGCTATATCGGCGGGTTTGGCTAACGTAAACGGTGATTGCGCGGTTGTGATTGACTGTGACCTTCAACACCCGCCTGAAAAAATAGTTGAGATGTATCGTTTGTGGGAGCAAGGCTACGAAATTGTAGAAGGAATAAAAAAAGAACGTGGTAAGGAAAAGAAAATTCACAGTATTGGTGCTAAACTTTTTTACTCCATCATCAGCCGAATGGCTGGTTTTGATATGGCGAATTCATCAGATTTTAAACTTCTGGACAGAAAAGTTGTTGACGTGCTGAATAAAATGCCGGAACGTGGCTTTTTCAGAGCAATTTCTTATTGGGTAGGATACAAAAAAGCGACAGTTAAATACGATGTAAAAGAACGTATTGGTGGAGAATCAAAATGGTCAACGCGCGGACTTGTAAAGTATGCGATTTCAAATATTTCGTCTTACTCTACGGCACCGATGCAAACAGTCACTCTTCTTGGAGTTGTAATGCTTGTCATATCTGTTATCTTCGGTGTATGGGCGCTGATTGACAAATTGGTGGGCAGAGCACCAGAAGGTATGACAACGGTTATCGTTATAACCATATTCATAGGTAGTATCATCATGATAAGTCTCGGCATTATAGGATATTACATTGCACGCATTTATGAAGAAATCAAAGGAAGACCCAAATATATCATTTCTTCAAGTGTAAAAAGTAAAAAATAAGGATATCTTACATATAAAATAAACTGTATGAGGAGTTTGATACAGAAAATGGAAAACGCAATAACGAGACGTATTTTAAAGGGTCTGGAAAACAATGAATTTAAAATGTACCTGCAATTTATAGTTGACAGCAAAACGAAAAAGATTGTTTCAGCAGAGGCACTGTCAAGATGGGATTGTCCGCAAGAGGGAATTATAGGACCTGTGAATTATATTGTTCATATGGAAGAAATGGGGCTTATCAGTGCACATGATTTATACATGTTTGAACTCGTGTGCCGTCAGCTTGAAAAATGGAGCAACACGGAATATAAGGATATCTCTATATCCTGCAACTTTACAAGAATCACCCTTTCAGAAGAAGATTGCATTGATAAACTGAACAAGATTTCGCAAAAATACAATTTCGACAAATCCAAACTTGCGATTGAAATAACTGAGGATGCGATTGAAAAAGATCGAGAAACTGCAAAGAGAAATGTTATTCTATGCAAAGAACTTGGTTTTATGGTTTATCTTGATGATTTGGGAAGCGGATACACATCGCTTTCAAATCTTTGTGATTATCCGATTGACGTTGTTAAAATTGACCGTGATATTTTGCTTAAAACAGACACACCCAGAGGAAAAGCACTGTTTTGTGGCATTGTTGCACTTGCACACAGTATGCAAATTGCAGCGATCGGAGAAGGTGTTGAAACGGAAGAACAAAATACACTTGTTGCAGAATCTGACTGCGATTATATCCAAGGATGGTATTACACCAAGGCTTTACCATTAGATGAATGTGAAACGTTTATTAACGGATATACTGTGAATATGCGTTGACGAAAAATTGAAATAAAAAAGGGATGTAAAATTATTTACATCCCTTTTTTTATGTGATTTTTGGTTAAATATACATTATTCCTGATCGGAACCTTTTGATACGATGAGGTTTACGATGATACCAAGAATAAGCGCACAAGCAACAGATGTGATTGTGATCTGTCCAAAGTTAAGTGTAAGACCACCGATGCCGGCAATTAAAATTGTAGAAACAACAAAGAGGTTCTTGTTGAGGTTTAAGTTAACATTCTGTACCATCTTAAGACCGGATACTGCAATGAAGCCGTAAAGTGCCATACAAACGCCGCCCATTACGCAAGAGGGGATAGAATTAACAAAAGCAATAAAAGGGGAAATGAATGCAATTACAATTGCTAAAATTGCTGCTGTAATGATAGTATATATTGAAGCGTTTTTAGTAATTGCAACACAACCAACTGATTCGCCATATGTTGTATTGGGGCAACCGCCAAAAATAGCACCAAGGAAAGAGCCGATACCGTCGCCAACGAGTGTTCTGTGAAGACCAGGTTCTTCGAGTAAATCTGTTTCAATGATAGATGAAATGTTTTTGTGGTCTGCAATGTGTTCTGCAAATACGACAAATGCAACAGGAATATAAGCTACAGCAATTGTGCTCACATATGCACTTGATAATTCTCCAAATCCGCCGACAGCCGTCAAGAATGTAAAATCAGGAATGGAGAAGAAGGTGTTGAGTGTTACACCGTCAGCAAAGAGAGCTTTTAAAGGTTCTAAATTAAGAATTCTGATTGCATCAACGCCGGTTGCATTACCGATAAGTGTAAATACCAAAGATACTGCGTATCCTCCGAGAATACCAAAAATAAAGGGGATAAGCTTACCTGTTTTTTTGCCATATACAGAGCAAATAATTGTGATGATCAGTGTAACCAATCCACAAAGAACTGCAATTAACGGAGAAGCCTGTACATCAGGGATGCTACCTTTTGTAAGGTCGCCAATTGCGTTGCCTGCAAGAGAAAGACCGATGATTGCAACTGTAGGTCCGATAACTGCTGCCGGCATCAATTTGTTAATCCAGTTAACGCCTGCAAATTTAACGATAATTGCAATAATAACATAAACTAAACCTGCAAAAAGAGCACCAAGGATAATGCCTAAATAGCCAAGACTCATCGATACGCCGCCTGCAAAAGCCGCAAGCATTGAACCGATAAAAGCAAAGGATGAACCAAGAAAAACGGGGCTTTTTGCTTTTGTACAAAGCACATAGAAAAGTGTACCAATGCCTGCACCAACAAGTGCTGCGGCAGGGCTCATACCGTTACCGATAATAACCGGTACAACGAGTGTAGCTGTCATAATTGCGAGTAACTGCTGAATAGCAAAAACGATCAGCTGGCCGAATTTGGGTTTGTCTTTTACACCATAGATAAGTTTCATTAGATGTTCCCCTCTCAAATTATTTAATTGAATTTTAGATAAATGATATTTATCTAATAAAATTTTACTATTATTGACACATTTTGTCAATAGCACATAAGAAAAGAATTAAAAAATCATCGTAATTTGTTGAAAATGGTATAAAAAAGTGATATACTTAATAGTGGTAAGTTAGTATTGAGGTGAGCACGATTAAAAGAGAAAAGTTTATCGATATTGCAAAGGGAATAGGTATTTTGCTTGTTATTCTTGGACACTTAAATACAGGCGGTCAGTATAGCAGAAACCTTATTTACGCATTTCATATGCCGCTTTTCTTTTTGCTGTCTGGCGTGTTTTCTAACACAAACATTGAATTTAAACAGTATTTTCTAAAAAATCTGAAACGAATTTATGTGCCGTTTGCTACTTTTTTAGGAATCGACTTACTCTTCAGTTTGTTAATTGCAATTTTTAACAACTCGAATATCGCATCGATACTTTATAACTATCTCCATTCATTTTTCGGTGTTCGCTTTTTTATTTCAAACAGACCTTTGTGGTTTTTATTTGCGTTGTTTTTTATACAAACAGTATACTATTATATAAGCAAAAGCAACTTTTTAAAACTTCTTGCAATTGCGCTTGGTGTCTTTGTTGTTGCAACATGTAAGGTATTTGAATACAAACATGGCGTTATGTATATAATCGCATTACCTTGTTTGTCGTTTTATGTTTTAGGTGACATTTTTAGAACCTATATACTGACGTTATCTGAAAAAGTAAATGCGCACAAATTGAAATACATATTCGCCACAACCCTTTTACTTTTTGTATTTGTTTTTACTTCAATACAAAACGAAACAGTAGATATGTCAAAATATGTCTACGGTAATTGGATGTTGTTTTTTACAGGCGCACTTCTTGGCAGTTTTGTTCTGCTTGTGATTTCGGTATTTTTTTCAAATTCTAAACTTCTAACCAAATGGTTGACATTTTTTGGTGAAAACACAATTATAATACTTGTAACGCACTACTATCTTTGCAGAATTCTGCTTCCAAGTCTAATGACACGTTTTGGTATGCGGGAATATTTATACAGTACAACAACACAAATTGTTGTTTTTATTCTTGTCGCAGCATGGATGGTGCCGACAATACGATTTTCAGACAGAAATTTAAAACTTATTTTTGGAAAACGCAAAGGGTGACGATATGAAGACAGTTTTTATTATTAACCCATGTGCAGGTCAAGGAAAAAAAGAGGACGAGTTAATTCGAAAAATTAACGCAATTCACGATGAAAATGTTGAAATTTATATTACAAAAGCCGTAGGAGATGCAACTTGTTTTATAAAGGACTACTATAAATCAAAAGGTCCTGCCAGATTTATTGCCTGCGGTGGAGATGGCACATTTAGCGAAGTCTTAAATGGTGTAATGCAATGTAAAGATGCAGAAATTGGTCTGATTCCAATTGGAACTGGCAATGATTTTTGCAGAAATTTCAGTCATGACTATGATTTTGAAAATATTTTACAGCACATCAATGGCAAAAGTATAAAATGTGATGCAATACAGTACGAGGTCGAAACGCCTCATGGTATACATAAAGGCTATTGTGCAAATATGGTCAATATCGGTTTTGACTGTAATGTTGCGGATTTAACAGCAGAAATGAAGAAAAAACCGTTCGTATCGGGTTCGCTTGCATATCTTATTTCTATATTCATAATGCTTATCAAAAAGAAAGGTGCAAATCTTAAAATTGAAGTCGATGGTGTGGAACGACACAACGGAAAACTTTTACTTACTTCAATAGCGAACGGTAGTTTTTGCGGTGGTGGTATTAAAAGCAATCCATTGGCGTCAATATCTGACGGAATGATTAATTTCAACATTATAAAAAACGTATCAAGACTGCATTTTTTATACTTATTACCGTTTTATATGAAAGGTAATTTTTTGAAACTGAAAAACATAGAGCGTGTTGCTATAAGTGAAAAATGCAAAGAAATTACTGTTACACCTTTTGAAAAAGATATAAAAATATGTGTAGACGGCGAAATACTATCTGCAGGCAAAACAACGTTTAAGATTGATCCTGGTGCATTTTCATTTGTATTACCAAGAAAATAAAACAATAATTTTGTGGAGGTTTTATATGAGTCTACTTGACATCGTAGCACAAGGATTTGGCATGATTGGTTTAATCATCATTGTTTATTCCTTTCAGTGCAAACAGAATAAAAATTTTTTCTTAATGCAGGGTATAGGAAGTTTTATGTTTTTTATAAATTTTCTTTTAATCGGCGCGTACGCTGGAGCGTTTTTTAATCTTACAAACCTTGTGCGCGGACTTTTGTTTTCAAAAGATGACAAAAAGAAATGGAAACTGATTTTAACAGAAGTGTTGTATACACTTTGCTTTACGTTTTCTGTTTTCCTGACATGGGGCAACTGGTTTATGATTTTTATTTCCTGGCTTCCGTATGCGGCGCTTATAGCAATGAGCATATTTATGTGGAAAGGAAACGGAAAGCATATTAGAAACTTCCAACTTTACTTAATGTCTCCATCCTGGATTGTGCATAATATTTTCAATTTCAGTTTGGGCGGCATCTTATGTGAATCGTTTAATATGATTTCAGTTATTGTCTCATTTGTCAGATTTAAAAAAGAGGGATTTAACACAGAAAACAAGGAGCTTGATGCATGAAACATATTTTAAGCCGGATGCGCCGTGCAATTGAAGACTACAATATGATTGAAGAGGACGACAGAATTGCCGTTGGTGTCTCGGGTGGCAAGGACTCACTCGTCGCACTTCTTGCAATGAAACAGCTTCAAAGGTTTTACCCAAAGACTTTTTCTTTGGAAGCCATTACAATTGATATGGGTTTTGACAATATGGACTTTTCCAAAGTAAATGCGCTTTGTGATGAAAATGACATACCGTATCATACGGAAAAGTCAGAAATCAAACAGATTATTTTTGACTACCGAAAAGAAGAAAATCCCTGCTCGCTTTGTGCAAATTTAAGACGTGGTGCTATGTGTACCGCGGCAAAAGAACACGGTATCAATAAAATTGTTTATGGACATCATTTTGATGATGTTATCAATACATTTTTTTTGAGCATGTTTTATGAGGGAAGAATCAACTGTTTTGCGCCGGTTACACACTTAGAGCGGATGGATGTTACAGTTTTGCGCCCGCTCATATATGTTGAAGAACGCGAAATCAAGCGATTCACAGTGCAAAATGAAATTCCGGTGGTAACAAGCACGTGTCCGGCTGATAAGAATACAAAACGGGAATATATAAAAGAGATTCTTCAGTCGCTTGAACGTGAAAATCATGGTTTGCGTCAGCGTGTTTTCACGGCCGTACAGAATTCAGGAATCAAAGGTTGGGAAAAAACACTTTAAATTTTATGGGAGAATACAATGAAAAAACGAATTGGAATTTTACTTTTGGTCTTTTGCTTTTTTTGCTCACTTTCTTTGTCAGTAAATGGAGCATATTTAAGAGAAACAATCGAAGAAAAAACGCTTATGACAGGTGTTACATACTGTCATTTTTTAGAACTTTCCGATGGCGGATGGCAGGATATACATGTTGTGCGTGTAGATCTTAAAACGCCCGGAGTTGCACTCAAAATTTTAAAAAGTGAAAAAGGTGAAAGTTACCTGGAAAACGTGCTTAAACTTGCAGAGAAAAATGATGCAATAGCAGCACTAAACGCCGACTTTTTTGCTGCAAAACGCGGAGAGAGCGGTAGAGGCAGCGCAGTCGGTGTTGAAATACGCGATGGTGAACTTAAATCTTCCGCATCCGTTTCAGAGAGTATGAATACGCTTTTTAGTGATGCAAATGGTAACGAATTCTCCATTGATGCGTTTTTATTTGATATTACGCTGAAAACTAAAAAAGGACTTACGGATAAAATCAAATTAATCAACAAGTATGATGATTTAACCGGGATTGTAATGTATACGGATGAATGGGGAGAATATTCCGTAGGCTCAGTGGGAGGCTCCATCGAAGTTTCTGTCGATAAAAATGGCATTGTTTTAGAAAAGGTTACAGAAAGCGCGCCCCTACTAATCCCTGAAGATGGATACGTTCTTTCGGCACATATGTCATACAATACATTTTTATTAGATAATGTTGAAGTTGGCGACAAATTAGAAGTAGATGTAAAATCAACCCCTGATTTTACAAAAATCAAACACGCCGTTGGTGGCGGAGCAGTTATTTTAAAAGACGGAGAAGTGCCGGCATCTTTTTCGCATACTGTGTCAGGCAGACATCCAAGAAGTGCAGTGGGAATTGATGAAACCGGCAATATTCTTACACTCGTTGCGCTTGATGGCAGAAGAACCGGCGCAGACGGACTCACACAGACAGAACTCGGTCATTTGATGAAAGAATTGGGATGCGCATCTGCGCTTAATTTTGATGGTGGCGGTTCAACCCAAATGGCCGTTCAAAATATGGGAGAAACTAAAATTGTAAACGAAGTTTCCGGCGGATATTTAAGACCTGTCACAAACGCGTTAGGTGTTGTAAGTACACTTCCTGAAACTGCGTCACTTAAAAAGATAATGCTTCTATCTTCCGATAACGTTTTTTTGGGAACATCAACCGAACTTACGCCGATAGGTATTGATAAATACGACAGGGAAGTTAAGTGGGATTGGAACGCACCAACATACACTGTAAACAATAAAAACGGAACGGTTAAAAATGGTGCATTCTATGCATCGAAATCAGGCAAAACTACAATTACTGTGCGCTATAAAAACTTTACTGCAAAAAGAGAAATTACTGTGCTTAACCTTCCGCGCGAAATCAATTTTGATAAAGAAAAAGTTTCGCTTTCAAATGGCGACATATATATTCCAAATTTAACCGGAAAAGATGAAAACGGAAATATGGCAAAAATCAATCTTTCTGATGCTGAAGTTACAGTAAGCGGAGATGCCGTTTCTGTGAAAGGAAACGAGATACAGGCATTAAAATCCGGTGCATCTTTCTTAACTGCAAAAGTTGGAGACGTAACAGCAAATCTTCTTGTGTTGGTTGACGGTGCGGCTGAAATTTCAGTTCCGGAAAACATTGTCATTCCTGATAGTCAAAACGTGAGCCGTGTGCCAATTTCGAAAGATGCCTTAACATTTTCCGTGTTTGGAAACACTAGACTTGCAACAACGATTTTTGACCAGTTTGTTATGAATACTGCACTTTCTAAAATGAAAAACACGAGTGATTTTACCTGCTTTTTAGGTGCAAACGTTCATACAAACATGATTGAAAAGATGATGCCCGATTATGTTACTGCGAAAAAATATAATTGCTTTTTAAAAGGTGAAAATACATTTATCACCATTCCCAATGTTTCTAGTAAAATTTATAACGGCGATGCATCTGTATGGACGAATTTTGAACGCGATGCAAAATCGTCAAAGCAAAATCTTTTTGTATTTTTGGACAGAAACTTTATTTCAGAAATAGAAGGCGAAATTCTTTCTTTTAGACGAATTGTTACGGATGCAGCACAAAACGGCAAAAACGTCTATGTATTCGGCGGCGGCTTTAAAAATCAAAACACGATTGAAGACGGCGTGCGTTATATAAACACAGCGGGTGTTTTCCCGAGTGTTGCATTAGATGGCACGCATCCTGATTATATTCAGTATGTCCTAGTTACCGTCGACGGTGAAGATGTAACATTTACATTTAATCAGATTTTAGGAGAATGAGATGAGAAAAAAAGAGAAAGTCTCAGTTATAAAAGAATATTTCTCTAAAACGTATGGCGAAACGCCGTGTACGCTTAACTACAAAAACCCGTTCGAACTTTTGGTCGCAGCGTGCCTTGCAGCACAGTGTACGGACGCGAGGGTAAACATTGTAACACCTGCGCTTTTTCAAAAATATCCTACGACTTATGCACTTGCAAAAGCCGATATATCCGATGTTGAGAATTTAATACGTTCCACAGGTTTTTTCAGAAACAAAGCAAAGAACCTGGTGGCTTGTGCAAATGCGATAGAAGAACGCTTTTCGGGCGAAATACCCGATAATTTAGAGGATTTAGTCAGTCTTCCTGGAGTTGGAAGAAAAATTGCAAACCTTCTGCTTGGCGACGTATTTGGTAAACCAGCAATTGTGGTGGATACGCATTGTATGCGCATTACAAGACTTATTGGTCTTACAAACAACAAAGACCCCAAAAAAATAGAACTTGATTTGCGTAAAATTGTAGAACCCTCATATGGCAGTCTTTTTTGTCATCAACTTGTGGAACACGGCAGAAACATCTGTATTGCCAGACGCCCGAAATGTTTAGAATGCGGATTGAAAGATGTATGTAATCATTATAAAAAAACGATTGGAGCAAAAAATTGACAGAAAAAATAAGATTAGATACCTATTTAGCAGAACATAATTTAGCACCAAGCCGCGAAAAAGCAAAGGCGCTTATCATGGCAGGTGTCGTGTATGTTGACAATCAAAAATGTGACAAAGCAGGCACATTTATAACACCTGAACAAAACGTTGAAGTGCGCGGTGGGGATTTAAAATACGTTAGTCGTGGCGGTTTAAAACTCGAAAAGGCGATGCAGACATTTTCTATATTGCTTAATGATAAAATCTGTATGGATATTGGTGCTTCAACAGGTGGATTTACGGACTGTATGTTGCAAAACGGAGCGAAATCCGTGTTTGCGGTAGATGTCGGTTATGGCCAGCTTGCATGGAAACTACGGTGCGACGAACGTGTCACCAATATGGAACGCACAAATATTCGATACGTCACAAAAGAACAAATTGGGGTTTTACTTGATTTTGCATCAATTGATGTTGCATTTATTTCTCTAAAACTTGTTCTTCCTGTTGCCTATGAATTATTAAAAGACGATGGAGAAGTGGTAGCCCTTATTAAACCGCAGTTTGCGGCAGGAAAAGAAAAAGTTGGTAAAAAAGGTGTTGTGAAAGAACAGTCGACACATATTGAAGTTGTTAAAATGATTTATGATTTTGCAAAAACTATTGGTTTTGGAGTGCTTGGACTTTCCTTTTCTCCCATTAAGGGACCTGAGGGTAACATTGAGTATTTAATATACTTAAAAAAGAATGCAGATACCGTTGTAGGGGATGAGGAAACAGAGCAGATTGTTGCTTTATCACACGAAGCACTTGACAAAAAGGAGTAGCCATGAAAGAAGTTTACTTAGCAATACTTTTATGGAATTTGGTTGTTTTTCTTCTTTATGGAACTGATAAAATGCTTGCAAAGATGGAAAAGCGCCGTATCAGCGAAAAAACTTTGCTCGCCTCTGCATTTTTAATGGGTGGAATTGGTGCATTTTTAGGAATGGAGCTTTTCAGGCATAAAACAAAAAAGCCGAAGTTTTGCGTTTTAATCCCGTTTTTTTGTGTAGCGCAACTAGGTTTAGTTGGATTTATTACTAAAAATCCGACATATTCTATATATTTTCAAAACTTTTTTGATTTTTTTGCAAAATAGACTTGTTTTTTTTTTAAAATTATATTATAATATAAAAACGTGTGAATATGTATTTATCATTTTACACTTGTTTTGTATTACGGGCGGTCCTCTGTCGATTTAATTTCGGGCACGAACGTCTTAGAAGGAGAGGAGGAGTTTTCGATGGATTTAATCAAGGAATTAACCAAAGACCAGTTAAGAACCGATTTGCCGGAACTTGAAGTTGGTAGCACCGTTAAAGTACATGTTAAGGTTAAAGAAGGTAACCGTGAAAGAATTCAGATTTTCGAAGGAACAATCATTAAGATTCAGCACGGCGGCATTCAAAAGACCTTTACCGTAAGACGTCTTTCTTACGGCATCGGTGTTGAAAGAACATTCCCTGTAAATTCTCCTAAGATCGCTAAGATCGAGGTAGTTAGAAAGGGTAAAGTAAGAAGAGCAAGACTCTACTACTTACGCGACAGAGTCGGCAAAGCTGCTAAGGTTAAAGAAAAACTCTAAAATCAAATGTTGCAATTTGCAGCAGCCCAAAAGGCGTAGTTCGCTTTTGTACAGGCATAAGTGGCAGGGGTGCTTTTGCACCCTTGCCATTTGAACTATTTGGAGATGTTTTAAGTCTCATGAAAGGAGACGTTTTTATGGAAGATAATAACAGGACCTTAACGGAAACTGAATTTATAAATGAAACTGTTTCAGACAGCGAAGTGGATTATGATGCATATGTTCCGGCCGGCGAAGACTCCGGAAGAAGAAACAAAAGAGAAAAAAATAAGTTTTTCAAAGAAATTTATGAATGGCTTTCTTCCATTGCGTTTGCGGTTGTGCTCGCGCTTTTAATCAATCATTTTCTTTTTGCGATGGTGCAAGTTGACGGGCAGTCAATGGAGCCAACACTTTTCCACGGCGAAAGACTCGTTGTAAGAAAAGCGTTTTATGAGCCGGAAAATGGTGACATTGTCATTTTAAAATCCGAAGCAATTCAAAAGTATATCGTAAAACGTGTCATTGCACTTCCGGGTCAGACTGTAGGTCACGATGCGTTATATAATCTTGTAGTTGATGGTGCCGTTCTGAACGAGCCTTATATTAATGAAAAACAACTTTCGTTCGGACATCTCTATCATTATCCTTTAACCGTTCCGAAAAAAGGCGAAAAAGCAAATTTTGCTTACCTTATTGCAGAAGCAAAAATTAAGGCTGCAAACGGTACAATGACGCTTTTTGAAAACGAAGACGGTCAATTTGAGGTTCGTGGCAGCGAACTTGTAAACGACGGTATTTTCGAGGAGGGTAAAACTACCTATAAGCAGGATTGCTATTTTGTAATGGGTGACAACAGAAATCATTCGAGCGACAGCAGAACATTGGGACTCATTCCCGAAAGTGAAATTGTAGGTAAATCATCGCTTCGCTTATTCCCGTTTTCACAGTTTGGTTTTGTAAAATAAAAAATGAAACAGATTTGAAACGGCAAGGCGTAATGCACTTGCCGTTTTGCGTCATTAAAGAGGTAATGATATGAATATTCAATGGTTTCCGGGCCATATGGCAAAAACAAAAAGACAAATAGAAGAAAAACTGAAACTGATTGACGTTGTCGTAGAGGTTTTGGATGCGCGAATTCCGATTTCATCGAAAAATCCCGATATTGTAACACTTACAGAAGGGAAGCCAAAAGTTGCGATTTTAAATAAAACAGATCTGGCAGATGAAACCGTTACAAAAGAGTGGGTTAAGTATTTTAATAAAAAAGGCATTTCGGTTTGCCTTACAGACTGTAACAAGGGAAAGGGTGTAGCAGAATCTGTCAATGCAATCAAGTCGTCAATTTATGAAAAGATTGCATCCGATCAGGAAAAAGGCATGAACCGAGCAATTAAAATTTTAGTTGCAGGCGTCCCAAATTCTGGTAAATCTTCTTATATCAACCGCTTATCAGGGCGTAGTAGCGCAATAGTAGGTGACCGTCCCGGTGTTACACGCGGTCAGCAATGGATTCGATTAAAAAATGGTATAGAACTTTTAGATACACCCGGGATTTTGTGGCCGAAGTTTGAGGACCAGACAGTAGGTCTGCACCTTGCTTTTACAGGTGCAGTAAAAGATGAGATTATGGATACAGAACTTTTGGCAATGAAACTTGCATCCTTTCTAAACGAAAACTATCCTGAATTATTAAAAGCGCGCTATAAACTTGAAAACACCGATGGATTAGATGACTATGAATTGGTTGAACTCATTGGCAGAAAACGCGGATTTGTAGTTTCGGGCGGCGAAATTGACTTTTTACGTGCATCAAACATTTTACTGGATGAATTCAGAGCCGGAAAAATTGGCAGAATCAGTTTGGAAAGACCATCTGACATAAAGGAGTAACGTATGACACTTTTTGAATTTGATAAGACAATTCGTACGGAAAATAATATACAGAATCTTGTAGGTGTTGATGAGGCAGGAAGAGGCCCGCTTGCCGGTCCTGTTTTTGCAGCAGCAGTTATTCTGCCACCTGACTTTACGTGCTACGAAATCAATGATTCTAAAAAACTTTCTGAAAAAAAGCGCGAAAAACTTTATGATGTTATCGTTGAAAATGCAATTTCTTACGCAATTGTACCGGCAGATGTCAAAATGATTGAAGAAATTAATATTTTAAACGCAACACTTTACGCAATGCAATCAGCGGTTTCGCTACTTTCAGAAACACCTGAATTTGTGCTCGTTGACGGAAACAAAACACCACCATTTTCTGTTCCACACACAAGTGTTATCGGCGGCGATGCAAAAAGCCTTTCTATCGCAGCTGCTTCTATCCTTGCGAAAGTTACAAGGGATCGCTATTTAACGAACGTTTTAGCAAAAGAATATCCAATGTATTGTTTTGAGAAGCATAAAGGCTATGGAACAAAACTTCATTTTGAAAAAATCGTAGAGTTTGGTCCTTGTCCGGAACATAGACGTTCGTTTTTAAGAAAAAAGTTGGGTAACATATAATGAAAACACTAATAAGAGGAAAAAGCGGAGAAGACGCCGCATGTAAATTGTTAAAAGAAAAGAAATATAAAATCTTAGAACGCAATTTTCGCAAAAAGCACGGAGAAATTGACATAATTGCCAAAAAGGATGACAAAATAATATTTGTAGAGGTAAAGGCTCGTTCAACAAGTGAATTTGGCACTCCTGCAGAGTTTGTTACCTACGCAAAACAGCAGAGAATTATTAAAACTGCATGGTCATATATCCAAGAAAACAGTCTTGATGCGGAATTTGCATTTGATATCATAGAAGTTTATTTGTATAACGGAAAACCTACTTCTTTCAATCACATAGAGAATGCATTTTATGCATAAGTTAGCATAAAAGGAGTAGATTTTATGAATGATTTTTATGTAATTGATGCACATGCAGACACAACGGAAAGACTGTTGGATAAAAATGAGTCCCTTTTAAAAAACGATGGACATTTGTCTTTATCCCAAATGACAGAATACAAAGGCTACGTTCAGTTTTTTGCTGCATGGGTGAAAAAGGAAGAGAAAAACCCAACGTTGCGCGCAATTCGGATGATTGAAAACTTAAAAAAAGAAATTGCAATATTTTCTGATTCTATTTCGCTCGTAACAAACGAAGAGGAAATCCAATCTGTTATATATAAAGGTAAATGCGGAGCACTTCTTTCTCTCGAAGATGCTCGTTCGCTTGCCGGTTCTCTCGAGACGCTTTATATGTTTTACGATATGGGTGTAAGACTCATTACACTTGCGTGGAATGATGATAATAACGTTATAGGGGGAAGTTTAAATCAAAACGGACTAGGCCTTACAGCGTTTGGAAAAACACTTGTAAACGAGATGAATCAACTTAAAATGATTGTTGATGTGTCTCACAGTTCAGAAAAGGGCTTCTGGGATGTTTTAGAGACATCACAAGCACCTGTTATGGCTTCTCATTCCAACGCAAAAGCGATTTGCAATCATAATCGCAATTTAAATAATGAACAAATCAAAGCACTCATTCAAAATGACGGCATTGTTTGTTTAAACCTTTATCCGTTGTTTTTATCGGACACGGGGAACGCATCCATTAAAACTATTCTGCGTCATGCGGAGCATATTTTAGCGCTTGGAGGAAGTGACCATTTAGGACTCGGTTCTGATTTTGACGGAGTTGACATGTTAACTGATGGAATATGCAATGTCAAAGACTATGTAAAACTCTTTGAAGAAATGCAAAAACACGGGTATTCAGATGATTTAATTCACAAAATTACACACAAAAATATCCTAAACTTTATAAGAAGAATAGAAAAATGAAAATTTGTATGGTAAAACTTGCATTTTTACTTAAAATGTATTAAAATAGATATGTTTAATATGAATTTGAATGAAAATAATCTACAGGAGTGATTTTTGATGTACATATCAGACAAGATCAAAGGTGTCAGCCCATCTTCCACACTTGCGATTGACACAAAATTCAAACAGATGAAAGCAGAAGGTATCGATGTTGTTGGTTTCGGCACTGGCGAACCTGATTTTGATACACCGGACTATATTAAAAAAGCAGCAATCAAAGCAATCGAAGAAGGTAAAACAAAATACACACCGGCTGCTGGTACAGTTGAACTCCGTAAAGCAATTGCCGAAAAATTCTTAAATGAAAATGGACTTTCATATGAGCCCACGCAAATTGTTGTAAGCAATGGTGCAAAGCATTCTTTGATAAACACCTTTATGACTATTTTAAACGACGGCGACGAGGTTATTATTCCTGCGCCATTCTGGGTAAGTTATCCTGAAATGGTTAAAATTGCCGGCGGCGTACCGGTTGTAATTGAAACAAAAGAAGAAGACGAATTTAAATTTACTGCAGAAGAATTTGAACGTGCAATTACTGCCAAAACACGCGCGCTTGTACTTAACAGCCCTTCAAATCCTACCGGAATGGTTTACACAGAAGAAGAACTTCGTGCAATTGCAGACGTCGCTGTAAAGCATAATATTTACGTCATTTCTGATGAAATCTATGAACACTTGATTTACGAGGGCAAGCATGTAAGTATTGCATCCTTTAACGAAAAAATCAAGGATTTAACCATTATTATAAACGGCGTTTCCAAGACGTATGCCATGACAGGTTGGAGAATCGGTTATGCTGCGGCACATCCAGAAATTGCAAAGGCTATGTCGAATTTGCAGTCACATGCAGCATCTAACCCGAACTCAATTGCCCAGGCTGCAACTGTAACGGCACTTTCCGGCGGTAAAGAAGAAATAGCCTACATGAAAGCAGAATTTAAAAAACGTCGTGACTATATGGTTGAACGCATCAACAAAATTCCTGGTGTTTCATGCAGAATGCCGCATGGCGCATTTTATGTTGTTATGAATATTTCGAAAATAAAAGGCAAAACAATTTCCGGAAAACTGATTGAAACATCCGATGATTTTGCAAATGCACTTTTAGAAAAAGCAAAAGTCGCTCTTGTACCATGCAGTGGCTTTGGCGCAGATGATTTTGTAAGATGGTCTTATGCTACAAGCATGGAAAACATAAAGACGGGATTAGAACGTTTAGAAGCATTTCTGGCAGAATAACAAGTGCTGTAAGGAGGCAAAATATGAAAGACATTACGCTTGACTATTCAAAAACACTGGGTTTTATTTCAGAAGATGAGATCAAAGAAATCTCTCCTTGTGTAGAGATGGCACACAAAACACTTACTGAAAAAACGGGAGAAGGAAACGAGTTTTTAGGCTGGCTCGACCTTCCGGTAAACTATGATAAAGAAGAATTTGCACGAATCAAAAAATGTGCAGAAAAAATTAAATGTGATTCTGATATTTTAATTGTAATTGGTATCGGCGGTTCTTATCTTGGCGCAAAAGCTGCAATTGATATGCTTACCGGTCACTTTTTCAATCTGCTTCCCAAAGAAAAGAGAAATGCACCGCAAATACTTTTTGCAGGAAACTCAATCAGTGGCGCATATCTTTCGGAACTTGTAGAACTAGTAAAAGATAAGGATTTTTCCGTTAATGTAATTTCGAAATCAGGCACAACAACCGAACCCGCAGTTGCTTTCCGTGTGTTTAAGGATTTACTTGAAAAGAAGTACGGAAAGACGGGCGCAAGAGAAAGAATTTACGCAACAACCGACAAAGAAAAAGGTGCGCTTAAAAACCTTTCAGATTCAGAGGGATATGAAACTTTTGTAGTTCCTGACGATGTAGGGGGAAGATTTTCGGTTTTAACTGCGGTTGGCCTTTTGCCGATTGCTGCATCAGGTGCTGATATTGATAAATTAATGGAAGGCGCAAAAACAGCTAGGGAATCTTTTGCTGATTGCAATTTAAAAGACAATCCGTGCTATCAGTATGCTGCCATCCGTAACCTTTTATATCAAAAAGGTAAAGCTATTGAGATCATGGTAAACTATGAACCGAGACTTCACTATTTCAGTGAGTGGTGGAAACAACTCTACGGTGAAAGCGAGGGAAAAGACGGTAAAGGTATTTTCCCGGCTTCTGTTGATTTTTCTACAGATTTACACTCGATGGGTCAGTATATACAAGATGGAAAGCGTATTCTGTTTGAAACAGTAATTAATGTAGAAAACGCAGGAAATGATGTTATTATTGAAGAAACAGACGATAATATAGATGGTCTTAATTTCTTAAAAGGCAAGTCTTTAAGTTTTGTTAATAATAAGGCGTTTTTAGGCACACTTTTGGCACATAATGATGGTGGCGTTCCAAACCTTGTCCTAAATGTACCCGAATTAAATGAATATTACCTTGGTCAGCTTATTTATTTCTTCGAAAAAGCTTGTGGTATAAGCGGTTATATGCTAGGGGTAAATCCCTTTAACCAACCTGGTGTTGAAGCATATAAAAAGAATATGTTTGCACTTTTAGGAAAACCCGGGTTTGAGACAGAAAAGGCTACACTTGAAAAAAGATTAGGTTTATAATACACATAATAAATGCCGCTTTTGCGGTTTGGAGGTTACAACATGCAGTATCGCAGTACACGTGACAGTAAGTTATCTGTATCTTCGGCAATGGCGATTAAAACAGGACTCTCGCCTGACGGCGGACTTTTCCTTCCCGAAACTGTTCCGCAAATTTCCCTTTCCGAAATCGAAGCACTTTCTAATATGACATATAACGAACGTGCAATTGATATTTTAAGTCGGTTTTTAACGGATTTTACGCATGATGAAATTGTAGATTGCGTAAATAAGGCATATAACCGCGAAAAATTTGAAACAGATGAAATTGCACCTGTTTTTAAATTAAATCAGGATGTTTACTTTTTGGAACTCTGGCATGGTCCCACTTGTGCATTTAAGGATATGGCGCTTCAAATTCTGCCGCACCTTTTAATGAAATCCATCAAAAAGACCGGCGAATCCAACGAAGTTGTGATTTTAGTTGCGACATCAGGTGATACAGGTAAAGCGGCACTTGAAGGATTCAAGGATGTACCCGGCACACGAATTATCGTTTTTTATCCCATGGATGGCGTATCCGATATCCAAAAACGCCAGATGATCACACAAGAAGGTAACAATGTTGATGTGTCTGCTGTTTCAGGAAACTTTGACGACGCACAAAATGGTGTGAAACAAATATTTACAGATACTGAATATGCAGAACTTTTAAATCAGAACGGATTCTCGCTTTCGAGTGCAAATTCCATTAACTGGGGAAGACTCGTTCCGCAGGTAGTTTACTATTTTTCTGCGTATGCAAATCTTTTGAAAAACAACGAAATTAAACTTGGAGATAAAATCAATTTTGTTGTTCCAACCGGTAATTTCGGTAACATTTTAGCTGCATACTATGCAAAAGAAATGGGACTTCCTATCAATAAACTCATTTGTGCTTCTAATGAAAATAATGTATTAACTGAGTTTATTGAAACCGGTGTATATAATAAAAACCGTGCGTTTAAAACAACAACATCTCCCTCTATGGATATTTTAATATCGAGCAATTTAGAGCGTCTTTTATACCTTGCAACACAAAATGATGAGAATGTAAGAAAATGGATGACTGACTTAAAAGAGCAGGGCGTATACGAAGTTTCCGATGACGTTAAAACAATTATTAGCGATACATTCTTTGGCGGTTTCTGTGACGATACCGAAACTCTTGCAGAAATTAAGACTGTATTTGAAAATAACGGCTACGTTATGGATACGCATACGGCTGTTGCAAAAAAAGTATACAACAATTACATTCAGAAAACAGGAGATAAGACAAAAACCGTTATTGTTTCAACGGCAAGTCCGTTCAAGTTTTCTGATAGTGTTCTAAAAGCCGTGAAAGGTGAAATCGAATCAGAAAACGAATTCGATATGTTAGACGAACTTTCAGAATGTGCAGAACTCATCATCCCGAAATCACTTGGAGAACTTAAAAGTAAGCCGATTATTTTCCGTTCTACATGCGAAAAAGATGAAATGTATGATGTTGTAAGCGAAATGCTGAATTTGGCATAGGAGGCTTAACTTATGGATTGGATACAGCTTTCTATTTCTACTACAACAGAAGGAATCGAACCTGTTTGTGCCGTTTTGCTTGAAGCGGGCGTAACAGGCATGGAAATTGATGACGCTACTGATTTTCATAACTTTTTAGATGATAACCGTGATAAATGGGATTATGTAGATGAGGATCTTTTAAAAGCGCATAGTTCAGGCTCGTTTGTCAGATTTTATGTAACTGACAACGCATGCGGAATGGATATCAGAATGGCTGTTTCAGACGGACTGAAAAAGCTTGCTGAAATAGATAGCGAAGGCATATACGGAACGCTTGAAGTTTCATCTAACGGAATGAAAGAGGAAGATTGGGCTGAAAATTGGAAACAGTATTTCAAACCGCTTGAAGTTGGTGACAAAATTTTAATTTTGCCCGAATGGGAAACGCTAAAAAAACCAACCGACAGAACTGTTTTTACTGTAAACCCCGGAATGAGTTTTGGTACAGGTTCACATCATACAACACAGCTTTGTATTATGGAACTTGAAAACAAACTCAAGGAAGATATGTCGGTGCTTGATTTAGGCTGTGGTAGTGGAATTTTATCCATTATTGCGCTACTTTTGGGCGCAAAGCACGCAACCGCTGTTGATATTGATCCAAACGCGGTTGAAATTGCAGTAAAAAATGCAAAGCGTAATCAAATTGATTTAAACAAGTATCGCACCTTCTCAGGAAATATCATAACGGATAATGCACTTTTTGACGCCATTTCTGATAGAAAGTATGATGTTGTACTAGCAAACATTGTGGCAGATGTAATCATTGCAATGAAACCATACATACCAAAATTTTTAAAAGAGGGTGCCGTTTTGATTACTTCCGGTATCATTGAAGAACGTATGGATGATGTGATTGAGGCATATAAAGAAACGGGACTTACCTTAAAACATATTCGAAAGCAAGGCGAATGGGTGTCTCTGATATACGAAAAATAACTGTTACTCCCGAGTCTTACACTTGGGAGTAAATTTTTACAAATCAAATTAAAAATTCGAAAAGAGGTATGGTTTTGGAACGAAAAAGTGGTGTACTGATGCATGTTTCCTCGCTTCCGGGGGATTATTCAATTGGAAGTTTTGGAAAATATGCAAAAATGTTTGTTGACTTTTTAAAAGATTGTGGATTTACCTATTGGCAGGTGCTTCCATTTTGCATGATTGATGCCTGCAATTCCCCATATAAATCTTATTCTGCTTTCGGTGGAAATCCATATTTTGTTGATTTGGAGACATTACGTGACGAAGGCTTACTTACAGACGAAGAATTAAAATCAGAAAAACAACAAACTCCTTATAGTGCAGAGTACGGTAAACTTTATTATACACGTGTATCCCTTTTGGCGCTTGCAGCAAAACGAGCACAAAACAAGACAGAAATAGAATCTTTTATTGAAAATGATCCGCACCTTAGTGCGTTTTGCAAATTTATGGCGCTGAAAGAAGAAAACAAAAATTTGGCATGGTACGAATGGACATCCGATAAAATTGATTCTGATATATTGTTTACATGGAAATTTATCCAGTTTAAGTTTTTTACACAGTGGTCCGAAATTAAAAAGTATGCGAATGAACGCGGAATCAAAATTATCGGCGACGTTCCGATTTATGTTTCATTGGACAGTGCTGATGTTTGGGCAAACAAAGAACTTTTTCTTTTAGATAAAGAAAACCGACCTACTTGCGTTGCGGGTGTTCCGCCTGACTATTTTACGCAGGATGGTCAACTTTGGGGAAACCCAATCTATAACTGGACAAAAATGCAGGAAACTGGCTATAAATGGTGGATCGACCGATTGCATCATATGCTTTGTATGTTTGACGGTGTGCGCATCGACCATTTTCGTGCGTTTGCTTCATACTGGGCTGTAGACGGCAAAGCCGAGACTGCAAAATACGGAAAATGGGAAAAAGGTCCCGGAATGGATCTTATTAAAAAGATAAAAGAAATACAAGGAGACAAACTGGTTATCGCAGAAGATTTAGGGGATATTACAGAAGACGTCGTTCAGCTTCTGCAAGATAGTGGATACCCCGGAATGCGTGTCTTTCAATTTGGATTTTTGGACGATCAAGATTCTACACATCTTCCGCACAACTATCCGAACAATGCAATTGCATATACAGGCACACACGACAACAATACCTTACTTGGTTATCTATGGGAATTGAATAACGAAACACGTAAGCGTATGCTTGCTTACTGCGGTTATACGGATGAAAATTGGGAAGCGGGTTTTGATGCGATATTGCGCACACTTTTTGCAAGCCATGCAGGATGTGTGATTCTGCCTATTCAGGATTTGTTGGGTTACGGTTCTGACACTAGAATGAACATACCGGGAAAAGCTGACGGCAACTGGCAATTCCGCGTGACAGAAGAGCAATTAAACTCTATCAACAAGGCTAAATTTCAGAATTTAAACAAAATGTATAAGCGGTGGTAGAAGATGAATGTTTATGATTTTGATAACACGATTTATCAGGGAGAAAGTACATTTGACTTTTATCTTTTTACAGTAAAAAGGCAACCTGAACTAATATCTTACTTTTTTGTTGTCATAAAAACACTGATTAAATACAAACTTTGCTTGTTGGACAAAGAGGAATTCATACGACTTGCAGAGAAATATGCTGCCGATTATTTAAGCAAACTTAAAGATCGCGATGAAACTGTTCGCGCTTTCTGGAACAAAAACGAATGTAAGATAAAATCGTTCTACCTAAAACAAAAGAGAGCAGATGACGTTATTATCTCTGCGACCCCTGATTTTCTGTTAAGAGAACTCTTTTCACGCCTTGATATTCAAAATTACATTGCGACCAAAATTCATTTGGAAAGCGGAAAAATTATTGAAGCGTGTTTTCAAAGTAATAAAGTTACGTTATTTAAAGAAAAGTTTCCGGATGCCTCAATTGATGCTTTTTATACCGATTCAAAAAATGATCTGCCAATCATGTGCCTTGCAAAGAAGGCATATATGGTAAAGGGCAATAGGGTAGAGTTAGTAGATTTAAAAAAATAGAAACAAAGACCCCTACCATGTGGTTGGTAGGGGTCTTATTTATAAAGTTATGAGCAAATCTGTAAGCCGGGTTCTGTATTAGATGATTATCTGTCTAGGCTATACATTACTGTATAACTCAAGCCACCGCCAAACGCCGACACGTCGGGCAGACTCAGTCTGCGTAAGCCAATACGGTGTTGCTTCGGATGGGGTTTACATGGCCGATACGTTACCGTACCGCCGGTGAGCTCTTACCTCGCCTTTCCACCTTTACCTGCTAAATGCAGGAAGTCTATTTCTGTTGCACTGTCCTTAGAGTCGCCTCCACCGGGAGTTACCCGGCACCCTTGCCCTATGAAGCCCGGACTTTCCTCGTGAGAAAAATCTCCCGCAACCATCTGATTTACTCAATACATTGATTATAGCACGGTCAACAAAAATTGTCAATTACACTTTATTTTTAAAAAATGTAAATTTTGCTTGCAGAAATTGTATTCTTATACTATAATATACATAAGAAATGTATATTTATAAACCTTAATTTGAGGTGATTCTATGAATATCCTAATGATAATAAATGAACAAAAGGATCCGGAGTTTAAACTCGCGAACCGTGTATCTTTTCTAATTGGTAATCGCGCTAAAATTTATCTTGAAGATAAATTGCAGTGTGATAAAGTGAATAATGCGTCTCTTTTAAGTGAAATTACATACAGAGAACTTGATTTTATTTTAGTCTTAGGAGGGGACGGCACCTTTCTTTCGGTTGCGAAAACTGCAGCCGTTGAAGAAATACCGGTTGTAGGTATTAATTTAGGGCGTCTTGGATTTTTAACTGAAATTGAACTGGACGCTTTAGAAAAAGGGCTCAATAAACTCTTTGACGGCGATTATGTGATAGAAGACCGTATGATGCTTCAGGCAAAACTGAAAGACGGAAAACAAACAACGGCTTTAAATGACGTTGTTGTAACGCGAGCAAATTCTATGCTTAAAATACTTGATATGGATATCTTTATTGACGGTAAATTTGTCGACGATTTTAAGGCGGACGGCATTATTATTGCAACTCCTACGGGTTCTACTGCGTATTCTTTGTCAGCAGGAGGTCCGATTGTCGACCCGTCACTTAACTCTATGATTGTGACGCCGATTTGTCCACACAAAATGTATTCCAGAACAATTATTGTTCCACCAAATAAAGAAATTAAAGTTATATGTAAAGATTCCTGTGAGACCGATGCAGTGGTTGCAGCTGACAGTGCAGTTCTCGGAACCTTAACAGGTGATAAAACCGTTACCGTATCAGTTGCAACAAAGAAATTAAAACTAATTCGCTTTAGAGACTATAACTTTTTTGGTATTTTGCACGATAAGTTACTAAAAAAAGAAGGCGAATGAAAGGAATGAACAACATGAAACCAAGCAGGCATTCAAAAATTTTAGAATTAATTTCAAAATATAATATCGATACACAGGAAGAACTTGCAAAACGTCTCTCTGATAGCGGTTATAACGTAACACAAGCTACCGTTTCGCGTGATATTAAAGATTTAAAACTTGTAAAGTTATTAGATGATAACGGCGTGTATAAATACGTACAGAACGCAGGCGGAGAAAGCGCTGCAACTGACAAAAACTTTAACTCAATTTTAGTTAATTCGGTTTTGAACGTAACCTTTGCTATGAATATTGTTGTAATTAAGACGCACGCCGGTATGGCACAAGCAGTTGGTTCAGTGATTGATTCCTTAAAACTTGACGAAATTATTGGTTGTGTAGCTGGTGATGATACCATTCTTTGTGTAACAAAAACCGAGAAAACAGCAATTAATCTTACAGATAAAATCACCAAAATGATAAAAGGCTGATTAAGAGAGGGTTATGTAACATGCTTCTGAATCTTACGATCGAAAATGTTGCCTTAATTGAAAAAGCAGATGTGAATTTTGAAAACGGATTTCATATTTTAACCGGCGAAACGGGTGCAGGTAAATCAATCTTGATAGGCTCATTAAATATCCTTTTAGGTGAGCGTATCGGACACGACATCATTCGCACAGGTGAAAATTATGCTTATGTTGAAGGTTTGTTTTATCCATCAAATAATGTGATTGAAATCCTCAAAAAAGAAGAAATAACAGTCGAAGATGACGGAAGTCTTATTTTGTCGAGACGTATGTTTAAAGACGGAAAAAATATCTGTAAAGCTGGGGATAAAACGGTTTCGGTTTCTAAACTACGAGAAATCGGACGCAACCTAATCAATATTCATGGACAGCACGACAACCAGGCACTTCTAGATGTAGGCACTCATGTCGATTTTCTTGATGCATTAGTACCACAAGAAGAAAAAGCATCTTTTTTAGAATATGCGTCTGTTTTTAAAACCCTTCAGGAACAGAAAAAAAGACTAGAAGCATTAGATATCGATGAAACTGAAAAACTGCGTAAGATCGATATCTTAACGTACGAAATCAACGAAATCAAGTCGGCATCTCTTACCATTGGCGAAGAAGAGGAGTTAAAAAGGGAACGAAACCTTGCGAAAAACCGCGAAGACATTCATAAAAACAGCGCACTCATGCTAGATTTGCTTTACGAAAACGCAGAAGGTGTTTGTGTTTATAACTTGCTTTCAGATGCACAGAGAGCAACAGATGCACTTTTGGCATTGGGTTGTGGTGTTGAGAATGTTTCTGAAACAATTTCTGAAATTTTATATAAAGTGGAAGACATCATCGGTACAATCCGGAATGAAAATGACAGGTCTTTTTCAAGCGACATTTCAGTTGACGAAATTGAAGAGAGACTTGACTTAATTTACCGTTTAAAACGAAAATACGGGAATACAGAAGAAGAAATTTTAGAATACTGTGAAAAAGCGGAAACAGAGCTTTTAAGTATCAAATCATCAGACGAGGAAAAAGAAAACCTCATCCGATCGATTGCAACACTTAACACGCAGGCAGAAGCACTTGCAAACCAAATTCATACCATAAGGGTAACTGTTGCGAAGAAAATTGAATCAGAGATTGAAAGAGAACTTTCAGAACTCAATATGGATGGCGCGACATTCAGGGTTTCTTTTGAAACAACTGACCTTACAAAAAATGGATGCGACAAAATTGAATTTTTGCTTTCTGCAAATAAAGGTGAACCACCAAAACCGCTTGCTAAAATTGTATCAGGCGGTGAACTTTCGCGTATTATGCTTGCACTTAAAAAAGTATTATCAAAAGGCGATGTTACAGAAACACTTATTTTTGACGAAATTGACACCGGCATCAGCGGTCGTGTGGCAAGCAGAGTAGGAGATAAACTTTTTGAAATTTCGAAAGTGAAACAGGTGATCTGCGTTACCCACCTTCCGCAAATTGCGGCGCTATCCAAATGTCATTTTAAAATTTATAAAGAAGAGATTTCAGGTAAAACAAAAACTGCAATCAAAAAACTTACAAATGACGAAAAAGTGAACGAAATTGCTTTTATGATTGGTGGAGATAATGTAACCGAAACAACGCTCGCACAGGCGAAGGAAATGACAGATAAAATAGACTAACGTACAGGATGTGATAAAATTATTTTATCACATCTTTTTTGTAATTTTTTGTTGTAATTTTACTACTAAATATGATATAATATACAAGTTGAGAAGTATGGTTTAAATGATTTTTTCTACGTAAAGGATTGTGGGTTGGATGTCAAGAAGAAATACGAGAAAAATTAAGATTGGAAATATTTTTATCGGTGGAGATGCGCCGGTTACTGTTCAGTCTATGCTGAACACGAAGCATGGTGATTTGAACGCTGCGCTCGCGCAGTCGATCAATTTAGTGAATGCGGGATGCGACATTATCCGAATTGCTGTGACAGACGACAAAAGCATTGAAGTTGTAAAATGCCTAAAAGAGAACATTTCTGTTCCTCTTGTTGCCGACATACAGTTTGATTATAGAATGGCACTCAAATCTATTGATGCCGGAATTGATAAAATCAGACTCAACCCCGGAAACATCGGCGCAAGCGATAAAGTCAAAATGGTAGTCGACGCCGCCAAAGAACGTTCCATTCCTATTCGTGTTGGCGTAAACACCGGCTCTGTTTCAAAAGACATTGCCGCAAAGTATGGTCGATATAGCGCAGAAGGTTTGATAGAAGAGGCGATGCGTCATGTGCGTATTTTAGAAGAATGTAATTTTGAGGATATTATCATATCTCTTAAAGCATCAGATGTAGTTACGATGATTGACAGTTACAGAAAAATTGCTGATATCTGCGATTATCCTCTACATTTAGGTGTGACGGAGGCTGGTACATCCTTTTCGGGTACAATTAAGTCATCTGTTGGAATCGGGACATTGTTATCAGAGGGAATCGGTGATACGATTCGTGTTTCTCTTACGGATAAACCCGAAGAAGAAATCCGTACAGGAGTTGAAATTTTAAAATCTTTGGGACTTAGAAAAGGTGGTGCAACACTTGTTTCTTGCCCAACTTGCTCCCGTTGTAGTGTAGATTTAATCACAATTGCAAAAAAAGTAGAAGAACGCTTAAAAACTATTCCGTGTGATTTAAAGGTAGCAGTAATGGGTTGCATTGTAAACGGACCGGGCGAGGCTCAGGATGCCGACATCGGTATTACCGGAGCAAATGGCGAAGGTCTTATTTTTAAAAAAGGCGAAATCATAAAACGCGTACCTGAAACGGAAATTGTAGATGCGTTATTTTTTGAAATTGATAAGATTTTAGAGAAGAGGTAAGAAACAGAATGTCAGGGTTGTTGGCAGAATTAGCCGGAAACGAATTTGCAGCCGAACAACAAGATATTGAGGTTGTAAATTGTCAGGTAAAAAAAGAAACAATGCGTATGCGTGTAGAAATCGTTTCTCATGCGTTTCCGTGTACGCTTTCTTTTGATGCGCTCAAAAATAAAATCAAAGAGCGTTTTGGTATTCTGGACGTTGACTTTGATCTTTCGTATTTCAACTTTAACCTGACAAACGAAAATCTTTCTGTTTTTTATGACGAATTATATAAAATGATTTGTATGAAAAACAAATCTCTATCTGGCGTTTTGACAGGAAGTCATGCAGAATTTTATGATGATACATTAACGATTCATCTTCGGTTTGGTGGCGAAACTACACTTATAGCAAAAAA
>JAZNGT010000014.1:0-25989 GCA_045576635.1 Congzhengia sp. | reverse complement strand
CCATCTTCCTGCCCTATGATTTCGTCGAGATTTTTAGGCCTCGTTTTTTCAGAAAGTGGCTCTGTTAAAGAGATTTTTTGCATTTTTCGCAAATGTTCAAGTTCTCCTGATGCCTCTTTATGCAAACTTGTTTTTGAACTTTTTTGTGATTTTTGCATCGAATAAAAATACATTCCCATTACACACAAGAGCCATATTTGAAGAACGGTCATAACTATATTTAACATATCTATATCTCCTCTCACAAGTTTTAGTATTCGCAGATAAAATGCTTTTATTTCAAAAGTTAATAATTTTTTCATTGTATTTTTTTTGCCTATATGATATACTTATCTTGGTATTTTAGGCGTAAAATCTAAAATATATAGTTTAGTTTGAGGTGATATACATGAAAGAAAAAAATACGAATACATGTCATATAACAAGCATCGGCGGACAAGCTGTAATTGAAGGTGTTATGATGCGCGGTCCGAAAGAAACTGCAATTGCAGTTCGAAAGCCGGACGGTGAAATCATAGTTGAAAAAAAACCGATTCATTCTTTTGTACAAAAGTTAAAAATCAATAAAATTCCGCTTGTTCGAGGTGTTTTCTCATTTATCGAATCCTTGGTTACCGGCACAAAAGCACTTATGTTTTCAGCAGAGTTTTATGAGATTGAAGATGAAGAAGATAAAAAGAAAAAAGAATCCATGTCAGAAGATGAACTTAAAAAATACAATAAAAAGAATGAAACTATGATGACAGGTGCAATCATTTTTTCAGTAGTTATTGCGCTTTTCTTTGGTGTAGGCGTATTTATGCTCTTACCTACGTTTTTAGTTGGTCTTCTTCGCGACTTTACGCACCTTGACAACAATCTTTTAACTACTCTTTTAGAAGGTGTTGTACGTATTTTGATTTTCGTATTATATATTTTCCTTACATCTTTTATGAAAGATATAAGACGCGTTTTTGAATACCATGGTGCAGAACATAAAACGATTTTTTGCTACGAAAACGGCGAAGAATTAACCGTTGAAAACGTAAAAAAACAAAGCCGACTCCATCCTCGTTGCGGAACCAGCTTTTTGATTTTGGTAATGTTAATCAGCATCATTGTATTTTCGTTCGTATCCTGGGAAAATCCCATTGAACGTGTTATTATAAGACTTCTTTTACTCCCTCTGGTTGCCGGAATTTCCTATGAACTCATAAAATTTGCAGGACGTCACAGCGGTCCTTTCGTGAGATTTATAAGCGCTCCCGGAATGTGGCTTCAAAAAATTACAACAAGAGAACCTGATGAAAAACAGATTGAAGTTGCGATTTTAGCACTTACGAGCGTTTTAACCGGTGATAAAAATGACGATAAATGGTAATTTTTCATATCAAAACTGTCTTAGAAATGCAGTAGAAATACTTTCTCAAAATGAACTTATTTTGACGCCACGTTTAGATGCTGAAATTCTGCTCTCGTTTTTACTGGACTGTAATCGCATTGATTTGATTTTGAATCAAAATGAACTGCTTTCAAAAGACGTTTATATTGATTTTATAAGTCTTGTTAAAAGGCGATTGCAAAATGAACCTATAAGCTATATCACAAACGAAAAAGAGTTTATGTCGCTTCCCTTTTGCATAGAAAAAGGGATTTTAATTCCGCGACCGGAAACGGAACTTTTAGTTGAATTTTTAATCCAGAAATTTAACGATACTGAAAATGCATCAATATTGGATTTGTGTACCGGTAGCGGCGCAATAGCGGTTAGTCTTGCCCACTATTTAAAGCATGTGAAAATGACCGCGGTTGATAAGTACGATGTTTGTATAAACGTAACTCGTAAGAATGCTGTAAAACATAAGGTAAACGATAGAGTTAATGTATTAAAAGCAGATGTTTTAGAAAAGATTCCGATTCTAGAATCATTTGATGCAATTGTATCAAATCCGCCTTATGTAACGAAAAAAGATTTATCAACACTTGCGCCCAATGTGAAAGAGTATGAACCCCTTTATGCGTTAGATGGCGGCAAAGATGGTCTCATCTTTTATAGATGTATTACAGAATATGCGATAAAACATTTGAAAACAGATGGATTTTTAGTATATGAAATTGGCTATGACCAAGGCGAAAGCGTGAAAAAGATTATAGAAGATACAAAAAGTTTTCATACAATACAAGTTACAAAGGATCTGGCAGGCTGTGATCGTATGGTAACTGCCGTGAAAGGAGAAATTTAGCCTTGAAAATGCGAAATACGGTTCTTTTGATTCTTATATCCTTTGTTGTCGTCGTTGCAGGCTTTTGTACAACGTATTTTACTTACCCTCAAAAAGACAGTGTTGAGACTTCTCTATCCCTGCCTGAAGAATCGGTTAAAAAGGAAATAACACTTCGTATGGTTGGCGATAATCTTTTGCATACACCGATTATAAAAGACGCGCAAAGAGAAAATGATACGTATTCTTTTGACAATCTCTATACAGAAATGCGCCCGTATTTTTTAGAATCTGATTTATCCGTGCTTGTACAGGAGACCATTTTAGGTGGAGACGCATTCCCCTACTCCGGCTATCCTTTATTTAATTCTCCCTTTGAGGTAGCGGATGCTGTTAAAAACGCAGGTTTTGATATTATTCTCCACGCTACAAATCATACGCTTGATAAAGGTGAACGAGGCATATTAAATGCTATCGAATGTTGGAAAAAGTATCCCGAAATTACTGTGCTCGGCATAAGTGATAATCCGGAAAAAAAGCATAATGTTACATACCGTACGGTAAACGGAATCAACCTTGCTCTTTTAAATTACACGGACAGTACAAACGGCATTCCCGTACCTGCATCAAAGCCGTATCTTGTAAATACAGTAAAAGAAGATGTGATTCAAAAAGACCTTCAAATTGCTGAAGAAAATGCTGATTTTACCATAGTATTTATGCATTGGGGCACAGAATATAAAACGACTCCTGATAATGGACAGAAAAAATTGGCTAAAATGATGGCAGAATTTGGTGCAGATTTAATTATGGGTTCGCATCCACATGTTTTAGAGCCGGTTGAATGGATTGAATCTGATAATGGAAACAAAGCACTTGTATACTACTCTCTCGGAAATTATGTATCGAGACAGCGTGAAGTAATCAATTTATTAGGCGGAATGGGTACTGTTAAAATTTGTTCAGACGAAGAAAACGGAACATACATAGAATCAGCCCAAATTACGCCTACATTTACACATTACAACCGAAATGCAAGAGAGTTTCGCGTTTATCCATTAAAGGATTATACAGACGAACTTGCAAACGAACATGGCGTTGCGCAGTATGATGGTAAAGTGACACTCCAAAGAATCCATAAAATTTTTGATTCCATTTTTGCAGAGTGCACAGCTGTTGCGGTTAAATATTAAAGAAAAAAAGAGAGCCTTATTTTAAGGCTCTCTTTTTATTTACGATAATAAGAACACTTCCTGTGATAACACAGAGGATTGCTACAATTTGTGATATCCTTAATGGTCCTAAAAACAGACTGTCGGTTCTTAGTCCTTCAATCCAGAATCGTCCGAGTCCGTAAAGTGTAATATAACTTAAAAATACTTCTCCGCGAAATGTCATTTTCTTTCTGAATTTTACAAGGAGCAAAAACACGCCTAAATTCCAAAGTGATTCATAAAGAAACGTAGGATGTACGGAAATACCTAAATCTAAAAGTTCCATTCTCCAAGGGAGAGTTGTAATACTTCCGTACGCCTCGGCATTTACGAAATTTCCCCATCTACCGCATATTTGACCGATTAAAAGACCAAATGCTCCTAAATCAAATGCATTTAAAAAGTGTATTTTCTTTACCTTGCAGTAAATGTATGTAGAAAGGGCGGCGCCTATGATAGCACCATAAATTGCGATGCCGCCTTCCCATATTTTAAAAATATCAGTGAGGTTATTTTTATAATGTTCCCATTTAAATAACACGTAATAAATGCGCGCGCATATAACAGCCGACGGAAGTCCAAAAAGTACGATATCTACTGCATTATCTTTTGTGATGTTATACTCTTTTCCAATATGTGAGCAAAAGAGATATGCAAGCAAAATACCGAGTGCAATAAAAATGCCGTACCAGTGAACAGTAAACCCGAAAAGTGAAAACGATTCATGAATTTCAAAAGGGCCGATTGAAAGCCCCGGAAATACAATTGTGTTTATCATAAAAACACTCCCTATTTTTTAATCGGTTCAACTATAGAAAGCACTGATAAGTCTTCTGAAAAACTTTCATCAAGACGCTTATTTACACTTTCAATCGTTACCATGTCTGCTGCTTTTAAATAGTCGAACAGATGAATGTTATTAAAAATGTTTGCCAAAAAGCCATGTGCTATTACATTGATATTGTCAAACTGTTTGATAAATCTTCCGTAAAACGCTTTTTTCAGACGATTAAAATCTTCTTCTTTGATACCTGTTTCTTTTAACTTTAAAATGCCTTCAAAAACAACTTCACGTACTTTTTCAGGATTATTACTTTCACCTGAAACTGAAGAAAAACTGTACGTTTTTTCACATTCTGCCTCGTAGTCCAAAAAACCCATAATCAAGCCTTCGTTATAGAGCTTGTTATAAATTTCGCTTGTTTTTCCGAATGCAATTTCTAAAATAACAGAATATTCAATATTTTTCTTTAATAGTTCGATTCCGTCATAGCCGGTATCCAAATCCTTATATCCTAAAATAAAACTCGGAACAGAAACGTCAAGGCTTTGTTTTACAGTGTTTTTTAAAACACTCGCAGGCTCAGTTCCGTAATCGCGTTTGGGAAGTTCCGGCAGAAGTTCAAAGTCTTTTATTTTTCTTTCCACACAATCTAAAACTTCGTTGGGTGTTACGTCACCAATTATGAATAATACCATATTCGATAAATTGTAAAAGTTGCGGTAACATTTATACAGTAACTCTTTGTTGATTTTTGCAATGGATGTAACAGAACCTGCAATATCGTGCCTTACCGGATGATTTTCGTACATAGCAGCCAAAAACTGAATCATACATTGCCAATCTGCATCGTCATTATACATTTTAATTTCCTGGCCGATAATCCCTTGCTCTTTTGCTACGTTTTCGTCGGTAAAATAAGGTTTTGATACAAAATCAAGTAAAATTTCAAGATTTTCAATCACGTGTGAAGTGCATTCAAAAAGATACGCCGTCAAGTTAAAACTTGTGTACGCATTTGCATTTGCACCATATTTGGCGTATTCTGCAAAAACGTTGCCGCCGTCAGGTTGTTCAAACATTTTATGCTCCAAAAAATGCGCGACACCGTCAGGAATGTGAGTTGGTTCATTTTCTCCGGGGACAGTAAACAGATTGTCAACCGAACCAAAATGTGTACCAAATACTGCATAACTTTTGCTGTATCCTTTTTTTGGCATAACATATACTTTAAGACCGCTTTCGTGAACTGTTGTATACAAGGTCTCATTTAACTGCTTAGAATACTCTTTTACAAATTCCATGTTATTTCTCCTCGCTTTCCTTTCCTGTTAAAAAGTACACGAGTGAAAGCTCAATATTTTTGGCAACTTCCATTACATCCTCGCGTGTTACGGATTCAATTTTTTCTATATAGTCTGCAAGCGTAATTTTTGTGCCGATAATTGTTTGCGCCAGGTAATAGTCGCATAAATACGCAATACTATCCCCTATTGATTTTAATGAATTTACAATACTTTTAACCGAAGCATCAAATTCTTCTTCGGAAAATGCGCCTTCTTTCATAAGATTAATTTGCGCAAAAATTTCATCCAGTGCTTTTTGTTTGTTTGAAAACTCAATGCCGGCAGAAATAATCATGAGACCTTTAAAACGTTCAAGCCGCGAACCTGCATAATATGCTAAACTCAATTTTTCACGAACCTCGTTAAAGAGTTTACAGTGTGCACCGCCACCTAAAATGCTGTTATAGACCATAAGTTTATAATAGTCTTCATCCGTAGGTGCTATGTTTGTTTTAAATCCTAATGATAACTTTCCTTGTGTTACATCAAACCGTTCTGTAATTTCTTTTACATCCGGTACTTTTTCGTAAAGTGTCGGAACAGGATAGTTTGTATTTGTAAGATTGATGCGAGAAAAGCGTTCTAATACATACGCACAAATTTTACTGATATCTGCATCTCCCAAAACAAAAATGTCAATTGGACCACTTTTTAATAAGCCAGTATAGTGCGAAAAAAGGTTTGTTTCATTAACATTCTCCACATCTTCTACACTACCTAACTCATGCACAGAATACGGGTCGTCTTTACACATATGTTCAATCAAACGCCATACTGCGTATGAGCGTTTTTCATTTACAAGTGCATTGATTTCGTTTATCAAATTTGCTTTTTCTTGTTCAACGTACGTTTTAGAAAATGAACCATTTTCTAAATAGGGATCTAAAAGCATATCAAATAAAAATTCGAGCACTTTAAAAAGACAGTCTTCGCCTTTCGGTAAATACTGTTCGTTCACACAAGTTGCCGCAAAGGATAAAATCTGGTCAATGCCTTTGCGTTTTATATCACATGAAAATGCTGCGCCGTATAACTCCTGCAAATAGGCAGAAATTTTCTCTTCACTTGGAAACTTTTTGCAGCCACGCTGCATTACATCTGCCAAAAGTGCAGTTTTTGATGCAGTTTCTTTTTTTAATTCGCTGTGAATGTTAATACTTATATATGTTGTCTTAAATTTATCTGTCGGAATATGATAAAGATTTAATCCTTGTTTTAAATTAAAACATTTTACGCTTTCCATAGGTTATCTCCCATTAGTTGTTTTTTATTGTTTCTGCATAGATCTCGCGTTTGGAAACACCGCGGTCCTGCGCTACCTTTTTTATTGCATCTTTTTTTGTATCTCCGTTTTTCACGTAATATTCTATGTGTTCTAAAACAGAAAGATCATCAAAAAAAGATGTTTCATCTGATTCCTTTGCGCCTTCGATTACGAGCACAAACTCACCCTTTGGCGGTGTGCTTTCAAAATGTGCTATTGCTTCTGTTAAAGTTGTACGCAGGAACTCTTCATGCATTTTGGTAAGTTCGCGCGCAATACAGATGCTTCTGTCACCAAAGTAAGTAAGCATATCCGAAAGTGTATTTAAAAGTTTGTGTGGCGCTTCGTAAAAGATAAGCGTATAAGGACTATTCTTTACAGAAGTTAAATGTTCGATTCTGCTTTTTTTGTTTACACTTAAAAAACCTTCAAACGAAAACCGCTTTGTTGACTCGCCGGAACAAATTAAAGCATTTACAAATGCAACTGCGCCGGGAATGGGAATAACTTTAATGTCTTCCTCTGCGCAAAGTTTTACAATATCTTCGCCGGGGTCTGAAATGGCAGGCGTTCCAGCATCAGTAACAAGCGCCGCATTTTCACCGTTTTTCAGTCTAGCAATAATTTTTTCGCCGCGCTCTCTTATGTTATGCTCATAGTAGCTTATCATCGGTTTAGATATATTAAAATGATTTAAAAGTTTAAGCGTATGTCTTGTATCTTCTGCTGCAATAAAGTCGACTTCGTTTAAGGTTTTAAGTGCACGAAACGTGATATCTTCTAAATTGCCGATTGGAGTTGCAACTAAATATAATACGCCGTAATTTTCGCCCATATGTATCCTCCGCTTTTAGTTGACAAAGAGTGATTTCGTAACGATAATACCGCTCTTTCTGTCTTTCTGACCTTCAACCAGAATCAATGATGGTGTGTGTTCGGGACTTGCCTGCACCATCGTTAAACGTTTGGGTTCGAGTTTATATTTTCGCATTAACGATAAGACGTCAACAAGTCTTTCTGCTCTGTGTACGATATAAAAACGACCGCCGCTTTTTAGTAAAAAAGATGCTGAAAAGATGACATCTTCTAATGTACAAAGTGCTTCGTGGCGTGCGATATACACGCTGTCATCTAAATTGATTTTGCCTGTTCCCTTCTCCATATACGGAGGGTTACAACTAACAACATCAAAACTTCCGCATGAAAAAAGTGCTTTTACATCTTTTAAATCCCCGTTAACAACGTTAATTTTGTCCTCTAATCCATTTAAAGCAACGGACCTTGATGCAATCTCGCACATCTCGCTTTGAATCTCTAAGGCAGTAAAATCAGTGCATTTTGTATTTTTTGAAAGAAGAATCGGAATAATCGCAGTGCCGCTGCATAAATCCATTACCTTTTCTTTGGGTTTTGCTGTCATAAAATCAGCAAGTGCAACAGCATCCGTTCCATAGCAGAATTTTGTTTTATCCTGAATAATTCTAAATCCGTCTCCTAAGGATTCAATTTGTTCGTTTTCACGTAACATCATAGTACACCTTTACTTTTTAAAGTTCGTGCCGTCCTTCGAGCGCACGTGTAATTGTAATTTCATCTGCATATTCGAGTTCTCCGCCTACGGGAAGACCGTGTGCAATTCTGCTCACCTTTATACCGAATGGTTTAAAAAGTTTTGCAATATACATTGCGGTAGCCTCTCCCTCTATGGTAGGATTGGTAGCCATAATAATTTCTTTTACCGGTTCTTTTTCCGTACGAAGTAAAAGCTCTTTGATTTTAATATCATTCGGTCCGATGCCGTCCATTGGAGAAATAACCCCGTGCAATACATGGTAAGTGCCTGAAAATTCTTTTGTTTTTTCCATAGCCAGAATGTCTTTTGGATTTTCAACAACACAAATAATGCTATGGTCACGCTTTTCATTTTTACAGATATCGCAAGGCGTATGCTCCGTAAGTGACTGACAAACGGGACAAAACGTAATCTTTTCCTTGGCTGAAAGAAGTGTTTTTGCAAAAACTTCAACCTTTTCTTTCGGTTCCTTTAAAATGTGAAATGCAAGTCGCTCGGCAGAACGCTTTCCGATTCCCGGAAGTTTTGAAAATTCTTCAATTAACTGTGCAATAGGAAGTGCGTGCATTTAACTTTCTCCTTTGTTTTGATTTAAAATGATTGCGCCGTATTCTTTTGCAGAGATTTCGCCGTATTCATCAGAAACAATCGCAGGTCGTGAAGGATAAACTTTCATTGCCCGCTCCAAAATTTCTAAATCTTTGGTTTTAAAACATACAGGGGGTAAGCCGTTTTGAAGTAATTTTTCGATAAGTGCATCAACATCATCTGTTTTAGAGAGATTTTCAAGGTCAATTTCTAAAAGCGTTTTATTATTGCCTACAACCTTGTCGTTAAAATCCATGAAGTAAATTTGATTTTTACCGCAAACCGCGTTAATCATCGGAAAATCAGGAGCAAACGGCTCTAATTGCCAAAGTTCTTTTGCAATTTGTGCAATATGACGCTCATCCGTTCCTTTTCCGCCGCCAAACATCACGCATTTCTGGTTTACAAAATCCTGCGCATATTGTGCGTATTCTGTCGGTGTTATGTAATGATTTGCATTTGGAAAAGCAAATAAAGGAACTGTTGTGAATTCCTTTAATGTCATTAAAATTTCGAGTGTAATATCTGAATCTTCAGCCATTACACCGAGCGCGTTAATACCCAAACTCTGCAATGTAATAGTTGTTGTTAAAATGTCATACCCGCCAAATGATTCAGAATCTTCTGCAAAGTCAAGTAAGACACAAATTGGTAAATCAGAAACCTCTCTTGCTGCAAGTACCGCATACTTTGTTTCAGGCAGGGTTTGAAAACCAATCAAATAAAGCATAGCGCCTGGTGCGTTTTTATATAAAAATGAAACTTCGCTTTTTATTTTTTCATAATACGCATCAAAGGTAAGAGTGCCGCCTGAATAAATTGTTTTTTCTTCAGGCGCTTTAACCGCAGTGCAAACAAATGCTTTATCAGATGCAGCATTGGATACTGTGCGAAATACTTCCAGTTTTTCTCTTTCATTTTCGTATAGAAATGTAGGTGCAATCAGGACGTTTGCCCCGTTTTCAGAAAATGAAGCAAATGTTTCATATAAATCATCCGTCTTTTCAAAAACGGTTGCGGGTAAAAGAATATTTGATTTTGTAATTTGACGAAACTGTTCTCTTGTAATGGTTACCACCCCATTCGTTATTTTGCAGATAGAATTGTTTCTTCTAGTTTTTCAACCATTTGCGTAAAGTGTTTGCGTGAAGTAATGCTTCCACCTTTTCCGTTTACTGTAACGCGGTAATTTCTTTCGTCGATTTCAAGAAATTTCACTGTAACAACACTTCCGTCTGTTTTTGTATATTTAATACTTGCAGCAGGTTCAATATTTGGTTCTTTGGATAAATCAACACTTTCAAGACTGATACCAATAACCGCCTGATATGCTTTTGAAAATGCATCTTTTTTGATCGTTACACCGTTAATCAAATAGGTCTCGTTTTTGTTTTCACGCCTGATTTCCAATTCAAACTGTTTTTTATCATCCGTGATTTCAATCTTTTGAACATCTGTTATGTTCTCAACGTGAATGAGTTTACTCATCAAATCAAGATAAGAAATATCTAAAAAGTCTAATTTTGCTTTTTCAACTGCGTAAACTGTATTTTTACCTTCAAACATACAGTAGCGGTATGAATTTGTTTCATTACCGAAGCGTAGTTTATAAGAGGCAGTATCTGTAATGATAGTAAGATGTGCAGAAGGCGCATTCAGACCGTAAAGATTTAAATTCTTAGCATAGTCTTCAATCACTGCTGCCGCTGTGAATTCTTCAAAATTCGGAATAATTTGGTTTATAAAAATAACAGTATTCATTGACGCGTAAACCGGTTCATGCATTTTCCATTGATAACTTGGTTTTTCTGCTGTTCCGCTCTTTGTTGATTTTAAGCGTACTGGTGTATTCCCTTGACTGTACAAATAGACTTCGCGGATAATAGATAAATCTTCTGTGTCAACTGAAATAAGGGTTAAATCACGAAGTGACTGAGCGGATGGAATTAAACTTTCTGTTCCGTATGCATTTTTTAAATAAATTTTTTCATCACCTGATACAGAGATATAATAATCTGCTCCATCCAGTGTTGCATCGCCGATTTTGATTTCGTCAGTTTTTCCGTCTTTTAAAAAGATTTTAAGACAGGACTCGGGATTTAAAAGACCAAAATCATCTGCGTTTTGGGATGTTTCTGAAATGATTTTTTTGGCTGTTACAGATGACGCAAGGTTAACAAGAGAAACGATACTCCCTTGCTTTACTTTAATAGAATCGTCGCCATTTAGAAACCAATTTTCGCCTTTTTTACTTACAGTGTAGTGTTCATTGGGCGTTTTAACTTCTAATTCCAGAATATTATCATAATCAGTTTTATAAATAGAAATGAGTTCTTCTTGCGAGGTAATAGGGGTATTCTCTTCTCCTTGCTTTTCTGGCGTGTAGTGTGTCACAAAATACATTGCAGTGCCGAGAATTGCAATCACAACGAGTATGATGATGAGGTTACGGTATAATTTCATTCTTATCCTCCGTGCGACTTAATTTCATACTATTATTTTACTACATTTTCGTTATAATTTCAAGCAAAAACACTAATCTAAAAACAAGTTCATATAGATACTTGAATCCATTTGCCCAAACCCTACTACTTTTGCCTCAATTTCGCCTTTTAAGGTCGATGTAATCGGCAGTATAAAGTGAATGGTATCTTTTTTAAAATGCTGTTTTAAAGATGCACTGATTGCCACAATTTCATCATCTGTCATTGTGGTTTCTTTTACATAAACAGAATCGTCCCAAATTGCACCAATAATGACGCGCTCCATTCCGTTTATAGATAACTTTTTTGCAAAACCTTGTCCCATGCGCGCCTCGTTTATCATATAGTTAAGCATAGATTTATCCCATTCTACTTGGCTTGGAAATGAGGCTTTTCTGAACTTAAAATACTCATCTGCTGTAACATCGGAAAGAACAATGTCATTTTCGCCTTTAAAATCACTTGCGTTGACATTTTTAAGTTGGAACAAGTCATTTAGTCCGATTCTTTTGTAAAACGTATAGAGTTTATAATTTGCAGGATGTAAGCCAAATACGAAGTTTTCTTTTTCAGAAAGGTCTCGTATTGTATAAAGCATTGTTTTACAAATATCTTTTCCGCGATGCTCGGGCAAGACGCCTATGGCATATCCATACATAAAATCATGTTCTAAAAGTTTTGCTTTTAACATATATACAACGCCTGCTACTCTGCTATTTATGCAAGCAACCACAGTCTGTGACGGGATGAAAAGATGCTCGAAAAACGTATCAATGTACGCATCGCTATCTCCAAAACAGACGTGCCAAATATGCTTTAATTCAGGTATATCATCATTTGTTGCAAATCGAATGTTCAAAAAAATCACCTCTTGTAAAAAAGGAGGGACAAACTCCCTCCTCAAATTATAACGTCAGAAACGCACGGTACGCCTTAAACGTCATATAAATATCTAATTTTGATGCAATTTCAAACGGTGCGTGCATCGAAAGAAGCGCTGTTCCGCAATCTACAACTTCAATATCTAAATTTGCTGCATACTGCGCAATAGTTCCGCCGCCACCAATATCCACGCGACCGAGTTCGCCTGTTTGCCAGATGACATTGTTTTCGTTCAACACAGTTCTGACGCATGACATAAATTCAGCATTTGCATCGGATGTGCCTGATTTCCCACGTGAACCGGTAAACTTAGTAAGCGTTGGTCCGTGGCCTAAAAAGGCAGCATTATTCTTTTCGTTTACTTCGGGATAATTCGGGTCAAATGCTGCGTTTACATCGGCAGAAATACATTTTGAATTTCTATATGTCTGCATTTTTAAAAGTTCGTTATATGTGCCCATTGTTTTAGAAATCAAAAGTGCGGTTGCGTATTCAAAAGAAGCGCTCAGCATTCCTGTGTTACCCATTGATCCGATTTCTTCTTTATCAACTAAAACACATGCAACTGTTTTTTTAGGATTCTTAATGTCGCAAAGTGCACGGAGTGCAGTATATGCACAAACTCTGTCGTCTTGACCGTAGCCGCCGACAAGGCTTCTGTCAAGACCAATATCGCACGCTTTAAACGCAGGTACTGCTTCAATTTCTGCAGAAACAAAATCGTCTTCTGTAATGCCGTATTTCTCATTTAAAATTCTGATTACCGTGGATTTAAATTTATCACTTTCAGAATTATCCGGAATACTTCCGATAATCAAGTTTAAACTCTCGCCTTCAATTGCCTCTGAAAGTTTTTTGCTCATCTGTTTGGATGCTAAGTGCGGAAGAAGGTCTGATACGCAAAATACCGGGTCGCCTTCTGCTTCGCCAATTGAAAAGTCAACTTTACTTCCATCTTTTTTATACACGACGCCAATTAAGGATAACGGAATCGATGTCCACTGATATTTTTTGATACCGCCGTAATAATGGGTTTTAAAAAGCGCCATATCTGCATCTTCATAAAGTGGATTTGCCTTTAAGTCAAGTCTCGGAGAGTCAATGTGGGCAATGACAAAATTCATACCGTTTGTAATAGCATCTTTTCCGATTACGGAAAGATATACCCCCTTGTCGCGGTTAATAAAGTAGACTTTATCACCGGGATTTAAAGAATCTTTCAAATTAATATCGCAAAAACCGTTTTCTTCTGCGATACGAATTGTCTCTTTTACGGCAAGTCTTTCTGTTTTTGCGTTATTTAAAAAGTGAATGTAATCATCACAAAACTGAAACGCATTTTCTTTTTCGGTTTTGTTTAAAGATTCCCATCCGTTTTTGTTCTCGCGTAGTAATTCTGACATAGTCACAATCCTTTCTTGAAATTGCTATTTTTTATCAAAAAATCCCTTTGACTTTCCTTTAGTAATCCCTGAAAATTCTCGTAGTAACTCTTTCTGTTTTGACGATAAATGTTTCGGCACTTCAATATTTACGCGTACGTACTGATCGCCGCGTCCAGAACGCTTCAGATATGGAATGCCTTTTCCTTTAAATCGGAATACAGTACCAGGTTGTGTACCCTCAGGAATTTCATATTTTACATTTCCGTCAAGTGTCGGAACTTCGAGTGTAGCACCAAGCGCAGCCTCCGCAAAACTTATTTTCATCTCATAGGAAACGTCAAATCCGTTTCTTATAAACTGTGAACTCGGCTTTACATTTACGGTAACATATAAATCACCGTTTGGTGCGCCTTTATCGCCGACATTACCCTGTCCGCTTAATGAAATTGTCTGTCCGTCATTAATGCCGGCGGGTATTTTAACCTTGATTTTTTTGTTTTTCTTAACTTTGCCTTTACCTGCACATTTTGTGCAAGGTTCTTTTATAATTTTACCTTTTCCGTTACATGCGCTACAAGTCGTAACGGTTTGCATATTGCCTAAAATTGTACGTTGCGTCGTTCGTACCTGACCGGATCCGCCGCAGACGGTACAGGTAACCACGTCGCTACCTTGTTTTGCACCGGAACCGTTACAGTCAGGACAATGTTCGATTCTGTATACGCTGATTTCTTTTTCTGTACCGAAAGCTGCTTCTTCAAAGGTTACGGTTACTTCTGTTGAAACATTACTTCCGCGCGATGGTCCACGGCGTGCGGACGAACGCGAAGAAAAACCACCGCCAAAGAAATCACCAAATATATCACCCATATCGAAACCGCCAAAACCGCCGAATCCACCAAAGCCGCCTGTACCTGCACCGCCACCATAGCTTGGGTCTACACCCGCGTGACCAAACTGGTCATAACGTGCGCGTTTTTCCTTGTCGGACAAAATTTCGTAAGCTTCGCTGACTTCTTTAAATTTCTGTTCTGCTTTATCGTCATTCGGATTTAAGTCCGGATGATATTGTTTTGCAAGTTTTCTATAGGCTTTTTTTAATTCATCTTCATTTGCGTTTTTAGATACACCTAAAACCTCATAAAAATCTCGCTTTTCTGCCATAAAATCCACCCTTTTGCTAAATTCCGCAAACCCACAGCGATTATCTCACTGTGGGTTTGGAGTTGAATATCATTTTACGTTTAGTTCACTTCTTCAAAATCAGAGTCAACTACTGTTTCGTCGGAAGCATTTCCGGAGGCATTTCCTGCATCGCCCTGCGGTGCTTCTGCCTGTGCTGCCTGATAAAGTTTAGCACTTACTTCATAAAACTTTTTAGAAAGTTCTTCTGTTGCATTCTTGATTGCATCAGAATCGGTACCTTTTAATGCTTCTTTTACCTTTGCAATTAAATCTTCAATTGCACCTTTATCAGATGCGTCTACTTTATCTCCAAGCTCTGTAAGAGATTTTTCGCTCTGATATACTAATGTATCCGCGTTGTTTCTGATTTCGATTTCTTCTTTCTTCTTCTTATCTTCCTGCGCGAATTTTTCAGCATCTTTTACAGCTTTATCAATTTCTTCATCAGAAAGATTTGTGCTTGCGGTAATGGTAATGTTCTGTTCATGACCTGTTCCTAAATCTTTCGCAGAAACGTGAACAATACCGTTTGCATCGATGTCAAATGTTACCTCAATTTGCGGAACACCTCTCGGTGCAGATGGAATACCGTCTAAATGGAATCTGCCGAGTGTTTTATTATCCTGCGCCATTTCTCTTTCGCCCTGCAAAACGTGAATTTCAACACTTGTCTGACCGTCGGCAGCGGTTGAGAAAGTCTGTGACTTTTTAGCGGGAATGGTTGTATTTCTGTCAATAAGTTTTGTAAATACGCCACCTAATGTTTCAATACCGAGTGATAACGGTGTAACGTCTAAAAGGACTACACCGCTAACATCACCGGATAAAACACCACCCTGAATCGCAGCACCGACTGCAACACATTCGTCAGGGTTGATACCTTTATGAGGCTCTTTGCCGGTAAGATTTTTTACTGCTTCCTGAACTGCGGGAATTCTGGAAGAACCACCGACTAAAAGGATTTTGTCAATGTCATTCGGAGAAAGTCCGGCATCCTGGAGTGCCTTCTTAGTGGGTTCCATAGTAGCAACCACCAAATCTTCTGTAAGTTCATCGAATTTTGCGCGTGTTAATGTGATATCAAGATGTTTCGGACCTGTTGCGTCAGCAGTGATAAACGGCAAATTGATATTTGTTGTTGTAACACCTGAAAGTTCGATTTTTGCTTTTTCAGCAGCTTCTTTTAATCTTTGAAGCGCCATTTTGTCGTTCTTTAAATCGATTCCGTTTTCTTTCTGGAATTCGCTTGCGAGGTAGTTAATGATTCTTTCGTCAAAATCATCGCCACCGAGCCTATTATTACCGTTTGTTGCGAGCACTTCAAAAATGCCGTCGCCAAGTTCTAGGATAGATACGTCAAACGTACCGCCACCTAAATCGTATACCATGATTTTCTGATCGCCGTCTTTATCCATACCGTATGCAAGCGCTGCTGCTGTGGGCTCGTTGATAATTCTCTGCACTTCAAGTCCTGCAATTTTACCTGCATCTTTTGTTGCCTGTCTCTGTGCGTCGTTAAAGTACGCGGGAACGGTGATTACCGCGTGCGTAACAGGTTCACCAAGATAGGCTTCAGCATCTGCTTTGAGTTTTTGTAAAACCATTGCAGAAAGTTCCTGAGGCGAATAACTTTTATCGTCAATAACCTTTTTAACAGAACTGCCCATTTCTCTTTTGATGGAAATGATTGTTCTGTCAGGATTTGTGATTGCCTGTCTTTTTGCAACCTGACCTACCAAACGTTCACCTGTCTTTGAAAAAGCGATTACAGAAGGTGTTGTTCTTCCACCCTCAGCGTTTGGGATTACAGTTGCTTCGCCGCCTTCCATAACTGCGACGCATGAGTTTGTTGTACCTAAGTCAATACCAATAATTTTTGCCATAAGTCATTCCTCCTAATATAGAAACAAATTGATTATTATAAAATAAATGCAAAATTAATTTGCAACTTTTACCATTGAATGCCTGATTACTTTGTCTTTATACATGTAACCTTTCATAAACTGCTCTGTTACAATATTTGTATCGCACGTTTCATCATCTATGTGCATAACGGCGTTGTGAATATTTGGGTCAAACTGTTTTCCAACTGCCTCTATTTCAGAAACACCCATTTTTTCAAGTATCTCGTAAAACAGTTTTGTTACCATTTTCACGCCTTCAGCAAATTCTGATGTTTCAGATTCGTCAAGTGCTGAAATAGCGCGGTCTAGATTATCGGTAACCGGAAGCAGCTTTTCGATCGTGTCTGCTACAGCAAGATTATAACGATCATCTTTTTCTTTTTGGCTTCTCTTTTTAAAGTTGTCGTATTCAGCAAGTATTCGTAAGTATTTATCGTAAAGTTCGTCATACTTTGCTTTTTCTATCATTTCTTCTGAAACAGATTCCTGTAGTTTTTCGTTTTCGGTTTCAGTTGTTTCTGTTACTTCTGCTTCGTTCAATTCATTTTCATGTTCTTTTTTTGACATTGTATTCACTCTCCGCCGTTGTCAACATAAATTTCCTGCAATAATTTATCTAAATAATTTGAAATCTGATTGATATTTGCAATTACTTTGGAATAATTCATGCGTGTAGGACCTATAATTCCAAGTCTTCCTGCAACACGGCCACCTAAATGATAGTCGGTTGTAACGAGACTCAAATTCTGCATAATATCGAGCATATTTTCACTGCCGATACGAATATGAACAGAATCGCCATCGTCCAATTCCGCGTCGCTAAACACCTTTGCAACTGACTTTTTATCATCTAAAAATTCAATAAACTCTTTTGCGCGCGATATGTCGCGATATTCGGGAAAATTAAAGATGTTGGTTACACCGCTTAAATATATTTCCGTTTCTTTTTGTATATCATCGATAATTTCAGAAATAAAATCCAAAACAGGAAATAAAATTTCATAATTGGAACCTAGTGCTTTTTTTATTTCGTTTATTTTTGCTATGCCAATTTCGTTTAATAAGTAGCCTGAAAATCTTTCTTTAATAACTGAAGATATTTGTGGTATCATTTCGGGTTTTACGCCTTTTGGTAGGTACACCCTTTTATTTTTCATTATACCTTCGTTTGTAACCAAAATAATTAAAATCGATGACGAATCAACAGGTACAAGTTCAATTGTTTTGATTGCGCCATGCTTCATTTCAGGCGCCATTAAAACTGCGGTATAATTTGTAAGTTGCGAAAGCACCAAAGATGCTTGCCTGATTACTTTATCAAACTGGTTAAGGCGCATTTCCATCACAGATGCGAGTAAATCAATATCGCTCTTTGTCATCTCGTACCCGTCCATGAGTTCGTTTACATAAAAACGATACCCTTTATCAGACGGAACACGACCAGCAGATGTATGTGGTTGGTCAAGATAACCCATATCCTCTAAATCTGCCATTTCGTTTCGAATGGTGGCGCTGGATAGCCCCAAGTCGAGATTTTTTGCGATATGTCTTGAGCCTACGGGTTCGGCATTTTTTATATATTCATTTATAATGGTGCCTAAAATTTTACGTTTTCTTTCGTTCATAGAAACAACCATCCATCTGTTGTTAGCACTCTTACGTTTTGAGTGCTAACATTAAAATAGCATTTTTCAAATCAAAAGTCAATGACTAAATTATGAACTTTTTATTAATTCATATTTTTGCAACAAAACCAACAATGAGCCGTTCTAAAAGCACGCCTTTATTGCATTGTTGTGACTTAAATACACTGTCTAAATTTACACATTCGGTAAGTAAGTTTTCTAAATCTTCTTTCGTATATTTTGCGCACAATGGAATAAATTTACTCACAAAAAATGGTTTCAAATCGCTTTCGGCAAGTATTTGCGTGCGCGTCATATTGCTATCCAACATCAGTTTTACAGATAAAAGTCTATCGATGTTCGATATAATTGCACCTAATATTTTAGTTTCATCCTCTTTCAAAGCAAACAAATCTTTTAGTTTAAGAAGTGCAGCATTTATATCGTGTGTTAATATTGCATCAACCATTTCGAAAACCCTGTTTTCAATAACAGGGATAATAACCGCATCAATTACAGCACGTGTAATATTGATTTCGCCTTGTGTATAAGAAGTTATTTTTTCTGCCTCGCGTTTTATCGGCATCATACCCTCCCCTACGTTTTCAATCAAATACTTGGCGTCGTGGGGACTCAAAATTTTTCCATACGTTTTAAAAAGGTTTACAGTCCACTGAATCATTTTTTGCTCAGAAAGATAATTGAATTCAGCGAATGCATTTTGGTTTACGAGCAACTTATATAATTTGCTGCGTTTGTCAACGTTTTGTTCATCAAAAACGATATACACGTTTTCAGGAATATCAGAAAGTCTCTTTTCCCAGTATTCTTTATACTCTTTTGTCGCGCTTTCTGCGTGAGAACTGTTAAATATCATCGAGTTATAAAACAAAATAAGTTTCCATTCTGAAAAAACCGGCAGAGATTCTATTGCGTCATCCACGGCGTTTAAATCATACTTTTTACCTTCGAATTTAAACAAATTGAATTCGGGCATGTTTTCAGGCATTAAACGAGTCAACAGTTTTTCTTTTGAATGATTTTTAAGATATTGTTCTTCGCCGTAAAGCAAAAGGACGTTTTTATCTAATTTTTCTTGCTTTACATATTTTGAAAATTCATCGTAGTTCATTATTACCTCCTGTATCCTCTGCCTGATTGGTACGGATACCTGTAAATCCTTGTTCATCAAAATAAAACGTTACATCACGGTGCGTATCTGCTCGGAAATACTGCACGCCTTTTCGTGTAAGTTTTGTCAGAACTTCATTACTAGGATGACCATAATAATTTTCTCCGACCGGTATATATGCATACGTTGGATTTACAGTATCTAAAAATAAATCGCTTGTAGATGTATCAGAACCATGATGTGCGACTTTAAGAACGTCAGCAGGTATCATATCAGGATACATCGCAGTTGCATAATTTTCGCCTTCTGAGGGTAAATCTCCTGTAAATAGAAAGGAAACATCTCCATATTCTATTCTAAGAAGGAGTGAACGATGATTCTCATCGGCACCAGAGATAAAATTTAAATATTTATCGTCTGGCATTATGACTTTTATTTTAAAATCTTCGCCGAATTGTAATTCATCTCCGTGTTTTAAATATGTAATTGGAACATTTTTCTCACGTGCCTTTTGGATGAGTGCCATACTCTCCTCCGTTGTTCCGAATCCTTGCGGAACAAGCAGGTGTTTTATTTTCATTTCATCCATAAGACCGGTTAAACCGTTCACATGATCTTCGTGACCGTGACTTGCAATTGCATATTCGACATCGTATACTCCGCTTTTAATAAGATACGGCTTTACAACATTCTTTGCAATTTTTGTGTTATTCTTTTCGCCGCCGGCATCAATCAAAATATCACAGTTGTTCGGTGCTTTTATAAGCGAGCAATCTCCATTTCCCACATTTATAAATGAAACTTCAGCAATGGCTGTGGTATTAACCGTGTGGAATAAAAGTCCTACTGTTAAAACTGTGAACGAACAAAGTGTAATAAGATAATATTTCTTATTTCGTTTTATAAAAAGAAAGTATAGAACTGAAAGAAATAATGCGTACATCAAAAGAAAATACGGACTTACACTTCCGTATGTTAATTTAAAAAGAGACATGCCCGCAAAGATTTCTATTAACGCAAGCATTCCTTTTGTGAGAAGATATATAAATCCCGCAAAAGGAAAAGCAAGGTAGGGAGAAATAAATCCTGCAATGCAAAAAAGCAAACCACCAACCAGAATGGGAGCCAAAAAGGGATTTAATATAACCGTCGCAATAACGCTGATAACTGAGATTTGCTGAAAATAATACAAAAGTATCGGTATAACAAAGACTTGTGCTGCAATACCGACAGAAAGCAAATCAAATATACTTCGGATAAACTTTTTAACGCGTGAACCTTTTTGAAGATTCTTATATATAGGTTTAAAAACCTTACTTATTTTTTTCGAAAATAAAAGGATTCCCAGTGTTGCTGAAAAAGATAAAATAAAGGAAATATCAAAAATAATTTGTGGACGAAATGCACACAAAATTGCCGCAGCTTCGGATAACGCAGTTAATGGATCTGATCGTTTGAATAAAATGCGTGCTATAATCGCAAGGAAAACTACCAATCCTGATCGTACTGCTGAAACTGATGCACCTGTAAAAAGGACATAAAGAACGACTGCAATCAGAGAAAAGACAAGTTGTTTTCTTTTAGATATTCTGAAAACACGTAAAATGGCAACCAATGAGCCCAGAAAGACAACTAAGTGCATGCCGGATACTGCCAAAATATGTGAAAGTCCGGTTTCAGAAAAGAGTCTGGAAACAGTTTCGTTTATTCCCGAATCATCACCAATAATATAAGCCTTTAAGACGCCTGCCTCACGTACAGGAAGAATAGAATCTAAAAGTCTTGCACATTCTGTGCGGATATTATAGAAAAAATCAGAGATTGCATGCGTGTTGTGGTCTGAAACTGAAATTGTCTCTGATTCGCCTATCGCTTGAAAGTACACCCCTCTGCTTTTTAAATATCTTGCATAGTCAAATCCGCCTTTATTCATTGCACGTTCGGGAAGCGATACGTTTGCAGTAAACGAAATAACATCTCCCCGTTCAGGTACTATATCTAAACTTTTTCCGTTGTTGAAAAAGAAAATTACATCTAGTATCTCTTTAATTGGCTTCGTATTTTCATTTGCGAACACAGATGCTCCCTTGAACTGAAAACGAATGTACTTTTCAGAAATTTCAGGAGTTTCTAAAACCTCACCAGAAAGTACAACGTCATTTCCGATATGTTCATATAAGGGTTTTCTTTTTATGTCATCTGTAAAACCGTAAAGAAAAGCACCCGTTGTAAACAAAATAGCAGAAAGGAGACAAACTATCCTGGTAAATCTTTCGTGCGTTTTAAAACACACGAAGCCTAGCGCTAAAAAGGCACAAAAAATGACTGCAAACAAAACAGACGCATCAAAAAGTGCAAGTACATACATACCTGCAACAAACGAAGCAGTAAGCCATAGCATTGGTCTTTTTACAGTCATTTTTTTAATTCCTTTCGTTACGTATTACATGTCAAACAGACTTACCTGATTGGTGTCGGGTATGTCTTTTAAAATGTTAAATTCCTTCATTTTTTCTACAACGGCAGCGCCGACTTTCGCGCGTTTCATCAGTTCTTCAACGGACATAAAAGGACCGCCTTCTTCGCGCGCTTTTACAATACTCTGACCAACTGCGTCGGAAATTCCGTTAATTGAATTAAGCGGAGGTCTTATTGCTCCGTTTTCTTCTTTGAATTTCACTGCGTCGGAAAGATACAAATCTACGGGTAAAAACGTGATTTTTCTTGCATACATTTCGTTTACAACTTCTAAAATAGTAATTAGGTTTTTATCCTTTTGCGTCTGGTCCTGTTTTGCTGTAAGTTCTGCAATGGCACTCACAACACGTTCCTTGCCGCGAAGCATTAAATCCGCATCAAATTCTGTTGCACGCACAGTATAATATGCAAGATAAAATGCGATGGGATAATGCACCTTAAAGTATGCAATACGGAACGCCATGGTAACATAGGCAGCCGCATGCGCTTTCGGAAACATATATTTAATCGTTTTGCACGATGTAATATACCATTCCGGAACGTTGTTTTCGCGCATCAATTTCTCATCGTCCGGTTCTAACCCTTTACCCTTTCTTACCTTTTCCATAATTTTAAAAGAGGTAAGGGGCGGTAAATTATGCTGCAATAAATACAGCATAATATCGTCTCTCGTACAGATAACTTCGGAAAGTTTGGCAACGCCGCCGCGGACCAAGTCCTGCGCATTGTTTGTCCATACATCTGTGCCGTGAGAAAGACCGGAAATACGAATCAGTTCGCCGAATGTTGTAGGCTTGGTATCAATCAGCATCTGGCGCACAAATTTCGTACCAAATTCCGGTACTGCATAGGTGCCAACAACGCTTCCGATTTCTTCAGGCGTTGCGCCAAGTGCTTCTGTTCCGGTAAATAGACTCATTGTTTCTTTATCATCAATGGGGATTGTTTTTGCGTCAAGACCGGTTAAGTCTTCAAGCATTCGAATCATTGTAGGATCATCGTGCCCTAAAATATCAAGTTTTAAAAGTTTACCGCTTATGGAATGATAATCAAAGTGCGTTGTGATAATATCCGTCTCGTTATCATTAGCGGGATGCTGGATGGGACTGAACTGATATATTTCGTTTGCCTTAGGTACAATCATGACACCACCGGGATGCTGACCGGTTGTACGCTTTACACCGACGATTCCGTTTACAAGACGCATCGTTTCGGCTTTGTTTAGAATTTTTTGCGTTTTCTCGCTATATTTTTTTACATAGCCGAATGCGGTGTTTTCAGCAAACGTGCCAATGGTACCCGCACGGAATACATGACCTACGCCAAACAGTTCTTCTGTATATTTGTGTGCAGTACTCTGATATTCCCCTGAAAAATTCAAGTCTATATCAGGCTCTTTGTCGCCGTCAAAACCCAAGAAAGTCTCAAACGGAATATCGTACCCTTCTTTTGCATACCTGTTTCCGCAAACGGGACAGATTTTATCCGGCATATCAGCACCGCAACCGTAAGTGCCGTCTGTGATAAATTCAGCATTTTTACAATTTCTACAGATGTAATGCGGTGGTAAGGAATTGATTTCTGTAATGCCTATTAAATACGCAATCAGAGATGAACCAACAGAGCCTCTTGAACCTACTAAATATCCATCACTTAAAGACTTGGTTACAAGTTTCTGTGCGATCATATACATAACAGAAAATCCGTATTTGATAATCGGCACAAGTTCTTTGTCCATTCTCTGACGGACAATATCGGGAATTACATCTCCGTAAAGTTCGTGTGCTCTTTCTTCTGACATTCTCTGAATATCTTCTGTTGCACCGGGCATTTCGGGCGGATACGTTTCTTTCGGGATTGGTCTTATATCTTCTACCAAGTCTGCGATGGTGTTCGTGTTTGTAACGACAATCTCGTATGCTTTATCCCTGCCCAAATATGAAAACTCTGAGAGCATTTCTTCTGTTGTTCTAAAATAAAGAGGCGCCTGATTCTGCGCATCTTCATATTCCTGACCGGTAAACAAAACTTCTCTGTATATAGAGTCTTCCGGATGGATAAAGTGGACGTCACAAGTTGCTACAACAGGTTTTTGAAGTTTATCTGCGATTGCGATAATCTCTTTATTGATTTCAACCAGTTCATCTTTTGATTTTAAGGTTTCATCTCGCAACATGAATTCATTGTTACCAAGAGGCTGAATTTCCAAATAATCGTAGTACGACGCGGTTTTTTCTATTGTATCTTTCGTTTTGCCTGATAAAATCGCCTGATATAACTCCCCTGCTTCACATGCGCTTCCAACGATAAGTCCTTCACGGTGAGAATCCAGCATTTCACGCGTAATTCTCGGCTTTTTATAAAAATTATCAAGATGAGACGTAGATACAAGCTTGTACAAATTATTAAGCCCAGTCATGTTTTTTGCAAGCAAAATGATATGATAAAGGTCAGTATATTTTATAACAGAATCATCCATGAATCTCTCATTGATTTGAGAAACACTTTCGACGTTTTCGCGTTTCATCATATCAAGAAAGGCAAGAAAGATTTTTGCAGTAATTTCTGCATCGTTTATCGCACGATGATGCCCTTCAAAGGAAAAGCCCAACGCTTTTGCTACATTGTTTAATCTATGTCGCTTGATTTTCTTTATAAACTTACGACTCAAGCCCAACGTATCAATATAACATACATCAAAGGGTTGATTTAAACGCTCACAATTTTTTCTGATAAAACCAACATCAAAACCGGCATTGTGCGCAACCAAGACAGAACCATCAGCGAATGCCAAAAATTCCGGAAGAACTGTTTCGATAGAATCTGCATTTTTAACCATTTCCTGACTGATTCCGGTAAGTTCTGTAATCCTCAAAGGAATTTCAGTCTTCGGCTTTATAAATTTAGAAAAACGGTCTGTAATTTTACCGTCTATAATTTTCACTGCTGCAAGTTCGATAATTTCGTCAAACTTTGCAGAAAACCCCGTCGTTTCAATGTCAAACACGACAAAAGAGCCGGAAAAAGGCATTTCTTTTTCATTATAGACAAGTTTAGCGTTTTCCCCCATTAGGTAGCCTTCCATGCCGTAAATGATTTTTATACCGTACTTTTCACCTGCTGAAAAAGCATCAGGATAGGCTTGCACAACACCATGGTCAGTAATGGCAATTGCCTTATGTCCCCAGTCTGCGGCAAGTTTTATAAGTTCATTCGTTTTTGCGACAGAATCCATTGCAGACATTACAGTGTGCGCATGAAGTTCTACACGTTTTTCTTCTGCATTGTCCACTTTTTTATGAACATTTACGACTTTCATATCATCGATTTTAACTGTCACTTCACGCTCGAAGGAGTCGTATTGTGCAAGTCCGCGCACACAAACTGCGCATGCACTTTTTAAATTTCCTTTGAGTTCTTTGTATTTTGCTGACTCCAAAAAGGTCTTGCACATAATAGAGCCTGTGCCGTCGGATATGTACAAAAAGAAAATAACTTTATCGTTTTTAATTTCTTTTATTTCAGATGCTATAATTGTTCCTGATACAATAACCTTTCCGCTATACTCGTTGATATCTTCCATCTTTGTGATTTCACCGGAAAAGTCGCGACCAATTAAAACGGAATCCTTTTTTTCTTCTTCTGATTTCACCTTGGAAACAGTTTTTTTGTTTTTTTCTTCCTGCGACCTATTTGCAATTTCGGATGAACCAGCAACAAGTTCATTTTTCTCGCGTTCAAGTGCTTTAGACAACTCTTTTTCGTCGTTATATTCACTTTTAAACACAACAGTAAGTTTGATTTTAAATACAGATGAAATTATTGATTCAAGTTCTTTGTCAACATTTTTTGCTATAAGTGTAGTTTCGCCACCAAACCGAAGATGAATCGTTAATGTATCATCATAAAATTCTGCATGACTTCCTGTCAAAACGCCAGATAGAGATT
>JAZNGT010000013.1:0-6336 GCA_045576635.1 Congzhengia sp. | reverse complement strand
AAAGCTGTTACTCCTTTAATCAAAAACGTTGCAGGTGCATAGATAAAATACCCGGAGAAAACATCCGCAAGCATCGAACCAATTGCAGCAGAAAACGTGCCATAAAAAGGTCCCAGCATAAGACCGGAAAGCAAAACGATACTGTCGCCAATGTTTACATATCCATTTGTCGGCGTTGGTATTTTAATAATCATTGTTGCAACGCAAGCAAGTGACGCAAACATTGCAGATAGAATAATTTTTTTTAGTCTATTTTGCTTCATATAAATCTCCTCATTTTAATACTTTAAGTACATATGCCGCAACAATTTTTGTAAATTCCAAAAACTTATCACATTCTATGTATTCATTTGGCTGATGTGCGCCTCCCGGGAGACTGAAATCTCTGCCGGCGCCAAATGCATAGGCTTCGTTACTGCCGTATTTTAAGACAACTGAAAGGTCAGAAAGGCAAGAACCGCACACCTCAATATGTTTTCCAACCGCTTCTTTTGCCGCCTCTAACATTGCTAAAATATTCTTCGAATCGGGTTCGCAGAATCCATAATGGAAAAAGCGTGTATATGGTACAAAACCGATACCTGTGATACCAAGAGGTGCAAGTTTTTCTGCGATAGATACTTCCAGCTCTTTAAACTCTTCATAAATTTCTTCTTTTGTCTTATCTGTATAGAAAGTAAACATAAGTTCACCAACATCCATATCCGCACCGTTCTGGCCTGCACGAATCTCATTATAACGAAGTGAGGTTTCAGGAATTATGGTGTTCTTATAAAAGCGATTGTTACTTAATTCTTCTACACGGTTTTTCTTAAATTTCTCAAGTTCTCCCATCACAATCGGAAAAGCCTTGGCTGTGCGTTCTGCACTGTCAACAGTGTCATTTACGCGATAGCGGTAAATTACAACCTGACCACCCGATGCACAGTGCCAAATCTGGTTTTCACGACAATCCAAACATACGATGCTCTCAGAAGGATATTTCATTACAGCCGCCATCGCACCGTGCGAACCACCAAGTTCTTCGTCACAGAATGCAGAAAAGAGCAAATTCTTCTTCGGAACAAAACCATTTTCCTTTAAAAGTTTCATGATAAAGAGTGCGGTTGCAATTGCGTATTTATCATCGCAAGCACCTCTTCCGAAAATTTTACCGTCTTCAATTGCGCCTGAAAGCGGATCTTTTTCCCAGTTATCAATATCACCGATTGCAACTGTATCTAAATGCCCCATGAGCATAAGTCCATCTTTATTTTGTTCACCCTTCAAACGCGCAGTAACATTATACCTGTTTTCAAGGTTACGCCCATCTAAATAATCCGGATGATTGGAAAATCCATCTAATGCAAGTGGCGAATACATTTCGTACTCTAAGCCGATTTTATCACACAACTTGCAGATGAACTCTGCGCATTCTTTTTCATTTCCGTGTGTTCCAAAATTTTCTGAGTTGATTTGTATGAGTTCGGAAAGCAAATTAAAAAGTTCCTCTTTCCTTTCATCAATCAAATCGCAAATCATTTTTATGTCCATAACCGACTCCTTGAATAAACTTATTTTTAAAATAAAAACACAGCTGTTTCATAAGGCGCAAGACGAACTTTCACCTTACTTCCCGTTCCGGATTTATCAGTACCGTAAAGGCTCCATTCCCTCTCTTCACCGAAATCGATTTCACCATCAAACGCCTTATCGCTTGCAATCACTGCCAAAAATCTGTTGTCGCCATACAGAACATAATCAGAATCACAAATAATGTGGCAACCTGCTTTTTTAACCATTTTTTGAAGTTCTGATTGCGAAATCAAAGGAACGGTAGATAAGATATGTAGTCTTCCGTCAACCTCTTTTACAGCTAAATTTCCGCAGTCAGTTTCATGTACAACTGAATCTTTCTCTGTTACTCTGATATTGGGGTAATCACACGCATTATTTTCAAATTCCTCAATCGTAAAACCGGTAATTTGGTTGACATTTTCAAGTGAAAATTCGTCATTTGCACAACAACCTGCTGCATACTGGAAGAAAAACGCTGCATCGGTTCTTTCTTTTATGTAAGAAAGTTCTTTTTCATTCAATCTGAAATTGTATGGGAATACAATCATTTTGTACTGACTTAAATCAAGTCTTTCAAGTTCTGTCATTCTGAATGTGTCAACAAGTGCACCGGTTCGTTTTATTGTGATTAAAGTATCCACAAGATAGTTACGTAAGCATTGTAAACTTACACCTGTCATACTTGTTGATTTTTCGTCAATCAAAACTAAAACATCACTTTTTGATGCGTGTTCTTTTTTACGAACAATATTGTTAATATCGCTGAGTTCTGAAACCAAATCCATCATTTCAGAAGAATCATACCACGTACCGCCAAGGTCCATAAACCAAAATCCGGAATCATGGGACATATTCTTTGCAAGTTCACGTGTTAATGCATTTTTTGTTTCCGTCATGTTGCGCGATGCCCACTGTGGCGGTGTATCTGCATCGGCAAGGTGTGTTCTTACATCACATTCATCAAGCCATACTTTATCTAAATTGATAGACTGTGTTGTAGAAAATTCTCCACCGGCGTCACCGGGTGTACATCTTGCATAAAGTTTGGGCGCAGAGAAAAAGTCAACATAAGGCGAATCAATCAATTTTTGAATGTTAGTATGTCCTGTGTAACCGCTGTCGCAAATGCCCAAAAAATACCCGTAGAAAACACCGGTAAACTTATTTGGTGCAACGCCTTTACATACCTTACAAAGATATTCTATTGCATTTGCGTTTACTTCATCCATTAACTCATCCGCGTATCTTGCAAAGGGATTATCCGCACGCATAAAGCCTTTTACGGTATCGTTCTGATAATACCTGTCTTTTGGCGACGGAAGTTCTGCATCAAGATTGTATTTTTCTTTTACATAGGTTCTAAACTTTTCACGGTTTACAATACCGTAATCTCCGTAGCGCTGATTAAGTCTGCCCCAGAGTGCAGTTTCACCCGAAATACCATATGTAATGTGGTAGCCAATAATTTTTTCGCCATACTTTTCTTCTAAATGTAAAACCAAAGTTTCAAGTGCAGTTTTGGCATCACGAAGCCAGATGTCGGATGTAAAACTCTGCCTTGAAATTTTTCCGTTAACATTCGGGCGTGCATACTTGGGATCACCCATATATTCACCTTCGGGCGCCTCATATCCCAAATAGTCCTGATCGAGCGTCCCAACCAATTCAATAACGCCTTCTTTGTCACGCGGTCCGTCATAATATACAAACACGTCCTCAGGGTGATTCTTGCACCAGTCGATTGGAACATCAAAACGGATTCTGGGAATAATCATTATATCAGGACCGATCGTGCATGCTGCATCCATTACTTTGTCAACAGAACGAAAATCGTCATATACACCGTCTTTTACCCAGCCTGTCGGTATAATGAAACTATGAAGTTTAACACCTTTTTCATAAAAATTCTTGTGATAGCGGAGGTCTGAAAGATCTTCATCATAGAGTACCGTTGCTCCGTCTTCATAAAATTCATACGGGTCAGGATGGAGTCCAAGTCTTGACCAAAAAATAAAATTGTTACGCAAAATACTGTTATCCATTGTGATTCTCCTTGTTCTCATTGTAGTTTAGAAAAGTTTTTACTTCATTCAGTCTTTCTATCGCTTGTTTTCTACCCATTTCATAAACTGCTTTTAATTTTTCGGGGTTATGCTCTGTGCGCTTAATCGGAAGAGGAATATCCGGTCGAAAGACAAGTGCACTTCCCTCTTCTTCACGCAATTTCACGTAAGATGTCTGTTTGTTGTACATAATGTGACGCTTTTCAAGCGCACGAACCATATTTGGATATTTTTTAAGTAGCAAACGTGTTAAACGCATCATGGATGACTTTTTCTTTTTATACTCTTTCGGTTGCGTAAGAATTACAACGTTTTTTTCATATCCTATTTTTTCAAAATATGCAAGCGGGATTGAATCTGATATGCCTCCGTCCTGGAGTTTCATCCCATCAATTTCAACAACTTGCGAGACAAGCGGAAGCGAGGCAGACGCTCTTACCCACTCTAAAAAATTATCATCAGATTTCTGAAATTTTTTATAAACAGGATTTCCAGTTGAAACATCCGTACAAACAACGTAAAACGGCATTGGATTATTGTTAAAAGTTTCGTTGTCAAACAGATCCAATTTATTCGGAATATCGTGATAACAAAGTTTAACACCATAAAGATTGCCCGTGAAAATAAGTGACCAGATACTACAATATCTTTTATCACGACAGTATTTTAAATTATAGCGGATTGTACGCCCTATTTGGTTTGATTTAAAATTGCAACCAAATGCCGCGCCCGCAGATACGCCAATCGCACCGTCAAAGGTAATTCCGTTTTCTAAAAAAACATCTATCACACCTGCGGTAAACATGCCGCGCATCGCGCCGCCTTCCATAACAAGTCCTGTTTTCATATGATAACCTCTTAAAAATGGCTTAAATATATATGTAGAATTATAGCATAATTCTATTGTTATGTCTATATCTTTCATGAAAACGTAAAAAAAAAGAGACAAAAACAGGTTGTTTTTATCTCTTTTAAAATCAGTAATTAATTTAGTTTCGGTAAACTTGCAGCAGCAACAGACTGACCAACTCTTCTTGAACTTTCATCAGGAATGTGAAGTTTAATTTTCTTTGCAAGTTCAGGGAATTCTTTGTCTAAAACTTCTTGTGCGCGGGAAAGTAAAATTGTGCCACCTTCACCGGAAGTTACACGTCCCATGATTAAGACATGCTTAATTTCATAAAACTCAGTGTAAAATGCTATTGCGTAACCAAAATATGCACCAATGGTATCGTAAATATTTTTTGCTCTTTCGTCTCCTTTTTCCATAAGACCCTGAACAACTTTTAGTTTTTCAGCAGGAGAAAGAGATTCATCAAGTTCAATACCTGCATAAGGAGCGAGTTTAATGACGCCATCCTGAGAAAAATACTTAACACCGCAGCCATAATCGCCGGACCATTCATCGACCATTGCATCAGTGTTAAAGTCAACCGGTACGAACGCAAGTTCATTGAGCCAACCGGTGATATTGCCTTCAGCATCAACATAACCGCCTGCTTCCGATGTTCCCATTGCTACACCCAAAACGGCGTTGTCATTTAAATCCATAGCGCCTGCGAGCGCTGTAACGTCACCATCGTTTGCAACTTCAACCGGGATGTTTTCGCCGATTTCTTTTGCAACATCTAAGTACATATTCTTAACTTTTTTGTCAAACTCGTCGTCACTTACTTTTAAGAAAAGAGACGCAACCATGATACGATTATCTACATATACACCCGCACTTGATACACCAATTGCATCAACTCGTGGCATGTGAGATGCTGCTGTTTTCATCGCTTCTAAAATACCCTGGTAGTGATAATCAGGATCAGAATTGATTTTCGGGAACCATACAACTTCTTCGGAATATACGCTTTCGCCGTCAATTACTGCGCTTACCTTTCTGTCACTGCCGCCGGCATCAAAACCAATTCTGCAGCCGTCTAAGTGTCTTCCAATGGGGGCAGCCGCTGATTTATCCTCAGGTGCATCGTGAAGTGCGCAAACAGAAACTTCAAATGGCTTTTCATATACACGTTCCATAAATCGCACATCAAAATCACGAAGACCGCCGTATGTATAGGCATCTTTAATTTTGTTACCGATTACTTCACTTCCGGCAATAATCACTTTATAGCCGCCTGCAACCCAGAGCAATGACTTCGTCATACGTTCAATGAAATTAAAGTTTTCTTCATCATGACCTGTGCCGTCTAAAAATACACGTGTTTTATAGGTAACAGTATACCCTTTGTTACGTTCAATTGCAATTACAATGTCTTGTCCATTGTCTTTTGTTGCTTCGCGCATGTCGCGGCAAACAAGCGACAGAGGCTGAAATTCAGGATCAAGTTTTGCATTTACTTTAAGCTTCATATCTTACGTCTCCTTTGATTATGGTTTTTATAACATTAAATTCATTATCAGTAATTATAATATCGGCATCCTTGCCTACTTCAAGCGATCCTTTTTCTTTTTCGAGGCCGATTGTTGTTGCCGGGTTTAAAGACGCACAGTTTACACACTCATAGAGCGGAATCGAAGAATTTGTATACACGTTCCAAACGCCTTTATTAAGCGGTAATACACTTCCTGCAACCGTACCGTCTTCTAATCGGCATACAATGTCTTTGTAGATGATTTTCTGTCCACCGAGTGTATATTCGCCGTATGGCAAACCACCCGCAGGCAGACAGTCCGTAATAAAGCAAAGTTTCTTGCCTTTCAGTTT
>JAZNGT010000012.1:0-17338 GCA_045576635.1 Congzhengia sp. | reverse complement strand
CACTTGGGTACATCTCCAGATATGTTTGAACTCCGATTTGACGGAGAAAAAACTGAGCAAATTATAAAATTTTGTTAGAAAAATGTTAGAAATGGCTAGAAAAACCGCTAGATAAGGGTGTAAAAACAAGGTTTGAACCTCGCTTAAACCCGCACGGTTAAGCCATTTGTAAGGGTACAGTTACAGTGTAACCGAGGGGATTTCGAGTTGTGTTGGTTATAACTCTTTCGACACCGCTCAGCACATGCAATTTAGCGCTTATTATCATAAAAAACAACATAACTATCATACACCATTTCGGGGAAAAAATCAACTCCTTTTTTCTTAATTTTAAAATTTAAGAAACGTAGCGTTTATTTTTCGTTCATGCGGAGTAGCTTAACCGCGGGGGAATGGGATAGGAGAGACGAAAAAGTTGTTTTAAGGGCAAAAAATAAAGGTCAAAGCGTGTAACGCTTCGACCTTTTTATGTTTTCGTTTATGCAAGTTCAAATTTATCGTGAATTGCTTTCACTGCTTTGTTTTCAAATCCCTGGTCAATGAGGACAGAAACCTTGATTTCGGATGTTGCAATCATGTGAATGTTAATGTTTGCATCATAAAGTGCTTCAAACATTTTTGCTGCAACGCCGGGGTTTGTAACCATGCCTGCGCCAACGATGGAAACCTTGGAAACATCGGTATTGTAACTTAAATCTGTATAGCCGATGACATCTTTGTTTGCCTCAATGAGTTCAAGCGCCTCTTTTAAGTGACCTTCTGTTACGGTAAAACTGATGTCTTTTGTATTTTCTCTGCCAATGGACTGCAAAATGATATCTACATTAATATTTTTCTTTGCAAGCATCGAGAAAATGCGGAACGCTTTTCCCGGTGTATCTTCGATATTACAAATTGAAATTCTAGCCACGTCGTTGTCTTTTGCAACGCCTCTTACTACCATGGATTCCATATTAACAACCTCCTTAACAATTGTGCCCTCAGCCCGTGTGATGCTGGAGCGGACGCATAAGTTTACATTATATTTTTTTGCCATTTCCACAGAACGGTTATGCAGAACATTTGCGCCTAGGGATGCAAGTTCCAACATTTCGTCAAAAGTAATTTCCGAAAGTTTTGCTGCATTCGGAACAATTCTGGGGTCGGTGGTGTAGACGCCGTCTACATCGGTATAAATTTCGCACAAATCTGCGTGGCATGCTGCTGCTAATGCAACTGCCGATGTATCGGAACCGCCACGGCCTAATGTTGTGATGTCATCAAAGCGGTTAATACCCTGAAATCCTGTAACGATGACGATTCGTTTTTTATCAAGCTCGTTTAAGATTCTTTCGGTTCTTACTTTTTTGATTCTGCTGGCAGAATAGTTAGAGTCTGTCAGAACGCCAGCCTGCCAACCGGTTAACGAAATAACGGGATAGCCCATATTTTCGATGGTCATTGCCAAAAGCGATGCGGAGATTTGCTCGCCGGTGGAAAGGAGCATATCCATTTCGCGTTTGGAGGGGTTTTCGTTTACCTCTTTTGCTTTTTCGATTAAATCATCTGTGGTGTCACCTTGTGCGCTGACTACAACGATAACGCCGTTGCCGGCTTTATACGTATCGGTAATAATGCCTGCAACATTTAGCAAACGTTCTTTGTTGGCAACCGAGGAGCCACCGAATTTTTGTACGATTAAACTCAATTTTATAACCTCCAGTCTTTGCTTGTACACTTATGTCGGACTACGAAATAACGGTCACACCGTCATTGTCGATATCTAACAGTTTGATCATCCAGTTAGGATGCGCTTTCTTCATATATTCGCTGATGTCTTCTAAGAAATATTCAGCGTCTTCTGCCTCAACAAGAGAAATCAGTGTCGGGCCTGAGCCACTGATATATGTACCCAGTGCGCCGTATGATTTTAATTTGTTGTAGATTTTCTGATAACCGTCTATAAACACTTTGCGGTACGGTTCGTGCACACGGTCATCCATAGCACAGAGAAGATTCTCATAATCGCCCGAAATTAAAGACGCTACCAAAAGCGATGTATGCGAAATGTTAAACAACACGTCGCGTTTGGGATAGTAGCCGGGGAGTGTGTTTCGTGCCTTTTGTGTTACAACAGCGTAATCGGGAATGAGCACCAAAAACTTTAAGTTTTGGTCCAATTTATGCGAGTGATAGAAAAGTTCGTCCTTTTTGAACACAGAGACGGTAAGACCGCCTGAAACAGCAGCGCATACGTTATCGGAGTGTCCCTCAATCTGCGTTGCCATTGTCATAAGTTCACGCTTGGTAAACGGTTTTCCACAAAGTTCGTTTGCACAGTAAAGACCGCCTACAATACATGCAGAACTTGAACCCAAACCACGTGTTACAGGGATATCGCTTTTTAAAACGAGTTTTAATCCCTTTACGTTATAGTTTGCCTTGTCGAACAAGTGCTTCATTGCTTTATAAACCAGATTTTTTTCGTCGGTGGGCAAAAACTCTTTTGTTTCTGCATCTAAAATTTCGATTTGGAGTCCCGAATCGGTTTCTTCTGCTTCGATATAGTTATAAATGGAAAGCGCCAGACCCAAAGAATCAAAGCCGGGGCCTAAATTGGCAGAAGTTCCGGGAACTCTTACTTTTACCTTGCCCATATTGTATCTCCTTAGAGCGTTACGGCAAAATGCGGATAAAGTTGCATTTGCTGGACGCAATATTTAAAAAGTCCTGTTCTTTCATTTCGTCTGTTACGAAAACGGTTTCGCCGTCTTTTGTGCCGAGAATCTTTGCGTTTAACAGATTCGGAAGCGCATCGTCAGATGTGCGGACAAAATAGCGATAAATGCTTTCTTCGGGCGGATTCATTCCTTTTTCCTCTGCGGGAAGCCAAATCACCCATTTGTTTGTATGGATATGCTTTACAGCATCAATCACGTCTGCTACAACAGCGCTTGCTGTAGGGAGTTTACCTGCGCCGCGACCGTAGAACATAACATCGTCTAATGAGTCGCCGTGGAGCATAATTGCATTAAACACACCGTCTACGCTGGAAAGTTGACTCTCTTTGGAAACAAGACGCGGTGCAACGAGTGCGGTTACTTTTCCGTCTTCTGAAACTTCGGCAGAACCAATAAGTTTAATCACGTAACCGATTTTTTCCGCAAAGTAAACATCTGTTGTAGAGATGTTTGTGATACCTTCTGTCGGAATGTCGCGGTAATCAACGAATCTACCGGTTGCAAGAGATGCTAAAATTGCGGTTTTACGGCATGCATCGTGACCTTCTACATCGGCCTCGGGGTTACGCTCTGCGTATCCTAACGCCTGTGCTTCGGAAAGTGCATCGGCAAAGGACGCACCGTCTTTAAACATTTTGGTTAAAATAAAGTTTGTTGTACCGTTTAAAATACCATTTACGCGGTCAATGCGGTTTGCCGCAAGGCACTGATTTAAGGGACGGATAATCGGAATACCGCCACCGACAGATGCCTCAAAGAAATAGTTTGCCTGATGTTCTTTTGCGATTTCAATGAGTTCTGTACCGTGTGTTGCAACAAGTTCTTTGTTCGAGGTTATTACGTTTTTGCCGCGGAGCAGAGCAGATTTTGTAAAGGTGTATGCCGGTTCTAAACCGCCCATCACCTCGACAATAATAGAAACCTCGTCATCATTTAAAATATCGTCAAAGTTTTTGGTAAACAGATGTTTTTCCGGATGATTTTCAAATTCACGGATATCTAAAATATATTTTATATCGATCGTACTGCCTGCTTTTTTTGCGATTGCATCGGGGCTCTTTCTGAGTATTTCATATACGCCGGAGCCAACTGTGCCAAAGCCTAAAATTGCAACTTTTATCATACGACATTCCCCCTTGTAAATAAATTACATAATTGTATTATATAGCACATAAGATTTTAGGTCAACACTTTTTTTCGGATTTTACAAAAAAAGCGCGGATTTCACAAAATCCACGCTTTTTTCTTGCATCTTTCTTATCAAATTGTTGTGTTTTTTAAGACTGATAGAGTGTTTGTTTGGGAATGCCGGTCTGGGTAAGAATTTCTTCCAGCAAGAGGAACTGTTCTTCTGTTAAAATTCCGTTATCTTTCATATTGTTTGCATGAAGAGATGTCAGCGTACACCAATTTGAAAAGTCGCTGTTTTTTGTCATCATACAAACGGTGCGGAACATAAGTTCTTCTATCGCATCGGCGCTTATGCCGTTTGCGTACATCTGATACGCGGCGTTAGAAATTACTGTGCTGTGATAGTAACAGTCATCCATGTTTGCCATTTGCACGCCTCCGTGCGTACGTGTGAGGTATGCACCGTCCGGGAGGGCGATATTTCTGTCACCGTGAATCCAATCGGCGCTGCCGTAATATTGGAGTTCCGAAAGTTCACCAAACACATCTGCTAACCCCTCGTTTATTACTGCGTTTTGCGTCAGTGCAGCGGTGCCGGAAAGACCTGCAATATGGTGCATTACGCCGTGTGCATATTCGTGCATAAAGACGTTAAAGTCCGGCTCGCCCTGCGTTAAGTCTTCGCGGTGCAACATAATGATATTATCGGTATAGAGTGCACGCTCCCTGGGGAGTTTATCACCTACATATTCGTTGGGGTTTAAATACACAAAAAACGGACTGTTTTTGCCATCCAGTCCCAAATAGCCAAAGTTATTTTTAAAATAACTGTACGCCTTGTCTGCGGTGGCTTTTGCAGCAGAAATGTAAGGCGATGCATACCCTTCGGCGATATCGGAAAGGCTGATACTATCAACTGCGCTTTCCTTTGTTTTATCATTCCAGTTAAACTTGTCGTTTACGGTGCAGATTGATAAGAATGCACCGTTTTGAGACGGCGTTGCCGCGGGCTTATTTACGTCGCTGCTATCGGACAGTGCACCATCTGTTTCAGTTAAGGCAGGCTCAAATGATGCTGTGTGCGACACATAAATTCCTGCGCCATCATCAGCATCAACAAAAATATCATACGCAGTATATTCGCCGTTTTCGTTATAACCGGACATGTTCGCAGTATACGCAAGATGCGTTTTTCCATCTTTATTTGTAACAATTTTTTCGGCATCTGTTACGGATGCTCCATTTAAAATACGGTATTCTGCGGGAAGTTTACTGCTGTATGCACTCATGGCATTAGTTGCACCGCCTTTGTCGAGCGTTGCAACTAAGTCTAATCCATCGGTTTTTACATATCTTCCGTTTAGTGCAAGTGGTGTACCATCTTTTGCTATAAGAAGCACCATTTCGCCACCGTCTACCGAAACACCGCCTACTGTCTGACGGAAGCGGTAGCAGGTATCTTGTCCTATGGTAAGGAGTTGTTTTAATACAAAATCCGTTCTTTCATCCGTAATATGAAACAGTGCGGAAAGACTTTTGATTGCAGACTTTGCACTTGTCTCGTCTGTTACGGAAAGGTCTACAAAGTTTTTGCCTGCGGTGTGCGAAATCACTTCGCCGGAGATAGCCGAGGAGACAGGCATATTTTTTAACGCTTCTTCTGCTTTTTTGTGCGCTCTGTATTTGCTGAACAAAAATCCAAACGCCGTTACAAGCATGCACGAAACAATAATCACAACGAGCAAAATAATATTTCTTTTTTTGTTGTGCGCTTTGTTAACTGCTTTGCGCCGTAGTTCTCCGATGCGGTCAAATTCATCATGAAGTTCTGGCATTTCGTCTATCAGTTTTGCAGTATCGGTAGGTTCTTTGTCCGTTATCTGCTTGCCGGATTCTGTATGAACTTCATTTTTTTCGTCTTGTTCTTTTCCGCAAAATTCTGCGTTCATATGTGTTACCTCCTTTTTTTTCTTTCGTATGCTGTATCATACAACGTACAGCAAAATGGAAAGAAATTGAAGAATGCTGCCGCCTACGACAAACAGGTGAAATACCGAGTGAATATAGCGGTGTTTTACACCGATTGCGTAGAATACCGCGCCGATAGTATATAGGATTCCGCCGGCGAGCAAAAGCGTTACACCGCCTATGCCAAGTGTAATCCAAGTTGCTTTTGCAGCAAACACAATACACCAGCCCATAGCAATATAACAAATCATAGAAAACTTTTTAAACATTTCAAGGTCAATGGCATTTAAGACAATGCCGAGTATTGCGATTGCCCATATAAAACCGAACACTGTCCATCCGAGCCATGGAGCATATTCCCTCAAAGAAGAAAGTGCGATGGGAGTGTACGTTCCTGCAATCAGCAAAAAGATAGAGCAGTGGTCAATCACCTGAAACACCTTTTTTGCCATAAGGTGCGGTTTTAAACCATGATAGATGCTTGACATAGTGTAAAGCACAATCATCGTTGCGCCGTAGATAGCGCTGCCCACTACGCCGTATACATTGTGATGGAGAGCCGCAAACACAACACAGAGCACAAGGGCCACAACCCCGATTGCACCGCCTGCAATGTGGGATACCATATTAAAAATCTCCTCACCTTTTGTATAGTCAGGGAGTTTCCTTTCTGAAAGCTTTGTTCTTGGCATATTATTTCTCCTTTTTGTCCAGTTAAGTACTTTCATTATATGCGTTTTCATATATATTTGTCAAGAACTGCGGACAAATGTTCAAAAAACGTTTGCAATTAAAAAAACAATTTTTTTATTGACAAGTACGCATTTAATATAGTATAATAAAGTTTGTGCCAAACGTGGCAGTGTAGCTTTTTTCATGATTTTTAGGTGAGGGTTTTAAATTGTGACAACTACAAATGTTTTGCTGGAGTGGCACAGTTGGTAGCGCAGCTGATTCGTAATCAGCAGGTCGTGGGTTCAAGTCCCATCTCCAGCTCCAAATCAGGCTGCGTTGAGGTTTTCTCAATGCGGTCTTTTTTTGTTTTTGTATTTTATGAAAGTGGAGGTATATAACATGTTTAAAAGCGAGTATTTAAACAAAGTAATGGAAATTGTAAAAGAAAGAAACGCTTCTGAACCTGAATTTTTACAGGCGGTAGAAGAAGTTTTAGTTTCCATTGAGCCTGTAATTGAGGCACATCCCGAATATGAAAAAGCAGGTCTTTTGGAAAGATTGGTTGAACCCGAAAGAGCGATTTCTTTCAGAGTATCCTGGGTGGATGACAATGGAAAAGTGCAGGTAAACCGTGGTTACAGAGTACAGTTTAATGGTGCTATCGGACCTTACAAGGGCGGGCTTAGATTCCATCCTTCCGTTTACATTGGCATTATCAAATTCTTAGGATTTGAACAGATTTTCAAAAACTCTCTTACCGGTCTTCCGATCGGCGGCGGTAAGGGCGGTTCTGACTTTGACCCCAGAGGAAAGAGTGACGCAGAAATCATGAGATTCTGTCAGGCATTTATGACAGAACTTTACAGACACATCGGTCAGGATATCGACGTTCCTGCTGGTGACATTGGTGTTGGTGGTAGAGAAATCGGCTACCTTTACGGTCAGTATAAGAGAATCCGTGGTGGCTTTGAAAACGGCGTATTAACCGGAAAAGGTTTAGAATACGGCGGCTCTTTAATCAGACCCGAAGCAACCGGTTTCGGTGCTACATACTACGCAAACGAAGTATTAACACACTTAGGCGATACAATTGAAGGCAAAACCGTTGCAGTTTCCGGTTTCGGTAACGTTGCATGGGGCGTTTGCCAGAAAGTTGCAGAACTCGGCGGTAAGGTTGTTACCATTTCCGGACCTGACGGTTATGTGTATGACCCCGACGGTGTAACCACCAAAGAAAAATTCGATTACATGCTCGAAATGAGATCGTCCGGTCGTGACCGTGCGCAGGATTATGCAGAAAAATTCGGCTGCGAATTCCATCCCGGTGAAAAACCGTGGGGCGTTAAGGTTGACATCTGCATGCCTTGTGCTACGCAGAACGAAATCGGCATTGAAGAAGCAAAGAAAATCATTGCAAACGGCACCAAATACTATATTGAAGTTGCAAATATGCCTACAAAGAACGATGCAATGGAACTTTTAAAAGAAAACAAACTTATCATCGGACCTGCAAAGGCTGTAAATGCCGGCGGTGTTGCAGTTTCTGCTTTAGAAATGGCACAGAACTCCATGAGATACAGTTGGTCTGCTGAAGAAGTTGATGAAAAATTAAAGGGTATTATGAAAAATATCCACAAAGTATCCGTTGAAGCAGCAGAAGAATACGGTTTCGGTTACGACTTGGTTGCAGGTGGTAACATTGCAGGCTTTAAGAAAGTTGCAAACGCAATGATGGCACAGGGTATTTTCTAAGTCGGTGATGTAAAAATCGCCCGGAACGCAAAAGGCAGAGTAATGGTCAAATTAAAAATCATATAGTCTGCTAAACGTCCAAATTGTGAATAAAGGTAGGAAATATCGTCTTAAAAGCGATATTTCCTATTTTTATGCCTTTTGCTATTGACAAACATCATCTCTCGACGTACCTGATGTACGCCTTCGGATTCTGTTTGTCAATTCAGAACAATTTTTTCTATCATCGTAATAAAAGAGGGATGAAAAGTAAACTTACTTTTCATCCCTTTTTTTTCATTTGCAAATATCTTTGATTTCTGCTTTTACAAAGTCCGTAAGATGCGACCTGTCAAGCAAAAGTTGACAGCCCTTTATGCCTGCGCTGACCGTAATTTTATCAAACGAAAGGCATGCCAAATCAAAGCAGGTGGGAAATGCTTTTTTCATACCAACGGGCGAGCAGCCGCCACGCACATATCCCGTAAGCGGCAGAAGTTCTTTTACTGCTAAAAGTTCAACACGTTTGTTGTTTGTAGCCACGGCTGCTTTTTTTAAATCAATCTCACGATGTACCGGAATACAAAATACAACCGGACCGGTTTTGTCGCCTCGCCCTACGAGGGTTTTAAATACCTGTTCGTAGGGGAGACCTACTTGGTCTGCAATATGCACGCCGGACAAATCGTTTTCGTCTACGGTATAATAAATCGGCTCATACGAAATGTTTGCTTTATCAAGCATTCGCATGGCATTTGTTTTTGTAGGTTTTTCTCCCAAGTGTTACCCTCCTAAAACGACGCCTTTTTCAAGCGTATTTCCTTTAATATATTCTGACACTGCCATTTTCTTTTTACCCTCAAACTGTAAGGTGTCAATCAAAAGCGCATCTTTTTGGCATTTTACCAAAATACCGTTTTTGGAAACGTCTAAAATTTCGCCATTTTTTGCGTCTTTTGTGCAGATGACTTTCGATGCGGAAAGAACCTTTACGCGTGCGCCTTGGTAAAATGTACTTGCACAAGGGTAGGAATATAATCCGCGAATAAGGTTAAAGAGCACGTTTGCGGATTTATTAAAATCCAAAACACCTGTCAGTTTATCAATCATCGGCGCATAGTTAGAAAGCGCATCGTCCTGTTTTTCGGGGGAAAGCGTGCCGTTTTCCAATTGCTTTAAAGTCGTTACGATTACGTTTGCGCCCACTTCCATCAGTTTATCATGTAGCGTTTCTGCCGTGTCGGTTTCCGTAATTTCTACTTCTTCTTTTACGAGCATATCGCCGGTATCAAGTCCTGCGTTCATTTGCATGGTGGTAACACCGGTTTTACGTTCGCCGTTTATAATACTCCACTGAATCGGTGCAGCACCGCGATATTTCGGAAGCAGTGATGCGTGAATGTTGATGGCGCCGTACTTTGGAATATCAAGTATCTTCTGCGGCAGAATTTTTCCGTACGCGGCAACTATAAACACGTCCGCGTTTTCTTCTTTTAATCTTAAAAAACTTTCTTCTGTTTTCATGCTGTCCGGCTGAAACACGGGAATGTTATGTTCTTCTGCGAACACCTTGACCGGAGGAGGAACTAATTTATGACCTCTGCCTTTTGGCTTATCCGGTTGTGTTACAACGAGCGATACTGTATGACCGTCCCTAATCAGTGCGTCAAGTGGTAACACTGCGAAGTCGGGGGTTCCCATATATACAATCTTCATGTGCGTCTCCTTATTCTGTGACTTCGGCAATCATTTTGTCAATATAAACAATGCCGTCTAAATGGTCAATTTCGTGGCAGAGCGCGATTGCAAGTAACCCGTCTCCGTCAATTACGATTTCCTCGCCGTTTCTGTTTTTCGCGCGTACCTTTACTTTTTCGGGACGTGCTACCGTGCCCGACCTTCCGGGAACAGAAAGACAGCCTTCGGCGTTAATCTGTTCTCCCTTTTTGTATACAATTACGGGGTTAATCAGTTCAATGAGACCGTCGCCCACATCAATTACAACAACACGGCGCAAAATGCCAACCTGTGGTGCGGCAAGACCGACGCCGTTTGCGTCATACATGGTTTCTTTCATGTCGTCTAACAGCGTTAAAATGCGACCATCGATTTCGGTCACTTCGCGTGATTTTTTTCTTAAAAATTCGTTATCTTCTGTGACATTTAACACCTTTCTGATTGCCATTTTGCTTTCAAACCTTTCTGTCCACGTAACTTTTGCGCATCTTACCGTGGACGGATAAGATGTCGCATATTTAAATTGCGTTTAAAGGATTTGTTTCAATTACCATATTTATATGCTGCGCGTGCTTGTTTCCGATATGGAAATTGCGAAGACGCGAAAAAATATGTTCTGCCGATTCATTCAGGTTACATTTAATGAAAATTCGTTGGCGGTAATGTCCGTTTAGCCTTGAAACCGCGGTTTCGCAGGGACCTAAAATTTCAAACGCACCGTCATATTCTTTTTGCATAACAGTTAAAATTGCCCTTGCGAGAGACTTTCCGTATGCGTTTAACCCATTTTGTGTGGGCGCGGTTAATAAAACCGAAATGATATCACAAAAGGGAGGATAGTTAAGGCTTTTCCTGAGTTCAATTTCGTTTTCGTAAAAGGAAAGATAATCCTGCTCTTTTGCAAGCGTTATCACTTCGTTTTCCGGCATATACGTCTGAATGAGTGCACGCCCGTTTTTTTCGCCACGGCCTGCCCGACCGCACACCTGCGTGATTAAGTCAAAGGTGCGCTCACTTGCGCGAAAGTCATCTAGAAAAAGGCTCTGGTCTGCTGCCAGTACGCCCACCAAAGTGACGTTCGGAAAATCAAGCCCCTTTGCCACCATCTGCGTGCCGAGTAATACATCGGTTTTTTCTGTTTCAAACCGTTCCAAAAGCGCGCGATGTGAAGATTTTACGCCGGTGGTATCCACATCCATGCGAATGACAGACAAATCAGGGAAAAGCGTGTGAAGTTCTTCTTCTACCTTTTGTGTTCCTGCACCGAACTGTTTTAGGTAATTACTTCCACATTCGGGACATTTATCGGGTTTTTTTACTGTATGTCCACAATAGTGACAAGTGAGTGTATTTTTATTTTTATGATACGTAAGCGACACGTCGCAGTTTTCACATTTTATCACAAATCCGCAGTTTCTGCAAGATACAAAGGACGAAAAACCGCGGCGGTTTAAAAACAAAATCGTTTGTTCACCGGCATCTTTGTTTTTGCGGAGTTCTCTTTGCAAAGGGAGTCCCAGGCAAGAACGGTTTCCACTTTGAATTTCTTCGCGCATATCAGACACTGTGACATCCGGAAGCGTATGTTTCGTTGGGCGATTTTTGAGTGTAACGAGACGGTATTTTCCCTGCTTTGCCAAATAAAAACTTTCAATAGAAGGCGTTGCAGAGGCGAGTAAAAGCACTGCATTTTCTTGCTTTGCGCGAAAATCTGCCACCTCGCGCGCATGATAAGTTGGTGCGTTTTCGGCTTTGTAACTCGTTTCGTGTTCTTCGTCTACCACAATCATACCGATATTTTTAAGCGGCGCAAAGATTGCAGAACGTGCGCCAACCACCACTTTTGCTTCGCCGTTTTGAATGCGTTTATATTCGTCTGCTCGCTCTCCCATAGAAAGAGCAGAGTGCAAAACTGCAATTTGTTTTCCAAACCGTGATACAAAACGTGTTACCATTTGTGGTGTCAGTGCAATTTCAGGCACCAACACAATGGCAGTTTTGGAAAGAGCGAGCGCTTTTTCAATACAGTTCAGGAAAACTTCTGTCTTGCCGCTACCGGTGATACCATGCAGCAAAAAGGTCTCATTTTTATTTTCCGAAACCGAGGCAGAAATCTGGTCTACTGCGTTTTGCTGTTCGTCTGTAAGTTTTGGTGCATCTGTATGAGGAATGTTGTCATAATCGATGGGCATACGAAACACTTCGATTTCTTCTTCGCGCAAAACGCCTTTATCTTTGAGCGCACGAATTGCCTGATAACTTGCACCGGTTAAAAAGGTTATATCGCTATTTGCCACAAAATCGTTCTGGATTAAAAGTTCTAAAATTCTGCTTTGTGCGGGTGCTTTGTCGCGCATTTTTTCTAAAATTTCAAACGCTTCGTCATAGGGAACGTTTAAAACAGAACCGCGAATGATTTTGTCTGACACGGGGTGTTTTTTTGCGCTGCCCGGAGGCACGATTGTTTTGATTGCGCTGATGTAAGAACAAAAATAACGCCTTTTTAAAAAGTTACAAACAGCAAGCATGTTCTCGTCAAAAAGTGGCGTTTCGCGGTTTAAAGAAATGATTTCTTTTACCGTGCCTTCAAACTCTGTTTCTTCGGACAGGGATAAAACAAAGCCGTCAATCTCCTTGTTTCCCTTGCCAAAGGGCACAGTTACATGACTACCTATATGAATTTTTCCCAAAAGATGATCGGGTATGCGGTAATCGTAGATTCTGTCAATGGTAAGCGCCAGGCGGTTTATAATAACGCCTGCAAAACGAATGTTTGTCATAAAGGCCACTCCTCACTTTCTGCTTTGAGTTTCCTTAACGCAGTATCTATCTCATCAAAACGGTAGCCGCGTGATGCAAAATACCGTTTTGTTTTCATCACGTTTTTGATATCAAAGTTTCCCCCTAACTTTTTTTCTATCAGGGGGAAAAGTGTATTGAGTTCGTCGTCATAAGAGCATATAGATTCAATGGTTTCTTCAGCAATTTCCTTTGAAATGCCTTTTTCCAAAAGTTTGAATTTGATTTTTTGCTTGCCGTATTTTTTTAAATGTAAGCAGTCCTTTGCGTAGCGATGTGCAAAGTCAACGTCATCAATCAGTTTATATTCTTTCAAAAATGCAATGGTTTTTTCGGTTACTTCGTCACTTCCGGTACGGTCTTTTATTTTTCTTTTCATATCGCGTTCTGTGTAACTTCTTTGAGTCAAAAGTTTTGCCGCATAATTTTTTGCGTCTTCGAACAAAATGGTGTCGGTGATTAAGGCAAGCCTTTCTTCGCTTACTTCATCGCTTTCTTTTAGTTTTAAGGCATAAAGACTAAACGCGTCAATGCCAAATGCAAACGCGCCGTCTATAAAAACCGACATTCTGTTTTTGTTTTTCTTTTGTTCTTCGATTTTTGTGATTTTCATACAAACCTCAAAAGTGACAAAAGCAGGAACGCGTGTATGCGCTCCTGCTTAACGTTTTACATATTATTCTTCTTCTGTTTTGTCGCAGTAAACGCCCAAAGGATAATAAGGAATCATATTGTCTTGAAGCCATTTAATGGATTCTTCAGGAGACAATCCCCAGTTTGTAGGACAAGCAGAAAGAACTTCAACCATAGAAAAGCCTTTTTTGTCAATCTGCGTCTGGAACGCTTTTTTGATTGCTTTTTTCGCACGGTTGATGTTTTTCACGCAGTCAACGCTGACACGTTCAATGTATGCTGCGCCGGAGGTGGTAGAAAGCATTTCGCTTACGCGGATGGGGAAGCCCTGCGTCGCAGTATCACGTCCGTAAGGAGAGGTCTGTGTTACCTGTCCCGGAAGTGTGGTGGGCGCCATCTGTCCGCCGGTCATACCGTAGATTGCGTTATTGATAAAGATAATGGTAATATTTTCGCCTCTTGCTGCTGCGTGTACGGTTTCTGCTGTACCGATAGCGGCAAGGTCGCCATCGCCCTGATAGGTAAATACAACCTTGTCAGGATGTACGCGCTTGATACCGGTAGCAACTGCCGGCGCTCTGCCGTGGGCAGCCTCCTGCATATCGCAGTTAAAGTAGTTATAAGCAAACACCGCACAGCCTACGGGTGCAACCCCAATGGTTTTGCCCTCAATGCCGAGTTCATCTAATACCTCGGCAACCAAACGGTGAACAATACCGTGTGTGCAGCCGGGGCAGTAGTGAAGGGGCACATCGCAAAGTGCGTGTGGTCTTTTAAATACCTGTTCCATTATTTTTCACCCCCGATGATTTTTTTCACCGCATCGATGATTTCGTTGGGATACGGGATGTTACCGCCGGTTCTTCCGAAGAAATGAACGGGCAGTTTGCCGTTTACAGCGAGACGAACGTCTTCTACCATCTGACCCATACTCATTTCAACAGAAAGAATTGCTTTTGCGTTTTCTGTGTGTTTTAAATATGCATCTGACGGGAACGGCCAGAGTGTAATCGGACGGATTAAACCTGCTTTAATGCCCTGTGCACGAAGTTCGTCAACGGCATTTTTACAGATACGTGCAACAGAACCATATCCGGTTAAGATAAATTCTGCGTCATCCGTTAAGTAGGTTTCGTATTTGGTTTCTTTCTCTTCGATTACTTTATACTTTTCATAACGCTCTAAAACCAATTTTTCGAGTTCGTTTGGCTGTATGTATAAAGAGTTTATGATGTTGTGCTCACGTTTTAATTCTGTGCCTGTGGTAGCCCATGTTTTTTCAGGGATTTTGCGTGTGGATTCTTTTTGTTCGAATACAACGGGTTCCATCATCTGACCGAGCATTCCGTCTGCCAAAAGCATTACCGGCATTCTGTAAATGTCTGCAAGGTCAAACGCTTCTTTCGTCATGTCAACAATTTCCTGAACGGAACTGGGTGCTAAAACAATCAGTCTGTAATCGCCGTGGCCGTGACCCTTTGTTGCCTGAAAATAGTCAGACTGTGCCGGCTGAATACCGCCTAAACCCGGGCCCGCACGTACAACGTTAATTACAACGCAGGGAAGGTCTGCACCTGCCATATAGGAAACCGCCTCTGCCTTTAAACTGATACCGGGAGAGGAGGACGAGGTCATAACTCTTGCGCCGGCGCCTGCTGCACCGTAAACCATATTTGCTGCAGAAACTTCACTTTCCGCCTGAAGAAATACGCCGCCGATTTTCGGCATACGTTTTGCCATGTAAGCACTGATTTCTGTCTGCGGAGTGATGGGATAACCGAAAAAGTAACGGCATCCGGCCATAATTGCAGCTTCTGCAAAAGCCTCGTTGCCTTTTACTAAAACTTTTTCTGCCATTTTATATCAATCCTTTCTGTAAAAACTTTTATTTATACACTTCGATTGCGCAGTCGGGACACATGGTTGCACACATTGCACAGCCGATGCAATCCTCGGGTTTTACTGCTTCAATGGGTCTGTAACCCTTTTGATTTAATTTGTCTTTTGCAGGTGCTAACACCTTTTTCGGACATGCAGAGGCGCAAAGATAACAGCCTTTGCATACGTCTTCTAAAATAACAACCTTTGCCATATAAGTTCATTGCCTTTCTGCCCACAGTATATATGTCACAAGCAGGTCTTAGGTGGGCACACAGACCTTAGTGTTTGTGATAACTATATTTTTAAAAGTCTTCGAGTGATGTAAAACAGTTTTTCCGAAACCGGAAGGGTAAGCCCTTTTGCCGCAGATTCTGTTGCGCAAACGTACCGGATAGGAAGGTTTGTATCAGAACTTACGTTCTTTAAAATCTCGTATCCTTCGGTTACAATTTCGTGCGTTGTGTCGTCTGCAATATTGGTGTTTAAAACGAGTCCTGTAACGGAAAGGCGAGACGCAGTTTCGATGTTTTGTTTCATCTCAATGATTTCGTCTTTTGTCTGGGTAAGCGGACGTCTTGTGTTTACCACTAAAAGCATTTCATAATCAGATGTATCAAAGAAGTGTTTATATCTGCCCAGTGCAATGGCGCCGTCGTCGTCACCGCCAACATCGAGCACAATTTTTGCATCCTTTTCTTCGAAAATCCGCATAATTTCAGGTGGCAAAACGGGGATATCCACATTTGTACCGGCAAATTCGGGTGCAATCACGCAAACGCCTGCCTGCTCTAAAAGTGCGCGGGCGTCATTCGAGCGAAAGTAAGGATTTACAATGTCTAAATCCACCAAAATTACGTTTTCGTAAGTCTTTTTGAGTTCCAACGCAAAGTTTACGGAAAACTCCGTTTTTCCGCTGCCATAATGGCCGGTTACAATATATATATTTGAATTTGCCAAATTCATCACACACAATCTCCAAGTTTATTGGTTGATACCATATCAGTATAGCATATTTTTTGGTTTTTGTACAGTAAAAAAGACAAAAAAACTAATTTTATTTGATTTTTTTCATAAATTCTGCTTTTGAATAAAAAAATCCCTTGCAAATGTAACATCTGCAAGGGAAAAATTTGTTTTTAAAGTTTTAAAACCGCACCCAATATTCCGGCAATTACAATATAAAAAATGGGATGCAGTTTCCATTTGTTTGTTAAAAATAAAAATGCGAAAAACAAAATGACACTTAAAACGTCAATCGAAGAGAGCATACTTAAAACAGTTCCGCTCGCATTTGATTTTAAAACTGCTGAAAGTGTAAGTTCTGCGGCAACGGCGGCAATCATACCCGTTACCACCGGGCGTATGCCGTAAAATGCACGGTCAACAAGCGGATTGTTACGGAATTTATCAAGCATTGCACCGATGATTAAGACGATTATTACGGATGGTGTAATTAAGCCCAACGTTGCTGTCAGTGCGCCCCAAAAACCGGTTACTGTAAATCCTGCATACGTTGCAACATTTACGCCAATCGGACCGGGCGTCGATTCTGCCACAGCAATCATATCACCTAAAAAATCCTTGGTAAACCAGCCTAAGCGTTCTGCAATTTCGTTTAAAAACGGAATGGTTGCAAGTCCGCCACCGACTGCAAAAAGACCTGTTTTAAAAAACTCATAAAAAAGCGTAAGGTATATCATTTTGATGTACCTCCTTTTTTGCTGTTGGGGAGCACGAGTCCCAACAGTGCGCCGGCAACCACAAAGTAAATGGGAGACAGTGAAAACACAAAGGACAGTATGCCCGAAAGAATGGCAAGTAAAAGACAGATTTTATCTTTTATCGCAGATTTTCCGAGTGTAAAAATTGCGTTTGTCACCAAAACAGCAACGATAATGCGGATGCCGCCGAAAATGTGCTTTGTGATTTCGTATTCTGCAAAGTTTTTCAGAAAACTTGCAATAAAAAGAATGATGCAAAAAGAGGGAAGTACAACCCCGATTGTTGCCAAAATACCGCCTAAAATGCCTGCGATTTTTCTTCCTACAAAGGTTGCGACATTT
>JAZNGT010000011.1:0-29440 GCA_045576635.1 Congzhengia sp. | reverse complement strand
GGCATTAGACTGCGGTGCCGATGACTACTTAACAAAGCCATTCTCTGTTGAAGAACTCCTTGCAAGGCTCAGAGTTACACAAAGAAGATTAAGCTATCAAAACCAAGCGGCGGCATCAGAGTCAATGTTTACAAACGGAAAACTTAAAGTTGACTATGCTGCAGGCTGTGCATACCTTGATGATGAGGAAATGCACCTAACACCGACAGAATACAAGTTGCTTTGTGTGTTGTCGCAAAATGTAGGAAAGGTGCTTACACATAAATTTATCGCAGAGAAAATTTGGGGTAGTGCATGGGAAACAGATATAGGTTCTCTTCGGGTGTTTATGACAACACTCAGAAAAAAGATTGAAAAACTTCCTGACTCTCCGCAGTATATCCAGACACACATAGGTGTCGGATACAGGATGATGAAGGTTGAATAAGGTGGTTATATGATAAAACAAAATAAATATAAGATAATTATTTCTTCTATAATTACATTATTGCCGATGTTTTTCGGATTTTTAGTATGGAACAGACTTCCGGAAAACATAGCGACAAGTTTTGGTTGGAATGGCGAGATTACAGGTTACAACAGTAAAATTTTTGCAGTTGTTGGGCTTCCGGCGATACTGACCTTTGTGAATTTAATATGTATTATCGCAACAAGCGCCGATCCGAGACGAAAGAATATAAGTAATAAAATGTTCTCGACCGTTATAAGCATTGTTCCCGTTTGCTCATTGATTTGCGGAATTTGTATCTATGCTAATGCATTGGGATATCAAATAAGTGTCGAAAGCATAATGCCTGTCTTCGTGGGAATTTTGTTTTTTGTGCTTGGCTTTATTCTTCCAAAATGCAAACAAAATTACACAATCGGAATCAAGCTCCCCTGGACACTGCATGACGAAGAGAACTGGAATAAAACACATAAGCTTGCAGGAAAACTTTGGATTTACGGCGGTATAATAATGATTGTGTCAGGATTGTTTAATTTAACATTTATATTTATGACAATAATTTTTGCACTTGTTATTATTCCAACTGTCTATTCATATTTGTTGTATCGGAAACAAAAATAAGAAATCAATATTTTAAAAGCATTAGATTCTATATGGATGAAACGGCACGGATTTTCTCCGTGCCGTAACTTTTAAATGTGTCAAATTTTAATATACAGTAACCAAAGAAAAGCAGAATTGTATTTGGACAAAAAATATCTGCGAGAATTAAAAAATATTCTTGCTAGACATGCTCTCCATAGACAAAATTGGCAGAATTGGCGAAATCAAGTGATGCTAAAATGATGATGTAGCAGACGGAACGCCCCGAAACAGATGCAACCGTATGCGAAATTGATCCTTGTTTTCAGCATAAGATATTGAATTTCAAAAAGTGCAGTTATAACAAAAAAATGGCTTAAACTAAGTGTTTAAGCCGTTTTTTAGGAGGCAGGGGCAGCAGGATTTGAACCCACGACACACGGTTTTGGAGACCGTTGCTCTACCAGCTGAACTATACCCCTAAATTCAACAGATAACAGTATACCATATTCTTTTTCCTTTGTCAATATAACGCTAAAAAAATTTTTCTCAATAAATTTTAAATTTATGGTTACAATAAGCGTGTAATTATTTTTAATCGGAGGGATATTATGGTTACAAACGATACAATTGAACTTTTAAAAGAGTGTGATTCCGGTGTGAAAATGGGAATCAGTGCCATCGATGAGGTGATTGACCACATTGAAGACAAGAAGCTCGCCGACATTTTAAGTGAAAGTAAACAAGACCACAAAAAATTAGAAGATGAAATCAGAGAATCGTTGGACCGCTATGGCGATCCCGGAAAAGAGCCGTCCCCTATGGCAAAGAGTATGTCGTGGCTGAAAACAAATATGAAACTATCGTGGGATGATAGTGACCGCACAGCATCAGACCTTATCACAGACGGATGCAATATGGGAATTAAAAGTCTCAGACGATATGTCAATCAGTATGAAAACGCAGAAGAAAGTGCAAAAACAATCGCAAAAAAAGTGATTCATATTGAAGAATCTCTGCTTAAAAACATGCAGCCTTATCTTTAATACGGCTTAGGAGAGGATACTATGTTCGGAAAACAAAAAAATGCAAAGGAAACAGAGGTTTTTGCCCCCATGAACGGCACTTCAAAAGACATAGTCTTTGTGCCCGACGAGGCATTTTCTGAAAAAATGCTGGGAGACGGAATGGCGATTGTGCCGGACGACGGAACTGTTTTTAGCCCCGTAAACGGCACAATCGAAGATATTCCCGATACCAAGCACGCCTTTTGCATCACAACAGACGACGGATGCGAACTTTTATTACACATTGGCATCAATACGGTCAATTTAAAAGGCGAAGGGTTTTCGGTTTTTGTTTCAAACGGCGACCGCGTAAGAGTCGGCGACAAACTTGCTCGTGTGGATTTGGAACTTTTAAAAAAACATAATCTTCCTTTGGATACACCGGTTTTAATGACCGAAAGAGAAAAACTTCACATCGTAACAAAACACACAGGAAAAATACAAGGCGGAAAAGATGTTCTTTTTACCTATCAGAAACTATAAGGAGTGATAAACTATGCGCAAATCAGAAAACGGCGGCGCTTTTGGTGTACTGCAAAGAGTCGGCCGTTCATTTATGTTCCCCATCGCGCTTTTGCCGGTGGCAGGACTTTTACTTGGAATCGGTTCTTCCTTTTCAAACCCCACTACCATTTCGCTTTATAATTTAGAATGGCTTTTGGGAGAAGGCACTGTCTTAAATATTATTCTTTCGATTATGGCGGCAACAGGTAACGTTATTTTTGGTAACTTGCCTCTAATCTTTGCCATGGGTGTCGCACTCGGCATGGCAAAGCAGGAAAAAGAAATCGCTACACTTTCTGCCGCCGTGGCGTTTTTGGTTATGCATATGACCATTGCGACACTCCTTACCATTACAAACCGCGCGGAAACACTTCAGGAAGGTGCAACCGGAAATGTACTTGGTCTTACTTCTCTTGAAATGGGTGTTTTTGGCGGTATTATTGTAGGCTTAGGTGTTGCGTGGCTGCACAATCGCTTTTACCGAATCGAGCTTCCCAATGCGATTTCCTTTTTTGGCGGAACACGTTTTATTCCCATCATTTCGACCATTACCTATATTATAGTCGGCGTTTTGATGTTCTTTTTGTGGCCTGTCATTCAGCGCTGGATTTACGCACTCGGCAATCTGGTTACAAAAAGCGGATATGCAGGAACGTGGATTTACGGTATCATTGAGCGTGCCTTAATTCCCTTTGGTCTGCACCATGTATTTTATCTCCCGTTCTGGCAAACAGGTTTGGGCGGCACTATGATGATAGACGGCGCAAGCGTTGCGGGCGCACAAAACATTTTCTTTGCACAGCTTGCTTCTCCAAATACGACCCGGTTCAGCGTTGAAGCATGTCGTTTTATGACGGGTAAATTCCCGTTTATGATGTTTGGTCTTCCGGGCGCGGCACTTGCAATGTATCAGTGTGCACGAAAAGAAAAACGAAAAGTCGCAGGCGGTCTTTTGTTTGGTGCGGCGCTCACCGCATTTTTAACGGGTATTACAGAGCCAATCGAATTTACCTTTTTGTTCGTAGCGCCTTTGCTTTATGTAGTACACTGCGTTTTAGCAGGTCTTTCCTTTATGCTGATGCACATTTTAAATGTCGCTGTGGGCATGACGTTTTCGGGCGGTTTTATTGACCTTTTGCTGTTTGGAATACTCCCCGGTAATGCAAAAACAAACTGGATTTATATTATCCTTGTAGGTATTTTGTATTTTGTTATTTACTACTTCCTGTTTGGCATTTTAATCCGGAAATTCAACTACAAAACGCCGGGCAGAGAGGATATTGACGAAGAAACTAAACTTTATACCAGAAAAGATTACAACAAAGCAAAAGATGAAAAAACAAAGGGAGAGAATTCACGCGCAAAAGCAATTTTAGAGGCTTTGGGCGGAAAAGAGAATCTTTCTGATATTGACTGCTGCGCCACAAGACTCAGAATCACAGTAAAGGATTCTGATAAAGTAGACGATAGCGCACTCCGTGCGACCGGCGCCTCCGGCGTCATCAGACGCGGAAACGGTGTACAGGTTATTTATGGTCCAAGGGTAACAGTGATTAAAAGTGAACTCGAAGAATATTTAGGACACATTGAAACAGTAGACGACGAATAAAAATAAGGGGTGGACGGAAAATAGCGCAGATTGGACAAACTGAACCCGTAGGCGTACGCAGGGTACGCCCAGAGGTGAAGTTTGTTCAAAACACAAGGCACAAAATAGAAGGAATTCGTCAAATGACGAATTCCTTCCTTACATTTTGCATTATTTTAACTTTTTAAGCATATTAGAAAGGCTTTGTTATGCGTCTTCTTTGCCTTGTGTGATATGCGCATTTTGCTACACCCATTTTTAGTGTTCACATGTGAAATAGCCTTCTAACGAGAGTGTATATGTGTCATTTTCTTTTTGAAAACGTAACATTTTATAAAACCGCTCCATATCAGGATTTGAGCCGTAAACCGTTTTGATTCCGCGTAAATCCGCAAGATTCAAAAGCGATTTTAAAATACCGAGCGAAAGGTTTAAATCCTCACGGTATGTATCTTTTAAGACAATGTGGTCTAAATACACCTTGTAATCTTTCATACAAAGTGCGCCCACCGCTAAAATTTCATCCTTGTCTTTTGCCGACATCACAATCATATTGTCCATGCAGATGGTCGTATTCTGCTCTTTTAAAAATGCGTTTAATGCCTCTTTATTTTCTTCTTTTAATATGGTTATCATTCGTTTCACCGCCCATAAGTAAATTCCGCTCTGCATCGGTTAAATGACGCCATTTCCCCTCAGGGAGATTACCAAGTTTGACACCGCCGATGTCAACACGTTTTAAGCGCAACACAGAAAGTCCCACCGCCTCGCACATTTTACGAATCTGACGGTTTTTCCCCTCGGAAATTGTGATGTTAAGTTGCGCTGTACGTTCTAAACACTTTACAAGTTCCACACGTGCAGGCGCCGTAATATATCCGCCGATATCAACACCTTTTCGGAGCGCCTTAATATGTTCATCCTCCGGAATGCCGGATACAACCACCTGATATTTTTTTAAAACGTGCCTTGTAGGATGCGTCATTTTGTATGCAAATTCTCCGTCGTTTGTCAAAAACAACAAGCCTTCGCTTAAATAGTCGAGTCTTCCCACCGGATAAAGCCTTGCGTCGACATCTTGAACAAGTTCTGTTACAGTATCGCGGCCGCGTTCATCTTTTGCGGTAGACAAATACCCTTTTGGCTTATTGAGCATAATATAATAAAGTTTTTTTTCGGGCACCAAACGCACGCCGTCTAAAAACACCTTGTCATTGTCTGCATCTACTTTTGTGCCAAGTTCCGTCACGATTGTTTTGTTTACGCGGACGCGCCCCGTAAGAATCATATCCTCTGCCGCACGGCGTGATGCCGCACCTGAGCGGGCTATAAATTTTTGCAGTCTCTCCGGCTTTCCCATGACGAACCTCCGTTTTTATAAATTCGTCATTATTATACACCATTTTTTATCTTTTAGCAACCGTAACACAACAACTTTTTAAAATAGTCCAAAACGATATGCGATTTTGGTATTTCCATATAGGCTACATCTGCCGCAGCAATGAGATTGATTGTTTCAAGATGCGTATCTTTATAAAAAATATCCATCGTTCCTATGACTTCGCCTTTTTCAATCGGTGCCGCAACGCTCTTGGGAAGCGTGCATTTTATGTTTGCATTTTGAAACTTGGTATCAGGATGCTCCGACAAATAAAAATCCCGTTCCGCAGTAAGTTCCAATGCGCTGCTTGTGCCGTTTTTGACTGTAATACTGTTTACCGTCATTCCCGCCGCAATAAGCGGAAAACGCACGGTATTAGAAAACGCGTAATTTAGCATATTGGTGTGGTCGTTCCAGTCGTCCGGCGCGTTTAGGGTAACACAAATCATCTTTTTACCGTCGCGCTCTGCTGCAGAAACAAGACAGCGTCCCGTTTTTTTGGTAAAACCCGTCTTTACCCCGACACAGCCCGGATACATGTTAAGCAGTTTATTGTGATTGGTAACGGTCTGGCTTCCGTTTCGTATGGTTTTGGATTTTGTAGCCACAATTTTAGAAAATGTTTCGTTTTTCATAGCCTCACGTGTAATACACGCCAGATCATACGCCGTTGTATAATGCCCATCGGCGTCTAATCCGTTCGGGTTCTGAAATGCCGTATCGTTTGCGCCGATTTCTTTTGCGCGTTCTGTCATGCGCGCTGAAAACGCAGAAACCGAACCCGAAATATGCTCCGCTATGGCAATCGCGGCATCGTTTCCGGATTGAAGCAGTAAGCCATACAGTAAATCTTCTAATGTGACCTTATCGCCCGCTTTTAAATAAAGACTGGTTCCTTCTGTTCCGGCGGCGTTCTTTCCGACGGTTACCAAATCCGTAAGTACACCGTTTTCAAGCGCTACGAGCGCCGTCATAATTTTGGTTGTACTCGCCATAGAATGTCGTTTATATGCGTTTTTTTCATAAACAATGCGTCCCGTCTGGAAATCTATTACGCAGGCGTACTGTGCCGAAACAGAAAGTGCCTCAGCCTTTTGGGGCACCATCAAAAGAAATGCAAGCGCAATACACAAAAAACATATTTTTTTCAAACAAACTCCCCCCATTAAAACACCTGATGTATTCTATGCTTTTAAAAAATTAAATATTTGTTAAAGACACGAAAAAAGCTTTGACTTTTTTTCGGATTGTGGTATAATAAGATTAAGAATAGGTAATATTTCATTATGAATGACTGTTTTTTTTACATATGCATTGTAGAAAATGCATAAGAACCTTGATAAATATTTGTTTTGGTTTTGGCATAAACAAACACCAAAATGGATAATTATAAAAAAGCACATCCATTTGTGCTATCACCATACGGTATGCGCCGTGCGGTCGCAAAACAACAAAGAAGGAGTGGATGGTTATGAAAATCACGATTACAGGGAAGCAGATTGCATTGACAGAAGCTTTAAAGGCAAGGGTTGAAGAACGTTTTGCAAAGCTTGACAAATACTTCTATAAAAATACAGAAGCATTTGTTACATTAAGCGTGCAACGGGAAGACCAGGTTGTAGAAGCTACAATCCATTCGGGCGGTCTTATACTGAGAGTAGAAGAATCTACCACAGATATGTATACATCGATTGACAATGCTGTGGATATTTTAGAGCGCCAACTCCGGAAGAACAAAACAAAACTTGAAAAGAAAATGAAAAAGGAATACGTTGAAAACGTAGCCTTTGATAAAATCACAGAGTATCCCGAAGCAACAGAGTACTCTGACGATTTAAAGATTGTAAGAACGAAAAAAATTGCAAGCAAACCCATGATGCCGGAAGAAGCAGTTTTACAAATGGAACTGATTGGCCATAATTTCTTTATCTTCACAAACGGCGAAACGGGGATGACAAACGTGGTTTACCGTCGTAAAAAAGGTGACTACGGCTTAATCGAAGTAGATTGATTTTGATATACCGCCCACACGGGCGGTATATTTTTGAACTGCTGTGTAAGGAGTCACATCAATGGAACACAAGGCAAAAAAACTCATAAGCAACAATAAAAAAGCATATCACGACTATTTTATCGATGAAAAATTTGAGGCAGGTATCGAACTTTTCGGAACAGAAGTAAAATCTGTCCGCGCCGGCACAGTAAATTTAAAAGACAGTTATGTCTCTTTAAAAACCGGCGAGGCAATTTTAATCGGTATGCATATAAGTCCCTACGAAAAGGGAAACATTTTTAACCGGGACCCTATGCGCGAGCGTAGGCTCTTACTTCACAAAAAAGAAATTACGCGTTTAATCGGAAAAACAAAAGAAAAGGGATACTCCCTAATTCCGCTTTCTGTTTATTTATCGGGCAGCCTTGTGAAAATTGAACTTGGCCTTGCACGCGGTAAAAAATCCTACGACAAGCGTGACGCCATTTTAGAGCGTGATGCAAAACGAAATATGGAACGTGCAGTAAAAGAAAAGAATATGTAAATAAGGACAATAAAAAAAGACGGAGGATTATCCTCCGTCTTTTTTTATTAGTTTGTATAGTTATCAAAATAACCCTGAACTAAAATTACCGGTGTGCCTTTGTCGCCCGAACCACTCGTTAAGTCACAGAGAGAGCCGATAAGGTCTGTAAGTTGTCTCGGGGTTGTGCCCTGCGATGCCATGTTTCCAACTAAGTTATCGTCTTTTTCTTTAATACTTCTTGAAATCGCTTCTTTGAGTGCGTCACCGCTTAAATCTTTAAAATCATTGTCGGCTAAATATTTAAGTTTCAGTTCATTTGGCGTACCAATTAAGCCGTCTGTAAAGGCAGGAGATACGCACGGGTCTGCAAGTTCCCAGATTTTTCCCTGCGGGTCTTTAAATGCGCCGTCGCCATACACCATAACCTCAACATTTGCGCCGGATGCTTCTTTTATCAGTTTCTGTGTGGTAAGAACAAAATCACGGCAATCGTTGGGGAACAGTTTAATGCTGTCCTCTGTCGACTTGTTAGAGCCCAAAAGACCAAACTTTTCGTTGTATCCGCTTCCGTCAACCGGTGCATTTAAAATGTCATCAAGTCCCAAAACAACTTTTGCACCCGCTTTTTTCAGCAAGCGTTTTGTTCTTGCTCTTGTATGAATATCGCATGTTAACACGCAATCGGTATATTCTAAAATTGCGGTCGGCTGATTTGCAAAAATAATTTCTGCCTCGGCGCCTGCTTCTTCGATGATTTTGCCGTAATAGTCTACGTAATCAATGCCTGTAAATTCGTGTTTGTTTTCGCCGAACAATCTGCGGTAATCTGCTAAACTTAATACATCAGAATACGGATTGATTCCTGCTTCATCAATTTGGTCGAGAGAAAGTAAGGCATTTCCTACCTCGTCACTGGGGTAACTGAGCATCAGCACAATTTTCTTTGCGCCCATTGCTATACCGCGCAGGCAAATCGCAAAGCGGTTTCTGGAAAGAATGGGGAACATAACGCCCACCGTTTCGCCGCCAAGTTTTGCCTTTACGTCTTTTGCGATTGCATCAACAGATGCATAATTGCCCTGACTTCTTGCAACGATGGATTCTGTAACACCCACTACGTCTCTGTCTCTTAATGAAAATCCTTCACTTTTTGCTGCTTCAATCACGCTATCGCAAACGATTTTAGCAAGATTGTCTCCCTCACGGATGATGGGACAACGGATTCCCCTTGAAACCGTACCTACTCTTCTTTCCATGTAACATCAATCCTTCCACTCAAAAAATAGAATAAAAATAATAACAATTTATTATATCAAAAAAAAATGCTTTTTTCAATAAAAAATTTAAAAAATCTTACTGACACCTTATATTTTTTTAAACTTTGCTCTTTTTATACCCCTTCGCGCGCATAAAAAATGCTCTGCAAAAGCAGAGCATTTTGGTTTTGTTATTCCCATTCGATCGTGGCCGTCGGTTTCGGCGTTAAGTCGTAGCAGACTCTGTTTACACCTTTTACTTCGTTAATAATTCGGTTTGTAATCTTCTTTAGAATCGGCCAGGGAAGTTCTTCGATGGATGCCGTCATCGCGTCGATTGTGTTTACCGCACGGAGAATAACGGGATATTCATACGTACGCGCATTGTCGCGAACGCCAACAGACTGAAAATCAGGTACAACTGTAAAGTACTGCCATACGGTTTTATCAAGTCCTGCCAGGTGGAATTCTTCACGCAAAATTGCATCGGATTCACGAACGGCTTCTAAACGCTCACGTGTGATTGCACCTAAGCATCTTACGCCAAGTCCCGGTCCGGGGAACGGCTGACGGAATACCATGTGGTCAGGAAGTCCAAGTTCTAAACCGCACGCACGCACTTCGTCTTTAAAAAGCTGCTTTAAAGGCTCAACGAGTTCAAACTGCATATCCTCGGGAAGTCCGCCTACATTGTGATGGGATTTTACGGTTTTTGCAGTTTTCGTACCACTTTCTACGATATCGGGGTAAATAGTACCCTGTGCCAAAAAGTCGATTCCGGAAAGTTTTCTTGCTTCTTCTTCGAACACGCGGATAAACTCACTGCCGATGATTTTTCTTTTCTGCTCCGGCTCTTCTACATTTTCAAGTTTGGTTAAAAAGCGTTCGCTTGCATCTACATAAACAAGGTTTGCGTTAAGCTGATTGCGGAACACTTCGACAACGCTTTCGGATTCGCCCTTACGCATTAAACCATGGTTTACGTGCACGCAAACCAAATTCTGACCGATTGCCTTTAACAAAAGCGCCGCAACAACGGAAGAATCTACACCGCCTGAAAGCGCCAAAAGCACTTTTCTGTCGCCTACCTTTTGTTTTACAAGTTCAATCTGGTCTGCAATAAAGTTTTTCATGTTCCAGTTTTTAGCGGCACCGCAAACATCAAATACGAACGGTTTTACGGCTTCTTGAAGCGCCTCTTCATCTTCCGGCCATGTGTCAATCTTTGTTTCGCAAAGCGCAGACGGATGCTCTGCTGCCAAAACGGGAATGCCCATTTCGTAAATTTTAGGATCTACGTCAATTTTTGTTCCGTCGATTATGTTATTGGGACCACCGTTTAAAATAATACCTTTTACGTTGGGTAATTTACGTAATTCGTCAGGCGTAATGTCATGGGGATAAATTTCACTATATACGCCCAGCGCACGAATCGCACGTGCCAAAATGGTATTTTCGGCACTGCCCAAATCTAAAATTACAATCATATCTTGCTGCATAAAACTTCCCCTTTTCATTTAAATTGTAAAATGTTTCTTAATGTTCATTATTATACCACGAAACTGTTTTAATTACAATAAAAAACTTTCGTAAGATACGAATTTTGTTGAAAAAAACAAAAACAGTGTAGAAAAGCACACTGTTTTTTGACAAATTATTTTCTTATAAAACCCGAAAAATCTCCGCGCGTTACCTCAATTTTGTACCCGATGTTTTCCATACGGTGTTTTAAGTTATGAAAAGACTCTGCAGCTTCGTCCCCCGTACTGATTTTGTTGTCATACAAAAGATAGTTCTTCCGCACCTCTTTGGGAGAAAGATTGGGCATTACCACGTTCGCGCCTGCCAAAACTGCCTGTTCTCTACCGGCATCATCTAATGTGCCAAGCGCCGTCGTTGCGGGAAGCAAGACTTTTGGAAGCATAAGCCGCACCATTGCTACCAGTAAAACCGTTTTTTCTGCACTGCCGTTCGGCTCGTCTTTAAACGGCGTATCTTTGTGCGAAATAAACGGCCCGATTCCCACCATATGTGGCTGAAACCGTTCTAAAAAGAGCATATCTTCTGCTAAGCACTCCACCGTTTGATAGGGAGAGCCTACCATCATACCGCATCCTACCTGAAAGCCGATTTCTTTTAAATCGGAAAGGCAACGCATACGATTGGATAAAGAAAGCGGATTTGGATGCAGTTTCTGATAATGCGTATCATTTGCGGTTTCGTGGCGCAGTAAATAGCGGTCTGCACCGGCGTCATAATACCTTTGATACGTTTCCTTTTCGCGTTCTCCGACCGAAAGCGTGACTGCAGAATCAGGATATAGGCGCTTGATATCTGATACAATATCGCATAGATCGTCGTCGGAATATGCCATGTCCTCTCCGCCCTGCAGTACAAAAGTGCGAAATCCGAGCGCGTGCCCCGTTTTGCAGCACGCTAAAATTTCATCTTTTGTCAGGCGATAACGACAGGCGTTTTTGTTCGAACGCCTGATACCGCAATAATAACAGTCATTCCGGCAATAATTTGTAAATTCAATCAGGCCGCGTGCAAATACAGTTTTTCCGTAGACGTCGTCTCTGACCTTGCATGCTTTTTCGGTAAGATACACTTTTTCTTCTTCTGCATGGCAAAGCAAATACACCCACTCGTCTTTTGAAAGACTGTGGGTGTCGGCCAGTTTATCAATCAGCGATTTCGTTACTTTGTTCGGATTCGTCTTTTTCATCTTCCTCTGTACGCTCCGTCTTTCTTATTTTTGCGATAAAATAAAAGCACAACGCCACCAGTATCACGCCGCCAAAGCCACCTAAAAGATACTGAACACTCGTCTGCGGTTTTTCTTCTGCATGTATGTCGGGTACAGCCTCATCCTTTTCCTGAATGAGTGTAAACGAAACAGAATTTGCAAGTTCCTTCATGGTCTCCAAATCCTCTTCCGTTACGATTTCATCATCTAAATGCATCATAAACGAGATGGCACTGCCGTTTACAAACGTTCCGCCAAACACCATGCCGTGATTTTCGCTCTGTGATGTAACGATTCCGGGAACGGTAATAAATTTCATCTGCGGATGTTCTGTGATGGTAATATGATTGCCGTCATATAAAAAGGCGTCCATCCCAAATCCTTTTTGCATGATGCGCACAATGCTGTCCAAAAGAATTTGATTCTCTGTTTCTACAATATCATAAAACTCGCGGGAAACGTCATTTTTTTGCACCTTGATATAAATCATGGTTTTTGTCTCGGAATTGATTAAAAAATGTTCACATCCTGCGTTTATAAGTGCTTCGGTTACTTCCTGCTGCGAAAGACCGACTGCGTCTAAAAGTGCTTTGTCGGTAGTTTCCTTTGAAAATACGTACCAATCCTCAGAAACGGAAAAACCCATATATGACTTGGGCGCAGATGATGCGCACACAGAAAAAGATATCAATATAAAGAAAATCAATGTCAGAATCATTGTAGAAATGCGTGTTTTCATTTTAGGTTTTCCACTCCCCGAAATTTTTATTTATCACTTAAAATCTCATCTTTTTTTGCTTTATCAATTGCGCCGCATTTCACCATGCGTTCGAGTACATATTCCTGCCGCTTTGCTGCCAAATCCGGATTTTTTGTCGGTGCATACACAGACGGCGCGTTTGGAACCCCCGCCAAAAGCGTACATTCATAGTCAGACATTTCCTCCGGTTCACAGTGAAAGTATCCGTTTGCCGCATCCTTAATGCAGTAATACCCATCGCCGTAATAGACCGTGTTGATGTAAAGTTCTAAAATCACATTTTTCCCAAAATTATCTTCTAACTCATATACTGCAAAAAGTTCTGCTGCTTTTCTCACAAACGTCTTTTCGTGACTGAAAAACAAATTTTTTGCAAGTTGCTGCGTAATAGAACTTCCACCCATGGAAATTTCGCCGTCTTTGATATTGCGAAACACGGCACGTGTGAGCGCAATTAAGTCAATACCGAAATGGTCGTAAAACCTCTGGTCTTCTGCGCAGATTACTGCCGCCTCGTAAATGTCAGGAACCTGGTCTAAGGTAACGTAATCCTCCCCCTGACGCACTTGTTTTACTTTTTCTGTTACACTCATATCTTTTGTCGCGCTTTTAAACATAGCATAGCCCGCGAGCGCAAAATACGCACCCACACAAAGCACGCAAACCAGACATAGTGATATCAGTTTTCTGAAAAATCGTTTCATAGGCGTTCTCCGCAAAGCATTTTTACTTTCTTCTATAATTTCATTATACCAATCACGCTTTCGTTCGTCAATGGAAATTCCGCAAAGTTTCGATGTTTTTTTCTGATTTTTGCCGTCCCGTATTTTTAGTGATAATTATACTTTTTGCTTTTATCGGGCGTATACTCTTCTTTTTACATAACAAAAAAGCAGCTACCAAAGGTAACTGCTTTTTTCTCTTTTATCTCTCTTTTTTCTGAGAGCCCGTGGGGTTAACAATACTATATCCGACATTAACAAGATGGTCAGCGATTCTTTCAAGGCCGACTATAACAGACGAATAATACGGACTTACGTCAACACTGCAATTGCCTTCGGCAAGTCTTGCAAAGTGATTGGAAATCAATTCTCTTTTCATAGCATCTACGCTGTTTTCCAATTGTGTAAGCTCAGATAGTCTATCTTTATGCGTTGTCTCAAACGTATCACTTGCGATTGTAAACATCTCTATAACAGCATCACGCATTTTGGTAATCCCACAAAGGGCATTTTCCGAGAACGAAATGTTTCTGTTTATCATTTCAATACCTATCTCGTTGAAATTCTCTGCATGGTCACCGATACGTTCAAGGTCATTCAAAACGTGGAAATACGAACCAATGATTCTTTCATCGCTTCCCTCGACTACGGCAGATAACTTAATTAAAAATCCGGTTAATTCGCTGTTTATAAAGTCAATAATCCTTTCATTTTGACAAATCAGGTCATTATGCTCCTTAGATCCTGTTTCCATTGCTACAAAACTGAAACGTGTATTTTCTTTTGCCAGAGAAATCATATAGTCAATTTCTTTTTTCACCTGCATAAGCGCAACAGGCGGTGCAGAAAGAAGTCTTTCATCGACATATCGAAGAGATAACTCCTCTTTCATTTCTTTCTTATCCTTGATGATTGCACAGGAATAATCAACAAGCTGTTTTACAAAGGGAAGCAACAAGCACGTAGTGGTTGTATTAAATATAACGTGGAAAAGAGAAACTCTCATTTGAAGTGACATGGCGTCACTACCCGGAAATACAGATACCAAGAAATTTACAACCGGTTCTCTAAATAACCAAATAATTGCCGTAAAAAACACTGTTCCTAACGCATTAAATGTACAGTGTATGAGTGCAACTCTTTTAGCGTTAGCATTTGCACCAACAGATGCTAAAAGCGCTGTTACACATGTGCCGATATTTGCGCCGAGAATAATAAATAACGCAAGGTCAAGCGGAAGAACTCCTGTACCAACCATCGTAATAACAACACCGGTAGAAGCAGAAGAACTCTGGATAAGTGCAGTAAAAATAACGCCCACCAAAATCAAAAGAAGCGGAAAGTCAATCATTTTAAAAATTTCGGTGAACATATTCTCGACGAGCGGATTTCCAAACGCCTGTTCGCTGCTCATAATATTAAGTCCGACAAAGATAAGACCCAATCCCGAGCAAAGACTTCCGGCAATTTTAATCTTTTCCTTCTGTGCAAATCCCATCATCACACCGGCAAATGCCAAAAGATACATTGCCATATTAAAATAATCATTTTTAAGCGCAACCAAAATACCTGTAATGGTTGTACCAATGTTAGCACCCATAATAATCGGCGTTGCCTGCATAAGAGACATAACGCCTGCGTTTACAAGACCGATAACCATGACAGAAGTTGCTGATGAACTCTGAATAATCGCTGTTACACCGGCACCGATTCCAACACCGGAAAATCGATTGTTGCTGATTCTTTCAAGCAGACGCTTCATGCCCGCGCCTGCACTTCGCTCTAATGCATCGCCCATAAAGTTCATGCCGACAATAAAAATACCAACGCCCGCCAAAAGCCATATAAGACTCTGTATCAACTGCATAATGTCCTGTGATGATAACATAAACTCACTCCTCGTTATAGGTCTACACTTGTCATTGTATAGCATAAAATTATTTTTTTCAATATAGTTTTAGTTGATTTCAAAATTTCTCTATATTATACATAGAATCAAATAAAACGCCATATGTTTTTGGTTGTATTTGTGATAAATAAAAAAGCGGTCGCTTTTAGCGACCGCTTTTGTTTGGTTTTTATGTTCATAATAAATGCAATATGCACAAAAGGCGCTTTCGCAAAAAGTTGATAGCGACAGCGAATCGTTGTGAGGGCGTTTACAACCGAACAGATGAGCCGAGCGTGACTTTTTGTGAAAAAGGAGCAGCAACGGAGCATATAAAAATGACCACTTATAAAGTGGTCATTTTGATTGCAGCGTAGTTTGCTGCGACGTGGGTGCAGGGGCCGGATTTGATACCCTCGACCTCCGGGTTATCACTCCGTGCCTGTTGCGGTGCCCAAAAAAAGTTGTTGCGCATTCCCGCAACCTTTTTTTGACCGCGGCCACTCGCTCAACTCGCTTCTTCTGCCACCGGCAGCGCTCGTATCGCTCCCCCAACGAGCCACGCTCGCCGTGCTCATAACCCTGCTAAATAAAAAAGCAGTCGCTTTTAGCGACCGCTTTTGTTTGGGTGCAGGGGCCGGATTTGAACCGACGACCTCCGGGTTATGAGCCCGACGAGCTACCAGGCTGCTCTACCCTGCGATATAGTGTTTTTTCTCTACAACAAAGTATTATAGCACACTTTTTTAGCCTTGTCAATATCTTTTTCTCATGAAATGGTTTATTTTACTATATGCAAAAGTGCAAAAAAATATGCAAAAAAGGACTGCCTGTGCAGTCCTTTTTCTTATAACAAATCTTCTAATACCAGTTGTTTTGGTACGCCGTTTTCAAATTCGGGCACAATTTCGCCCGTTATAAGCGGAAGCGCGTATTCTATAAACGCCTCTGTCACATCGTTTCCTGCTTCATTTATAAAAGCGTCAGGAACGGTTTTTTCAAGATTTGCCACACTTTCGATCGCCACAGGAGCAAAGGTTGACTCATACGGATTGTTTCCTGTTCTCTGAATCGACGCCATAATTCCTGTTTTTCCGTCTAGTGCCATCGACACTGCCGCGCATCCTACATAAAACGATTCCGTAATATCAGTTTTGCTGAGTAAATGCCCTGCACAACGCTGCGGAACATTTAATTCAATACCCCTTGCCTTAAATCCAAATTCACGGCGCACATAGTCTTCCAGTACACGTGCCGTACCACCTAAATATTTGTGGCCGAACACGTCCTCTGTTCCGCTCGATACTGCTTCACATACATACGTACCGTCTTCTGTGTGTGCACCCTCTGATATCGCAACAATAATGTTTTTCTTATTTTTGGATACCTCTATGATATCCGCTTTAAACTGTTCAAAAGAAAATGCGCGTTCGGGAAGATAGATAAGGTCAGGGCCGAGTTTCCCCGTACGACCGAGCGCAGAAGATGCAGTAAGCCAGCCTGCGTTTCTTCCCATGATTTCTACGATGGTAACGGAATTCACATCATATACCAAAGAATCCGCTGAGATTTCGCGCACGGTTGTCGCAATATATTTTGCAGCGCTACCAAAACCGGGGGTATGGTCAGTATCCGGAAGGTCATTGTCAATGGTTTTGGGCACACCAACAAAGTACACGTCTTTTTCGTGTTGTTTTGCGTACGCCGAAAGTTTTAATGCGGTGTCCATTGAATCGTTACCGCCTATGTAAAAGAAGTATTTTATGTTGTATTTTTGAAGAATAGAAAACAGTTTTTCATAAAGTGCATCGTCTGTTTCGGGCAATTTAAATCTACACGAGCCCAAAAATGATGCCGGTGTTTTTAAAAGAAGATTTAATTGTTCCTCGTTTTTGGAAAGTGCACCTAAATCCACCAGGCTTTCTTTCAGCAAGCCATTGATACCGTTTTTCATACCATAAACAGTGCCGATTTTATCCGACGCTCCGCATGCCTTTATTACGCCGGCAAGACTCGCGTTAATTGCGGCGGTCGGGCCGCCGGACTGTCCTACGATTGCATTGTATTGTTTGTTCAAAGTCATTCCCCTTGTCTTTTTAGTTTGCATTTTTTATTATTGTATATCATTTTAAAAAAAATTACAATATCCTTTGTCAAAATTCACAATATTATTTACTTTTTTCCGTAATTATGATAAAATAAAAATAGATTCATAAAATGGTTTATGATGAAATTAAAGGAGGAAAAAAATATGGGGACAGTTACAAAAACAGTTAAATCCTACAAAAACTTCGGCAACTGTTTGGAGATTGCAAACGGCATCGTAAAAGTGCTTGTAACAATCGACGTAGGCCCGCGTATTATAAACTACTCATTTGTCGACGGCGAAAACGTGATGTTTGAAGATGTGGACAGAGGCTTTTTTGCAAACGGACCGGAATTTGATAAATTTGGCGGTGGAACATGGTATATTTACGGTGGTCACAGACTTTGGACTAGTCCTGAGGCAATGCCGAAAAGCTATTACCCCGACAACGACCCCGTGCCTTACGAATTGATTGAAAACGGAGCAATCTTTAAACCTGCCGTACAAAAATGGAATCAGTATCAGTACGAAATTATCATAACACTTGCACCCGATTCAAGCAATGTTACGGTCGTTCATAAAATCACAAACCATGCAGCATGGGACGTAACACTTGCACCCTGGGCAATGTCCGTGCTCGCACCCGGCGGATTCGAAATCGTTCCGCAGCCCACAAAAGATACCGGTCTTTTAGGAAACCGTATGCTTGCACTTTGGCCCTATACCAATATGATGGATAGCCGTGTAACATGGGGTAATACGTACATCGGCTTAAAGCAAGAGCCCGGTCACCCCGATAAGTTTAAGGTAGGCATTAACAGCGAACATGGTTTCGCGCTGTATTTTAATCACGGTGACCTTTTTGTAAAACAGTTTACACCGATTGAAAACGGTGTTTATCCTGACGGCGGTATGTCATTTGAGACCTTTACCAATGACCTTTTCTTAGAGATGGAAACCTTAGGCGAAATTACAACCATCGCACCGGAATCCACTGTAACACACGAAGAACGTTGGTCACTCTTTAAAGAAGCATGCCCCGAAACCTTTGACGAGTCATATTTTGACGAATTGGTGAAACGGTATGTTAGATAAAATGTTGGTTGCAACGGGCAACAAAAATAAACTGAAAGAAATCCGCGAAATTTTTTCTGATATCGAGGTGTTAGGGCTTTCTGACGTTGGCATTGACGTTGACGTTGAAGAAACCGGCACAACGTTTGCAGAAAACGCCTATATTAAGGCGCACGAGATTTCAAAACTTACGGATTTGCCCGTTTTGGCAGACGATTCCGGTTTGGAAGTAGAAGCACTTTCGGGCCGTCCTGGCGTGTATTCTGCCCGCTATGCAGGCGAAAATGCATCCGACGATGACAACGTCAACAAACTTTTAGGCGAACTTTCGCATCTACCCGAAAAAGAGCGAAACGCTCGGTTTGTTTGCGCAGTGTGTCTTATTTTTCCGGACGGCAAAAAGATAGAAGCCTTCGGCGTAAGCTGCCCCGGAATTATATTAAATACAAAACGCGGTGAAAACGGATTCGGCTACGACCCTGTTTTTTACGCACCCGAATATAAAAAGACGTTCTCGGAAATGACAATGGAAGAAAAAAATAAAGTGAGTCACAGAAAAGCAGCTCTTTCCTTGCTCGCTCAAAAATTAAAAGGAGAAACGTTATGAAAAAACGATTATTTTTACTCTTACTCGCAGCGGTAATGATATTTTCTGCGTGCAACATGGCAAGTGAGGTTTCGACAGATGAGCCTTACGCCGTAGAACCTGAAGAGGTAGATGCATTTTATGCAGAAATGAAAGAAAAGGAAAACGTACGTCCCATCGCCGTTATGATTGATAATGACAGCGACAAGGCACGTCCGCAGATTGGACTTGAAAATGCGTATATGGTCTATGAAATTGTGGTCGAAGGTCAGGCAACACGCTTTATGGCGCTTTTTAAAGACTACAATTTAGAAAAGGTTGGCCCCGTAAGGTCATCGCGTCACTACTTTTTAGATTATGCATTAGAGCACGATGCAATTTACAGCCACGCAGGTTGGAGCCCGAAAGCAGCAAAAGACATTTCCGCTTTAAAAATTAACAACATCAATGGCGTTTTAGGCGACGGTGCATGTTTCTGGCGTGACAACACTTATGACAAAACATGGCATAATCTTTACACCAGCACCGTAAAACTTTCAGAACGTGCCAAAGATACAAAAGGCTACTGCATGGAAACAGATAACAAAATCCCCGACTACAACAAGTTAGACACTGTGCCGGAGATTGGCGATGCAATTTTAAATATTTCGCTTCCTTACGCAAAATTTTATAAGGTAGGCTATACATACGACGAAAGCACAATGCGCTACGTGCGCTATGTAAACGGAAAAGAGCATAAATCGCAAACGGGCGAAGCGCTTTCTGCCAAAAATATTATTGTGTATCAGCTCAAAAACGTCTCACTTGCCGACGGCGAAAACAAAGGAAGACAAGACCTTAAAAACATTGGAAACGGAACGGGTTATTACTTTACCGACGGAAAGAGAATTCCGATTCTCTGGTCAAAATCCGCAAGGGATGAAAAAACTGTTTATACGTTAGAAGATGGTTCACCCCTTATGTTAAATCCCGGAAACACCTTTATTCAAATTGTTCCCGAATATGTAACACCGGAATATAACTAAACAAAAAGAAAAAGGGGGTGTAGCAAAATGCGCACACCACCCAAGGCAAAGAAAACGTATAACAAAGCCTTTCTAATATGCTTAAAAAGTTAAAATAACGCAAAACTTAAGGAAGGAATTCGTCATTTGGCGAATTCCTTCTATTTTATGCCTTGTGTTTTGAACAAACTTCACCTCTCTGTGTACCCACGTACGCATTCGGGTTCAGTTTGTCCAATCTGCGCTATTTTCCGTCCATCCCAAAAGGGGATGTAGCAAAATGAAATCATTTTGCTACATCCCCTTTTTTATTTTTACTCAACGTCTGTTCTTTGCATTTGCTCTGCCTGAACATCGGCAAAAGCTGAATACATCGGTTCTACATCTTTTCCTTTCAGTTTTCTGTCTATGTAGTTTTTCGTAATTTTATAAACAGTTCCGGAAAGTGCGATAACACCGATTAAGTTGGGGATCATCATAAGACCGTTGAAGGTGTCTGAAATATCCCACGCAAGCGAAGATGTTAAGAGTGCACCGAACATAATCATGACAAGGTGAATAACCTTATAAACTTTGATGGATTTTACACCGAATAAATATTCCCAAGCCTTTGAGCCGTAGTGATCCCAGCCCAAGACAGTTGTAAACGCAAAGAGTAAAATAGCAATTGCGATAAACTTACCACCGATGTTGCCAAAACCAAATACAGTGTTAAATGCTTCTGCAACAAGTGTTGCATCAGATGCTGTTGCGATACCTGTTGTTAAATCATAAACACCAGAGGTTAAAACAACCAAGGCAGTCAATGTACAAACAACAAATGTGTCTGCAAATACTTCGAAGATACCCCACATACCCTGTTTAACAGGTTCTTTGATATTGGAGTTTGAGTGAACCATAACAGATGAACCAAGACCTGCTTCGTTTGAGAAAACGCCACGCTTAAAGCCCTGGACAACAACCTGCTTAATGGCAAAACCTGCTGCACCACCTACTGCCGCGATGGGCGTAAATGCTGTTTTAAAGATTGCTGCAAACGCTGCTCCAATCTGTGTATAGTTAACACCAACGATGATAACACTGCCAATTATAAACAATACAACCATGAAAGGAACGATTTTTTCAGCAAATGCTGCAATTCTTTTAAGGCCACCCAAAACAATAAGTCCTGCTAAAATAACGAGCGCAATACCGATAACAACGGAGTAAACGGATACACCTTCGTAAAGTGTAATATTCGCCAAAGCGTCAATACGGAAAGCGGATTCAATATTTACAACAATCTTATTAATCTGACCCATTGCACCAATACCAAATGATGCTAAAAGCGTACAGATTGAGAAGATTACAGCCAAAACATTACCAATGGTTTTAAAGCCCTTCTTTGAGCCTAAACCGTCACGAAGGTAATACATCGCGCCGCCTGACCATTCGCCGTCAGCATTTCTTCTGCGATAGAAAATACCCAAAACATTTTCTGAGAAGTTTGTCATCATGCCGAAGAATGCTGCAACCCACATCCAGAACACAGCACCCGGTCCACCTAAGCAAATCGCCGTTGCAACACCGGCGATGTTACCAACACCAATGGTTGCTGCCAGTGCAGTACAGAGTGCCTGGAATGGAGAGATGGAAGCTTTATCTTTGGAGTGACCAATAACATCTTTTTTGAAAAGACTTCCCAATGTGTGCTTAAACCAGTGTCCAATATGCGTCACCTGAAAAAACTTTGTAATGACGGTTGTAAGAACACCTGTTCCAATTAAGAGTACAAGACCGAGTGTTGTCCATACAAATGTATTAACGACATCATTGTACTCTGCTAAAAGTTGTAAAAACTTTTCCATAAAATATTCCCCTTTGTTATTTTATTTTTATGCAAAAAATTAGAGAGCCTAAAAAGCCCTCTGAATTTCCAATAAAAAAGTCATTTTTGAAAAAACAAAAATGACTGAAAGTAGCATAACAACTACTCTGTCCTTTTGCCTGAGAGATCAGCAGAAACGATCCTGCCTTACACCTTCGGCGCCATTTTTCATGTACTCTCCAGAGTTTTATTTGCATAAATATTGAGTTGACTTTCTTATAATAGCACAAAATTTTACAAAATGCAAGCCTTTTATTTAAAAATTGCAAAGATAGATTGGATCAAATTTTAAATAGTCACAAGAAACCAGTCTGTATTCAACCCCACGCACATTTCCCTGCACGGCATTTTCGTATTTTCCGTGGAGATGCCCGAAGACACAGAAATCCACTTTCTCATCCTGCATCATTTTTGCAAACTCCGTATTTGCACCGGGCGGGTAATGAAGCATCACCACGATTTTTTCGGTTCCGGTTTGTTTCGCGGCAGAAATCGCCTGACCAAGCCTTAAAAGTTCGCGGTTATAAAGTTTTCTTTCTTCCTCGTTTTCCGGCATTTTTTCTGTTTCGGGATACCCTTTTGTGCCACACACTGCAACATTTCCAAACACCTTTGTGGTGTTATGGATAAAAGATATGGTGTGAAAATTATTTTCGTCTAAAAAGATGTTTAATTTAGAAAGTGTTTCCCACCAATAATCGTGGTTCCCTTTTGTGATAACTTTCGTTCCGTTTAAGTCTTCGATAAACTTAAAATCGTCGTAAGCATCACGGATATATGTTGACCAGGAGGTATCGCCGGGCATGAGGACAATATCATCTTTCGAAACCTTGCTTTGCCAGTTTTCTTTTATTTTTTCCTCGTAGTTGTCCCATCTGCTGCCAAAAACATGCATCGGCTTATCGGCTGTAAAACTTAAATGCAGATCGGATATTGCAAAGATTTTAGGCATGGCGCTATCTCCTTTCGTTGTAATAAAAAAGTCCCGAAACAAATTCGGGACTTTATTTTTTAAGATTTACGCAGTAACGTCCTCGTAAACGCTAACACGTTTTTTGCCGCTTCCGAACTTCTCGAATTTCACTTTACCGTTAACCAAAGCGAACAATGTATCGTCTCCACCCTTGCCTACGTTTGTTCCGGGATGGATTTTTGTTCCTCTCTGTCTAACCAAAATGTTACCAGCGAGAACGTTCTGGCCGTCTGCTTTTTTAACACCTAAACGTTTTGCCTCTGAATCACGGCCGTTCTTTGTGCTACCTACACCCTTTTTATGAGCGAAGAGCTGAATGTTAATTTTAAGCATACTTACACCTCCAGTTCAGTAATGGTTATATACTCGCCATATTGTTCTTCTAAATTTTTCAGGGATAAAACCAAAGTTTTAAGTAAAATATCAGCATGTGTTCGTTCCGTTTTTGTAAGAACCTCAGGAAGAACAACCTCTAAGTATGCATCTCGCATCTCATATCCCACTACAATGTTTGCCACATCGGTTAAACCGTTTAGTGTTGCCATTGTTAAAGAAGAAACTGCTGCACAGACGATATCTTCGCCGCTTTCAGCATATTCTGTGTGTCCTTCGACTGTATATTTTACAATGTCCCCATTGTTTCGATAAACACATATCTTAGTCATAATTATGCGTTAATCTTTTCGATAACAACCTTTGTGAAAGGCTGTCTGTGACCTTGTTTTTTCTTGTAACCCTTTTTAGGCTTGTACTTGAAAACAATGATCTTTTTCGCTTTACCTTCAGCAACCAAAGCTTTTGCTGTAACAGTTGCGCCTTCAACATAAGGAGCACCTACTTTTAAAGCATCGCCTTCGCCAACTGCCAAAACTTCGTTAAATGTTACTGTTTCTTCGTCAGCCACGCCGAGTTTTTCAACGTAGATAACGTCTCCTTCGGAAACTTTGTACTGTTTTCCGCCGGTTTTGATAATTGCGTACATGTCTTGCACCTCCTCCAACCTTGCTCGCTGCCGTTTCGGTAGAATTGACATTCATTTATAACCTCACACACGCGGCTAGAATACATTGTAGCACAAAAAAGCGATAAAGTCAACATTTTTTTCTTTTATTTTTTGTCTTAAATGACACCATCTTTGCCAGTAGTTTTAAGATAGGCACCCTTATACACAACGTGTGCCGCCAAACAAAACTGTAAAGCCTATATATTGCACTTTCGCAGGATATAAATTTCTCTTTTCTGTAAAATCCCTTTGCTACTGCTACAATCTGGGAGGGGTAAATGGGATATTCTTCTTTCGTTTCGTAATCGCCCATCATGGCGTAGGCACCGTCTTTTATTTTCACAATCCGATGGAGAATAAAACTCCCGTCTTCACGTCTAAAAAGCGGAACGTCACCTATTTTAAGTTGTTCGACTTTCCCCAAAAGGACACGGTCACGACGACTCACCACCAGCGGATACATACTATACCCCGAAACATTGATTTTTACGGTATCGCCGTCTTCTATCACAGGAGCAATCAGTTCATAAAGCGATGCCATATCCGTTTTCTTTACAGGTTTTTTATAACTGTTCTCGCCCATGTCGATGCTCCTTTCGAACAGACTGAAAAAACGATTTCAAAAGTGCCTCACATTCGGGTTCGTCGATGCTCCCGTATACCTCAGTCTTATAATCAAATACATCCGATACTGTAAGGTCTGTTTTTCCTCCGCATACGCCACTTTTTGCGTCATACGCGCCAAAATAAATGCGGTCTAATTTATAAAGAGCCGCAGCACCCCTGCACATAGCACACGGCTCTAACGTAACGTAAAGACTTAATCCCATTAAGTATTTTGTGCCTAATTTTTCCCGCGCCCGTTTCATCGCAAGCATTTCTGCGTGTGCAGTGGGGTCTTGTCTTTTTTCCGTTTCGTTGTGCGCAGATGCTACAAGCACGTCCCCTTTAAAGATTGCTGCGCCGACCGGCACCTCGCCTGCCTCTAACGCAAGGTGCGCCTCTTTTAATGCGACGTCCATATACTTATTCATGCCGCACCACCTCGTACATTAAAACTGAAGCGGCAACGCCGACATTTAAAGATTCTGCGCTTCCCGGCATTTTGATATATACCGTTTCATCGGCAATATCTAAAATTTCCTGCGACACGCCGTTTGCCTCATTTCCTACTATGTAAATCTGTTTGTCTCTCTTTGTCATATTTGTACTCACCCTGCTCGCGCCCGTAAGTGCTGTTGCGCTTATAAAATATCCGCTTTCTTTTGCAGAGAGTAACATTTCTTTTGTTCCGTCCGTTAAGACATCAATATGAAATACGGAACCCATGGTAGAGCGAATCACTTTGGGAGAATATACATCAACGCTGCCGCTTGAAAAGATAACGCCGTCAAAGCCAAACGCATCGGCTGTGCGGATAATGGTGCCGGCATTTCCCGGATCCTGCACCTTATCGCAGTACACATAGCGTTTTTTAAAAAGCGCTTTTGCTTCCGGAATTTTACAAACCGCCATCACGCCCTGCGGTGTTTTGGTGTCGCAAAGTGTGGCAAAAATCTTATCTGTCGTTACAATTCGTTCATGCGACAAAAACGCATCCGGATGCGCATCAAAATACTGCTCCGTCATAATAATGCTTTCGATTAAAAAGCCGGACTGAGCCGCTTCAATTGCCGCGCGCTCGCCCTCTGTTAAAAAAAGGCCGAACGCTTCTCTGTATTTTCTCGTATTTAATTTTGCAATTTTTTTAATGAATGCATTGTCAGATGATAAAATCTTTTTTACGCTCATATTCTCCACCTTTTTTTCCCTATTGTAATAAGTATAACACAATGTCTTTCCTGTTGCAACTTTTTCATATTTCGCAGATCAAAAACAGTTGACGATGTGAATTTTTCTATGATATAATATTTACCATAAAGTAATATAGAATGGGTTTAGTGTGGTTAACGCTTTTTATTATCAGGAGGGTACTATGGATATTTTTAGCATTTTAGCATTAATCGGTGGTCTTGCTCTGTTTTTATTCGGTATGGACCTTATGGGTGACAGTTTGAAAAAACTCGCAGGAGGCAAACTTGAATCAATCCTCGCGCGTCTTACATCAAACCGTTGGAAAGGATTTTTGCTCGGTCTTGTTGTAACGGCTATTATTCAGTCGTCTTCAGCAACTACTGTTATGCTGGTAGGCTTTGTAAACTCCGGTATCATGAAACTTGGACAAACCATCAGTATCATTATGGGCGCAAATATTGGTACTACGGTTACATCATGGCTTTTAAGTACCGCGGACATTAAGGGCACCGCAATCCTTTTTAAACTTTTAAAACCCGAATCGTTTACCCCCATTCTTGCTGCAATCGGTCTTATTCTGACCATGATTGCCAAAAATGACAAAAGACGAAACACTGGCTCTATGTTCTTAGGTTTTGCCATTTTAATGTTCGGCATGGAATCTATGAGTTCCGCCGTAGAAGGTTTAAAAGACAACGAATCATTCAGAAGCATTCTGCTTATGTTCTCCAATAACCCTATTATGGGTATTTTGGTGGGCACTTTATTTACTGCAATCATTCAGTCTTCTTCTGCTTCTGTCGGTGTGTTGCAGGCGCTCGCACTTACTTGTGTGATTCCGTACTCTACTGCAATTCCCGTTATTTTAGGTCAGAACATCGGTACAACCATTACACCTATTATTTCAGCAATCAGCGGCAACACCGAATCGCGACGCGTTGCGTTTTCGTGTTTGTACATTAAAATGATTGGCGTTGTTGCAGTAAGCGTTATTTTCTATCTTTTAAATCATTTTATCGGATTTGGATTTATGGCAGAAAGAGCATCGGCATTTAACATTGCTGTTGTTCATACCTTATTTAATATATTCTCTACCATAATCTTATTGCCGTTCTGCAAACCGCTTGAAACACTTGCAATCAAGACAATCAAAAGCAAAAAAGGAGACGAAACCGCAAGCGTGTTCGATACCCTGGACGACAGATTCTTATCCATTCCTTCCTTTGCGGTTGAAAAGTGTAAAGAACTCGTATGTGATATGGCAAAAATCACACTTGATACATTCGTAAAAGCATCTTCTCTTTTAGAATCCTACAACGATAAATCATTCGAAGAAATTGCACGGCTTGAACAAACTGTGGACAAGTATGAAGATAAAACAAGTACATATCTTGTAAAAATTGCAGCAACAGAGATTTCTTCCAAAGACAGTAAAGAAGTAACAGAACTGTTGCACTGCATCGGCGACCTTGAAAGAATTTCGGACCACGCATTAAACATTGCAGAAGCCGCAAAAGAAATTCACGACAAAAAGATTTCGTTCTCCGAGAAGGCAACCGAAGATATTAAAATTATGGATGCCGCAGTAACCGAAATTTTAACCCTGGCGGTTGACACCTTAATTCACGGAAGTACAGATATCGCAAAGAAAATCGAGCCGCTTGAACAGGTGATCGACAGATTAAAGCGCAAAATCAAAGCAGGTCATGTTGAAAGATTGCAGCAGGGCGATTGCACAATCGAACTCGGATTTATTCTTTCTGACCTTATCAATAACTACGAAAGAATTTCTGACCACTGCTCAAATGTCGCAGTATACTTTATTGAAACCGAAAACGATTCTTTCGAAACTCATGAATACTTAAAGCAATTAAAATCAAGCGGCGAAGAAGAATTCAGCGCAATGTATCAGTCCTATAAGGAAAAGTATGCGCTTAAACAATAAGACAAAAAACGGCATGCAAAGGATGTGCGTTCTATGAAAAAAAATATATTGGAAAATGTATATTATCACTTAAATGACGAAACAGAAATCAAACTTTCTGTTCTGTTTTGCATTCGCTATGCCGATCTTCCCATTACGGACATTGAAGTAAAACATTTTATGCTCTCTGCAACCAGTGTGGATTTTATGGCACTCTGCTCTCAAATTGATGATATGATAAAAGATAACTATATCAAAAAAGTATGGCGCGACGCAGTAGAAAAGTACGACATCACACCGCAGGGAAGCGAACTTTTGGATATGTTTGAAGACAAAATCATGGCAAGTGTAAGAAAGTCTTTAAAAGACGCAATCGACGAATACTTCCGCCGTGAAAACGAAAAAGCAAAGGCCAAATGTGAAATTGTTCCTCTCGGAAAAGATGCAAATAATTTGGATATCGAACTAAAAGAGGGGAAACATACACTTATGAAGTTATCGCTCTTTGCCGGAAGCCGCCAAAAAGCCTTTTCTTTAAGGCGCGGTTTTCAAAAGGACCCGTTTCAGTTTTATTCTCAAATGATTTCAATACTTTCCGAAGCAGACGATAATGAGGATGAGAAAAATGTATGATGTTGCCATTATAGGCGGTGGCCCCGCAGGGCTTACTGCCGCACTTTATGCAGGCCGTGCAGGTCTTTCCTGCGTTTTGTTTGAAAAACTGTTTTTCGGCGGACAGATGCTCAAAACCGCCGAAATTGATAACTATCCCGGTGCGCCGTCCATTCGCGATGTGTTTGTGTTTTCAGCGTCAATGCACAGCCAGGCAGAATCCTTTGGCTCAGAATTTAAAACCGAAGAGGTTGTTTCTGTAAACATAAACGGCGCCGTTAAAACCGTAATAACAGAGCAAGGCAGTTATGATGCAAAAACGCTGATTTTTGCTACCGGTGCATTTCCGAAAAAATTAGGGATCCCCGGCGAAGAAAAATTTTCAGGTCGTGGCGTATCTTACTGCGCAACCTGTGATGGTGCGTTTTTTAAAAACAAAACCGCGATGGTTGTGGGCGGTGGTGATACTGCCCTTGAAGATGCTTTGTTTTTATCTTCTATCTGCGAAACTGTGTATTTGGTGCACAGACGCGATGCGTTCCGCGGCGCAAAGCATTTAGAAGAACGCGTTAAAAACACTCCGAACATTGAACTACTTTTAAATTATACTGTTTCTGAAATTTTTGGAGACAATGTTGTAAAAGGCGCCGTATTACAAAATACAAAAGATGAAACCGAAAGAAACGTTACCACAGATGCAGTGTTTGTTGCAGTTGGAACATCACCGGAAAACAGTCTGGCAAAAGACTTGGTGGCGCTTGACGAGAACGGATACATTATAACCGACTCTGAACTTTCGACTTCTCGCCCCGGCATTTTTGCCGCAGGAGATGTTCGGAAAAAGACGCTCCGGCAGATTATTACCGCCGCATCGGACGGTGCCGAGGCAGTTTACGCAGTACAAAGATATCTTTTGGAACAGTAAAACGAAAATAAAAGGGGGTGTAGCAAAATGCGCACACCACCCAAGGCAAAGAAAACGTATAACAAAGCCTTTCTAATATGCTTAAAAAGTTAAAATAACGCAAAACTTAAGGAAGGAATTCGTCATTT
>JAZNGT010000010.1:0-35367 GCA_045576635.1 Congzhengia sp. | reverse complement strand
GGTTTTAATATCATTCCGCAAGGTGCACCTGTGGTAGGTGGCACCTACTACGCAAGTTTGTGGGTTAGATATAACGTAGATATGGAAGGTGTCGGTACACGTTTCATGTATGCATTTTATCTCACCGGTTCAGAGGGCAATGGTACAATGACACAAGTTTTGACAAAGGGTACCACAACCACAGATGGTTGGGTCAATTATACTGCTGAATTTATCTGGCCTGAAACGATGACGAACGGAAAGCCCATCTCATCCATAAGATGGATTGAGGCATATCCGATAACGTCCAGCGACAATAAAAATATTTATGCAAGTGTAAAGTCGCATAATGTTGGCGGAGATGGTTATGTTTTTGACTTTGATGTGGATGATGTAACATTTGAACCCAGTGCATCTTCTTTAAGTGAAAATACAAATCTTTTTGTGACAGAGTTTGCGTTGGTGGAAGATAAAGATGAAGTTTTATCAGAACGTGAGATTTCATTTACCTATACTTTAACCTCGGAAACCGAAAGAACAGAAGGTACCAGTATGGTTCGCGCTATGGCTAAAGATGCAGAGGACAATTGGTTTTGCGTTGGAGTCGTTGCATCACAGAATGGGTCAGGTTCATTCATAATTCCGAAAATAGCTGTTGGAAAGAATCTTAGACTCGATATTATTCCGATTGATGATACAAAGTCGTATGGTAAACCGTACCAATATGTGCTTGGCGAAGTGAAAAAAGCATTTGAACTTACGCCCGAAATTACCGATTGGGACACAGAGACGAATCAAGTTACTGCAAGTGTTGAGCTTTTGAATAATGCATCTGCAAATGATGGTGCAGAGATTGTAGCCATTTTGGCATTTTATGATTATGTTGAAGTTAACGGCAAAAAACAGTATGCGCTTGTAGGAACGGCAGGACTTGTAACAGACACGCTTACCGTAGGTTATGAGAATACGCTTTCTGTTACGGCAGAAAGTGATCCGAGTGCAAAAGTTGCGATGCTTTACGTATGGAGCGGAACATCTCTGGAAAATGCCGGAGAAATGATTTACTGTGATCCTGTTATGCTTGAAAAACCGACAACACCGGTAACACCCTAACAGAAAACGAAAAGAATATTGTGACAAGAGGAGCAAAAGCCGTGGCTTTTGCTCCTCTTTTTCTTGTTTTTTTAAAAAGATTGCGTTTTTTTCTACGAAAGTAGATTTTACTAAAAAAATTAGAAAAAAATTATAAAAAACATACAAAAATTTCAAAAAAACTATTGCACTTTGCATACAACATGTGGTAGAATAAGATATGCTTTAAAATTTGTGAAATAATTGGTTAAATTGTTGGCAGATTTAAGGCTCGAAACAAATAGCACGTTTGTTTCGCTGGTTCTTTTTAGGATAAAAGGAACTGTTTGATTTTTTCATTTTAGAATTTATGGTAGAGGAGAGGGTTTTTTTTGAAGAAGTCAGTTGCAGTAGAAAGCAGTGCCTTTGTACCGAAAAAAACATCGTTGTTCAAGGATTTTAAAAGATATTATCCTTTGCTCTTGATGTTGGTTCCCGGTCTTGTTGCGCTGTTCTTATTTAACTATAAGCCTATGTATGGCTTATTAATCGGTTTTAAAGATTATAAGTTCAAACTTGGTGTTTTTGGTAGTCCCTGGGCAGATAAAGCAGGTTTTGAACATTTTATTCGTTTGTTTACAAGCGGCGATTTTACCAAAATCATGCGTAACACCTTGTCAATCAGTATCGTAAAGTTGATATGCGGCTTTCCCATGCCGGTTATATTGGCACTTTTGCTGAATGAAATGCGCAACAAAGCATTTAAACGTGTGGTTCAGACGCTTACATATTTACCTCACTTTTTCTCGTGGGTAGTTCTTGGTGGTATTTTCAAGATGCTGTTTGCATCAGTTGGTCCTATCAATATGGTTCTCCAACAACTTGGGTTGAACGAACCCATCGGATTTTTTACTAATGCAACATCGTTCTTTTGGCTTCTCATATTGTCAGACGTATGGATGGGAACAGGCTGGGGCGCGATTATTTACCTAGCAGCTCTCTCCGGTGTTGATGAATCTCTTTACGAAGCGGCATACATTGATGGTGCAAGCAGATGGAAACAAACACTTCATATTAGTATTCCCACCATTATGGGTACCATTACCACAGTGTTTATCTTACGCTTGGGAAGTCTTTTGGGTGCCGGTTTCGATCAGATTTACAATATGTATAATGTAATGGTTTATGAAACATCAGATATTTTAGATACTTATTCACTTCGTCTTTTACAGGATGGCCGTTATGAAATTGGTACCGCAATGGGTCTTTTTAAGTCAATTGTCGGACTCGCATTGGTACTCGGTTCCAACAAAATAATCAGCATTCTCAGTAAAGATGAATACGGCATTCTGTAAGAAGGGGGAATAGCACATGATACAGCGTACACGGGGCGAAAAGATTTTTAATGTATTTAACTACATCATCCTTTCTTTGTTTGCCTTTACAACACTTTATCCGGTTTTATACACACTTACACTGTCAGTGAGCACAAAAGCTGCAGCAGAAACAGTAGGACTGCATATTCTACCGGATTTTAACAAATTAGATTTTAGTGCTTATGTGGTAACATTTAAAAACGTAGCAATCTGGACAGCGTACAAATACACCTTTTTTAGAACGATTGTAGGTACTGTTTTAGCACTTTTGGTAACTTGCTTATATGGTTACGCGCTTTCAAGACCGCAACTTCCTGCAAAGAAATTCTTTTCTTCATACGTTCTGTTTACCATGCTATTTAATGCAGGGCAGATTCCGACTTACTTAAACCTTAAGTCATTGGGTCTCCTTAACAATATCTGGGTATATGTTTTTCCACTTTTGATTGTTGCATATAACGTAATCGTTTCCAGATCGTTCTTTGCTTCACTTCCTGAAAGTTTGAACGAATCTGCACGAATTGACGGTGCTGGTGAATTCCGTATTTTCTTCCAGATTATTGTACCTCTCTCAAAACCGATTATCATGACGTTAGCATTATGGATTGCAGTTATGCACTGGAACTCATGGTTTGATAGTATGCTCTATATGACAGACTCTTCTAAGATTGTTGTACAGAACTACATCCAGCGTATTGTTAATGAAGGAAACCAGAACCTGATTACAGGTACAGACCCGTCTGTAACAGACTCAACATCTTCAAAAACAATTAACTCAGCTGCAATTATCGTTACAATGTTACCGATTTTGTGTGTATATCCTTTTATTCAGAAGTACTTTGTAACAGGTGTTACACTTGGTGCAGTTAAAGGTTAATGCCTGCGTATGGCATTACGTTTATAAATTAATCTAAGTTATTTAAGGAGGGCGTTTTCATGAAATTCAGAAAGCTTCTGAGCTTGGCAGTCGCAATCATCATGGTTGTTGGCGTGCTGGCTGGCTGCAACGGAAACGGTGGTTCATCTGCAGCTGAAAACTATAAGGATAATGACGAAACATTAACACTTAAATGGCTCGGTTATCCCTTAAACCCCGGTGCAGAGGAAGGAACCATTCCCGAACTTGCAATCGAGGAAAGATTTAATGTAGACATCAAACCTATGTTCTACGAACAGAGCAACTACAACGATAAGAAAACCATGCTTATGGCTGGTGGTGAAGTTCCGGATCTTATCTACGAACTTGACCCTGCAAACCTGGCACAGGATATCGACCAGGATTTCGTTGTTGAAGTTCCTTACGAAACAATTGAAGAATATGCACCTGAGTATTATGCATATATTACCGATTATGTACCTGCTGCATGGATCTATTCAAGATATGAAGATGCAAACTGGGGTATCCCGAATGCAAACCATTCTCACATGATCTCTAACAGAGGTATTTATCGTAAAGACTGGCTGGATAAGTTAGGCTTGGAAGTTCCGAAAACTTTGGATGAATTGCACGATGTTCTCTATGCATTTGCAAACAATGACCCGGATGGAAACGGCAAAAAAGATACATATGGTATTTTAGGTTCTTCTCAGTATAATAAATTCTTTGGTCAGATCTTTGGTGCTTACGGCTGCTTGCCTTTCGACTGGCAGGAAGTTGACGGCAAAATTGTTTATGGTGGTTTGACCGACGATTGTAAAGAAGCTTTAAAAACACTTGCTGCATGGTATAAAGAAGGAATTATCCATCCTGACTTCCCGACTGCATCTTCCGATATCGATCAGTTCAACTCCGGTCTCGTTGGATATTTGGTAAGCAACAGTTACTACAATCCTGATTTATCAACAGAACTTATCAATACTGTAAAAGAAAACAATCCTGGTGCTGAGGTTGCTTACGGATTCCTTCCCACAGGTCCTGATGGCGAATCCGGTATGCGTGCTTGGGGTAGAGCAGCACACATTGTAGCATTTGGTAACACAGAAGGTTACGGTGCAAAAGTTCCGCGTATGCTCAAAATCTTAGAAGGTATGTTTACAGACAAAGAGTTCTACACAACCTTGAAACTTGGTAAAAAAGGCGAACAGTGGAAAGATGCTCCTGCAAATACAAAGAGCCAGTATAGCTTTGAAATGCTTCCGGGCTATGAATCTGCTGACGAACAGAGACTCAAAGGTCTTGACGTTAACCTGGCAGGTCCTGGTATGTTCACACCTATCGCAACAGATTATGACACCTACTTCTCAATACGTTCTGACGCTTGGAAAGCTTGGGCAAACGAATGGACAGATGAGAAATACTCATTGACAGATACATTCTTTAAAGTTGACGTTGTTCCTTCTGCTGCTGAATACTTAATGGATTTAAGAATCAAACAGCAGGCTATTATGTGCGAAATCATCATGGGTCAGAAATCAATTGACGCTTATGCTGAATTTGAAAAACTCTGGGAGAACAACGGCGGTGCTACAATGACAGAAGAAGCAAACGAGCTGAAAGCTGAATTAGATGGCATCTACAAGGAAATCGGCGTAAAAGTAAAATAAAACATAACATAATAAATAAGGCTGTGCATCATGCACAGCCTTATTTTTATATGTATAAAAAAAGGACGCAAGCCTATAGGCTACGTCCTTTAAACACGGTTTACATAGGTAAAACATGCGTGAAAACTGCAATTAAAACAACAATTCCCAGTAAAATTCTGTATATACCAAACGCTTTAAAATCGTGTTTTTTCAAGTATCCGATTAAGAACTTAATTGCCCATACAGAAACGAAAAATGTAACAATAAATCCTGTAATCATAACGCCCCATTCTGTTTTTGTAATAACTGCGCCTTTGAGTATAAATTTTAAAAGTTTCAAACCACTTGCGCCGAGCATCACGGGTATTGCCATGAAGAACGAAAACTCTGTTCCTGCAAATCTTGAACAGCCGAGGAGAATAGCACCTAAAATGGTGGAGCCTGAACGCGATGTTCCCGGAATCAGTGAAAGTACCTGAAACATACCAATCAAAAATGCTGTTTTATAACTGATTTCTTCCGGTAGATTGATTTTTGGCGCTTTGTCTTTCCGTTCGATAAACAAAAAGGCTATGCCGTAAAGGATAAGCGTAATTGCAATAATAAGAGAACCGGAGAGTACGTTGTCAATCAAATCATCTAAGAAAAGTCCCGCTATTGCTGCCGGAATTACGGCTACAATCACTTTTCCCCAAAGTGTGTATGTTCCTTTTTTCTCTTCTTCTGTCTTTTTATGAGAAAACGGATTTAACTTGTGAAAATAGAGATAGACAACAGCTAGAATTGACGAAAACTGAATTACTACCTTAAACATATTCCAAAAGTCAACAGATACGTTGAGTTTCAGGAGCTTTTCTGCCAAAATCATATGTCCGGTACTGGAAATGGGTAGCCATTCTGTAATGCCCTGAATCACACCAATTATGGCGGATTTCAATAGTTCAATTGTCATAAAAAAATCCTTTCTGTTCTGTTTTTGTATGATAAATCATATTCGACGTTATTATACCATATTACATAAAGAATAGCAAGCAAAAGTCATGATAAAGGAAGGCATAATTCTACAAAATGTATAGTATTTTTAGAAAAAAAGAATAGATGTTTGCTAAAATGCCAAAAGTTTCAAAAAACATTGTGAAATTATTGACTAAAATAAATCTTAGGTGTATAATGATATGTAAGGAAAAAATTTTTGGAGGTTTTATAATGAGCAGAGTATATAACTTTTCAGCAGGCCCCTCTATGCTTCCTGAGGCAGTTTTAGAGAAGGCAGCAAAACAGATGTTAAATTACGAGGGCAGTGGCATGTCCGTTATGGAAATGAGCCACCGTTCCAAAGAATATGAAGCAATTATCGGTAAGGCAGAATCCCTTCTCCGCGAACTTTTGCACATTCCTGAAAACTACAAAGTATTGTTCTTACAGGGCGGTGCATCCAGCCAGTTTGCAATGATTCCTTTGAATTTGATGAAAAATTCCAAAAAAGCAGACTATGTGATTACCGGCCAGTGGTCTAAAAAAGCAGCGCAGGAAGCTGCAAAATACGGCTCTGTCAACAAGGTTGCAAGTTCTGATGACAAAATCTTTTCTTATATTCCGAAACTGGATGCATCCAAGTTTGATAAAGATGCAGATTATTTCCACATCACACTGAATAACACCATTTACGGAACGCGTTATACAAAACTTCCTGAAACAGGGGATGTTCCGCTTGTTGCAGACTTTTCATCCAATGCACTTTCTGAGCCTATCGATGTATCAAAGTTTGGTCTTTTATACGCAGGAGCACAGAAGAACATGGGTCCTGCCGGCGTAACGATTGTTATCATTCGTGATGATTTAATCACCGGTGCAATGGAAGGCGCACCCACTATGTTTGATTATAAAATCCATGCAGAAAATGGTTCTATGTATAACACACCCCCGACTTATGCTATCTACATCTGCATGCTCGTGTTTGAATGGCTCAAAGAGTTGGGCGGTATCGAAAAAATGTACGAAATCAACAAAGAAAAAGCTGCTATCTTATATGATTATTTGGATAGTTCTGAAATGTTTAAAGGTACAGTTGTAAAAGAAGACCGTTCACTTATGAACGTTCCTTTTGTAACAGGCGACGATGAATTAAATGCAAAATTCATTAAAGAAGCAAAAGAAGCAGGCTTTGTAAACTTAAAAGGTCACCGTACAGTTGGTGGTATGCGTGCGAGTATCTATAATGCAATGCCGGTTGAAGGTGTAAAAGCCCTCGTGGAATTTATGAAGAAGTTTGAAGCAGAAAACAAATAATTGTTTTTCGGCAAAGAAAGGATTGTAATAAAATGTTTGAGATTCTTACATTAAATAAAATTGCAGCATGCGGTCTTGATAAACTTGGCGCAAACTATAAAGTTTCCGACGATGCAAAAAATCCTGACGGCATCATTTTGAGAAGTTTTTCTATGCACGATATGGAACTTCCCGAAAGTTTAAAAGCGGTTGCAAGAGCAGGTGCAGGTGTAAACAATATTCCGATTGATAAATGCACAGAAAAAGGTATCGTTGTATTTAACACACCCGGTGCAAATGCAAATGCAGTAAAAGAACTTGTTTTATTAGGTCTCTTGCTTTCTTCCAGAAAGGTTACCCAAGGTATTGACTGGGCAAAAACCTTAAAAGGCGAAGGTGATGCAGTCGGAAAATTAGTTGAAAAGGGCAAAGGCTCTTTTGTAGGCCCCGAAATTAAGGGAAAAACACTTGGCGTTATCGGTCTTGGTGCAATCGGTGCCATGGTTGCAAACGCAGCGCTTTCTCTCGGTATGACAGTTGTAGGCTATGATCCTTTTATGACAGTTGACGCTGCATGGAGACTTTCAAGCGCTGTTAAGTGCGCAAAATCTATGGACGAAGTGTTTGAAGCAAGTGACTATATCACACTTCATATGCCTGCAAATGACGCAACAAACGGTTCTATTAATAAAGATACATTTGCGAAAATGAAAGATGGCGTACGCATCTTAAACTTTGCACGTGGTTCTTTGGTAAACGATGCTGATTTAAAAGAAGCATTAAGCGCAGGTAAAGTTGCATGCTATGTAACAGATTTCCCGAACGAGGCAGTGCTCGCTATGGAAAATGTTGTTGCAATTCCGCACCTTGGTGCATCCACGCCGGAATCCGAGGATAACTGCGCTATGATGGCAGCAGAGGAAATCCGCGAATTTTTAGAAAACGGAAACATCAAAAATTCCGTAAACTTCCCGGATACTGAAATGGCAAGAAGCGGTGCAAGAATTACTGTAGCACACAAAAACATTCCGTCTATGCTTTCTGATCTTTCTAATCTTTTAGGAGATAAGGGCATTGCTATTGAAAATGTGTTGAACAAGAGTAAAAAAGAAAATGCATATACGATTATGGACGTAACGGGTGATGTTGCAGATGACATTATAGATGCCCTTTTAGAAGTAGAAGGCGTATATTCTGCAAGAGTTATCCACTAAATTACGAATATTTCAAAAAAGTACTTGCATTTACGAAAATTTTTTGATATAATGTTATTTGCTGTTTAGAATTGGTATGTTATGCAAGTATATGGAGGTGCTATATAGATGGCTAAATGTGAAATTTGCGGAAAAGGTGTTACATTCGGTATTAAGGTCAGCCACTCTCACAGAAGAAGCAACAGAACCTGGAAGCCGAACATCAGAACTGTAAAAGCAATGGTGAACGGAACACCCAAAACTGTACATGTTTGTTCAAGATGTCTTCGTTCCAACAAAGTGGAAAGAAGCGTTTGATTGTAAACAAGCGAAACTTACGAATTTACGTATCAACCAAAATGGTTGATACGTTTTTTCGTTATTTCATGTCCTTTAAAGGAAAGCGGTGTTTTCCCTTAAAAATGAAAAAAAGCCTTGACAATTTAAGTAAAAATAGGTATAATATATAATTGCATTGTGTAGGTATAGTTTTATGCATTTTAAGAAAGGTGGCAAATAGCATGTTATGCGATTTGAGCACTATTTTAAATAACGACGGCGCGGCGTTGTCCCTTTCGGGCACGGTCGATATCGGAAATGCCTTAGGTGATGATGTTTCGTTTTCAGAAGGCGTTTTGGTATCGGGCGAGATTGTGTGTCGCGGTAATGTGTTAGAACTTAACGCACATGTTGAGGGTAAATTTAAAACGCCTTGTGCAAGGTGCTTAAAAGAACTTTCTCTTCCGCTTTCATTCGATTTTGCGGAAACACTTGCGCAGGATAGTGACGCGGTTACCGATAAAGATTCTATTATCGTTTTTGTGGGTAACACAATCGATTTATCCGAAATTGTTATTGGCAATTTATTGCTGAATCTCTCGTATAAATATCTTTGCAGCGAAGACTGTAAGGGCATTTGCCAAAAGTGCGGCGCAGATTTAAACAAAGGTGACTGTGGCTGCGAAAACGATGAGATTGATCCAAGATGGGAAAAATTAAAAAATTTCAAGTGATACATTCAGGAGGTGTAGAAACATGGCAGTACCTAAGAGAAAAACCTCACAGGCTAGACGTGATAAAAGAAGAGCAAACTGGAAACTCAGCATTCCCGGTTTTGTAAGCTGCCCGAAATGCGGTGAGCCTATCATGGGACACAGAGTTTGCAAAGCTTGCGGATATTACAACGGCAAAGAAGTTGTAAAAAAAGAAGCGTAATCATAGCGAAAGAGGGTAGAGAAGGCTTATGTCTTCTCTATTTTTGCTTTTTGCGATTTTTTTGTCAGAAAATTGCAAAAGAAAGGACGGGAAACGGTATGAAACACGGGGCGTATGTTTCGTCAGTGGACGAGGGCAGTATTGCAGAAGAACTTGCAATTGTGCCCGGTGATTTGATTGTATCCATTGATGGCGAGTGTATAAACGATTATTTGGATTATAAATTTTTGGCGACAAACGAACACATTTTGCTCGAAATCGAAAAGCAGGACGGCACGCATATTGAGTTTGAAATTGATAACGAAGACATGGAAGATTTGGGTATCAATTTTGAGAATATGCTCTTTGACAGTCCAAAAATTTGCCAGAACAAATGTATTTTTTGCTTTATTGACCAGATGCCGAAAGGCATGCGCGATACGCTCTATTTTAAAGATGATGATTCGAGACTTTCGTTTTTATACGGAAATTATGTGACGCTTACCAATATGAAAGAAGAAGACATAATGCGTCTCATTCGTTACCGCATTTCTCCCGTTAACATTTCAGTACATACCACAAATCCAAAACTTCGTGTGTTTATGCTCAAAAACAAGCGCGCAGGGAGCCTTTTAGACCATATTCGTCTTTTGTATGATAACGGCATTTTAATGAATATGCAAATTGTACTTTGCAAGGGAATCAACGATGGCGAAGAATTAGACCGTACGATTTCTGACTTATCTCAGTTTATGCCAATGGCGAAAAGTGTATCTGTTGTGCCGGTGGGACTTACAAAGTGCCGCGAAGGTCTTTATCCGTTAGAGCCGTTTGAAAAAGAAGATGCAAAGCGCGTAGTAGAACAAATCCATACGTGGCAGAAACGCTTTTTAAAAACACACGGAACGCGCTTTGTTTACGCATCTGACGAGTTTTATGTAAATGCAGAAATTCCGATTCCGGACTCTTTTGCATACGAGGATTTTCCCCAGATTGAAAACGGCGTCGGAATGATGGCGGCGATGGAAGAAGAACTCAAACTTGCGATGGAAGAAAACCGTACGGCGAAAAAAATGGAGAAAACTGTCGTAGCAACGGGAGAAATTGCATACGATTTTATAAAAAGACTGGTAAATACAATCAAAATGCGGTATAATATAACTGATATAGAAGTTATTTCCATAAAAAATGAGTTGTTTGGCGGAAAAGTAACCGTTTCGGGACTTTTAGGAGGCTCCGATTTGGTGCGTGCGCTAAAAGGAAACGACGCAAAACGGCTTCTCATTACAGAATCTATGTTAAAAGCGGATGAAGACGTCTTTTTAGATGACTTAACAGTAAAAGAAGCGGAAGAAATTCTAGATATGAAAATCATTCCGGTGAAAAATGACGGCAGTGCCTTTCTAGACGCAGTTTTAGGGCACTAAGGAGAAAGGATACACACATGAGAAAAGCAACGGTGGCAATTGTTGGACGCCCGAATGTCGGCAAATCCACACTGTTTAATAAAATAGTGGGGTCAAGGGTTTCGATTGTAGATGACACGCCCGGTGTTACCCGTGACAGAATTTATATGGAAGCAGAATGGCTTGGAAAGTCCTTTACGCTTATAGATACCGGCGGTATAGAGCCAAACACAGATGATACAATCTTAAAGGGTATGCGTATGCAGGCAGAGATTGCCATCGAGCGTGCAGACTGTGTGATTTTACTTACCAACATCCATGATGGGCTTACAGCAGCAGACAGTGATGTTGCAGCAATGCTCCAAAAGGCAGGAAAGCCCACTGTTTTGGCAGTAAACAAGGTAGACAACACAGGTCAGCCCCCTATGGATTTTTATGAGTTTTATAATCTAGGTCTTGGTGACCCGATTGCGATATCTTCTGTGCACGGTTTGGGTGTGGGCGATTTGTTAGATGAAGTGTTTGCAAAAATCCCTGAAGAGAAGTTTACGCCCTACGATGAAGATGACAATACCCTTCGTGTTGCCATTGTAGGAAAGCCGAACGCAGGCAAATCTTCGCTCGTTAATAAAATTTTGGGCGAGGAACGTGTTATCGTAAGTGACATTGCAGGAACTACGCGTGATGCGGTAGATACAAGTTTTGTAAAAGATGGCAAAAACTATACATTGGTTGACACTGCCGGTATGCGAAAACGCGGAAAAGTAGATGAGGGCATTGAGCGTTACAGCGTACTTCGTTCACTTTCTGCCGTAGATAACTGTGACGTATGTATTATCGTGGTAGACGCAAGCGAGGGAATCTCTGAACAGGATTCTAAAATTGCAGGCTACGCACACGAAAAAGGCAAAGCATCCATTATTGCAGTGAACAAATGGGATTTGATTGAAAAAGATACAAACACCATGAATCAGTTCCGTGAAAAAATCAATTTAGAACTTGGCTTTATGCAGTATGCACCGCAGATTTACATTTCGGCACTGACCGGTCAGCGTGTAGGAAAACTTTTTGAACTGATTGATTATGTACACGCACAAAATTCCATGCGGATTAAAACCGGAATGTTAAACGACGTATTAACCGAGGCGACTATGAAGGTACAGCCGCCGTCTGATAAAGGCAAGAGACTAAAAATTTATTATATGACGCAGGCATCTACATGCCCGCCGACATTTGTTGTATTTGTAAATAACAAAGAACTATTCCATTTTTCGTATTTAAGATACTTGGAAAATCAAATTCGAGGGGTGTTTGGCCTTGAAGGTACGCCCATTCGCTTTGTGATAAGAGAACGGAAAAATGAAAAGGAAACCAAGGAATAAGACAGGAGAATGTTTATGATTGCAGCGCTTATCATCTCAGCAGTAGCAGGCTATCTTGTGGGAAGCATCAATACTTCCATCATTGTTTCAAAAACAAAAAAACAGGATATCAGAAAACACGGAAGCGGAAACGCCGGTGCAACCAACGCGTTGCGCGTTATGGGAAAAACCGCAGCGGCGCTTGTTGTTTTAGGCGATGCATTAAAAGCGGTGATTGCAATTTTGTTTGCAAAACTCATTGGGCATGCGTTTAACCTTCCGGAAGATGCTTTGGCGTATTGTGCATATATTGCGGCATTGTTTGTAGTGTTGGGGCATAACTATCCCGTGTTCTTCGGATTTCGTGGAGGAAAGGGAATTATAACTTCAACTACCGTCATTTTTATGATGGACTGGCGCATAGGTCTTATCGTGTTATTTATCGGCGTTTTGCTGATTGTTTTAACACGTTACGTTTCATTGGGATCTTTGTCAGGATGCGTACTTTATCCCGTTTTTGTTTTTATATTTTTAAACGAAACATCGATGTTTTACGAAAAGATGCATCTTGTGCTTGCGATTATTTTGGGACTCTTAGGCATTATAAGGCACAAAAGCAATATTAAAAAGTTATTTAAAGGAACAGAGTCTAAAATCGGTGAAAAAGCAAAAGAAGCATAGACCGTTAAGGTGGGCGGAAATCTTTTAAGCAGAGAGGCATATGTTATGAAAATTGCAGTAATCGGCTCCGGCAGTTGGGGATGTGCATTGTCACAGACCGTTGCGGAAAAAGGACATAAGGTTTCATTATGGTCTTATTTTAAAGAAGAAAGCGACATGCTGAAAACATATAAAGAACACCGAAATAATTTGCCGGGACTTATTTTGTCGGACAATATATCCTATACCGATGATTTAAAGATAGCGGCAGAGGAAGCGGATGTCATTGTTATGGTAACGCCTTCGTCAGTCATTGGTGTAACGGCAGAGAAACTGTGTCCCTTTGTAAAAAAGGGTGCGGTAATTGTCTGCGCCTCCAAAGGATTTGACGCAAAAACACAAAAGACACTTACGGAAACCATTAAAGATGCAATCCCGCATGCTTCTGTTGCGGCGCTTTCCGGACCGTCGCATGCAGAAGAAGTTGCCAAAAAAATGCCAACAATGCTCGTTGCTGCGTGCGAAGATTTGGAGATTGCAAAAAAGATACAGGACTTGTTTACAACAGAGTATCTTCGTGTTTATACAAATACAGATGTTTTAGGTGTAGAACTCGGAGGGTCTCTTAAAAATATTATTGCGCTTTGCGCCGGAATTTCAGACGGCCTGGGGCTAGGCGACAATGCAAAAGCTGCGCTTATGACGCGCGGCATGACAGAAATGACACGACTTGGAGTAGCAATGGGCGCCAAACTTTCGACATTCAGCGGTCTTTCCGGTATGGGTGACTTAATCGTTACCTGCACGAGTATGCATTCCAGAAACCGAAGGGCAGGAATTCTGATTGGTCAGGGAAAACCCGTAAAAGATGCTATGGAAGAGGTTAATATGGTGGTGGAAGGTGTATATGCCACAAAAGAGGCATATACCCTTGCAAAACGGTACGGCGTAAGTATGCCGATTACAGAACAGGCGTATCATGTGCTCTTTGAGGGAGCGCCGGTTGAAGATACTGTTGCAGCGCTTATGACGAGAGATAAAAAGAACGAAACAGACAGTGGATTTGTGACAAAATAGATTTGGACGGAGAAAAACTATGAAATGGTTTCAAAAGAAACAACAAAACGAAGCGATTATAAATAAAATAGAGAGCGTTTTAGAAGAAACCGAAAACGAAACCCCTGCACAAAAGACCTTTTTTACGAAACTGAAAGAGGGATTAACCAAAACAAGAGAGACTGTTTTCGGCGGATTAAGCAGTGTTTTTTCGGCATTTCAGTCAGTGGACGAAGAACTGTTTGAAGAACTTGAAGAGACGCTTATTATGGCAGATATCGGTGTTGACACATCGGTGTATATTATTGATTGCCTGCGTAAAAAAGCAAAAGAAATGCGCATTACAGAACCGATGCTGCTTTTTGCTGAATTAAAAAACATTATTTCCGAAATTCTTATGGGGCAGGATTCTGTTTGTCATACAGATGATACGCCAACCGTGATTATGGTAATCGGCGTAAACGGTGTGGGTAAAACGACGTCTATCGGAAAAATGGCACATTATTATAAAAATAAGGGCAAAAAAGTACTTCTTGCAGCAGCAGATACATTCCGTGCGGCAGCAATTGACCAACTCGAAATCTGGGCAGAACGTGCAGGTGTTGACATTGTAAAACACAAAGAGGGTTCAGACCCGTCTGCCGTTGTGTTTGATGCCGTTCAGGCGGCAAAGGCAAGAGGCGTGGATATTGTCATTTGCGATACGGCAGGGAGACTTCATAACAAAAAGAATCTTATGGATGAACTTTCTAAAACTGCAAGAGTCATTGAAAGAGAAACGGGAAAACCGGCGTCAGAGGTGCTTTTGGTATTAGACGCTTCTACCGGTCAGAATGCTCTTATTCAGGCAAAAGAGTTTTCCAGTGCGGCAGGCATTACTGGCGTGATTTTAACAAAACTTGACGGCACTGCAAAAGGCGGCGTTATCATTGCTTTGTCGAGAGAACAGAATATTGGTGTAAAATTTATCGGTGTCGGCGAAGGTATGGAAGACTTTAAAGAATTTAACCCGCAGGAATTTTCTGATGCATTGTTTTCAAAGGATATAGATTGAGAATAATCGTAACTTTAAAAGGAGTGATTTCGTGGATTTTAAAGATAGTTTTCACGGCTTTGACCAAAGCGATTTAAAAGAAAAATTTAAGCAGCAAAAGGGAAAACTGACAAAAGGCAAAAAAGCACTTTACATCAGTCTTTTGGTGCTTTTTTTGCTCGCTTTATGTGCAGGTAAAATTTTAGATTTTGTCATGGACATCTGGCAAATCAATGAAATCGGAGCAAATTACACGGATGTATTCTGGAAAAACATTTTGTGCAGGCTTTTGGTTTCAGGACTAGGCTTTTTGCTCGTCTTTGTTGTAGCGGCAGTAAACTTGTTTGCAGTAAAAAAACTTGCATTTTCCAAGCATTTCAACGTAAAATTCCTCGACAAAAAGTGGCCGTACTTTTTGGCATCTTTTTTGTTTGCAGTGATTTTTGGCGGCATTATGGGCGAAAATGCTTATATTGAGATTTTATCCGCTTTAAATGCGACGGAATTTGGAGTAGCAGACCCGCTATTTCACCGCGATATCGGTTATTATATCTTCACAAGACCGTTTTTTGAGACAATTGTATCTTCCCTAAAAGGCATCTTTTTATTGCAGACGATTTTTGTTGCGTTTCTTTATGTAGTATCCTTTATGGCAGCAGGCATAAAGCGTATCAGGGAAATGATTCAAAAAGAACGCGGCGCACTTACGCACGTTCTTGTAAACGTACTCTTTTATTATATTACAATGTGCTTTTCGTATCGCTTGACGGCGGAAAATCTTATGTATGGCACGTTTGGCGGCAATGGAGCAATCAAAGGGGCAGGCTTTGTAGAGGCTACCATCTGGCTGAATTATTATAAAATTGCGCCGTTTGTTGTCCTTGCGGCTGTGATTTTTGCGGCGATGTCTCTTTATCACAAACGCCAAAAACACGCAATTGGTGCAATTTTGGCAGTGCCTGCGGCGTATATTTTTGTTTTGGTTATTTCGTTTGTGACTCAACAGTTTGTTGTAGCACCTGATGAACGCAATCATCAGACAACGTATATCAAATATAACATGGATGCAACAAAGCACGCATTCGGGCTTGACAATATCCGTGAGGTACAGTTTAATTTTAATGAAGAACTGACCGATAGCGTCATCCAAGAGAATAAAGATGAACTTTTAAATACCAGAATTATTGATTTTAACGCAAGCCTTACGGCGTATAATCAACTTCAATATTTCAGAAAGTACTATACCTTCCGAGATATCGACGTTGTTCCTTATGAAGTTGATGGGGAATTGACCGGCGTATTTATGTCGGCACGTGAGATGAATCAGGAAAATTTAGATAAATCCGCAAGGTCTTATACCAACGAAAAATTCCGCTATACGCACGGCTTTGGCGTGGCGGCAAGTCCGTTTAATAAGGCAACAGCAGACGGGCAGCCCTATTTTTGCATCAAAGATATTCCTCCAAAATCAGAAAATGGAATGCCGCGTCTTACGCAGCCCAGAATTTATTACGGCGAAATGACCGATGATTATGTTATCGTTGGTGCGAACAACAAAGAACTTGATTATTCCGAAGGATATCAGGACATTGAATACACGTACGACGGAGATTCAGGTATCAGGCTAAGCTTTTTTAAAAAACTCTTGTTCTCGATTTATTACGGCGATTACAAAATGTTTTTCTCGGGTAACATAGAAAATGACAGTAGAATTTTAATCAACCGAAACGTATTGGAACGTGTAAAAATGGTTGCGCCGTTTTTTGATTACGAGGAGGACGTTTGTGTTGCGGTCGATGACGACGGCGCAATCAAGTGGGTGATAGACGGCTTTACAAAATCCAACCGCTATCCTTATGCGCAGACGTACGGCGGTGTAAATTATATCAGAAACTCTGTGAAGGCAGTAGTAGATGCGTATACGGGTGACATTACGTTTTATATCATTGACGAGAATGACCCCATTGTAAAAACGTTTCAGAAAATTTATCCGTCGCTCTTTACGAATGACGCAATCCCCGACAACTTAAAAGACCATTTAACCGTTCCCGAGGGGCTTTTTAAACTTCAGTCTGAGGTGTATCAAAGATACCACTTAGACGATGCAGGGCAGTTTTATGATCAGTCCGACGTGTGGCGCATTTCCACAGAAAAGTACCAGAACAACGAAGTAACCGTCGAACCGTATTTTAATATGTTTACGATAGACGGCGAAACAGAACCTGAACTTGTGCTTACCATACCTTATGTGTTGGGTGATAAATACAATATGGTCGGCGTTTTGATGATGCGCAGTAATGAAACGCATTACGGTGAACTTGTGCTTTACAGAATTCCCAAAAGTAACACAGTTTACGGTCCCATGCAGATTGAAAATAAAATCGACAACGATCCCGACATTTCAAGGGAAATGACGCTTTGGGGGCAGGGCGGTTCTTCCGTCATCCGTGGAAACCTTTTGGTGATTCCGTTTGAAAATTCTATCTTTTATGTTGAGCCGGTGTATATCACATCGCAAAACAATGCATCACTCCCTGAAATCAAACGAATTATTGTAGCATACAAGGATGCAGTTGTAATGGCGCCCACATTAGAGGAAGCGCTTTCTCAGGTTATTAAAACTTCTGACGGATTGGATTCCGGACCTTTAAAAGAAAATACAGAAACTATTTTACCGGAGGGAGAAACGCCTGACAACAATGTCAATGTAAACGCAGCAACTGATAAAATACAAAAAGTTTTAGATGCTTATGATGCATTCCGCGCATCCAGTGGCAGAAACGATTGGGGCCAGATGGGCGAGGATTTAAACAAATTAGGAGAAGCAATTAACGGATTAAGATAACAAAAAAACCGTAGCGAAACCGCTACGGTTTTTTGTTATTTAAGGCATATTTAAAACTTTAAAAATTGTCGAAATCTCTGTGTGAAACGTCACAAACATTGCCTGAAAGCATATACTGAGATTGAGAAGCAAATTTAAAAAGACTGGCGAGGAGCTGAATATAGATGAAACAGAATAACCTATCGACGCTTTGTCCCGGAGAAATCGGCATCGTTACAGGAATCAAGAAAACATGTGCTATTAAACGTCGATTGCAGGACTTGGGGGTTGTGCAAGACACAAAAATCCAGTGCCTTTATAAAAGTCCGCTTGGTGACCCGACGGCGTTTTTCATTCGTGGTGCTGTGATTGCACTAAGAGAGGAAGATTCTGAAAGTATAAGGATACAAAAACGGGATGTATTAAAAAGGCAAGGTGAATAAAATGGGACTTACAAAATCATCAACCGGAAAAGGTGCATACGATATGTTTTCTCCAATAAAAAACGAGGACGGAACATTGCGCGTTGCACTCGCTGGAAACCCCAATGTAGGAAAAAGCACAATTTTTAACGAACTTACCGGCATGCATCAGCACACGGGAAACTGGCCCGGTAAAACAGTAACGGGCGCTGTCGGAAGTTATACATATAAGGGAACGCACGTTTCGCTTGTGGATTTACCGGGATGCTATTCTTTGATGGCAAATTCAAAGGAAGAAGAAGTTGCGCGTGACTTTTTGTGTTTTGGAGAGCCTGATGCGGTGATTGTAGTATGCGATGCAACGTGTTTGGAACGCAACTTAAATCTTGTTTTGCAAACAATCGAAATTACAAGCAAAACCGTAGTTTGTGTCAATTTAATGGATGAGGCAAAGAAAAAGGGAATCAAAATAAATGAAAAGGAATTAGAGCGCCTTTTAGGTGTTCCCGTAGTATTTACCGCGGCAAGAGAGGGGAAAGGACTTTCAAAACTTACGGATGCAGTCCTTTCTGTAGCAAAGAGAAAAAATAAACCATCGAGTCTTAAACTTTATGACACGCATACAGAACACGCAATTTCTATGATAGAAGAAAACCTGAAAGGCGTTTTCAATGATTCCTGCATCAAAAGATGGACTGCTGTAAGACTTTTAGAGGGAAACGAAAATGCAGTGGCAACAATTTTAGCGCACGTTGAAACAGATGTATCAAAACACGCAAGGGAAAGCGTTTTAAAAGCGCACTTTTACTTAAAAGAAAATGGGATAGAAACAGAAAGAATAGAAGATGTCATTGTTTCTTCCATCGTAAAAAAAGGCGAAGAAATTGCAAATAAAGTAGTATCATTTCAAAATGAATCTTACAATGAACAGGACCGAAAAATTGACCGAGTCCTCACGGGCAAATGGGGCTTTTTTGTTATGGCGCTCCTTTTGTTTTTCGTGTTCTGGCTTACCATTATAGGCTCAAATGTTCCGTCACAGATGTTAAACCGCGCTCTGTTTCAGACGGAAGAATGGCTGTATGATTTTTGCGTGTGGCTTAATGTGCCGTATTTTGTCCGCGAGATGCTTGTGCACGGCGCGTACAGAATGCTTATCTGGGTGGTTTCGGTTATGCTTCCGCCGATGGCGATTTTCTTTCCGCTTTTTACACTGCTTGAAGATGCGGGGTATCTCCCGCGTGTAGCATTTAATTTGGATAAATGCTTTAAACGGTGCAGTGCATGCGGAAAGCAGGCGCTAACGATGTGTATGGGGTTCGGATGTAATGCGGCAGGCATTATAGGCGCAAGAATCATTGATTCGCCAAGGGAACGATTAATTGCTATTCTCACAAACAATTTTGTGCCTTGTAACGGAAGATTCCCTACGCTGATTTTAATGATTACAATGTTTTTTATGACAGGAACAAGCGGTATGTTTCAAACGGCAGGAAGTGCGGTTATACTGCTTTTGATTATTATGCTCGGCATTTTAATGACGTTTTTATCGTCGAAACTTTTATCTGTTACGGTTTTAAAAGGTGTTCCGTCTTCGTTTACACTGGAACTTCCGCCGTACAGAAGACCACAAATCGGCAAAGTACTCGTACGTTCGGTGTTTGACAGAACGCTTTTCGTCTTGGGAAGAGCGGCTTTGGTTTCTGCACCGGCAGGACTTATTATATGGCTTTTGGCAAATATCACAATAGGGGGTGAAACGCTTCTTTTTCTTTCATCCCAATTCCTTGACCCTTTTGGAAAACTACTCGGGATGGACGGCATCATTCTTATGGCATTTATTTTGGGGTTTCCTGCAAATGAAACGGTTATTCCAATTATGCTGATGGCTTACCTTTCCGGCGGAAGTTTAACAGAAATGCAAAGCAATACAGAACTGTTTTCGGTGCTTTCCCAAAACGGATGGACGTATCTTACGGCAATCAATGTGATTTTGTTTTCCCTGATGCATTGGCCGTGTTCTACTACGATGATGACAATAAAGAAAGAAACAGGGAGCGTAAAGTGGACGCTTATTGCCTTTTTCCTTCCTACTTTAATTGGCATTGCGAGCTGCTTTTTGCTCACTGCACTTACGCGATTTGTTTCTTTGATTTTATAAAGAAACATCGCCTAAATCTGTTGACAGAAATCAAATTGTATGGTATACTTTCTATGGTAAAATCTTTTGATGGTGCCAAGGTGCCCACAAGGTTAACATATAGTTCGAAAGATACGATGAAACATTTGTATCTGAGTTAATGCGCTTACAAGCCTTGTCGGGATCGATAAGGCTTTTTATTTAGATTGAACGATACAAAAACCACATAAAAAACAGAAAGGCGGAAGACGAAAGTGACCTATTTTTTAAAAGGCGTCGAGGTGTTTGAAACCGGCGAGCAAAACCCTGTAATTTCCGGTACCGCAAAAGTGGATGTTGAGATTTTAAATCTTGACGGTTGCGTGGCATTTCCGGCGTTTGCAGATGTGCATGTACACTTTCGCGAACCCGGCTTTTCTTATAAAGAAACCATAGAGACCGGCATGAATGCGGCAGCAGCAGGCGGATTTACCGCTGTTTGCACTATGCCGAATCTGATGCCGTGCCCTGACAGTAAAGGCAATCTTTCGGTGCAGCAAAAAAGCATCGGGAAAAATCCGAAAATAAATGTGTATCCTTACGGCGCAATTACAAAGGAACGCGCGGGACTTTGCCTTTCCGATATGGATGAAATCTATAAAGACGTAGTTGCTTTTACCGATGACGGAAGTGGTGTGCAGGATGATGCAATGATGCTTTCGGCGATGGAAAAAGCAAAAAAACTCGGCAAAATCATCTGCGCCCACTGTGAAGTAAATGAACTGTTAAAGGGTGGTTATATTCACGACGGCGCATATGCAAAGGAACATAACCATAAAGGAATTTGTTCCGAAAGTGAGTACAAACAAATTGAGCGCGATTTAGAACTGGTGCGAAAAACGGGCGTAAAGTACCATGTGTGCCATATTTCTGCGGCAGAAAGTGTAGATTTAATCCGAAAGGCAAAACAAGAGGGACTTGATGTTTCGTGCGAGACGGCACCGCATTACCTTGTTTTTAACGATTTGGATTTACAGGAAGACGGTAGATTTAAAATGAATCCGCCGATTCGCGCAGAACGTGATAGAAAAGCGCTGATAGAGGGCATCATAGACGGCACAATTGATATGATTGCAACAGACCACGCGCCTCACAGTTTTGAGGAAAAATCCAAAGGATTAGAGAAAAGTTTAATGGGAGTAGTAGGGCTTGAAACAGCGTTTCCCGTTTTATATACGCATCTTGTAAAGCCCGGCATTATTTCTCTTGCTCGTCTTATTGAACTTATGAGCACAAACCCAAGAAAGCGATTTAAGCTTCCGATTCAAAAAGGCGATGTCGCGGTGTTTAACTTAAACGAAGAATATGAAATTGACCCGTCTTACTTTAACAGTATGGGAAAAAGTACGCCGTTTGCCGGAATGAAAGTGTTTGGAAGGGCAATGGCAACGTTTTCTGGCGGAGACCTTGTTTGGAGGTTTAAAGAATGAATCAGGTAATTTTTACAATCGATAAAAACGAACAACTTACCGAATCCGTTTTTAAAATGGAGCTTTTAGGAGATACATCGCATATTACGGCTTCCGGTCAGTTTGTGAATTTGAAAATAAACGGCTTTTATTTAAGACGTCCCATTTCCGTATGCGACTATAAAGAAGGCGTTTTAACGCTTGTGTATAAAGTAGTTGGCGGCGGAACAGAAAAGATGTCTGCTATGAAGCCCGGCGAAAAAATTGATGTTTTAGTAGGACTCGGAAACGGGTACACAGAAGAAAAAGGCGGAAATGCGCCCCTTTTAATCGGTGGCGGTGTAGGTATTCCTCCGCTTTATGCACTTTGCAAGCATTTTATTGAAAAAGGGATTGTTCCGACTGTTATATTAGGATTTAATAAAAAAGAAGAAATTTTCTTAAAAGATGACTTTGCGGCACTCGGCGCAAAGGTGATTGTAACCACCGTTGACGGAAGTTACGGCGTAAAAGGCTTTGTTACAGATGCAATGAAAGATTTGGAGTATACTCACTTTTACACCTGCGGTCCCGAACCGATGCTAAAAGCAGTTTACAGCGCCGCAAAAACTGACGGTCAGTTTAGTTTTGAAGAGCGTATGGGCTGCGGTTTTGGCGCGTGCATGGGTTGCTCCTGTAAAACAAAATACGGAAATAAGCGTATCTGTAAAGACGGTCCGGTGCTTTTAAAGGAGGAAATCATATGGTAGACACAAAGGTATTGTTAAGCGGTATCGAACTTTCAAACCCCGTGATTCCTGCCAGCGGCACATTCGGTTACGGCTATGAATTCGCAGATATTTATGATATTAATATGCTCGGTACTTTTTCCTTTAAAGGTACCACAAAAGAAGCGCGGTTTGGAAACCCCACCCCGAGAATTGCAGAATGTGAAGCAGGAATGTTAAATTCTGTGGGTCTTCAAAATCCCGGTGTGGACAAGGTAATAGAAGAAGAACTCCCCAAACTGAAAACGTGTTTTTCTAAAAAAGTAATGGCAAATGTCAGCGGATTTTCTATCGAAGATTATGCATATACCTGCGAAAAGTTAGATAAAGAGGAGCAGGTTGGCTGGCTTGAAGTAAATGTATCGTGCCCCAATGTACATAATGGCGGCATGAGTTTTGGTACATCGGAAAAAGCGGTGTCCGAAGTTGTAAAAGCAGTAAAAAGCGTAACAAAAAAACCGGTTTATATGAAACTTTCGCCCAATGTAACTGACATTGTTTCTATCGCAAAGGCGTGTGAAGATGCAGGTGCAGACGGCATCAGTTTAATCAATACACTGCTTGGTATGCGGATTGATTTGAAAACAAAAAAAACGGTTCTGGCAAATAAAATGGGCGGTTTTTCAGGGCCTTCCATTTTCCCCGTGGCAGTTCGTATGGTGTATCAGGTCTACGAGGCAGTAAAAATTCCGATTATCGGAATGGGCGGTGTTTCTACCGCGGAAGATGTCATCGAAATGATGCTTGCAGGCGCAACAGCAGTAGAAGTTGGTGCGGCAAATTTGGTTGAGCCTTCGGCCTGTAAAACCATCATCGAAGAGTTGCCAAGAGCAATGCAAAAATATGGCATTCATGCTTTAACAGATATTATAGGAGGCGCACACTAATGGGTAAAGACGTAATCATTGCCTGTGACTTTCCGAGTAAAGACGAAGTTCTTTCCTTTCTGGACAAGTTCACAGAAGAAAAACCGTATGTAAAAATCGGTATGGAACTTTTCTACGGTGCAGGACCTGAAATTGTCCGTGAAATCAAACGCCGTGGTCACAAAATCTTTTTGGATTTAAAACTTCATGATATTCCGAATACCGTAAAAAAATCAATGGCAGTGTTATCGAATTTAGATGTTGATATGACCAATCTTCACGCGGCAGGAACTGTCTCAATGATGGAAGCAGCGATAGAAGGATTAACGAGACCTGACGGCACAAGACCTTTGCTTATCGCAGTAACACAGCTTACGTCCACAAGTCAGGAACGTATGGAGAGCGATTTGTTAATCGAAAAGCCCATCGACCAGGTAGTTATGCACTATGCAGAAAACGCCAAAAAAGCAGGTCTTGACGGTGTTGTGTGCTCGCCCTTAGAGGCTGAAAAAGTGCACACAAACTGCGGCAAAGACTTTTTGACCGTAACACCCGGCGTTCGTTTTGCCGATGGTGAAATCGGCGACCAGGTAAGAGTTATGACACCCGAGCAGGCGAAGAAAATCGGTTCTGACTATATTGTTGTAGGAAGACCAATTACCGCGGCGGAAGACCCTGTAAAAGCGTACAGACGTTGCGTAGCAGAATTTGTTGATTGATAAAGAGAGGATAAGAGAATATGAAAGAACTTATTGCACAAGACTTATTAAAAATTCAGGCGGTGTTTTTGCGTCCTGAAGAACCGTTTACATGGGCAAGTGGTATTAAAAGTCCGGTTTACTGTGACAACAGATTAACACTCACCGCACCTGAGGTAAGAAACGACGTAGAAAACGGCCTTACAGAACTTATCAAAACACATTTCCCTGAGGCAGAGGTTTTGATGGGAACATCAACGGCAGGTATTGCGCATGCGGCAATTTGCGGACACTTAATGGGGCTTCCCATGGGCTATGTTCGCTCGGGCAACAAAGACCACGGCAGACAAAACCGTATTGAAGGAAAACTCCTTCCGGGACAGAAAGTTGTTGTTGTGGAAGATTTGATTTCTACAGGCGGCAGCGTAATTGAAGTAGTTGATGCGCTCCGCGAGGCAGGCGCTAATGTACTTGGTGTTGTAAGCATCTTTACTTACGGCATGCAAAAGGGCATTGACCGCTTAAACGCAGCAAACGTAATCAATCACAGCCTGACCGATTTTGATGCGGTGTGTCAGGTGGCAGCAAAAATCGGTTATATTAAACCGGAGGACATTGACCGCTTAATCGCTTTCCGCAATAACCCCTCGGACGAATCTTGGATTAAATAAAAAACAGTAACCGAAAAAAACAAAAGAAAGGCTAAGTTTTATGAAACATTTGATTGATATATTAGAACTTTCTGAATCGGAAATAGATGCATTGATTCAAGATGCAGAAGATATTATCGCACATCCTGAAAACTATCAGGATGCATGTCGCGGCAAAAAACTTGCAACATTGTTTTTTGAGCCATCGACAAGAACAAGACTCAGTTTTGAGGCGGCAATGTATGAACTTGGCGGAAACGTTTTAGGTTTTTCTGAGGCACAGAGTTCTTCTACCGCAAAGGGCGAGAGTGTGTCTGATACCATCCGCACGGTGAGTATGTACGCTGATATCATCGCGATGCGCCATCCAAAAGAAGGCGCGCCGGTTGTTGCATGTCAGTCGAGTTTGGTTCCTATTATCAACGCCGGGGACGGCGGTCATAATCACCCCACACAGACGCTTACCGACCTTTTGACCATACACCGTGAAAAAGGACGGTTTGATGGTCTTACCATTGGTCTTTGCGGTGATTTAAAGTTTGGCCGTACCGTACATTCTTTGCTTTTAGCAATGTCGCGATACAAAGACGTAAAATTCGTTTTGATTTCACCGGAGGAACTGAAAATCCCGGACTACCTAAAAGAAGACTTTTTAGATAAAAACGGTTTGGCTTACAAAGAAACAACATCACTCGAAGAGGCGATGCCCGAACTTGACATTTTGTATATGACGCGTGTGCAAAGAGAGCGTTTCTTTAACGAGCAGGACTACATTCGTTTGCGTGACAGTTACATTTTAACAAAGGAAAAACTGGCAACTGCAAAAGAGGATATGTGCATATTGCATCCGCTTCCGAGAGTAAACGAAATTGCAAAAGAAGTAGATGCAGACAAACGTGCGTGCTACTTTAAACAAGTACTGAATGGAAAATTCATCCGTATGGCACTGATTTTAAAACTGCTTAGGGAGGCGAAAGCATGATTATCGGTCAGATTAAAAACGGCATCGTGCTTGACCACATTACGGCAGGCAAGGCAATGGAAGTCTATCATGTATTGGGACTTGACAAATTAGAATGTCAGGTTGCGCTCATTAAAAATGCAGACAGCAAAAAAATGGGCAAAAAGGATATCATCAAAATCGATGAAGAGATAGATATTGATTTAGATGCATTAGGATACTTAGACGTAAACATCACTGTAAATATCATAAAAGACGGCAAACTTTATAAACGCAAGCATTTAGAAACTCCGGAAAAACTTGTGGACGTGATACAGTGTAAAAATCCGCGTTGCATTACGACAACGGAGCAGGAACTTCCGCATGTGTTTAAACTGACAGACCGCGAAAAGAGAATTTACAGATGCATTTACTGCGAAAGCAAAGGAAATTAAACGAGTAAAAAATAGGAGAGAACAAAATGAATAACAAAATTGTAGCAAACGTAGGCGGAAATCCGGTTTACGAATTTGAAATTGACGAAATGGTAGCGGCATACGCACAGCGTGGCCAGAATTATGATAATCCGCAGGGAAGAGCAGCGCTTTTGGAGCAGGTAATCAACAAAAAATTGCTTTTATTGGATGCCAAAAAGAACCTTTTGGAGCACAATGCAGAATTTAAAGCAGAACTCGAAAAAGTAAAGAACGAAATGCTTGCAAATTTCACTGTGCAAAAAGCGATTGAAAACGTTACCGTAACCGATGAGGATGCAAAAACCTATTACGACGAAAACACAGAAAAATTTGAGCGCGGCGAAACCGTAAGTGCAAGTCATATTTTGGTTGACAGTGAAGACAAAGCAAACGAAATCAAAGCAGAAATCGAAAAAGGTGCGGTAAGTTTTGAAGATGCGGCAAGAAAAGATAGTTCCTGCCCGTCATCTCAAAACGGTGGTGCTTTGGGAGAATTTACAAAAGGACAGATGGTTCCTGAATTTGATGAAGCCGTATTTTCAATGGAAGTAGGCGAACTTCGCGGTCCCGTTAAAACGCAGTTTGGCTATCACTTAATCAAACTTACAGACAAAAAAGAAGCATCAAGTTTTCCGTTTGATGAAATCAAGGATCAGATAAAGAACATGGTGCTGACTGAAAAACGCCAGAAAGCGTTAAACAGCAAAATCAATCAGCTTAAAATTTTATATCCCGTTGATAAACTCTAAAACGAAAAAGCCCGCAATTTGCGGGCTTTATTTTTTTGAAATATTTGAATGAAGCGATATAGTTTCAGGACATAATAAACGTATCCATTTAATAAAAAAACGTTTTTTAAGACATAAGGAAAGGATGTTTTTATGCAAACAATACAATATAAAATTACGGATGCAAACGGCATCCATGCACGTCCTGCGGGAATGCTTGTAAAAGCCGCATCTGGATTTTCATCGGAAATCACAATCCGTAAAGGTGAAAAATCGGCAGATGCAAAGCGATTGTTTGGCGTGATGGGACTCGGTGTGAAATCGGGGGATGAAATTACGGTTGCACTCTCGGGCGAAGACGAAGTGCAGGCAAAAGATGCGCTCGAACAGTTTTTAAAGGCGCATCTCTGATTTTACGAAACGGCAGAAAGGTTTGCAAAAGTTATGATTACAATTTACGGAAAAGGCGTGTACGGAGCCATAGCCATCGGCCGTCTTTCGTTTTATCTACGTGATGAAGTTTCTGTGAAGCGCGAACACGTACAGGATACAAAAAAAGAATGTGAACGGTTTTTAAAAGCAAAAGATGCGGCGACAGAAGAACTTCGTGCACTCTATGAAAAAGCGCTTTTGGAAATCGGCGAAGCAAACGCACAGATTTTCGAAATTCACAAGATGATGCTCGAAGATGAAGATTATATCGATTCTGTCACAAATATTATAGAAAACCAAAAGACAAACGCTGAATATGCAGTAGCGGTGACTGCCGATAACTTTTCACTTATGTTTTCCTCTATGGAAGACAGCTATATGAAAGAACGCGCGGCGGACGTCAAAGATGTTTCAAACAGAGTTTTAAATTGTTTTTCAAAGAAAACAAATCAGGAAAAAACAGAAGAAAGTGGGCTTATTATCTGCGCGGATGATCTAGCACCCAGCGAAACAGTGCAGCTTGACAAATCAAAGGTTTTGGCGTTTGTGACAAAACACGGGTCACAAAATTCCCATACTGCCATTTTAGCGCGTACGATGAACATTCCGGCAGTTATTGGTGCAGAAGATGCGTTAAAAGAAGAATATGACGGGAAAACCGCTATCGTAGACGGATTTACGGGTGCAATTTACATTGAACCTGACCAAAAAACGTTAGATGATATGACACAAAAGCAAAAGGAAGATGAAACAAAAAAGGCACTTCTTGCGGAATTAAAAGGAAAAGAAAATATAACATTAGACGGAAGAAAAATTAATGTCTATGCAAATATCGGAAGTCTTTCTGATGTCGGCGCAGTACTTTTAAATGATGCCGGCGGCATTGGTCTTTTTCGCAGTGAGTTTTTATACCTTGAAAGCAAGGACTTTCCGACAGAAGATGTACAGTTTAATGTCTATAAAACAGTGCTTCAAAACATGGCAGGGAAAAAGGTCATCATAAGGACGTTAGATATAGGTGCTGATAAAAAGATTGATTATTTCAATCTAAAACCGGAAGAAAATCCTGCCTTGGGCTACCGTGCGATACGCATTTGTTTAAAAGAACAGGAAATTTTTAAAACCCAACTTCGTGCGCTTTATCGTGCCTCGGTTTTTGGGAATTTATCCATTATGTTTCCGATGATTATATCAAAAGATGAAATTTGGAAAATAAAAGATATTCTAAAAGAGGTTAAGGAAGAACTAAAAAAAGAGGGGACACCGTATAAAGATGATGTAGAAATCGGCATTATGATTGAAACGCCGGCAGCAGCAATTATTTCGGACCAACTTGCACAGGAAGTAGACTTTTTTAGTGTCGGAACAAACGATTTAACGCAGTACACGTTAGCACTGGACAGACAAAATCCGCTTTTGGATGCGTTTTCAGATACGCATCACGATGCGGTTTTAAGGCTCATTCAATTTGCCGCAGAAAGTGCGCACAAACACGGAAAATGGATTGGTATATGCGGAGAACTTGCGGCAGACCTTACGCTTACAGAAGAATTTTTAAAGATGGAAATTGACGAACTTTCCGTTTCTCCCTCCTTTGTTTTATCGCTCCGCGATCGAATCAGAAAAATAAAGGTAAAATAAAAAAGGTACTGCATTTTGCAGTACCTTTTTGCATGTTACTTTATGCATTTATAAACGCATTTAATTTTTCCATTTCTTCTTTTGACGGAGCCGAAAATGTTTCGGGTGTTTCGCCCATTGCGCGATATTTATTCTCGCCCAGCGCATGATAGGGGAGAAGTTCAATCTTTTCGGGATATCCGTTTTCTTCAAAGAATTCTTTTAACTTTTTAAAGTTTTCTAAGTCGTCGTTTACGCCAACCATCACCGGCACGCGTACCCAGACTCTTATGTTTTTCTTTAAAAGTGTTGCAAGATTTTCTAAAATCAGCGTATTCTCGACACCGGTGTAATGAAGATGTTTTTCGCTGTCCATTACTTTTACATCATATAAGAACATATCAGTGTAGGGTAGAATACGTTCAAACAACGAAAACGGAACGTGACCTGCGGTATCGACTGCTGTATGAATCTTGTTTTCTTTGCACTTTTTTAAGAGTGCTTCTAAAAAATCAATTCTCAGCATACATTCTCCGCCGGAGAGTGTAACACCGCCCCCTGATGTTTCGTAAAACATCGCGTCTTTTAACACTTCTTCCATGACGGCGTCGACTGTGTATTCTTTTCCACACACCTTTCGCGCATCTTTGGGGCAATACAGTTCACATTTGCCGCAAAGAGTGCATGATGTAAGTGCGTACGGACACTTTTCCTGACATTTTCCGCAACCGATGCACTTATCCTGATATACGAGAAGCTGCGGCTCAAACCGTTTGCTTTCAGGGTTGTGACACCATTTGCAGTCCAAATTGCAACCTTTGAAAAAGACGGTTGTGCGGATGCCCGGTCCGTCAACAAAAGAGCATTTTTGAATGTCAAAAATCGTTGCTTTCATTTTTTACCTCGCCATATTATTCGTAGAAGTTTCTGGTTAATACCTCATTCTGCCATTCCGGAGAAAGACTGGTAAATTTCGCAGAGAAACCACACATACGAACGATTAAGTTCGGGTATTTTTCCGGATGCTTCTGTGCATCTAAAAGCTGTTCGCGTGATGTGCAGTTAAGCTGCAAACACTGAATACCGGAAGCTGTGGTTGCTCTTAAAAATGCTTCACAATGGTCTAATGTTGTTTTGTTGGGGAGAATGATATTTACAACAGAGTTTCCGCCAACTTTACTTGCGTCAATGTGAGAAAGACTCGAGATTGCACTTGTCACTGCCGGGATTTTTTTCAGTCTTGACGGTGTTAAGCCCTGTGCAATGTAGTCGCCGTTTTTACGACCGTCGGGTGTTGCAAGTGTCTGTTCGCCCCACCAGCGAATTTCGGTGTAGGTAAGGTGACCGATTACGATTTTTCCGTCATACGTACCGGTAAGTGTCTGCGCCATATCATAAAGGTCGTCATTGAATTTTCCGGCAAATGCAGCGGCATCTTTATCTCCGTCACCCCAGCCGTGGCAGTGGATGGCTTCCATTCTCATGTCTTCTTTGCCTTCCCAGTTGGTGCGGATTGCTTCGAGCATTTCTTTTAAGGTATACTTTTTGGTATCAAAACACAAGTTTTTGATGGCAAGCAGAGAATCCACAATGTTCGGGAAACCTACAAGTTCATATCTGCTGTCACGATATTTTGCACCGCGGTTTGTATAGTCGCGCTTGTTTTTGATACAGTCTTTTAAGGTTGAAGAGAAAATCGGAAGGGGATCAATCTTGTTCCATACATTTCCGCCCTTTTTCACAACTCTTTCACGTTCTTTAAACAATACATAGATGTTGTCTAAATAGATTTTGTAAAGTTCTTCAAAAGATTTTGCATCGTCAATGGGAGCAAACCGCATGCCAACATAATCCATCTTATCTTTTCTGTTGTGAAGCATATATTCAAATACTTTTAAGATGTTTACATAGCAGCCGTCATCGATTTTTTCGATTTCGTTTCCTGTGATAGCCCAGCAGCCTGTGATAAGAATATCTCTTGCTTCTTCCAATGTTTTTCCTGCACGGAGAGCCGCCGGAATGGTGGATTCATCATTCTGATATAAGATTGTGCTGGTGCCGTCGATTACTGCAAGGTTTGCTTCATCCAAGTATTCTTTCGGTGAATTTTTACCGTATCTGCAAGTAATTTTCGGGAAGATGATAACTTCTTCTCTTGACGCTCTTAAACACATCTGTGTGATGTCGTTGTAAACGGGGTCGCCGTTTTCGTCGCATCCGCCTAATACATAGGTGTTTTCAAGTTCGTGGTCAGAGTAACCTACGAATTTAAAGTCGTGGTCAAAGTGTAAATCCCATGTAAGAAGGAATTTTGCAATCAAATCGTACGCTTCGTCTTTTGTAAGTCTTCCGCTTTCAATGTCGGCTTTGTAGAAGGGATATAAATCCATATCCATACGTCCAAATGTGTTAGGACCGATACCTTCTAATGCGCCGACTGCTTTTCTCATAAATGCCAATGCATTTAATGCTTCGTATAATGTTTCCGGCTTTTCCCAGGGTGTTCTCTTTGCAGTTTCATAAATAAGCTGCATATTTTTTAGGCCTTCTTCGTCCGGCGCGGTTTCCATCATTTCTTTTGCTTTGTCAGAGAACTTTTCGCTCATCTTTTTAAGCGCGAGCATTGCGTCGCTAACAGCGTTTAAGAATGCTTTTTCTTCCCAGTCTGTTGCAGTTTTTAACGCTTCCTGTGCTTCTTCATAGATACCTTTTAAGCCTTTTTTGAAGATAGGACGAGTATTGAAGTTAAAGTGCTGCATAGAATCGTTGTATTCAGTAAACGCACCACCTACGGTGTAGAAGAGTTCTTCCATTTGTTTTTCTAAAACCGTAAATAATTCCGGATCTTGATCACGGATGATGTGCATGTTTTTAAAGTAGGTCCAGCCACCTGCGTGACGGTATCCGCGGAAATCTCTTCCTCCGTCGCAGTGTGCCCACATGGTTCCTGTTTCATAGTAATAAGGATTGGTATAGAATAAAACGGGATCAAACATATCCACAATGGTTTTATACTGGAGTGTTTTCATTTCATAAGGATTCATATCCTCATGATACATTGCATCCAGCTTTTCGAAAACGGCTTCTCTGAATTCCTCGCCGCGTTCACCTGTGTTTCCTTCCCAATAGAATTTTTTTAATTCTTCGCGCATTTTTGTGTAGCTCATTTTATCCACCCTTTCTGCATTTCTTTTTCTTACTGTAAAATCATTGTATTACATAAGGGTAGGCGTCGCAATGCACAATGTGGAAAATTTGTAAAATATGGAGATTTTGTTTGACAGACAAGTTTTTATATGCTATATTGGAAATGTGAGGTGATTGTCTATGAAATTTGAAGATTTAAGAATTAAAAGTATTGAACTTGTTACAAAATATGAGACAAAAAAGAATTATTGGGTTGCAAAAAATAGAACTGATCATATTATGGGCATCATTTTTTCAGGCAGGGAACTGCATGATTTTGGAGATCGAAAATTTACAATGACTGAAAATTGTATCTACTTTTTAAACCAAAAGGATGACTATACCGTCTATGTAGAGGAGCATGGTTTGTGCCATTCCGTTCATTTTACAACAGAGGAACCGGTAGACACGGACAGCTTTTGTATTAAGGTAAATAACCCAACGGAAATTATACAACTTTTAGAAAAAATAGAGAGACAAAAACAACTGTCATTAAATGGTACACATCGTCTATTGAGCAGTGTATATAAGCTTTGTGCAATGTTTCATGATATTCGCGAGAAAAAGTATTCTCCCGTTGATGCAAGAATGGTTGCCGCAAGAGAGTATATTGACCTCCATTTTAAAGATGCAGATTGTTTAAAGGATGCATACGGTATATTGGATTTGTCAAGAAGGCATTTTGACCAACTGTTTAAAACAAATTTTGATGTAACGCCGAGCAGATATATTACGGGAAAACGGATAGAATTTGCAAAGCAACTTTTAAAGACGCCGAATTTAAACATGGAAGAAATTGCCCTGATGTGCGGATTTGGTGATCAGTATTATTTCAGTAAAGTTTTTAAATCAGAAACCAATATAACGCCGACTGAATTTAAACGTACATTATTGTAAATAAAAAAACGAGGACATTTTGTCCTCGTTTTTCTTTATGTACGCATTAGATAGCGCAGTAACCTGTGGAATAGTAACCCAAGTCGTAACGACGGTCTAAACGGCCGAAGCTTGCGCAAACTTTGATATCAGAATCGAGTTCGCAGGAGTACTGACCGAACGGAATCTGGTACTGTTCTTCACAGATCGGAAGATCCATTCTGATGCAGATAACGCGTTCTGCCGGAACAACTAAGTGCAAGCCTTTTACGGGCTCTTTGTCTTCAAAATAGATGTTCACGATAATGTGTGCATCTTTTTTGTTTTTGTTTGTAATCATCATTGCTTCATGACCGGGAAGGCTCATATCTTCGCCATTTCCGGGAAGGTCGCCGTCGATGAACATGTAATGTTTATAGCCTAATTCTTTAGCCATTTTAAATTCCTCCAATTATTAGAATATTAAAGGTCTTTCATGAAGTAGTCACACATTTTCGGTGAAAGCGGACGGCAGCCGTCTTCTGTGATTACGAAGCCTGTTTCAATACGTCCGCCGTGTAAGTTCGGATGACCGAAGAAACTTACGTCAACCATTACTGTCATACCGGGAACTAAAACGAAGTCGCCGTTGGGGCCGAAGAACGGAGATTCTGCTTCCATCAAGCCGATTGAATGTGCAAACGGGCAAACGATGTAATCAGAGAGACCGTGTTTTTCGTAGTAGAGACGACCGGGAACGTCGATTTCGCGACCTGTCATACCGGGCTTTAACATTTCACGTGTGAGTCTGAATGTTTCACGCATGTGGTTTAACAAATCTTTCTGTGTCTGTGTGTAAACGCCGTTAACCGGAATGGTATCACCAAATGTTCCTGCATAGCCGTTAAAGCGGGGAGCGATACCGATCATAACGAGTTCGCCGTCTTCCATCATTTTGTTTGTAGCTGTGGGAACAACTGCTTTTGCGCGTTCGCCGGAGCCAACGATGGTGGAGTATGCAAAACTTGTAGCACCGTTTTCACGGCAGTATGCTTCACCTGCTGCTGCAACCTGGAATTCGTAGTTTCCGGGTTTGATCTGTTCTAACATTTTTTCGTATGCAACATCACACAAATCAGTAGCTTTCTGAACCTGTTCTACTTCCCAGGGTGCTTTGTATGCACGGAGTGTTTCGTATTCGTCTGTGATGTCAACCATTTCAGCACCTTCAAAGCCTGCTGCGAAATCACAGTAAACCTGGTGAGGAATGGTAGCGGTTCCTACGAAACCGATTCTTCTTAAAATGGTACCTTCTGCTTTCAACTCATCGTTTAACTGTTTGAAGTCAATGATGGTAGCGTTCGGGTATTCTTCGTCCGGAACCATAAATACCGGGAAGCAACGAACCTTTGTAATAGCAGAGTTCATTTTTGCAAACGGTTCAGATTCAGGTCCGCCCAAAAGGATGGGTTCACCTTCAACGGGGATTAAAACAGAACCTTTTTCGAACTGACCGCACCAACCGGTTAAGTACCAGCCGTTTGCGATGTTGAGCTCATCAAAATATACGAGCGCAGCATCTAAGTTCTTGTCTCTTAAAATTTCTCTTACTTTGCCGATTCTTTTTTCAGTTTCGGCCATGTTGTAGTATGCCATACTCTTTTCTCCTTTTTATATATTTTTTATGATTACATAAAATTATCATCTAACGGGAACATGGGACGGCGGATATTTTTTAAGTTCATATCCTCCAGACGCTCTGTCGAACTTCCCGGCGTGAACGCTAAAATGGAACGTTCCGCAATGGCCGCAAGTTCGGGGAACAAGTAGCCGAGTTTTACAACCACAACCTTAAATGGTTTAAAGTCTAAGTCGATGGACTCGAAAATATCGGGACGGCACATAGACGCTCTGTTTTTGGTAATTACGATGGTAAAGTCACCGCAGTCAAGTGTTGCAGAGGGTCCTTCATTACCGCCGGTGTAAGACAAAATGTCGCCTTTGTGAATGAGTTTACCGGTAATGGTAGCCTTTTCGCTCTTTTCGTCAAGCGTACCGCCGACCGTTAAGGTAAGTGTATCGCCAATGTTTGCTTCGTAGCATTTTGCACATGCAGGAGCATCGGCAATGCCTGCGATTAAAACATTTTTAAGTGACGATTCTATCACGCGGTTTAACATATATGCGTTGTC
>JAZNGT010000009.1:0-18310 GCA_045576635.1 Congzhengia sp. | reverse complement strand
TCGCTCGGAGATGAAGGCGTAAAACTGACCGAAACCGGCGAAATCGAAGTGCCGTCGTATTCGGAGGAGTTTGGCCACAGCAATGGCACAATCACAATAACAACGCCGAATCAAGACGGAAATTATGATGTGTTAACCTATCATTTTCCATATAACACATTAGAATATATTACGTGCGAGCTTCACTTTAAAGAAAGTGAAAAGGCAACACGCGTATATGAAAGCCTCAAAGAAATTAACGCAAAGGACTTAAAAATCGAGAAAAATATTGTAACATATACAAAAACAGATAGTGAATGGATGGGCTTTAAAAAACGCGATATTTTAAGCAACATGAAAACAACATGGGAACAGCTTGGATATCGGGTTGAAAATAAATAGATGTTAAGTACACTAACTTAATTTTTTAGAAAGAAGGTAACAAGATGGAACTTAAGGGATCAAGAACAGAGGCAAACTTACACGCTGCATTTGCAGGAGAAAGTCAGGCAAGAAATAAGTATACCTACTTTGCATCCGTTGCAAAAAAAGAAGGGTACGAACAAATTGCAGCAATCTTCTTAAAAACTGCCGATAACGAAAAAGAACACGCAAAAATGTGGTTTAAAGAACTTGGCGCACTCGGTGACACAGCGAAAAATTTAGTGAATGCTGCTGAGGGTGAAAAGTACGAATGGACCGACATGTACGCAACCTTTGCAAAAGAAGCAGAAGAAGAAGGCTTCACTGCACTCGCTGCTAAATTCCGTGCTGTTGCTGCAATCGAAAAAACACACGAAGAACGCTATCGCAAATTACTTTCTAACGTTGAACTTCAAAAGGTGTTTGAAAAGTGCGAAGAAACCATATGGGAGTGCAGAAACTGCGGACACTTGGTAATGGGTAAAAAAGCACCGGAAGTTTGTCCGGTATGTGCGCATCCGAAAAGTTATTTTGAAGTCCGTGCTGAAAATTATTAATCAAATAAAATTAAAAAGGACAGTAGTTTCTACTGTCCTTTTTTTTCGTTATTATATTCTATAAGCGCCTTTTTTCCGCTTTCTGTAACCGGTCGAATCCACTTGTTTGTGAAGAAATAGCGGATACATAAAACCGTTTTTAAATAATCTTCAAATACATAACTGCACAAAAATACAATAACAAACGGAAGTTTCAGCCAAAATGCCGCAATCAAAGTAAGTGGAACAGAAACACCCCAAAGAGTAATCAAATCATATTTTACACCGGTTTTTGTGTCTCCTCCGGAACGAAAAATACCCACAATCGTGATAAACGAAATATTACGGGCAGGAAGTTCAATTGCATATACCGTTAATATGCCAATTGCTGCGGCAAGTGTAGTACCGGTAATATTGCCGCCCATATTAAATATGCCGACCAAGGGCTCTCGGAACAATAAAATGATTGCTCCGATTACAAAACACGAAATGGGACTTATCAAGAGAAACCGTTTTGCATCCTTTACGCCACGTTTTATATTTCCGGCGCCGATATCGTTTCCTACCATAACCGCGCAGGCATTGTTGATTCCGATATAGAATACAAATGCAATATTTTCGAACGTACGGAGAATCGTAACCGCCGCATAGTATTCATATCCTAAATTGGAAAAAATGATATTATATGTAACCGTTCCGAGTCCCCACAAAATTTCGTTTACAATGACAGGTGTTGCCCGTTTATAAAATGCTTTTATCCGTTCCTTTGTCAATCCAAATATTTCTTTTGGAGGTGCAAAAAAGATGTCATCTCTCGAAACAGCACACACAAGATAAATAAGGATAGGTCCTGCCCACGATGAAATTACCGTTGCAAGTGCCGCACCTTTTACGCCCATCTCGGGAAAACCAAATGCACCAAAAATTAAACTGTAATCCAAAAATGCATTTAAAATTGTGGTAAAGAAAGATACATACATTGGGAGTTTTACCTGCCCGGTTGAACGCAAAACTGCGGATGCAACCAGATTGATTGCGATTGCAGGATACGAAAACGCTGCTATTTTCAAATACGCTGTTCCCTCGGAAAGTACGCCTTGGTTACGATTAAATATACTGATGACAGATGTCGATGCAAAAAAGCCACCAGATAAGAAAAATGCCGATGCCAAAACCGCAGAAATCACAGCGATTCCGTATGTTTTTACGATGCCGTCGTGGTTTTTTTCTCCATGATACTGCGCTATAAACATAGATGCACCGGAGCAAATGCCAAACAGCACAATGCTTAAAAGCCAACTCCACTGTCCTGCCATGCCGACTGCGGCAAGTGTTACATCGCCTAACTGTCCAACCATTAAGGTGTCTACCATTGTAAATGAACTTGTGAGCAAATTTTGTACTGCAATCGGTATCGCCAGAGACACTACCGATTTCCAGAACCTTCTTCCTCCAAAAAGATTTCGTAACACGAAAACACCTCCCCTTTACAGTATAAGAGGAACAGCACACAAAATGCGGCTATTCCCCGTCATAAATCGTTTCAAAGTTTATTTTACACCAAACAAAAGCTCGCCGTATGTGGGATAAGGCCAGTAGCATTCACCCACCAAAGATTCCAGCGTGTCTGCATGCTCTCTCGCCGCCTGCATATCTTTCAGAATGGTTTCTTTGTAATAATCTGCCGATGCCTGCGCATCGTCTTTATAATCCTCTACTTTTGCAAGGTCTGCATTAAGCGTTTCTGCCGCATTGTAAAGCGCGGAAGAATGCGTTGAAATCCGTTTAATTAAGTCTTCTTCTATGGAGGAGTCCACTCCGTAGGCTAAATTTTTCTTCATCACTGCAACATCACACAAATCTTTTAGATATTTGTTTGCAGCAGGCAAGATTTCTTTATAAATCATATCAAGCATGGTAAGCGCTTCGATATGTGTGACTTTACTGTAATTTTCCAAAAGGATTTCAAGGCGCGAGCGCATTTCCACTTCGGTGAAAATGCCATGCTTGGTAAACAATTTTACATTTTCATCTGATACAAAATAAGGAAGTGCATCAGCCGTTGTTTTAAGGTTATAAAGACCGCGTTTTTTCGCCTCTTCTTCCCACTCTTTGCTGTAACTGTTACCGCTGAACAGAATACGTTTATGTTTTTCAATAGTTGCCTTAATCAATGAGTGCAAGTCGTATTCTACGGTCGGGCTCTGTTCCAACGCATCTGCAAACTGACAAAGCGCCTCTGCGACGATGGTGTTTAAAACCACGTTTGCATCAGAAATAGATGACGCAGAGCCTAACATTCTGAATTCAAACTTGTTGCCCGTAAATGCAAACGGCGATGTACGGTTTCTGTCCGTTGTATCCTTTGCGATTTTGGGAAGTACAGAAACGCCAACCTCAAATTCGATTTTATCACGGTAAATGAAGTTGTCATCTTCGTTTACGATTGCTCTTAATACGGCTTCCAGTTCCTCGCCCAAAAACATCGAAACAATCGCAGGCGGTGCTTCGTCTGCGCCTAATCGGTGGTCATTTCCCGCCGTGGCAACAGAAATTCTTAAAAGTTCCTGATATTCATCTACCGCTTTAATCACTGCGGATAGAAACAGCAAAAACTGTGCATTTTCCATAGGTGATGCACCGGGTTCTAAAAGATTGACTCCGGTGTCTGTGCTGATAGACCAGTTGTTGTGCTTACCGCTTCCGTTTACGCCGGCAAACGGTTTTTCGTGCAAAAGACAAGAAAGACCATGACGGTGCGCAATCTTCTGCATCAGTTCCATTGTAAGCTGGTTATGGTCCGCTGACATATTGGTAGTAGAAAAAATCGGCGCAAGTTCATGCTGCGCGGGTGCTGCTTCGTTGTGCTCCGTTTTCGCCAAAACACCAAGTTTCCACAATTCTTCGTTTAACTCTTTCATAAACGCGCTGACGCGAGGCTTAATGGTGCCAAAGTAATGGTCATCCATTTCCTGTCCCTTGGGGGGCATTGCGCCAAACAACGTTCTTCCCGTAAACACCAGGTCTTTTCTTTTATCAAACATATCGCGTTCAATTAAAAAGTATTCCTGCTCTGCGCCAACCGTTGTAAATACGCGTTTTACATCGGTCTTGCCAAAAAGTTTTAAAATACGGAGCGCCTGCTTGTTTAAAACTTCCATGGAGCGAAGGAGGGGGGTCTTGTTATCCAACGCCTCGCCGCCGTAGGAATAAAATACAGTAGGAATACACAAAACGCCATCTTTAATAAACGCATACGAGGTAGGGTCCCAGGCGGTGTAACCTCTTGCTTCAAAGGTTGCACGCAGACCGCCCGACGGAAAACTAGATGCGTCAGGCTCTCCTTGTACGAGTTCTTTTCCCGAAAACTCTAAAATAACGTTGCCGTCTTCGGTGGGGGTTATGAAACTGTCATGTTTCTCCGCGGTAATGCCCGTTAACGGCTGAAACCAGTGTGTGTAATGCGTTGCACCAAGTTCTACTGCCCAATCTTTCATTGCAGCTGCCACAACATTTGCAATTCTTGTATCAAGCGGTTTTCCCATTTGTACAGTGCGTTTTAATGCCTTATAAATATCTTTCGGCAAACGCTGTTGCATTACGCGGTCGTTAAAAACGAGCGATCCGAATGTTTTGGAGATTTCTGACATGGTTTTTCCTCCTTTTTGCATTTACAAAAAAAGGCACTGCTGAGACGACCTCGTCCCGCGGCGCCTTACGATTTACAGTTGTTATTATACTATTTTGGCATTTTAATGTCAATATTTTCTTGAAAAATAATGCTGCATTTGATATAATACACTTGACGTGACTTGTGCGCTTGACAGCATCCGGCGCAGAATGTTATAATAGTAACATATTTTTTTGCTTGGAAAGGCGATGTTATGCCAAAATTTTTTATTGCAAAAGAAGATATTTTTGAAGATAAGATTACCATTTCGGGTGGCGATGCGGTACATATCGCAAAGGTGTTAAGGCTCACAGAGGGCGACAAAATTACACTGTGTGACGGCGTTGGATTAGATTATGCCGGAGAAATTACGGAAAGCAATAAAGATTCCGTTACCGTAAACATCTTATCAAAAACCCCCTGCCTTGCAGAGCCTTCGGTTTCTGTTACGCTCTTTCAGGGACTTCCCAAACAAGGGAAGATGGATTTTATCATTGAAAAATGTACCGAACTCGGTATCAGCAGAATTGTGCCGGTTATGATGCACCGTTGTGTTGCAAATGTACGCGACGAAAAAGCTGAAAAAAAACTTTCGCGCTGGCGTAAAATTGCAGCAGAATCCGTAAAACAGTGTGGTCGCGGTGTAATCCCTGAAATAAACGATGTTTTATCCTTTCAGGACGCAGTACGCATGGCAACAGATTTAGAACTTTGCCTTGCCGCATACGAAAACGAACGCAATGTATCGTTAAAGTCTGCACTTTCGGGTAAATCGCCCAAATCCGTCGGTATTTTTATTGGCCCCGAAGGCGGTTTTGAAGAAAGCGAAATCAAAATGCTTTTAAGTACCGGCATACCATCGGTTACACTTGGGCGGCGTATCCTTCGTACCGAAACGGCAGGACAGGCAGTTCTCACCGCCATTATGTACGAACTGGATGAATTAAATTAACGAAAATATCAGCGTACGGTTTTGCCCAATCCGCCCGCTTAAACACACATTGGGCAGAAAGGGAACAATCATGAAAAACTTTATGACAAAAGAAAAACGCGAAGCGCTTTCAAACAGACTCGTGTTAAATTTCGGTGTTTTACTCGCCGGTGCGCTTATCATGCTCTACATTTACAATTTTGTCACAGCAGGTTATGAAATTGTGACGACAAATGTTGTCGGCATTATCGCAATTCTTGCCGCAATCGGCGCAATTGTTTTATTCCTGCTTGGAAAGAAAAAATGCCCCAAAATCAAAAATTATAGCGCGGCTTTGCTCGGCACATTCGTAGCAGGCGCAATTACGTATTTACCGCGCTTTTCGTTTGTAAAAAATTTAGTGCCTGCATTTACTGTTAAAATTGCAATCATTTCTGTGTTTCTTCTGATGCTTTTATACTTTATTGTAATGGCTATCGTAACCGGAATTATTTTAAAAACGCATCCTGAGGCACCGAATGAGAAAAAAGCAATTCATCACAAAAAGAAAAACAAAAGATAAAAATAGGAGGAAAATCTTTTATGTTTGATTTAAATTATGTAAAAAACACAGACCCCGAAATTTCGGCAGTCATCTTAGAAGAACTTGATCGTCAGAACAAAAACATTGAACTCATCGCTTCGGAAAACTGCGTTTCGGAAGCAGTAATGGCGGCAATGGGTTCTCCGCTTACCAACAAGTATGCAGAAGGTTACCCCGGCAAGCGTTATTACGGCGGATGTGAAATAGTTGACAAAGCAGAAACACTTGCAATTGAACGCGCAAAGGAACTCTTTGGCGCAGAGCACGCAAATGTGCAGCCACATTCCGGCGCAAGTGCAAACCTTGCTGTATTCTTTGCAATGTTAAAACCCGGTGATACCGTGCTTTCGATGAATCTTTCCCACGGTGGACATTTGTCGCACGGAAGCCCTGTAAATATTTCCGGCACATACTTTAACATCGTTCCCTACGGCGTAAGTGAAAAAGACGAAACCATCGATTACGATGAAATCTTAAAACTTGCAAAAGAATGTAAACCAAAACTTATATTGGCAGGCGCGAGCGCATACCCCAGAATCATTGATTTTGAGCGTTTCAGCGCAATCGCAAAAGAAGTTGGCGCATACCTTTTAGTAGATATGGCGCACATCGCAGGCCTCGTTGCAGCGGGACTTCATCCCAATCCTGTTCCGTATGCTGATTTTGTAACCACCACAACGCACAAAACACTGCGCGGACCGAGAGGCGGCCTCATTCTTTGCAAAGAAGAATATGCAAAAGCAATCGACAAAGCAATCTTCCCCGGTATTCAGGGCGGTCCCTTAATGCACGTCATTGCATCAAAGGCGGTTTGCTTTAAAGAAGCACTCACAGACGAGTTTAAAGAATATCAGAAGCAAATTGTTAAAAATGCTGCCGTTCTTGCTAAAACACTTACAGAAAAAGGGTTCCGTCTGGTTTCCGGCGGTACCGAAAATCACTTGATGCTTGTAGATTTAACAAACTTTGATGTAACCGGAAAAGAAGCAGAAAAGCGTTTGGATGAAGTTCGCATTACTGTAAACAAAAACACCATTCCGTTCGAAACAAAGAGTCCGTTTATCACAAGCGGTATCCGAATCGGCACACCTGCCGTTACCTCCCGTGGTATGAAAGAGGACGATATGGTAGAAATCGGAACACTCATCCATATGCTCATTTCTGATTTTGAAGGTTCCAAAGAAGAAGTGAAAAAGCGCGTAGAAGCGTTATGCGCTAAATATCCGCTTTATAAATAATTTGTATAAAAAAGAACTGTGGCTTTCGCCACAGTTCTTTTTTTATATGTCTCTTTTAATATTTAGTAAATAATAATCTACAGAATCTACCAAGGCGCACCAGCTGGCTTCTAAAACGTCTTCCGAAACACCAAGCGTACTCCAACTTGTTGTGCCGTCTGTCGATTCGATTAAAACGCGCGTAAGTGCCGCCGTTCCGCTTTTGCTTCCATCTAATACACGTACTTTAAAATCAATGAGTCTTGTGTTTTTAAGTTCGGGATAAAAGCGGTAAAGCGCTTTTCTTAACGCCTTATCCAGTGCATTTACAGGGCCTTCGCCCTCGGCTGCTGTAATTTCTGTCGCACCGTCTACTTGAATTTTTATCATCGCCGTCGCCGTATAGTTGGATGCAGTCGGTGCGGTTGCAATTACCTTAAACTGCTCTAATTGAAACTGCGGTTTATAATATCCCAGTTTTTTCAGCACCATAAGTTCAAACGAGCCTTCTGCGCCGTCAAACTGATAACCCTCATTTTCAAGTGTTTTAATTTCATCCAAAATTTCTGAAATGACCGGTGCATCCTTTTCGGTGTCCGGTGCAAATTTACAAATGATATCGTAAACGAGTGCACGCCCTGACATTTCTGACATTAAAAGTCTTCGCTCATTTCCTACATATTCAGGCGAAATATGCTCAAAGGTTGCCGGATTCTTTAAAACCGCATCAATATGCATACCGCCCTTGTGGGTAAATGCCATACCACCTACATAAGGTTTACGTTCATCTGGCACGATATTTGCAAGTTCATAAATATGACGCGAAATGCTTTTTAACTTTTTAAGTGATTCCTTCGGAACGACATCAAACCCGCGCTTCAACTGAAGATTGGGAATGATAGTACAAAGATTTGCATTTCCGCATCGTTCACCAAATCCGTTTACGGTACCCTGCACTTGCTCAGCACCGCCAAACACTGCCATAAGTGAATTTGAAACTGCAAGACCAACATCATTGTGACAATGAATTGCAATTTTTATATCTCCCAAAAAGGCTTTTACTTCGGGCACAATGCGGGAAATTTCGTCCGGAAAGGTTGCGCCGTTTGTATCGCAAAGGCAAATTGAATCTGCTCCTGCGGTTTTTGCTGCATGTAAAACAGAAAGTGCGTAGTCCTTATTCTCTTTATAGCCGTCAAAAAAGTGTTCTGCGTCAAAAAATACTTCTTTTCCATGTGATTTTAAGTATGAAACTGTTTCTCTTATGATATCTAAATTTTCTTCTAATGTCGCATGGAATACTTCTGTAACGTGCAAATCCCACGCTTTTCCAAAAATGGTAACAACCGGCGTATTCGCATCTAAAAGCGCGCGGACAGCACTGTCTTCTTCTACCTTAACGCCGATTCTGTGTGTACTTCCAAACGCTGCAATTTTGGCGTGTTTAAGCGTAAGTTCTGAAAGTGCGTGAAAGAGCTCAGTGTCCTTGGGATTTGACGCCGGAATACCTGCCTCTATATAAGACACACCAAGCTCATCCAAGAGCTTTACGATTTTAATTTTATCTGTCAGGGAAAACGCGATACCTTCCCCTTGTGTACCGTCTCGCAAAGTGGTATCGTAGATTTCAATCTTTTTCATAAAAACTACCCCATTTCATTGGAGGTTTAAAACAAGTAGGAATCCGCATATGCGCGAATTCCTACCACATTTTCTTTATAAAGCGTCAAAGCCACTCGGCAAGCAACGAATTCGTTACTGTAAAATCATAAGAGATGATACTTCGTAAACACCGAGTTTTTCTACACCTGCAGCGGTAATAATGTTTCCAACATTTAATGCTTTGATGGTAACAAGTTTACCGTTTTCGGTATTTAAAATTTTAGCATTATCTTTGATAAAGAGTTGCTTGTCAACCATTTCGCCGAACTCATTCTGGTAACTGATAATAACAAGTCCGTATGCTGCGTTGATGTTTTTGATGGTACCCGTTAAACTGAGTGCCTGTGCAACTGCTTCCGATTCTACTTTTGTGATGGTATCGCTGGATGCTGTAAGTTTTACGTAAGCACCAAGTCTTAAATCATAAATGCTTGCGGATGCACCATCTAATACAATTGTGCAGTTTTTAGAAATCGGATACTTGTAAGTTGTACCTGTCTTTGTAATGCTGATGTAGGAGGTTGCATTGGAAATTGTAATTTCCGAAATGGTACCTTCAATGCTCTTTTCTGTTCCAATTGCACGAACTTTAACAACTTTTCTGTATTCTAATACGAGTTCTACTGTATCACCGATTGCAAGATCTGAAAATGTTGCTGCTTTTCCGTTTCTTGTGACAGTTGCCACATCTGCTAATGTGTAATCGTATTCATAACCCTCTTTTGTGGTAACGGTAAGAACAACATTTGAAGAGGTATCGATATATTTAAGCGTAGCGTTTGAAATTGTTGTTGTTTTACCTTCTGCAATCAACGATACACCTAAACCTTCTGACATTTTAAGTTCAACGTAGTCACCTGCTTTAATATCAGAAACTTTACCGTCGACTCCGTTAACTTCTACCACAACATTTGATGCAAGTTTGTAAGATGTTGCAGGGTTGTCTTCTTTGTCCAAATCTGCAATGCTTACAGAAACGCTACCACCAACAGATGTCATACCGCGGAACATACCTGTTACAACTTCATCACCAACATATGTAATGGCGTCAACCTGATATAAACTGTCTTTTGAGAAGATAAGTGCACACTCCATACCTGCACTAAGTTCAACCAAAGATGCTTTTGTGCCATCTACGTATACAACGCTCGAGTTGCTTACACCAACGGTAATCACTTCGCCGTCATCAGTTTTCACAGTCATATTGTTCATAAAGGTGTCAACACCGGAAATCATACCATGTACGTATTCAAATTCCATAGTGTCTAAAATTCTCTGAATCATAACCGCAATCTGTGCACGTGTAACGGTTTCTTTCGGACCGAACTTGTTGTCGCCCATACCGTTCATAATGCCGAGTTCTGTTGCATAGTAAACGTAAGGGAGTGCTGCTGCGGGAATCGCATTTTTATCGGTAAAGGTAACCTCGATTTCGGGGTTTGTCTTAAGCCACGCGTCTGCACCCAATGCTTTTGCGATGAGAGATGCTGCTTCATAACGCTTTAATTCCACGTCTCTGTTGTTTTTGGAAAGAAAATCGTTTACTTCTGTTGCAGTTAACACTTTTCTGTATATCATATATGCGCCCGGTTTTACTGCGTAAGAACCAGCACTTGCAGTGAGGTCTGCCTCATAAATGCCGTATGCCAAATTCACAATTGATTCGTTTGATGCTTCGCTTGCACCTAATGCTCTTGAAAATAATGTAATTGCCTCTTGTCTTGTAATGCTTTTTCCCGGTTTAAAGGTTCCGTCTTCGTAACCGGTGATAATTTTGTTTTCCGACAAAGAAGCGATTGCTTCTTCTGCCCAAGCGTAGTTGTCATCAACATCGGGAAAACCTGCAGCGCCCACATACGCTGCTGTTGATACAACCAGCATCAGTGTCAAAATCAATGAGAGTACTTTTTTCATTTTCGTTATCCTCCTGTATCGTTTTTTACAAATAAAACTCCACGCATATAATTATATAATATAATTTATTAAAAAGCAAGACGTGTCATCAAAAAATAATAAAAAAGGCGGCAATCTTTTTGCCGTCTTTTTGAAATATCCAATTCTTTTTAGCATGTTCTCTGTTTTTTAATTGCGTCTTCTTCTTGAAAGAAGCATAAGCCGCAGAAGCTGCATTGCGGTTGTAATTGCCGCTGCAACATAAGTGAAAGCCGCTGCTGACAACACTTTTTTTGCACCTTCCAGTTCTTCGCCCTCTAAAATGCCGTCTTCCCGTAGCGTTTTTAACGCGCGCCGGCTTGCATCAAATTCCACCGGAAGCGTAATGAGCTGAAACACGAGCACGAGCGAAAACAGCAAAATGCCGAATGTCACCAAAAATTCCATTGAAAACAAAATACCCAACAATATGAGCGGCACAGAAAGCGTCGAGCCCAAATTTGCCGCAGGGAGCACGGCATTTCGAAGTTTTATGGGGAAATATCCGGTTGCATACTGCACTGCATGGCCTGCCTCGTGTGCAGCAACCCCGATGGATGCGACCGACACGTCGCCCCGTACGCTGTCTGACAAACGGATCACGTTTTTTCTGGGGTCAAAATGGTCGGTTAAATTCCCCTTTACGGTTTCTACCGAAACATTTGAAAGTCCGTTTTTATCAAGTATTTTTCTTGTGATTTCCGATGCGGTCATGTGCTTTTGAGACAGTACCTCCGCATACTTTTTATATGTGCTTTGCACTTTCATCTGTGCAAAAAGCGAAAGCAAAATCGCAGGTACCACAAGAATCAAATAATACGAATCATAATACCAAAACATTTACTACTCCTTTTAAAGTGGCAATATCAATCGGATGACCTGGAAATAAATGATAAGCGCCAGCGCATCTACAATTGTCGTAATAAATGGACTTGCCATAACCGCCGGATCAAAGCCGACACGCTTTGCAAAAAGCGGCATTAAAGAGCCCACAATCTCTGCAAATACAACGGTTAAGAAAATAGTGAGACTTACAACGAACGCCGTAACAATCGTAACGCCATCTGTAAACCTTGCGTCAATTAAAATGGTTTTGAAAAAGCAAACCACTGCCATAATGAGGCCACACAAAATCGAGGTACAAAGTTCTTTCCACATAACACGAAGCCCGTCACCAATGCCGATTTCGTTTAAGGCAAGGCTACGGATAACCGCAACAGAAGCCTGCGCACCGGCATTACCGCCCGTTCCCATAAACATGGGAATAAACGAAATAAGTGCAGGATAAATAGCGAGTGAACGCTCATAGGCAGATAAAATTCCGCCGGTAAACGTTGCAGAGATCATAAGAATCAAAAGCCACGGAATTCTCTTTTTAAAGTTTTCAAAGGCGCCCGTATCGATATAGGACTTATCGGTAGGCGTAATCGCCGCCATAAGTTCGATATCCTCAGTTGCCTCCTGCTCGATGACGTCGACGATATCGTCGATTGTGATAATGCCGACCAGACGGTTTTCAGCGTCTACAACCGGCATGGATAACAAGTCATATTTTTTAAAGCGATATGCACTCTTTTCCTGGTCGTCATGTGTGTGCACGTATTTGACTTCTGCGGTCATAAGGTCAGAAATCAACGTGTCCGGCTCACTTAAAATAATCTTACGGATGGAAATTGCGCCTTCCAGTTTCCTCTCCTTGTCGATAACGTAACAGGTGTTGATGGTTTCACTGTCGACACCTGTTGCACGGATACGGCGAAGCGCCTCTCGCGCCGTCATTTCTTTGTTTAAGTCAACAAACTCGGTCGTCATAATCGCACCGGCACTGTCTTCCGGATAGCGAAGCAACTGATTGATGGTGTTACGCGTTTTTGCGTCTGTGTTTTTCAAAACACGCTTTACGATATTTGCCGGCATTTCCTCCAAAAAGTCAACCGTATCGTCCATAAAAAGCTCATCTAAGATGTGGTTAATTTCGCTGTCAGTAATAGACTCAATGATGTACTGCTGGTTTTCGCTTTTCATATAAGAAAACGTGTCTGCCGCAAGCGTTTTGGGTAGCATTCTAAAAAGCCTCAGCATTTTTTCGCTCGGGATTTCATCCAGCAGAGGCTCAATATCAACAGCATCCATGGCGATGATTTTTTCGCGCGCCATAATGAGTTTACCATCTTCGATCAGTTGTAGAATTTGTTCTTTTTCTTCTGTGAAAATTTCCTGAAAATCCATATATATTCCCCTTTCTTTATTTCAGTTCGCCAAGAAACAGGGAATCTTCAAAGGCCGGATTTACTGACACAAAAAACGTGCACAGACAAAGTGAGCCTTATGAAAACTTCCTGTTTTCAGACTTCGGGGTTTCGGTTTGTTTTCCATAAGCTCATCTCCTTTTTAGTGTGCACACAAAATTGAATTAAAATCCGCATAAGCAGAAGTAAGAATTTTCCTAATACTCTTATTTTACTACACTTCCCTTCAAAATGCAACCGCAAACCGCAAGAATTTATGAGAAAAATTTTGCAGTAAATTTTCTCGCAAACATAAAATACATCGTACTCGAATACGCTTTAAAAACGGAGGTACTTGTTTTATGATGAACTATATCTGGGTCATTCTTATTTTGTTTTCGTACATATATTCCTTTTTTGCGGGAACGTGTGATGCGGTAACGCAAAGTGTGTTTTCCGGCGCCAAAACCGCCACTGACACCGTCCTTTCACTTGTCGGTATGATGTGCCTCTGGACCGGTCTTTTGGAGGTTGCAGAAAAAGCAGGTATCACAAAAAAAATTGAAAAACTTTTGTCTCCCGTAACGAGCATTTTGTTTCCGTCTCTTCCGGATGGTTCCGAAGCAAAAAGCGCCATTGTAATGAGCATGACCGCAAACCTTTTAGGGCTTTCCAACGCAGCAACACCACTGGGAATTTCCGCTATGCACAAGTTAAGCAAGAGAAATTTAACCCCCGGCATTGCGTCCGACGATATGTGTATGTTTGTTGTCATCAACACTGCCTCGATTACCTTAATTCCCACAACACTTTTAACACTTCGGACTGCCGCAGGCGCTTTGCAGCCTTTCGACATTATGATCCCCGTGTGGATTTGCTCGTTTTTATCTGTTGCAAGCGGAATTATCGCGGCAAAAATTTATGCACGGAGGAAACTATAGTGTTAATACAGAAAGCATCTTCTCTTATTATGCCGTCTTTGTTTATTGTCATTTTGGGATATGCTCTATGCAAGCGTGTTCCGGTGTTTGAGGTGTTTTTAAAAGGCGCCGAAAAGGGACTTTCTTCGGCAATCAGTATTCTGCCGGCGCTCGTTGGGCTTTTGTGTGCAATTTCCATGTTTCGCGCGTCCGGTGCACTTGACTTTTTAGGAAAACTTTTATCGCCGCTTCTTTCAAAAATCGGTATGCCAAGTGAGGTTTTACCGCTTGCACTTTTAAAACCCGTATCCGGAAGCGGTGCGCTCGCAATGATAAAGGATGTGTTTGATACAAGTGGCGCAGATTCCTTTGCAGGAAAAGTTGCATCTGTTATGCTCGGCTCATCTGAAACCACCTTTTACACGCTTGCCGTTTACTACGGCGCTATTAAAATCCATAATTCGCGCTATACGGTTTCTGCCGCTGTCATTGCAGACGTTGTCGGTGTTTTGGCATCAGTTGTAATTTGTAATTTGTTATATTAAAAAGGACGTAGCGTCTGCTACGTCCTTTTTCTATAAAACAATTTGTATACGAGAATGGAAATGGGTACAGAAAGTAAAATTGCGCCCAGTATATCGCTCGGGTAATGCACATAAAGATAAAGCCTTGAAAACGCAATCAGACACGCACCCAAAATTGCAATACCACCTACTTTTTTGTTGTGCATAAACATCACAAACGCCGCAATAAACGAAGAAAGCGTATGTCCTGACGGAAACGAAAAATCAGTCGGATTCTGAATCAAGAGCAAAAACGTGGGATTGTCCCAATTTGGACGTGAACGTGCAACAAGTGGTTTTAACATAAGATTTCCAAGCAAAAGTCCCACCAAAAGGCCGACTAAAATGCATATCCCTTGTTTTCGGTATTTGGGAAAGATTAAAAAGGCGGCCGCAATAAAAATCCAGATTGCACCGCCGTTTCCAAGCGCGGTAATACGTGGTATGAGTGCATCAAGAAAATCGCACCTTAAATATGTCTGCAAAAAATCCAGTATCGCACGGTCGCATTGTAAAATTACTTCTAACATGAATTTCCCTTTCGGATTAAACTATGGTAATTACGCCAAGCGTTAAAAGCGCAACAACAAGACCTGCCGCTACAACACCTAAAAAAATTGCAGGCACGGCATTTTTAAGGCGCATATCCATCATAGCAGCAACCAAAGCCCCTGTCCAAGCACCTGTTCCGGGAAGCGGAATGGCTACCAAAATGAAAAGCCCCCAGAATTCGTAGCGGATTACCTTTTCTTTATGTTTTTCTGCTTTTTGCTCAAAGTGCACCACAAGTTTATTTAATTTTTCACTTTTTCTGCGCATCCACTCAAAAATTTTGCGGATAAAAATAATGATAAACGGTACAGGTATCATGTTGCCGATGATCGAAATCACAATGGCAAGCCAAAGGTCCAATCCGTTTGCCGTTGCAATCGGAATGGCACCGCGCAGTTCAAGAACCGGTATCATCGAAAGCAACAGAGTCATCAGTATTTTCCCCGGAAAACTAGTCCATAAAAAACGCACAGTCATTCTCCTTATCGTTCTGTTTTTCCTAAATGATTCTAGTATCATTATAGCATACTTTTAAAAAAACTCAATGGATAATTAAAATTTTATATTTCTTCTTGCGTATATTTGACTTTTTTCGCATTTTATTATAAAATAAAGGGTATAAAATTGAAAGGTCAAGGGGGGGAGACGATGAAACTTGTAACTGTATCACAAATGCGCGAATTGGAGCGCATCGCTATCGCAGAATATGGCGTTCCGTCCGCTTTGCTGATGGAAAATGCAGCAGCAGGCTTTATCAACGCGCTCAAAGAAGAGGTCGGCTCCCTTTCAGGCAAAAAAATACAGGTCGTTTTAGGCAAAGGCAATAACGCAGGTGACGGGCTTGCCATCGCACGCATGGCACACAACGCAGGTGCTTTTGTTACGCTGACGCCACTATTTGATGTATCTCTTTTTTCTGGCGATGCAAAAACAAACTACGAAATCGTAAAAAAGATGGGGCTTAAAGCCACTCCCGTCGAAGATTGTCTTTCAAAAGATATTGTAGTCGACGCAATTTTCGGCACCGGTTTTTCGGGCGAAGTGACGGGGAGCATAAAAGACGCCATTTGCAAGATAAATGAAAGCGAGGCGTACGTTGCATCAGTAGACATCCCGAGCGGTGTAAACGCAGATACGGGAAGCGTTTTGGGAGTTTGCGTAGAAGCTGACCTTTGCGTTACCTTTTTGGCGTTAAAGCCGGGGCATCTTTTGTTTCCCGGAAAAGCGCATAGTAAAAAACTGATAAAAACCGATATTTCTGTACCGCGACAAGTCATAAACGAAACGGCGGCAGGATATGATGTAATAGATCACTCTGTGCTTTTACGTCTTCCAAAGCGAAACGCAAATTCGCACAAAGGGAGTTTTGGAAAAGCACTGGCGTTTGTGGGTGCCGAAGGAATGTCGGGCGCTGCGGTTTTGTCCACATCTTCCATTTTAAAAAGCGGTGCAGGTATGGTGTGTGCCGCGATCCCCGAATCGATTGCATACGCCTTTTCCACAGAACTCATTACCGCCACAACACTTCCCATACCAAGCGAAACCTCGGCAGAAGATGCGACAAAACTTTTACTTTTCAAACTTTCGTCGCAGGATGTATTACTTGCAGGCTGTGGACTCGGAACACACGCACGCACAAAAGAAATTTTGTATCGCTTAATAAAAACATCCGAAAAACCGATGGTTTTGGATGCGGACGCATTGAATTTAGTGGCAGAAAACATTGATATTTTAAACGAGAAAAAATGTGATATGATTCTGACGCCGCACGTGTTGGAATTTTCGCGCCTTTCCGGATTGACGGTACAGGAAATTAAGGAAAATACGCTTTCCGTAGCAAAGGCATTTGCAACAAAATACAACGTCACGCTGGTTTTAAAAGATGCCGTAACCGTCGTTGCCACCAAAGAGGGCGCACTTTTTATAAGTACCGCATCGAATTCCGGTATGGCAACTGCGGGAAGCGGAGACGTTTTGGCAGGTATTATCACTGCTCTTTTAGCACAGGGCGCTAAGAAAGAAAACGCCGCAGTTTTAGGTGTGTATTTGCACCTTGCGGCAGGCGAACTTGCACGGAGAGAAAAAGGCGAATACGCCATGACGGCAGAAGATATTTTAGCATATCTTCCAAAAGCGTTTCAGAATCAAATTGACATATCACCCAACATAAAGGAGTTGTAGCAACATCGTGTGTAAGAAACGTTTTCTTCTTGCACTTACGATAAGCGTTTTCTGTTTTTCCGGCTGCGTAAGCGGCGGGTTTTTAGACAGCGATATGAACTGTTATGAAAAAATCCATGCTTACTACAATAAAATGGAGCGTTACAGCGCAACGGTATCGCTTACGGTTTTATCAAACAAAACAGAAAATCAATATACAATGCAGCAAAAAGCAATGGGGCACGATAGGTTTTTCAGCCACATAAAACATGAGAAAAACGACATCTCCGTTACCACCATTACAAACGGCAAGCAAACACAAACCGTAACCGAAGGAACGGATTATTCCGTCACCTTGCCTACGCACGGCGAAACAAATGTGCTTTTTTTAAACAGCTTTTTTAAAACCTATTACGCCTCAGAAAACACATATCTTAAAGTAAACGGTACCGAAAACGAAAGCGTAACCGTTTTGGAAACCGAGCTTAATCTTACGCATACCTCTGTTTCAAAAGCAGCGCTTTTTGTGGATAATAAAACGTTATCCCCTTTAAAACTTGTGCTTTACGATTATGGCGAAAAAGCGATTGTAACAGCGAAATTTTCTGACTTTATATACAACGATAAAGCGGTAAATGAGGAAGTCTTTACCATCTATGAACGAAAGGGACGAGTGCTTTGAAAAACCTCTACACAACCAGAACATGGGCAGAAATTGACTTAGATGCCATTTCTGAAAATCTTAAAAATATCCGGAAGATTACATCGCCCGACGCAAGTATTATGTGCGTCGTGAAGGCAGATGCCTATGGTCACGGTTTTTTTGAAATTGCAAAAACGTTAAAAGAAAGCGGTGCCGATTCGTTTGGTGTTGCAACCTTTGAAGAAGCAAAACTTTTAAGAGACAGAGGGTTTTCAGGTCCCATTTTAGTACTTGGCCGTGTAGACGAAGCG
>JAZNGT010000008.1:0-14964 GCA_045576635.1 Congzhengia sp. | reverse complement strand
ACGAAATTTTCATTTAAAACGCGTAGGTCACACAGGTACGCTTGACCCTGATGCAGAGGGTGTTTTGCCGATTTTAATTGGCAAGGCAACCAAACTTACTGATGTACTTGTGGCGGATGAAAAACGGTACATAGCAAAGGTAACACTTGGCGTTTTAACCGACACGGATGATTTGACGGGAAACGTTTTAGAAGAGCGCCCTGTATCTGTTACAGAAGAAGACGTAAAGCGCGCGGTTTCATCTTTTTTGGGAGAAACAGAGCAAATACCGCCCATGTATTCTGCGATTAAAGTTGACGGCAAAAAACTCTATCAACTTGCGCGAAAAGGGGAAGTCGCAGAAAGAAAGGCACGCAAAATCCATATTTATTCTGCCGAAGTTTCAAACTTTGATGGGACAAGTTTTGATTTATCTGTCCATTGTTCAAAAGGTACATATATTCGTGCGCTGTGCCGTGATATCGGCGAGCGTCTTGGCACTTTCGGTACTATGGCTGGACTTGTTAGAACGCAAAGCGGTATGTTTAAGGCAGAAAACGCTTTTACGCTTTCTGAAATCGAAAAAGCGGCAGAAGAAAACAAACACACGGAACTTTTGATTTCGCCTGATGAGGCGTTAAGCCATTTGGCATCTCTTTCTGTAACGGAACAGATGATGCAGAAAATAACAAATGGAATCAGATTAAGACCCGAGCAAATCGGAATCAGCCAAACAAAAACCGATACAAAATACCGGATTTATTATAACAACGAATTACTTTGCATTTTAAAAGTAATAGAGGATAACGAAACACTCGTTCTTGCAATGGATAAAAGCTTTTATTAAGTTGGAGGGGAAACGCTTGAAAACGGTTTATGGCGTGTATGACGAAGTAAATAGTGCGCGTGGCACTGCGATTACAATCGGTAATTTCGACGGGCTGCATAAAGGGCATCTGGCACTTTTAAGTGCGCTTAAAAAAATCGCCATAGATGAAAACTTAAATGCGTTGGTTTACACATTCGAAAGCCATCCCAAAAACTACCTTTTCAATAAACCGAAAAAAAACCTTACCAATATTATATATAAGGAAAATATTTTATCTTCTCTCAAAATCGACACGTTGTTTATGGAATCCTTTGCGCGCGTTAAAGACCTTTCTGCCGAGGAATTCGTAAAAACAGTGTTGGTTCAAAAGTTAAACGTAAAGCACGCCGTAGTCGGCGAAAATAATCGGTTTGGAAAAGGTGCTTTGGGCGATGCTAACCTTTTAAAACAACTTGGCAAAATGTATGGCTTTTCCGTTACAGTTGTGCCGCCGTGTGTTATTGATGGCGAGGTTTGTTCAAGCACCGGAGTGCGCGCCTTAATAGAACAAGGAGCGGTAGAAAAAGCATCAGACCTTTTGGGACGCTGCTTTTCTGTATCAAGCGAAGTGATACACGGAAAAGGGCTTGGAAAAACTTATGGCTATCCCACGCTTAACATGTCGCCGAGTGATGATGCTGTTTTGCCCAAAGACGGCGTATACGCAACGTATGCTATTATAGATGACATGACGTACAAAGCAATCACAAACGTCGGTAAAACAAGTTTTGATAACGAAACAAAGAACAGAATCGAAACCCATGTGCTTGATTTTGATGGTGATGTATACGGTAAGACCGTAGAGGTTGCATTTATAAAACGCATGCGCGACTTTGTGCCGTTTAACAATATTTCAGAATTAGAGAATCAACTAACAAAGGACAAAGAAAACCGACTTAACATAACGGAGGGAAATGTATGAAAGTAACATTATTACAACACACAGGCGACCCCGAAAAGATTGTAGCGGCTGCTGCAAAACTTTGCTATTCTGAAAGCGGAGTAGACAACATATTAGACGGCTTAACAAAGGAAAAGACAGATAAATTTTTGCACATGCTTATGAATTTGGGGCACGAAAGCCCAATTGAGCACGTGTCATTTACGTTTGGTATTGAGGGTGTAAGCCGTAGTTTGCTTGCGCAGATTACACGCCACCGAATCGCAAGTTATAGCGTGAAATCGCAGCGTTACGTAAAAGAAGGAATGTTTGAATACATAATCCCGCCCGAAATCGAACAAAACGAAGAAGCAAAAAAACTTTTCTTAAAAACAATGGAAGATGACCAGAAAGCCTACGACAAATTAGTAGAGATACTATTTAAAAAGCATTTCGACGGATTCGTAGAAAGCGGTATGGATATAAAGGTCGCAAAAACAAAAGCAGAAAAGGCAGCGATTGAAGATGCACGCTTTGTACTTCCCAACGCATGCGAAACGAAAATGGTAGTTACCATGAATGCGAGAAGCTTGATTAACTTTTTCCACCACCGTTGCTGCATGCGTGCGCAGTGGGAAATCAGAGCGCTTGCTGACGCAATGCTTTTAGAAGTCAAAAAGGTAGCACCCACAATTTTTGAAAAGGCGGGTCCCTCTTGTGTAAGCGGACCATGCCCTGAGGGCAAAATGACCTGCGGACTGGCTGCAAAAATGCGCGAAAAATACAGTGCGGAGGAAGCATAAATGGGAAAACTGATTGTAGTTGAGGGTGTAGACTCCAGCGGAAAAGAAACCCAGACAAAACTTTTGTACGAATATTTAAAAAATAAAGGCGAAAACGTGAAAATGCTTTCGTTTCCTGATTATGAGAGTGATTTTTGCTTGCCTGTAAAACGCTACTTAGCAGGCGATTTAGGGGACAATCCAAGTGATGTAAATGCCTACGCGGCGTCCTCCTTTTACGCGATTGATCGCTACGCAAGCTTTATAATGAAGTGGGGCGAGTTTTACAAAAATGGCGGAACACTTGTGTGCGACCGCTACGTTACGTCCAACATTGTACATCAAGCGATGAAAATAAACGGCGATAAGGGTCCTTTTATAGACTGGCTTTCAGATTTTGAATATAACAAACTGGGATTACCCAAACCCGATGCAGTTATCTTTTTGGATATGCCGCCTTTATTTGCAAGAATGCTTATGGCAAACCGTAAAAACAAAATTACGGGCGAGGATAAAAAGGACATTCACGAAAAGAATGATTCGTATTTGGACGAGGCGTACAAAAACGCAACAGAGGTGGCAGAGCACCAGGGCTGGCACAGAATCTACTGCGTAAGGGGCGAATCGGTTAAAAAAATTGAAGAAATCCATGCCGAAATCGTGTCTTTCCTAGAAAAAAATTAAAATGAAGTTTGAGCATTTTAAAGAAAACGAGAGAAAACGAGAGAAAAACGAACCTTTAAAAACTTATTTTAAATTTTGCAAAAAAAGTACTTGACAAAGCACCATAACTTTTGTATAATAATTAACGTTGCAAAGAAGTACAGTATTATTCTGTAAAAATTTAGGAGGTTAGCGAAATGAGTACATTTATGGCGAAAGCTAATGAAGTGGAAAGAAAATGGTACATTATAGATGCTGCCGGCAAGCCCTTGGGCCGTGTTGCAACACAGGCGGCAACTATCTTAAAAGGTAAACACAGACCTGAATATACTCCTCATGTTGACTGTGGTGAATTTGTAATCATCATCAACGCAGGTCAGGCTGTTCTGACAGGTAAAAAACTTGATCAGAAAAAATATTACAGACACACAGGCTATGTTGGCGGCTTAAAAGAAGTTAAGTACAGCAAGCTCATGCAGGAAAAACCTGAATTTGCTATGACAAAGGCAATTAAGGGCATGCTTCCGCACAACACACTTGGCGCAAAAGCACTTACAAGACTTCGCGTTTACGCTGGCGCAGAACATGAAAACGCTGCACAGAAACCGGAAGCTTGGGCTTTTGAGATTAAATAAGGAGGAGAACGAAAATGGCAGACTTTTTCTACGGTACAGGCAGAAGAAAGAAATCCGTTGCAAGGGTACGTCTTGTTCCCGGCAAAGGTGACATTAAAATAAACGGCAGAAGTTTAGACGATTATTTTGGTCTTGAAACCTTAAAAATCATTGTAAATCAGCCGTTGGTGCTTACAAAAACAGAAGGTAAGTTTGATATTTTTGTAAACGTTGTAGGCGGTGGCTTTACCGGTCAGGCGGGTGCAATCCGTCACGGTATCGCAAGAGCACTCTTAGAGGTCGACTCCGAAACGTACAGACCCCTTCTTAAAAAAGCAGGCTTCTTAACACGTGACCCCAGAATGAAGGAAAGAAAGAAGTACGGCTTAAAAGGTGCAAGAAGAGCGCCCCAGTTCTCAAAACGTTAACATTTGTTTTTTCTATTCTCGCAAGGCATACCTTGCGAGAATTTTTTTTAGTATTTTTTATTGTATTTTGTGCATACCTATGCGAAAAGAGATACATTTTGTGTTTTTGTAATAAAAGGAAATAAAATTGTAATATTTTGAAAAAAAGTCGAAAAAATGTATTGACAATAATTTGTGCAAATGATATAATCGTGTAAAAGGGATAACCTTTTTTGTTGTGCATTTGTCTAGATGTACAACAATGAAAAGCATGGGAAACTTTTCTAAATTAAAATTGAAAAAATGAAAGGAGACTAACAATGAAAAAATTCTTATCATTGTGTCTTTCTGTGTTGCTCGTTGTCAGCGTTTGCGTACCGCTGTCAATCACAGCATTTGCTGAAGGTGAAGAAGAAGTTGGTATTCAGCCTCTCGCATTTACAGCAGATGTTACAACACATGAGTTTAATGATTATGGTCCTGTTAGTGTAACAACTGAGAGTGGCAAGGCTTGTAAGGTTACAAGTCAGGAAGACTTTACCGGTAAAGATGGACCTTGCGGCAAATTCTTACTCTTACAGTCGGGTGAGCCTGCAGATTACAACACAAATGATCCTGATGATGTTTTATATCAGGGAAACGACAGAGCTATCGTAAAATTCCCCTTTACAGTTGCAGCTAACGGATTGTACGATATTTCTTATATTGCAACATCCAACAAAAGTGCACATGTAGTTTACCTTGATACAACAGATGGCGATCCTCTCACTGTAATTGAGGGCGCTGAGACCGAAAGATACTTCTTAGGTATGGGTCATGGTGCTCCATTTACAGCTACTGCTGAATTAAATGCTGGTCAGACATACGAATTGATTTTTGCTTTAAGTCCAACAGATACAGGCTACTACTTGGGCAAAGGTCACTTCTTGTTCAGCTGGGATACATTAACTGTTCAGCAATCTACCAGTGTGCCCACTATTGCAACAGGCGGAACACATACATTTGAATTTGAAGACTACGTTAGTAATGTAAGTTTTTCAAGTTCTGTTAGCACGAAAACAATTGATGTTCAGGCAACAACTGGTGCAAGCGAAGGCGAATGGCTCCAGATTGCTACTACAAGTTCCATTGCGCAGCCTGGTTATGCATCCATTCCTGTTCAGGTATATGTTGCTGATGCTGGTTTGTATGATTTAGAAATTGCAGCAGGTAACAAAAATGGTCCTATTTACGTAACAATTGACAATGTCGGTGGTAACCGCATTAACCTTGGTGAAAAAGTTGTTGAATCTGCTGTTGCATTAGGCAGCAGAGGTAACCTTACAACTTATACATCTACTGTTGCTTTGCCGGCTGGCTTACACACCTTGTTTGTGAAAATCTATACAGAAGATGGTGCTGATTTCCCAGACGCAGCTAGAATTTTTAAAGGTCTTGATTGCTTAACAATTAAACCGGCTACACAGGCTGCACAGATCGCTGATTCTGGTAGAACGACAGTTAAAGTTGCAGATTATGTGAATAACTACAGAACGTCAAATGGTGCTTGGCAGTATTTAGCAAAGCCGACAGTAGCTACTTCTGCAGCAGCGGGTTCATACTTGGTTGTTGATCAGACTTCTGACAAAGGAACATATGGTACTGGTGCTACGTACCAGATCACTTTCCCTGTAGAAGTACTCAAAGATACTACATTTACAAAACTTGAATATGTAGCAGGTGCCGGCGGCAGTGTTACAACAAGTGTTTCCATTGATTCTGTAGCACTTGCTGAGCCCCGCGTAACTGACTTTGACACTAAAGATGATTCTGGTAAGTGGAATTACTTTAAAAAAGGATGGTCGCAGGCACAGGCGTATATTTATAATTATGACAATGTTACATTAACAAAGGGAATTCATTATGTAACAATTGATATCACGCCATACGCTACATCAGGTAGCGCTCCATGGACACGGTCTCAGTATTTAGCATGTGTTGACTATATCGCATTTATAGCACCTGAGGCAGTTGTAGTGCCTGAAAACAGCATCGAAACTGTTGAAGATACAACTACTGCAACAGTATACTATGATGAAGCAGTTGCTGGTAAAGCTATCCTCGCTCTCTACGATGGCGACGTATTAGTTTCCATTGGTTTTGCTGATATCGATGAAGCAACAACAGAAGTAGTTGTTGCAGCTGATGCAGCAGAATATACAAAAGCAAAAGTATTTGTATGGGATGGTCTCACAAACTGCAAACCTGTGGTTGCAGAAGTTGAGTTTTAAGCTTCCATAGCGAAAAAATCTTGTACAGTACAAAAATTGTATGAAATACAATTCACCCTCCTCAATTTGAGGAGGGTGTTTTTTTACGCTTTAAGAGATGTAAACTATAAAAAAGACCAAAGCTTGTCGCTTTGGTCTTGCTATTATTTCGATTTAATTGTTTTGAGTGATGCTATTAACATTCTGCGAATGGTACCGCATTCATTTTGCATGATTTTATATTTCTCTTTTTCAATCGAATTGGTTTCGTAAAGCAATTCCAACCAATACTGTGTTTCGTAACATTCTTTTTGAGCAATTTCAAGTTTTGAAATGAAATCGTTTCTGCTCTGCGCATATTGTGCTTCATGAATGTTTGCACCAATTGAAGTTGCCGAACGTAGCAGTTGATTTGCTAAAACAGCTTCTTTATGATTTGCTTTGATTTCTCTGCAAAGAAAAACCATATCTTTTGCAAATTGTTTTGCTCTGTCTCTTAAAACACTGTTTGCCACATTGCATCACCTCATATGTGAGAAGTATTCCATTTATAGTGATATTCTGTACTGCGTACAGAGTGATATTTTTGACAAGTCAAAAGTGGTATTAAAACCTGCGGTTGTAGTGGTATTTTATTCTCCAATTAACTGCCGAAGGCAATACCACTGCGAAGCAATATCACTTGCAAAACGCAAATACCACTCGCCGTATCGGCGAATAAAACTACTGTGCGTTTTTTTAAGAACGCACAGTCGGGTATTCCGTTTCGACAAACTTACGAATAACAGGAAGCGCTCTTTCTACCTTTTCGGTATCAATACAATACGCCATTCTGAAATATCCCGGGCAGCCGAATGAATCGGCAGGAACAAATACCAAGTCATACTTTAATGCTTTTTCACAAAATGCTTTGGCATCATCTTCTAATGCTTTCGGGAATATGTAAAACGTGCCGCCGGGGCGAACAACTTCAAATCCCAAATCCACCAGTGTGTCATAAATTAAATTCATATTTGTCTCGTAAACAGAAAGGTCAGCAGTCAAATCGCAACACTCTGCAGCAGCAAGCTGAATGATAGAGGCAGGGCAGTTGTGACCTGTACCGCGAGAAATCTGACCGCACATAACCACCATTTCTTTTGCAAAGGGACACTTGGGGTTTATCGCAACGTAGCCGATGCGTTCGCCCGGGAGCGAAAGCGATTTTGAATACGAATAGCAACTTAATGTGTAGTCGTAATATTTTGAAACATATACGATTTTTTTGTTGTCAAACGAAATTTCACGGTACGGTTCATCCGAAATAATGTAAATTTCATGTCCGTATTCTTTTGACTTTTTCGTTAAAATTTCGGTAAGTTTAAGGATTGTTTCTTCCGAATAAACAACGCCCGAGGGGTTGTTTGGCGTGTTAATTAAAACCGCCATTACTTTATCTGTCAGCATTTTTTCAAATTCTTCAAAGTTAATTTGAAAATCCTTTGTATTGGGCGGAACAACTTTAAGACGCGCACCCGAAAGATTCACATACGGGTTATATTCGGGGAAGTATGGTGCAAAGGTTAATACTTCGTCGCCTGCTTCTGTTACACAGCGTACGGCGTGTGCGATTGCACCTGCTGCACCGGATGTCATAAAGATATGGTCTTCGGTGTATTCCATCCCGAATCGCTTATTTAACGATTTCGCAATTTTAGCGCGCACTTCGGGGATACCAAGGCTTTGACTATAACCGTGGAGTTTCACAGGGTTTTCTTCCTGCAACAGTTTTATCATCGTATCCGTAAATTCTTTCGGTACGGGAACAGATGGGTTACCAAGGCTAAAATCAAAAACGTTTTCGTAGCCGATTTCCTTTCCGCGTTTTGTCGCAAATTCCGAAAGTTGACGGATAACGGATTTTCCGTTTAACATTTCCTTATATGTTTTTGCAATCATTCTTTATCCTCCTTAAGGTATCATATCCAAAAATTCGTCGATGGTAAGGGTTTTAATTCCTAGAGTTTCTGCTTTGGCAAGTTTACTGCCTGCATTTTCGCCGACTATCACAAAGTCTGTATTTTTAGAAACGGAAGAGACATTCGCACCGCCGTTTTCTTCGATGAGGTTAGCGACATCGTCGCGTGAGTAGTTTTCAAACTTACCTGTTACAACAACTTTTTTACCCATAAGCGCGCCGTCTGCTTTTGTACTGCTTTTTGTAGTCATAGTAAGACCGAGTGCTGAAAGTTCTGCGATAAGTTTTCTGTTTTCTTCATTCTCAAAAAAAGCAACAATATTCATTGCCGTTTTCTCACCAATGTCGGGAATGGCGGTAAGTTCATCTTTTGTTGCACGCAAAATGCGCTCCATCGTGCCAAAATGCTTTGCCACAGACTTTGACGCCTTTAAGCCATTTAACTCTATGCCAAGGGCGTATAAGAGCCGATATAGGTCATTTTGCTTGCTGTTTTCGATAGCATTGAGCAAATTCTCGGCACTTTTTTCGCCAAACTTTTCTAAGTCTTTGATATCTTCTTTTTGAAGTTTGTAAATATCTTGGAAAGACGAAATCAGTCCCTCGTCTAAAAACTTTTCTAAAATTGCGCCGCCGAGACCTTCAATATCCATCGCATCGCGCGATACAAAGTGCATCAGACGTCTTAAAAGTTGCGCAGGACAGTTTGTGCCCGTGCATTTGTGCGCTGCCTCGCCTTCGATTCTCACAATTTCTGCGCCGCATTCAGGGCAGTTTTTGGGCATTTCGAAAGGCACTTCTGCACCCGTGCGGTCATTTAATTCAACACTTACGATTTCAGGGATAATGTCGCCCGCTTTTCGAACGTAGACACTGTCACCGATTAAAATGCCACGCTCTAAAATAAAATCTAAATTATGAAGTGTGGTACGGCTGATTAAACTGCCTGCAACTCGAACGGGGGAAAGCACCGCATTCGGTGTGATTTTACCCGTTCTGCCGACTTGCACTACAATGTCTAAAAGTTTTGTTTTTTTCGTCTCCCCAGGGTATTTATATGCAACCGCCCATCGTGGGCATTTTGCCGTTGAGCCAAGCAGTTCGCGCTGCGATAAATCGTTTACTTTAATGACTGCGCCGTCAATATCAAAGGGGAGTGCGTCACGCTCTTTACCAATTTCAAGAACTTGCGAAAACGCATCTTCAATAGAATTTGTAACCGCCTTTTGCATAACAGTTTTAAAACCAAGTTCAGAAAGCACGCGAAGTCCCTCGGCGTGCGTCTTTATATTTAAGCCTTCTTCTCTTTGAATGTTAAAAATGAAAATATCAAGTTTTCGTTCTCTTGCAATGTTTGAGTCCAACTGCCTTAAACTGCCTGCTGCCGCATTTCTGGGGTTTGCAAAGAGAGGCTCTCCGTTTTTTTCACGTTTTTCATTTAAGGTGTCAAACGTCTTTTTCGGCATATACACTTCGCCACGTACCTCTAAGAACGGTACGGGTTTTGTAAGGCGGAGCGGTATCGCATGGATGGTTTTTAAGTTTTCCGTAACATCTTCGCCTGAAAATCCGTCGCCGCGTGTCGAACCGCGTGTAAACAAACCGTTTTCGTATTCCAACGAAACGGAAAGTCCGTCGATTTTGTATTCCGTTACGTACTCTACGGGATCAGAAATTTCACCGCGTACGCGCACGTCAAATTCTAAAATTTCTTCTTTTGAAAATGCATCGTTTAAACTCTGCATCGGAACTTTGTGCGTAACGCTTTCAAACCCCTCTAAAACACTGCCTACAACGCGTGTGGTGGGGGAGGCAGGGTCTTTATATTCCGGGTACTGTTCTTCTAAAGTTTGCAGTTCCCTTTGTAACATATCGTACTCATAATCCGAAATTTCGGGGTTATCCAAAACATAGTACTGATATGCATGGTGTGTAAGCGCTTTTGAGAGCGCATCCATCCTTTGTTTTATTGTTTCCATGCAAATACCCCCTTTCTCGATACTTTTTATATTATTATAACGTAAATTTAACAAAATTGCAATAAAAAGGCTCTTTTCAAATCAAAAAAAATGTGGTATAATTGTTTTTTGGTGACGTATTTACGTTTTTTGTTTTTAAATATCCATTGGAGGCGCTTTTTAATGAAAAAAATCCTATGCCTGCTTTTGGCACTTAATTTGATAATTGGCCTTTCTGCGTGCGGAAAGCCGGAGGAAGAGCCGGTGGAATCCGTGATTCAACTCCCGGCTAATCCTTCCAGATTTGAACTCAAACAAAATGCTGTAAAAGAGGCAGGCTCGTATTCCGAAAATGGTATAACCGTGTCAGTCTTAGAACTTGCTTACGAACCTGATGCGACTAAACTCCACTTAAAAATGGAGAACAAGTCAAACCAGTCTGTTCGTATTATGACGGCGCATCTTTCCGTTAACGGAATGATGTCCACAAACAGTCTCATGTGGGGCGTAAAACCGATGACAACAGAGAATGGTTTTATTTCGATAGGCAATGACTGGTTTCAGGAAATGGGCATCGAACAAATCATTGACATCCAATTTGTCATTAAAGTCTTTAATGCACAAGATGTTGAAATGATGCAGTCCGATGTGATTACGGTGAAAACTGATGTAAGTGAAGAATATCAGCAGGCATATGACAACAGCGGTGCTGAAATTTATAATGACAATGGTATTAAACTTTGTGTGCGTACGCTTCAAAAAAGTGCGCTTTCTGATGATACCGAGATTGTTTTATATGCCGAAAACTTTACAGATAAAACCGTTACGATTACATCGTTTGATGTACGTGTGAACAAAACCGAAATAAAGCCTGATTTTGTGATGTCTGTTGGCGCGGGAAAACTTGCAGTTGACACTATGGTCTTGAAAGCAGACGATTTGCTGAAAGCAGAAATTAAATCTGTAAACTCTGTTGTCGCACGCTTTAAAGCATTTGACGAAAACCGTGAACTTCTCTTTGAGACAATTGAACTTAAACTTCCTTTTGAGAAAGTTGAAAAAGAATAAAAACTATCATATCGAATAGGTTTTTTGCATATCTTTAACCGAGTGAGTTTTAGAAAAACCTCGGAGGGTTAAAGGTGGGGCGAAACAGACAATTTATTGTAAATACATTTATGCTCACCGTAGTTACGCTTTTGCTTCGTACGGTGAGCATTTCTTTTCAGGTCTATATTGCAAACCGTATCGGTGCGCTTGGAATGGGCCTTTTTTCACTTGTAATGTCCGTCTATGCGTTTGGTGTTACGTTTGCCTGTTCGGGTGTGCATTTGGCATCTACCAAACTAGTTGCAGAAGAACTTGCTACAAATAACGAAAAAGGTGTAGAAAGGGCAGTTTTTGTATCGTCCGTTTATGCGCTTATATTTGGACTTTTTGCGTTTTTGCTCATCTTTTTTGGTGCTGATTTTATAAGTAACACACTTTTAAATGATGCACGCGCAAGAAGACCTCTTATCATTTTGGCAGTTTCTCTTCCGTGTGTTTCGGTTTCTTCTGCCCTAAGCGGATATTTTTATTCAGTAGGACGCGTTTATAAAAGTGCGCTGGTACAACTTTTGGAGCAGTTTTTAAAAGTTTTAGGCGCTTTTTTTCTTCTCAATATTTTTGCAAATAAAGGCGCGGAACACGCCTGTATCGCTGTTGTTTTAAGTGGTACGATTGCTGAGATTTTTTCTTTCTTGATTTTATTTACGCTTTATCGCCTTGAAAGACACCAATCAAACAAAAAGGAAAGAAATGAACGCATGGTGGGAAGACTTCTTCACATATCACTCCCGATTGCCGTAAGTTCCTATGTTCGCTCGGGTCTTTCTACAATAGAGCACGCTATGATTCCGAAAGGACTTAAAAAATTTGACGGAAACACCGAATCGGCACTTTCCTCGTATGGACTTGTACACGGAATGGTTATGCCGATTATCTTTTTTCCTTCTTTTGTTTTAGATGCATTTTCGTTGCTTTTGATACCCGAAATGACAAAATATCATAAGGAACAAAATTTTCAAAAAATAAAACGAATCATTGAAAAATCGTTATACAAAACGCAGCAATATTCCATTGGTGTTTCGATGATTTTATTTGCATTTTCAAAGGAAATTGCCGTTACGCTTTATCACAATCCGGAAATTTCGCTTTTTATAAAAGTATTAGCACCGCTTGCCGCCCTTATGTACTTAGACGGCGTTGTGGATGCAATGTTAAAGGGATTAAATCAGCAGGTTCACTCGATGGGATACAATATCATAGATTCAGCTTTGGCAATCCTCTTGATTTTTATTTTACTTCCGCAAAAAGGCGTTTACGGGTATCTTTTAACGATTTATATTACTGAAATTGTAAACGCATTTTTGAGCATCAATCGGCTGATTTTAGTTGCTGATTTTAAAATTCATCCGGTAAAATGGACTCTTTTTCCCTTTGTCAGTATCTCTTCCTGTATTTTATTTATAAAGTATGTGATGGGGCTTAATAATCTTTTGGGATTAGTTCTTTCGGTAGGTTTATATATTGTTTTAATTTTGCTTTCTGATGGTTCTTTTAACAAAAAAACGGCTGTTGCAAAGTTACGTCTCCTGTGATACAATAAATACGTAAGAGGAGGCGTTTTTGTGGCGAATCAGTGGACAAACGAACAAGAAGCAGCAATTGTTTCTAAGAATCAGAATCTTTTGCTTTCTGCCGCCGCAGGAAGCGGTAAAACGGCAGTCTTGGTCGCACGTATTATTCAGAGATTAACCGATAAAACAGAGCCAATTCCGGCGGACAGGCTTTTGGTGGTTACATTTACCAATGCTGCCGCGCAAGAGATGCGGGAACGTATTTTTACGGCACTTTCGGCGCTTTTTGAAGAAAATCCGAAAGATGCCTTTTTGGCGCGCCAACTTTTACTTATCAAAAAAGCACAGATTACCACTATTGATTCATTTTGTATTGACCTTTTAAGACGAAATTTTTTGAGTGCTGACCTTTCGCCCGATTTTAAGATTGCAGACCCGACCGAAAACGCGGTCCTGCGTGATGAAGTGTTGGACGAGATTTTGTCTGAACTATACGACGATGAAGTATATGGAGAGTCTTTCTTTAACTTAATGGAAGCATATGCAAATGCAAAAGCAAACGACAAAACGTTTCGTGACCTTGTGCATTCGCTCTTTTCTTTTGCGATGAGTCTTCCAAATCCGGATGAATGGCTTAAAAATGCGTCAGACGCATTTAAAAATGTAACTTCCTTTTCCGATACATTCTGGTGCAAAGCCCTTTTAAAAGAGGTAAAGGAAGAACTTAACCGCACAATATCTGAGTACGATACCATGATTGCGCTCGCGCAAGATGACGGATTTTATGAATATGAGGCTTTATTAAAAGATGAGCGTAAACTTTGCGAAACTGCGCTTTCTCACACGGAATATACGCCTTTAAAAGAAGCAATTGATGCAATCGTATTTAAAACACGTCCGCGTGTTCCAAAGGATATGCTCCCGAAACATACAGACACGATTCACGCAATGCGTGACAAAATTAAGAAAAAGCGCATCGGCAAACTGCGCGAAAAGGTGCTTCTCATAACGGAAAAAGAACAGATGGATGCAATTTTAGAGATTGCGCCGATGATGGAGTGTTTGTCTGTCGTCATCATTCGATTAAAAGACCGCTTTTTATCGCGTAAGTTAGATGGAAACATGCTTGACTTTGCAGATTGTGAACACAAGTGTCTTGCGCTTTTAACTGATGAAAACGGAAATGCGTCAGAGGTTGCAGAGGAAATTAAAAAGCAGTATGACGAAATCTACATTGACGAATATCAGGATACCAGCAGATTGCAGGAAGCAATTTTTTCTGCAATCAAGCGCGACAATAATCTCTTTATGGTAGGCGATATCAAACAAAGTATTTATCGTTTTCGAAATACCGATCCTTCGCTTTTTCAAGGAAAACGCGATACGTTTTCGAAAGAAACAGAAGCGCTTAGCCGAAAAATTATGCTTTCTAAAAATTTCAGAAGCCGTGAAAATGTTTTGTCATCCGTAAACTTTATTTTTGAGCGGATTATGTCGCGACTTTCCGGCGAAATTGATTATAACGATGAAGAAAAATTGTATCCCGGTGCGGTTTTTCCGGATGGTGCAGTACAGCCTTTAAATACTGATACAGAACTCTGTCTTTTAGAACTCGACAAACTGCGCGAAACGCTTCCGGATGCAGAAAAAGTAGAACTTGAAGCAGTGTATGCTGCAAATAGAATCGCGGAACTCATAGAAAGCAAAGATCAGATTTTTGACGGAAAAAGATATCGCCCAATTGCGTATAGCGATATCTGTATTATTTCAAGAAATGTAAAAGACAGTGCACCCGTTCTTTCTGCAATTTTAGCAGAACGGGGAATCCCTTGTTATTCTGAAAACAGCGGAAATTTTCTAAACAGTGCGGAAATTACTACGTTAATTTCGTTGCTTTCGGTGATCGACAATCCGTATCAGGATTTACCGCTTTTGGCTGTTTTGCGGTCTGTTATTTTTGGGTTTTCGGCAGATTTACTCGGAAAA
>JAZNGT010000007.1:0-25862 GCA_045576635.1 Congzhengia sp. | reverse complement strand
AAGTTCAAAAACAAGTTTGCATAAAGAGGCATCAGGAGAACTTGAACATTTGCGAAAAATGCAAAAAATCTCTTTAACAGAGCCACTTTCTGAAAAAACGAGGCCTAAAAATCTCGACGAAATCATAGGGCAGGAAGATGGAAAAAAAGCCTTAAAAGCTGCCCTTTGTGGTAAAAATCCACAACATGTGATTATATATGGACCTCCGGGAGTAGGGAAGACCGCAGCCGCAAGATGTATTTTAAACGAAGCAATTCAAAATAAAGTTTCTCCGTTTACAGAAAACGCTAAATTTATCGAAATGGATGCTACGACGCTTCGTTTTGATGAACGTGCAATTGCAGATCCGTTAATTGGTTCCGTACATGATCCCATCTATCAAGGTGCAGGTGCGTACGGACCTGCCGGTATTCCGCAACCAAAAATGGGCGCTGTTTCAAAAGCACATGGAGGCATTTTGTTTATCGACGAAATCGGTGAACTGCATCCGATTCAAATGAATAAACTTTTAAAAGTATTGGAAGACAGAAAGGTATTTTTTGAATCTGCATACTATTCAAAAACAAACCGAGAAATACCATATTATATCCACGAGGTTTTCCAAAAAGGAATGCCTGCTGATTTCAGACTCGTTGCTGCAACAACCAGTCAACCCGATGATATTCCACCGGCACTTCGGTCGAGATGTACAGAAATATATTTTAGACCGCTAACAAAGAAAGAAATAATAAAAATCAGTGAAAACGCTGCTCAAAAAGGCGGATATACTATCACAAAAGATGCATTAGAAAGAATATCAGAGTATGCAGATAACGGTAGAGATGCTGTAAATATTGTACAAACTGCAGCATCGGGTGCAGCCCTAGAAAATAAAGAATCAATTGAAATTCAGGATATTGAGTGGGTAATTGAAGCGTCCCATTTTGTACCAAGAATTGAAAAAAAGGTTACGCACGACGCAAAAGTAGGTCTTGTAAACGGACTTGCTGTGTGCAGTGCAAACCTCGGAACAGTTTTACCAATTGAAGCAAAAGCATTTCCATGCGAAACAAACAAAGGAACAATTAAAGTTACGGGTGTGGTAGAATCAGAAACAATTAACCATAGAGGTCAGTCTCTAAAACGTGAAAGCACAGCAAAAGCTTCTATTCAAAATGCGCTTACAGTGCTTTCGGAACGATTTGATGTAAAGATAAAAGACTATCACATTCACTTGAATTTTCCTGGCGGAATGCCTGTTGACGGACCATCTGCCGGCGTTGCAATTTTGATTTCCTTATATTCTGCAATCTTTAATATTCCAGTACAAAACGATCTCGCATTTACGGGAGAACTATCTATTTTCGGAAATGTAATGCCCGTTGGCGGTGTCCTTGAAAAGATTACTGCAGCAAAAAATGCAGGCGTGAAAACAGTTTTTATACCACAAGAAAATGACCGAACTATAATGCATAAACAAGGTATTTCTGTCGTTTCCGTTAATCATATTACAGAAATTATAGAAGAAGTCTTTAAAGAAAGTTATAAAAACGAGGAAACCAGCTCATTTACACTGCCGGGAGATGAGATTTTAACTGCTGAAAGTGCAAATGAAACTATTTTGCACTAACAAAAAAAACAAACTACCAACAAAAAGGTAGTTTGTTTTTTATTTACGCATTTTCGATATTAGCAAGCGGATTGCTTTTTGATGCAGAACGGAGTTGTTCATCGTCTAAATGTGTGTAAATCTGCGTTGTAGATAGGTCTGTGTGTCCCAGAATTTCCTGCAAAACTCTGACATCTACGTGTCCGTAACGGTACATTAGAGTTGCCGCTGTATGCCTTAATTTATGGACAGAATACTTAGAAGCATCAAGTCCTGCGGCTTCTAAATGTTTTTTAACGATATGTTGAATTGTTTTTACGCTGATTCTTTGATTTAGACGACTTAAAAAGAGGGCATTTTTATGCGGATATTTAAGGCCTTCTTTGGGGCGTTCTTTATCGATATAATCTTTAATCGCTTTTAAACAGGATTCATTTAAATAAACTGTACGTTCTTTGCTCCCTTTACCGAAAACTGTGAGTTTATCGTCCCTGATATCATTTAGATTGATTCCGGCAAGTTCAGAAAGTCTCAGACCACAATTTAGAAAAATGGAAATAATTGCAAAATCTCTGTATTTATAGGTACCATCTATACTATGTAACAATTTTTTACTTTCATCTAATGAAAGGTATTTCGGAAGCGTCTTAGGAATTTTAGGGGAGTCAAGTTCAGCAGCCGGATTTACACTAATTAATTTTGCCTTATTTAAAAGGTATTTAAAAAACGATTTTAAAGATGAAACTTTTCTTGCTCTTGAATTTGCATTGTTTAAACGTTCACGTAATGTATAAGAAAGATATTCATATAAATCATGAAGCGTTATTTCACGAATAAATTCAATAGAAATATCTGAAATGGATATTGCATCAAAATGATCGATTTCAGCTTGACCTTTTAAAACCTTCATAAAACGTAAAAAGGTTCTTAAATCAAAATAATATTCATCAACAGTTTTAGAAGATTTACCTTTAATCGTTTCCATATACGTGATAAAGTCTTTTAGGTAATACGGGGCTTCGTCTAAAAGGTGTGCATTTTTCATAAAATCACTTCCAATTTCATAATAATGGCGTTTTCTGACTTTTTCGACTACTCCCAATTATACAAAATTCTTATTTTGTATAATTGGCTATATTTTTATTATACCTGTTCTCTATGGATATGTCAACAAAAAATTTAACAAAATAAAAAATAGAGTCAAACGGTAACATGTACTGTTTGACTCCAAAATTACTTACGCACCAATTTTGTTCAGTTTGAGTGCAAGCTGTGACTTCTTTCTGGAAGCTGTGTTCTTTTTAACGATGCCTTTGGCAACTGCCTGGTCAATCTTTTTCACAACAACCTTAAAAGCAGCCTCTGCTTCCGCTTTATTGCCATTCTCTGCAATTGCTTCGAATTTTTTAATATATGTCTTTAATGCGGATTTAATCATCTGATTTCTTAAGGTTTTTGTTTCAATAACCTTAACTCTTTTTTTAGCTGATTTAATGTTTGGCAATTCTTTCACCTCCACCCAAACTTACTTGACTTTAAACATTTTACCACAATTCATTTCAAAATGCAACTGTTTTTTTTATTTTTTCTAAATTTTTCGAAATTTTTAATAATATAAAAATATTTTAACTTGGTATTGACAATTTATACATGTATCGGTTATAATATTCTTTGTGGGAATTTAAGTTATCCTTTTTGTATGAAACGTATGAATATGCGTAAATTCCGCGACAAAAAGAAATTGCTTATCTGCAATCCTGCACTCGTACGAAGCGGAGGGAGGGAATTAGTAATGTCAGAAATCAGAATAAAAGATCATGAATCTTTAGATAGCGCACTCAGACGTTTTAAGCGTTCCTGCGCAAAAGACGGTGTTTTATCGGAAATCAGAAAGCGTGAACACTACGAAAAGCCGAGCGTAAAGAGAAAGAAAAAATCCGAAGCGGCTAGAAAAAGAAAATTTAAATAAGAAAAAAACCGACTATCTTATGATAGCCGGTTTTTTTATGTAGATACGCAGAAAAGAAGCGACTACTTCCCTCCTGCGTGTTATCTATATAAACGGCCGAAAGCATCGGTCGGTTATACCATACTATGCGCCTTTAGAACACCTTGTGTATGTCTTAAAATATTTTCAAGATTAGGAATTTCATTTTTTACTAAGCGTTCAATAAAGATGTTTAAATCAGTAACCGAAAGCAAAACATCATCTTTCTTTTTTTCTTTTACTTTTTCTTGTAATTCGTATATCGTTGTTTTTACCTCATCTAAATCACCATGATCTGTAAAGGCAGACAGAAATTTTTCATTTTTATCCCAGAGTTTTACAAGCTGTTCTGCCTCTTTCATTGAAAGTTCCCATTCATTTTTTTCAGACGAACGCTTAATAGTATCTACGATTTTGTTCATTGAATCTGTTATACTCGTAAGATAATTAATGTAAAGTACTGTTCCTGAAAGCATACAAACCATTAAAATAAGACATACAACAAATGTTTTCATCCTACTCCCCTTTTCTGTAAATAGAATTTTCCGTTGTCATCAACTCCTGCAAGTAAGACGTCAGAAACGTTTTTAATTCCTTTTGCACCTAATTGTTTTTTTAGCCATTTTGTATCTTTTTCGTATGCTTTTAAAGCATTTTCATTTACAATTCCGTCACAAATCAAAAGAAACGGAACACCTTTATATTGGCTCTTTTTTTCGATATCCTTCGGTGTTAACGGTTTAATATCAGCTTTTGGAATCACACTTAAATTTCCGTTTGTTTCAAAAATTGCATACTCTATTTCCTTGATGTCAAAATTTCCGTTAAATCTAAGTGTTTCCATTAAATCGTCAACATTTACACGGAGTCTTTTTAGTTCTTCCTCAAGGACCTTACCATTTCGAATGAGTACCACCGGTGTGCCGGATAAGAACTTTCTGAATTTTCTGCTTTTTAAATCAAAAAATGACAGCACCGCTTCTGTAAAAATCAGTGTTAAAATCGGGATAACACCGTTAATCAAAGGTATTGATGTATGACTCATTGGAATGGATGCTAAATCCGATATCATAAGCGTTACAACAAGTTCAGTAGGTTCTAACTGTCCCACTTGTCGTTTTCCCATCACACGTAGCGCAATAACAACCAAAAAATATAAAATAAGTGTTCTAATAAAAGAAATAAGCATATCAATCACCTTTTTAGAGTTGATATGCTTATTATTCTTAAAATTTATAATTTTATGTTAAAATTAACCTAAAAGTTCAATGCCTTTTCTGATTCTCAAAAGCGTCTCGTCTTTGCCTAAAATTTCAGCAAGCTCTACTCCACCACCTGGTGTGAATGCTTTGCCGGATACAGCGACACGAAGCGGCCACAAAATGATGCCGTTTTTCACTTCAAGGCTTGCAATTAAATCAAATAAAGCCGTGTGAATCGCATCGTAATTCCAATCATTCAAACCTTCTAAAACAGGAAGAATTTCTTTTAAAGATGTAAGTGAGTTTTCTTCGTTTGTCTTCATCTTTTTGTGGCAGTAAAGTTCAACAGAATACTCAGGTAATTCATCAAAAAAGTCAATTTGTTCAGGAATATCCGAGAGTTTTTCACATCTCTGATGCAAAAGTGCACTAACCTTTTTCTTGTCAATTTTATCTGACTTGATTACTTCGTCAATAAAAGGTTTTGCCAAATCGTAAAACGCTTCTGGGCTGAGTTTACGGATATATTCACCATTTAACCAGTTTAATTTCTGAACATCAAAAATTGCAGGTGATTTACTGATGCCATCAATATCAAATGCCGATATGAGTTCATCCATAGTAAAGATTTCCTGTTCGCCACCGGGACTCCATCCTAAAAGCGCAATATAGTTAATGATTGCATCTTTTAAATAGCCTTTATTGATAAAGTCTTCATAAGACGCATCACCTTCACGTTTACTGAGTTTTTTATGTGCGTCTTTCATGACCGGAGAAACATGAATATAAGTCGGAATTTCCCAGCCAAATGCCTCGTAAAGTAAGTTATACTTCGGTGTGGAAGAAAGATATTCACTGCCTCTTATAATGTGCGTAATGTTCATTAAATGGTCGTCAATTACATTTGCAAAATTATAAGTCGGAAGTCCGTCAGATTTTAACAAAACATTATCGTCTAATGTAGAATTATCTACTGTAATTTTTCCGAAAATTTCATCGATAAACGTTGTTGTTCCACGGCGCGGAATTTTTTGTCTAATAACGTACGGCACACCGGAGGCTAACTTTTCTTCGATTTCTTCTTTGGAAAGTCGTGCACAATGTCCGTCATATTTCGGCATTACTTTTGCTTCTTCCTGGTCTTTACGAAGTTTATCCAAACGGTCTTTATCGCAGAAACAGTAATACGCACCACCTAATTCCACAAGTTTTTCTGCGTATTCTTTATATAAATTCCTGCGCTCACTCTGGATATACGGGCCATAATCGCCGCCGATATCAGGACCTTCATCATGAATGAGTCCTGTTTCTTTCATGGTTTTGAAAATTAAATCAACCGCGCCGTCTACATAACGTTCCTGGTCGGTGTCTTCAATTCTTAAAATAAAGTCGCCGCCATCTTTTTTTGCTAATAGATAAGCGTAAAGCGCAGTTCGTAAATTACCAATATGCATGTACCCCGTAGGACTCGGGGCAAATCTTGTCCTAATTTTTGTCATATCCGGATACTCCTAATCTAAATTAAAGTCTACCATTATTTTACCTTATTTTAAAGTTAAAATCAAGTGAAACATAAAAAAATGCAGATATTTTGCATTTTGCAAAATATCTGCATTGAAATTTAGTTTTTAACAGATGCAAGCGCGAATGTATTGTTTATAATTTTATCGTATGGCGCACGTTTTGAAAGTTCTCCTGCACTTTCCATAACTGTTTGTAGTTTATCGAAATCTTCTTGCGCAAGACTCGGTTCCGTTTTCCACGAATCGATGTCTTTATAACGCTGCACAACCTGCGTAAGAAGTTCTAAATCAGTATCTGGAAAAGAATCTATAATTACTTTCGCTGTCTCTTCCGCAGAATGTTCATCTACCCATTTTAAACCTTTGTATATTGCGTTTGTAAAGCTTTGGATTAAGTCTTTGTTTTCTCCTATGTAACTCTTTTTCGCACAATACGCTGTATACGGTATTTCGCCGGATTCCTGACCAATGGATGCTAAAATATAACCCTTATTTTCAAGTTCGATCATAGATGCGGTCGGCTCAAAGAGCGTTACATATTCTGCATCACTACCAGAAAAAGCACCTGCCATAAGCGAAAACTGAATGCTGTCATCAAGTATGAGGTCATTTTTAGGATCGATGCCTTTTTCTTTTAATAAATACTCAAACGTCATGTAAGGCACGCCGCCTTTTCTTCCCGGAATGACAGTTTTTCCTTTTAATTGATTCCAGTCAAACACTTCCGGTTTATCTTTGCCAACTAAAAACGATCCATCACGTTTTGTCATTTGTGCAAACACCTCGGGATAGTCTTCTCTACCCTCATTATAAACGTAAATGGAAGCCTCCGGTCCGCAAAATCCAACATCAATCTGATTGGATAGAAGCGCCGACATAACCTTATCGGCACCACCTAAATTGGAAAGTTCAATTTCGATTCCCTCTTCTTCAAAGAAACCAAGGCTTATCGCTGCATACTGTGGTGCATAGAACACTGAATGTGTTACCTCACCAAGACGCACTTTTTGAAGTGTTTTTTCACCTTCGCTAGTTATCTTTTCTGTGCCACATGCTGTAAACGAAAGAAGAAGCACAAGACACATGAAAAGAATTCCTAATTTTTTCATATTTACCTCCTTGCTTTTAGTACCATCTTTTCAAAGATGACAACTACTTTATATATAATAGCCGCAAAGACGGCTAAAATAATCACGCTTGCCATAACAAGATCAAGTTTAAACACCTGACCTCCGTATACAATCAGATAACCAAGACCTGATTTGGATACCAAAAATTCGCCGGCAATTACACCTACAAGTGAAAGACCTAAGTTGATTTTAAGTGAATTTATAAGTGTTGTAATATTTGCAGGAAGCACAATTTTTGTAAAAATCTGTGCTTTGGATGCACCAAATGTTTTTGCCATTTTTATCATATCTTTATTTGTATGTTTAAATCCGTTTAAAAGTTCCATTATTGTAACTACTAAAGAAATTGCAAGTGCCATAACAATAATTGCCTGCATACCGGCTCCCACCCATATTATGATAATAGGACCAAGTGCAATTTTTGGTAAACTGTTTAGTATTACAAGATAGGGTTCAAAAATGTCTGAAAACGTTTCAAACCACCAAAGAAGTGATGCAATAATGAGGCCTAAGACTACACCGGAAAAAAAGCCAATCAGTGTCTCTAAGCAGGTTACTCCCAAATGCATCAGCAAATTTTCAGATGAAAGGTTAAAAATTGTTTTTAATACCCTTGACGGCTGACTTGTGATAAATGTATCAATTACGCCCAACGTACCTAAAATCTCCCACAGAGCAATAAAAAATATCAAAAATCCAATTTGAGCAGTCAGTATCATTTTCTTTCTTAACGTTATTCTTCTTAAATATACTTCCCGCTCCGTAAGAACACCATTATGTTTCATGCATTTCAAGCTCCTTCCATAAGGAATCAAAGTAGAGACTGAATTTTGGATCTTTTCTGCAACGAAGCGGTGTACGGTTTTCAAAATCAAATTCAATTGTGTGCTCTGCGTGAATTTTTGCAGGGCGTCCACTTAATACAATCACTCTGTCTGCCATTGAAATCCCTTCCGGTATATCGTGCGTCACCATTAAAACTGTCTTATTCTCTTTTTTAATAATAGAATAAACATCATCCGTTACCGAAAGTCTTGTCTGGTAATCAAGCGCTGAAAACGCTTCATCTAAAAGCAGTATATCCGGTTTTGTAACAAGGGTACGAATGAGTGCGGCACGTTGCCGCATGCCTCCGGAAAGTTGTGACGGATAACTGTTTTTAAAGTCCTCTAATCCATATATCTTTATAAGATGATTTGCATAGGCGATATTTTCTTCTGTAAGTTGTTTTTGTATTTCAAGTCCAAGTAAAATATTTTTATATATCGTCCGCCATTCAAGCAAATTATCATTTTGCAGCATATATGCAATTTTAGAATTTATTCCTATGCTTTTTTCACCATTTACGAAAACTTCACCCTCGCTCGCGGGTAAAATTCCGCTTACTATCGATAAAAGCGTAGATTTTCCACAACCACTTGGGCCAATCAAAACTACAAATTCGCCCGCTTTTACTGAAAAACTTATTCCATCTATTGCAGTAACCTCACTTGTGAGGGTTTGATAATTCATGCGAATGTTTTTAAGCTCTAAAACATCCATAAGCATCTCTCCTTCACAAACAGTATATTAAAATTTCAGGTGTTTTGACACAAAATAAAAGAGCGTAACTCACGTTACACTCTTTATTTCGACTTTTTATTTTCTGGAATATGCTGCTTTATGCGTTTTTTGTATTTTATAATATTTCCGTACGTTTTTAATATTTCAACAGAACAAATGTATTGTTTTTTGCATTTTAAGCAAATGTGCGATGACAAAAATTTTGTTCCGCTCAAATACCAACTTCGCTTTTTTAGCATAAAGCGACCGCATTCGGGACACCTTGTTTTAAAAACTGATTTATCAATTTTTTTGTTGTTTAAATCAGTAATGGGAACATCTTTAAAACTACACGATTTTGATGATGCGTCAACAATATATTTAGAAAACTTATCGTAGTCAAAGATTTTAGCAAATACCATACCCGAAAGCGTAGCATCTACAAGTGCATCGTGAAGGTCTGCTTTGTCATATGTTATGTTGCAGAGTTCTGCTGCAAGCGAAACACTCATTTGATTCCCGCTTGTTTTGGCATCAGAAAGAATATGAGTTGCATAGCGCTGAACATCTGCAAATTGCTTTAAAAAGTCAAGTTTTATGTCAGAATTAAAATAGAGACAATTTGAGCGGAGTACCTGCGCGTCCTGTGCACCCCAAGACATTAGTACACAATCTTTCCCTACAAACTTTTTAAATTCTTTAATCGCTTTTGAAAATAAGACGCCGTCTTTTTTAAGAACTTCATAACTGAGACCTGTCAAATTAGAGACAGTTGATTCCATGCGCTTATAAAGAACCGGTCGTATCAGTGTATCAAATGTTCCGATACACTGCATTTTATCGTTATATTTTACTGCGCCGATTTGAATGATTTCGTCCGGGCACCTCTTTTTTACGGCTTTTACCACACGATTCCATTCAAGGTCAAAAATAATATAATTCATAATACACTCTACTCTGTTTCAGATATTTCCCAGCGGATTGGTTCTTTGCCCAGTCTTTTCAGTATCTCGTTAACCTTTGAAAAATGCCTGCAACCTAAAAAGCCTCTTGAAGCAGACAAGGGACTTGGATGCGGTGCTGTTAATACAAAGTGATGATGATTTGTAACAAGCGGCAACTTATCAATTGCATTTTTTCCCCAAAGGAGAAAAATAACCGGTTCTTCTCTATCGTTTAAAAGAGAAATGATTTTGTCTGTAAATATTGTCCATCCAAAATTTTTGTGGGAGTTCGGTTCTCCTTCGCGCACCGTTAATACGGTGTTTAAAAGCATAATGCCCTGATTTGCCCAGGAGGTCAAAGAACCATGTGACGGCGCATCAATTCCTAAATCGGCTTTTAGTTCTTTAAATATATTTTTAAGTGATGGCGGTTTATCTACACCCTTTTGAACGGAAAACGCAAGACCGTGCGCTTGTCCGAAACCATGGTACGGATCCTGCCCCAGAAGCAAAACTTTTACATCTTTATAAGATGTAAATTTAAGCGCATTAAAAATATTTTCTTTTTTAGGGTAAACAGTATGGTTTTGATATTCATCCGAAAGTTTTTCGGCTAAATTTTTAAAATATTCTTGTTGAAATTCGGGCTCTAAAAGTTCGTCCCAATCGTTTCCGATACGCACGTTAAATTACCTCTTTAATAATTTATTTACTTCTTCTACAAAAGTGTTTAAATCTTTAAACTGACGGTAAACAGAAGCAAAACGCACGTAAGCAACCTCATCAATATCAGGAAGACGTTCCATAACCATTTCGCCTAATTTTTGAGAAGAAATTTCACGTTCTAATAAGTTTTGTGTTGCAAACTCAATTTCGCTTACAATATGTTCCATATCACTTGTTGTAACTGGACGTTTTTCACATGCACGCATAATACCGTTTAAAAGTTTCTGGCGGTCAAACATTTGCCTTGAACCATCTTTTTTGATTACCATAAGCGGTATCGTTTCAATTTTTTCATACGTTGTAAAACGTTTTGCACATTTTAAGCACTCTCTACGTCTGCGGATTGCTTCACCTTCATCTGTGGGTCTTGAATCAATTACTTTGCTTTCTTCATATTCGCAATAGGGACATTTCATTTTACGTTTCCTCCGTTTTCATAAAATTCATATATAAAGTTTTTTCGCTCACGCATTTCTTCGGCACGGTTTAAATATTCACGCACATCTTTTACATTAAAAATTCTCTCGATTCTGTCGCCCTTTACAAGTTTAGTTACAGCACCAACACCGGCAGAGAAAACCGAACGAATTTCTTCCATCATGCAGATATTGTAAATTCCGTGCGTTTCGCCTTTTGAAAAGCCGGTATTTTCTAAATCGCCTAAAATGTTCTTTTGACGGTAAAGGTAATACGGCGCATAGTCCGCTTCTTTTAACTTACGATGCGCATAAGAAACCATTTTGGAAACATCGTATCCTTCCGGTAGTCCCGCAAAATCCTGTTCCTGATTAAGTTTCGAAGATCGTTTGATACTCATTGTATGTACGGTAATATTTTGAGGATTGAGTGCTAAAACCTCATCAATTGTGTGCATAAATTCAGGGACAGTTTCTTTTGGAAGACCTGCAATTACATCCATATTAATCGATTTGAAATTGTATTTTTGTGCAAGTTCGTAGGCAGTTTTGATATCTTCAACCGTATGCTTTCTGCCAATTAAGTTAAGTGTTTTATCGTTCATCGATTGAGGATTGATGCTGATTCTGTCTACACCGTGTTTTTTCATAACAGAAAGTTTACTTTCTGTTATGGTATCCGGTCTTCCGGCTTCAACAGTAAACTCCATTAAATCACTTAAATCAAATGTAGTCGTAATTTTGTAGAGTAAATTATCCAGTTCAATGGAAAGTATGGAAGTGGGTGTACCACCGCCTATGTATATGCTTACAAGTTTTAACCCTAAATCACTTATAATTGCCTTTATTTTGTCGAGTTCTAAATATAAAGCATTTAAATACGGCTCAATAAAGTGTTTCATTTCTTTAACCGGCATGGATGCAAACGAGCAATACACGCATTTAGACGGACAAAACGGAATATCAATATAAAGCGAAACCGCGTTTTCGGGAATGGTTTTAATGACTTCAATTTCATTTTTTGCAATTTGCATCGCAAGTTCTGTTTTTTCATCTGAAACGTTATATTCTTTTTTTAGACAAGTACGTATGGCATTGTCAGAAATACCGTCCTCCATCATTTTTACAACACGTTTTACAGGTCTGATTCCGACAAGATTTCCCCACGGTGGGGTTGTTTCAGTTGTCACATTATGCGCCTCTTTCATATAAATGGGTTGTGTTTCTTTTCGTGGCCTATGGTCGTTTCGATATCGTGCCCCGGTAAGACGCGTACATCATCCGGAAGCACAAAAAGTTTTGTTTTGATTGAATGTAATAATTCGTCTAAACTACCGGTAGGAAAGTCACTTCTGCCAATACTTTGACAAAAAAGTGTATCGCCGGAAAGCAGTATTTTTTCAGATTCTGAATAAATAGAAATACCACCATTTGTATGCCCAGGTGTCTCTATGATCTGAAATGTAAACAAGCCGGAAGAAAGTATATCCCCCTCTTTTAAGGTTATATCAGGTGTAATTGTAACCGGCACTCTCGTAAAACGATCCGTCAAATTGACAGAGGGATTTTTTAAATTATCTGATTCTTTACTCGATGCAACAATTTTTGCGCCGGTTTTCAATTTAACTTCATTAGCAGCAAGAATATGGTCAAAATGACAATGCGTAAGCAGAATATATTTTGCCGTATATCCATTTGCTTTTAAAAAACCACATATTTCGTCGGCATCACCGCCGGGATCGACAATCAAAAGTGCATCCTTGTCACCCAAAATGTAGCAGTTTACACGCAATCTGCCTACCGGTATACATTTAAAAACCATATACTTTTTATCCTTTCAATGTCAGTTTTTACCTTCTGACTTGCGCTGTACATCAAACACGCCGGCGATATTGCGGAGTTTGTTAACAACACGGTCAAGTTCGTCTTTGGAATTAATTTCAATTACCATATTTACAACAGCTGTCTGGTCTTTTAAAACTTTAGAATTGATGCCAGTAATTAAAATACGAAGTTCTGCCACAACGCTTGCAATTTCAGCTAAAAGACCCTTTCTGTCATTTGCGGAAATCTGAATTTCAGAAAGATAAGAGGATGCAAACGCCTGTTCTGTTTCCCAGAACACTTTAATGAGTCTTTCGGTTTCACCAAGACGTTCACTCGATTCAATATTCACACAGTCACGTCTGTGAACACTGACTCCCCTGCCGCGCGTAATATAGCCAATGATATCATCGCCCGGAACAGGGTTGCAACATCTTGAAAAACGGATAAGGCAATTTTCAATTCCCTCAACAATTACACCGTTTTTCGCAGTCTTTTTAGGCTTCTGACGCACTGTGTCAGCAATCAATACATCGTCTATATCCTTTTTCTCTTTTTTAAGCGCCTGTCGGTATTCTTCGCGAAGTTTACCTACAACTTTATTTACGGTAAGACCACCGTATCCGACTGCGGCATAAATATCTTCAAGAGAAGAAAAGGAGTATTTTTTGCAGAGCATGTCCACCCATTCCTGACGGAAAAGTTGGCTATGGGAAAGATTGACACGTTTTAATTCTTTGTCAATTAATTCTTTACCATTTTGAATGTTTTCATCTCTACGCTCACGTTTCAGCCACTGGTTGATTTTAGAGCGCGCAGTCGAAGTCTTGCAAAGTTTTAACCAATCACGGCTTGGACCGTGAACAGAAGAAGATGTCATAACCTCAACTATGTCGCCGTTTTGCAGTATATAATCAAGCGTCGAAATTCTGCCGTTTACTTTTACGCCTGACATTTTACATCCTACTGCACTATGAATAGAAAAGGCAAAATCAATCGGTGTAGAGCCGGCAGGAAGGTTGATAATATCACCTTTCGGGGTAAACACGAAGACTTCGTCTGCAAACAAATCGATTTTAAGCGTGCGCATAAAATCGTCGGTATCTACAACAGAATTCTGAATTTCTAAAAGTTGTCTGATCCATTCCAGTTTTGCATCGATATCGGTTTCGCCGCTTACGCCCTCTTTATATTTCCAGTGCGCTGCGATACCGCATTCTGCAACGTGATGCATTTCCCACGTACGTATCTGTATTTCAAACGGCGTACCATCGGGACCGATTACCGTTGTATGCAATGACTGATACATATTTGGTTTCGGCATTGCAATATAATCCTTAAAACGTCCGGGAATAGGATGATAAAGTTCATGTACCATACCTAAAACCGCATAGCAATCCTTGATGGAGTCAACAATCACTCTTACAGCAAACAAATCATAAAGTTCATCAATAGACTTGTTTTGTGTAAACATCTTTCGATAAATACTGTAAAAATGCTTTGCGCGACCGGTAATATGAGATTTAATATCAATCTCATCCATCCTTTGTTTTAACGTGTCCATAATATCGTTAATAAACTGTTCACGTTCCTGCTTTTTAAGGCTAATAGAATCCGTAATTTCTTTATATGCAACAGGGTCAATATATTTTAACGATAAATCCTCTAATTCCCATTTGATTTTAGACATACCAAGTCTGTGGGCGAGTGCTGCATAAACTTCCAATGTTTCCCTTGCCTTTTCGCGCTGTTTTGGCTCGGATTTTGCCTTGATTGTACGCATATTGTGAAGTCTGTCGGCAAGTTTAATGAGTATTACGCGGACATCCTTAGCCATTGCAAGAAACATTTTACGCAAATTTTCTACCTGTTGCTCTTCAGCAGTTGTATACTGAATTTTACTAAGCTTTGTAACACCATCAACAATGATGGCAACACTTTCACCAAATTCACGGTTAATATCTGAAATCGTGTAGGATGTATCTTCTACTACATCATGCAAAAGTGCGCCGACTAATGTGTCACAATCAAGTTCTAATTCTGCAAGGATATAGGCAACCTCCAAAGGATGCGCAAGATAAGGCTCGCCGGAAGCGCGAAGCTGACCCTCATGCGCCTTTTCGGCAAGTAAATATGCTTTATTCAGTTTTTCTAAATTACAGTTTTTATTATAAGATAATACTTTTTCTTTCAGACTTTCAAAATCGTGCCATTCGTGCATATTTATCGCCCCTAATTGCGTATTTCACTCATTTTAACGTCCTTTAAGAGAACTTGCAAATGTCGCATCCCTCTGTAAACATTAATGTCTAGGTTAAAGGCTATATCAATTAAATCGTCTTGTTTTAGAGATTCAACCAAGTGTCCCATGTTAAAACCAACCGCATCAATATAGTACTCTCCCGAGCGCAGTGTAAGTTTTATATGTTTTCCCTCGCTCAACGGCCTGATTTGAGAAATGCGCATTTCCTTTGCAAAAAACATAGGACTTGCGTTTCCCATTCCGTACGGTTCCAGGATTGAAAGACGCTCCGCCGTATTCATATTGATATACTCGGGCGGAAGTTCAGAGTCAATATATAATAACGGTGTAAAATCTTCTTCTGTAAGTGTATCTTTTGCATAGAGATTGATTTTTTCTCTGAATTCATCAATTTTATCAGGTGCAATTGAAAGCCCCGCGGCCAAGTCGTGGCCTCCGAATTTCAACAGTGAATCCTGACAAAAATCAAGTGCTTTAAAGAGATTAAACGAACGAATACTTCTACCCGAACCTTTACCCGTTTCGTCGTCAGTACTGATTAAAATGCAAGGCTTATGAAACCGTTCGGAAATCTTTGATGCAACAATACCAATGATACCATGATGCCATCCATCATGCGAGAGCACAAGCACATAATCATCCTTGTATTTTTCGGACTCTTCAATCATTTTGAGCGCGTCTTCTAATATACTGATTTCTGTTTCCTGACGTTCACGGTTTTCATTGTCTAATTGTTCTGCGTATTTTTTAGCAGACATTTCATCAGTAGCAAGCAAAAGTTCAACCGCGCAGCGCGGGTCACCCATTCTTCCTGCTGCATTTATGCGCGGTGCAATCATAAACCCAATTGTTCCTGTCTGAACATCAGCAAGATTGAGGTCTATAATATCTGCAAGCGCGCGAAGCCCTTTGTTCATTGTAAATGCGAGAAGTTCAAGTCCTTTTTTAACGATAATTCTATTTTCGCCGACAAGTGGCATAACGTCTGCAACTGTTCCGATTGCAACTAAGTCTATATACTCTTCAATCAGTTCCTGCATATGAAAATGCATTTCTATTGTAAGCGCCTGTAAAAGTTTAAATGCAACACCTACACCTGCAAGGCGTTTAAACGGATAGGTACATTTAGGCTGTTTGGGGTTTAATAAGCAGTATGCCTCAGGTATTTCATCTTTACATTCGTGATGGTCGGTAATGATCGTGTCGATTCCTTTTTCCTTTGCGTATAAAACCTCATTAACAGCAGTAATTCCACAGTCAACCGTAATAAGAAGCGTTGTTCCACCGGCAGCAATTTTATCAATTGCAGTCTTATTGATACCATACCCTTCTTCCAAGCGGTCAGGTATGTAGTACGTTACGTCAGCCCTGTGTGAACGCAAAAATTTCACCATAATGGCGGTCGAAGTAATTCCGTCCACATCATAGTCGCCGTATATCGTAATTTTTTCGTTGTTTTTAATTGCTTTTAAAATTCTTGTGACCGCTTCTTTCATCCCGAGCATTAAAAACGGGTCTAAAAGCAGGTCTTCTGTCGGATGAATAAAGAGTTCAGGATCGGTAATGCCGCGGTTTAACAAAATTGTTGCTATAACCGGGGGAATATTAAAATCACGACTTAATTTTAAGACATCCTCGGACCGATGGTCTTTATACATCAGTATCCAATTTCTGTTTTTCATTTTTTAGCTAAATCCTCATCATCTTCCCTGTACAACTATATCTAGTACAAATTTATCATATTTATACTAATTATACTACTTTTTCACAAACTTTGCAACATTCTTTTCAAATATATTCTATTTTTTATTTTGAAAGTGTTTACATCTTACTCAAAATATCCTATAATATTGAATCAAAGAACGTTTTAAGGAGATATATATGAAATTTTTACTGTTCAGTGACAGTCACAAACATACAAACGGAATGGATGCAGCAATTTCCGCACATAGTGATATAACGCGTATAATCCACTGTGGCGATATGGCAGAAGATGTAGAGTATTTAAATGATGTTTACGGCAGAACACACAGTATTATAAGTGTCTGCGGTAACAATGACTACTCCGCCCCTGATCCTTTTTTAAGAATTATTCATTTAGAAGACCACAAGGTTTATATAACGCATGGACATAAAGAAAGAGTAAAAAGTTCACTGCTACTCCTTAAAAAATGTGCAAAAGCAGAAGGATGTGATATCTGCATTTTTGGTCACACACATACACAGCACCATTCAGAAGAAGATGGCATTACTTTTGTAAATCCCGGTTCAATTGGTTATTTTAAAGGCGCTTATGCCGCGATTGACATCACAAGCGAAAAAGTTAAAGTAACACTATACAAAAAATAAAAGACGCATGAAAATGCGTCTTTTATTCTACACAAATTCTATCTTTGATTTTATCAAACAATTTTTGACCAATCCCTTCTACATTCATAATATCTTCAATTTTAGTAAAAGGCTTGTTTTCTCGATAAGCAATAATATTTTCTGCTTTCGTTGTTCCGATTCCGCTTATGAGCACCAACTCTTCTTTTGGTGCAGTGTTAATATTAATCATAGTCGACTTGCTTTCTGCTCTTTCAGAAGAAAATGAAACATCCGCATCTTTTTTTATAATCGTAGCACTTTCAGGCGCTTCCATTGTCAATAAAAACATTCCGACCAATGCAATTGCAACGACCGCAACAATGGATAATGTGACTGTTAATTTATCGAAAAATTCCGTTTTGTTCTTTTCATCTTTTTTAGCGTTTTCCATATCAATTTTCGTTCCTTATGCTCTTGGGTGTGCCTTTGCATACACATCACGAATTTTGCTGTTTACAAGTTTTGTATAGATGTTGGTCGACGAAATATCAGCATGTCCGAGCATTGTTTGAATAGATTGTAAGTCTGCACCGTTTTCCAGCAAATGTGCTGCAAAGGAGTGTCTTAAAGTATGGGGCGTAATTTCTTTTTCGATCCCCGCACTTTCTGCATAAAATTTTACAATCTTCCAAAATCCTTGCCTCGTCATACGCTTTCCGTTCATATTGACAAAAAGCGCCACTTCATTTTCTGCAGAAACTTTCGGTCTCACATATTGTAAATATTGCTCCAATGCAATATGCGCCATCCTGCCGATCGGTATAATACGCTCTTCGTCACGTTTTAGACACCTGATATAACCAACCTGCATATTGACATCGCCAATATCAAGCGCAATGAGTTCTGAAACGCGAATTCCGCTTGCATAAAGAACCTCAAGCATCGCTCTGTCGCGTAATGATTTAGGATCAGGTCCGTTTGCCTGTTCCAGAAACAACGTCACTTCTTCCAGGGTGAGTGTCTTTGGGAGTGCTTTTGTTAACTTGGGCGATTTTAAATCATCAGTCGGATTTTTCTTAATTACTCTTGAAGATTTTAAATACGAGAAAAAACGTTTGAGAGAAACAATATAGCGCGCAATAGTTGACGGTGCTTTCTCTTCTTTTTCAAGTTCGAAAACAAACTCCTGAATCAAAAGAAGGTCAACCTTTAATACATCCTTAACACCTTTTGTTTTTGCAAAAGAAACAAATTTCTCGGCATCACAAAGATACGCCGAAAGCGTATTTGGTCTAAGGCGTTTGCTATTTAAATATATCCTGTATTTTTGTAATAAATCTTCCATTACAAAAGCTCCTACCTAGAAGTAAAATAAATTTGTATCAAATGTGTAAAAAACGGTTCTAAATAAGCTTGTATTAAAGCAGATACGCCTGACAACAATAAAAACAACAAGCCAAGCAAAGCAGGTTTTACTACACGTTTTCGAATTGAAATATGTTCTTTAAAAAGCATGTTTGCATTCACAAGGCAACAATTTGCATACATCACGGATAACGGCGCCAAAACAATTGTATGAGGAATAACCATAGTTAAAAGAAGCAAAAGAGCCTTTATGCCAAACGTGTAAAACAAATAATGAATGACAAGTCCGAACGATATCCCGTTAAGCAAAGTAAAAGCATAAATGACAGGAATACCGACGATTGTTACAGATGACAAGAATAAAACCACTGCAAATTTCAAATTTGAAAGCATAGCCGCATAAAATGAGGCTTTCGGATCCGTACCGGAATCGCTTATATTTGTAAAAAAATCCGAAAAATAAACCTTTATTTCCTCCGGCTCAATTTCATTTGTTCCTGCGAACTGTGCAAATAAAAAACCAGCGAGAAAGAATGCAGAAATTATAATAATTTGTTTCAGATTCTGATTTATTAAAGTTTTTAATTTAAATTTTAATGAATTTGTCAAGATGTTCCCCTCATTTCTCATAGAGTAAAAGGCATGTACACCTTTATTCTATGACAACAAAGGAAATTAAAGAACATCTATTCCTAATTTTTCGAGTATTTCTTTAACAAGTCATCTTTCATTTCCCAGAGCGCTGGTGATAAATCTACATAGTATTTATGCGGATATTCAAAACGCTTAACTTCATCCCAAAGTCTGTCAATCTCAAATGCACAACGTTTTTTAATTTCATGCACATCAGGACTTTGGTAAATCAGTTTACCCTTTTCATAAATTTGTGTGGTAATTTTTTCTGCTCTGAAATTGGTTAACAGTTTACGTTTCCAGGTATGTTCAGGGTCAAAAATTTCGTAAGGCTTGGTGTCATCAATTTTTTCATCAAAAAGTGTAATAACATCAGCAATTGCTTCACCGCTTGTTTTTGAAAACAGTCTGTATACCGTTTTAAAACCTGGGTTTGTAATTTTCTCAGTATTTTCGCTGATTTTGATTTTTGGTATAATATTGCCATCTTTTTCAACTGCGGCAAGTTTGTAAACGCCACCAAATACCGGTTCCGACTTAGAAGTAATGAGTCTTTCACCCACACCAAAGGAATCTATTTTTGCTCCTTGCAAAAGTGTATCGCGAATAATGTATTCATCCAGAGAATTCGATGCAGTAATCTTGCAATCTACAAATCCTGCATCGTCTAACATTTTACGGGCTTTTTTGGATAAATAGGCAATATCACCCGAATCAATGCGGATGCCTTTTGGTCTATGCCCCATCGGCACCAAAACTTCGTTAAAGACTCTAATTGCATTAGGGATTCCGGATTTTAATACGTTATAAGTGTCAACAAGCAACACACAGGAATCAGGATATGTTGTTGCGTATGCTTTAAATGCCTCATATTCTGAATCAAAAAGTTGCACCCAACTGTGTGCCATCGTACCAATTGCCGGAATACCGTCGATACGTTCAGAAATGGTACATGCTGTACCGCAACAACCCGCAATATACGCAGCCCTGGCACCGTAAATTGCGCCGTCATATCCTTGTGCACGTCTTGAACCAAACTCCATAACTGCTCTTCCCTCTGCTGCTCTTACGATACGGTTCGCCTTAGTTGCTATGAGTGACTGGTGGTTAATGGAAAGCAGTACCATAGTTTCAATGAACTGTGCTTCAATCACCGGTCCGCGTACAGTTAAAATTGGTTCATGCGGAAAAATGGGCATTCCCTCAGGAATGCTCCATACATCACAAGAAAACGAAAAATTCTTTAAATATGATAAAAACTCTTCGTTAAATATTTTTTTGTTTCTAAGGAATGAAATGTCATCATCGGAAAAATTCAGATTTTCGATATAGTCAATCAACTGCTTTAAGCCAGCCATAACTGCAAAGCCACCGTCATCCGGGACTTTTCTGAAAAACATATCGAAATATACAATTTCATCTTTTAAACCATGCTCAAAATATCCGTTTGCCATGGTCAGTTCATAAAAATCTGTCAAGAGCGTTAGATTCTCAATATTCATCTTTTGACTCCTATCTAAAAACCCATTTACTTAAAAGTTTTCATCTACGATTTTTTTCATTATGTCAAGCTTTTTATCAATATCGCGACAAAGCGCAAATTGGTTTTTAGCTCTATCCAAATTGTGTGTTCGATACTTTGTTTTAAAATAGGTATCCCCATTTAAAAAGTCTGCCAAAAAGCGAATACCACACTCGTACGTCATAAGTTTTGCAGAAAACGCCAGCAACTCTTTTTCTTTTGATGTGATAGAGTCTCTAACTTCAGACGCAAAACCTTTCGTATATGCTTCAAAAAGCGTTAAATCAAAACTAACTTTATCTAAATCAGTCTCATCTTCTGCAGCAGTATTTGCACCATAACGAAGCGCATCGCCAAAATCATAAAGCATGGAACCGGGCATTACAGTATCCAAGTCAATAACGCATAAACCTAGTCCGGTATTTGCGTCAAACAAAACATTATTCAGTTTCGTATCATTATGTGTTACGCGGTAAGGAATACTTCCATCCTTTAAAGCATTACTAACAAGAGAAACCATATCTTTCTGCGACAGGGCGTATTCCACTTCTTTTTCGCACTCTTGCAATCTGTCAAAGACATTTTGATTGATTGCAAGTGTAAGTTGGTCTACACGATGCGGAGTGTCATGAAATTGCGCAATTGTTTCGTGCAGTGTTTCTGCCGGAAAATCACTTAGCATATTTTGAAAACGTCCAAACGCTTTGGCAACTTCAAAAAATTTCTGCGGATCAGTAATCGCTTCAAACGATTCACTCTCATCGACAAAATAATATACACGAAAACATCTGCCCTCTTTATCAATATAATAAGGCTTTCCTTCAGAAGTTGTAATAAAATGTAATGTTTCCCTGGATATGTTTCCACCCTGCTCTACAATCTTTTTCTGCAGATGCGATGTTACGTTTAAAATATTGTCCATTACAGCGCCAGGATTTTTAAATACTTCTGTATTGATTCTTTGCAGAACGCAAGTGCGACCATCTTTTTGGGCAAGAAAAGTATCGTTAATATGTCCACCACCGAAGGCAGAACCGATAGAGTCAAGGCCAAACGCAGCACAAAGTTCAGTCATATGATTTTCTGTCATATTCTATTACCTCATTTTCTATTTCTAAGATATGAGTATTCGCAAATAACCTAGTTTAATGATTTATAGTATACATAATATGTCATTGTAACATATTTTTTTTGATTTTACAACTAAATTTTAAAATTTAGTTGATTTTTTTTAAATATATTGTTTCAAAATACAAATTTTTATGATATAATGATTATAATCATAAATTTTGGGAGGAATGAAATATGGATAAATTTTTTGCAGATCTTAAAAACGCTGCTGGTAAAGTAGCAAAAAAATCGACCGAATTATATGAACTTTCACGTGTAAAATTAAGCATTGCTTCAACAAAATCCGAAATTGATGCTTGTTTTAAAACATTAGGCTCAATCGTCTACCATTCACAGCGTTCTGAAACAGAACCTGATGCCGATACGATCGAAGCAACACTTTCTAAGATTGATGAACTTTACGAAAAACTCGAAGAATTAACCGAACTTTCTTCACACTTAAAGAACGAAAAATTGTGTCCTGTTTGCACAAAATCAAACGCAAAAGATGCGCAGTTCTGCTCTGATTGCGGTTATCGTTTCACATTCGAAGAATATAATACTGAAAGTGAAGATGAAACCGTAGTAGAAGAATAGCCCGATTTCAGTTGACAAACCGGATAACATCCCTTATAATTGTTACTTGTGAGTTTTTTAGAATGTAGGTGAAGGAATGAAATACGACACTAGCAACGTTCCAATGGTTGTGATTAAGCGTCTGCCCAGATATTACAGATATTTAGGTGAACTTTTAAATCAGGGTATTATCAGAATATCATCAGGCGCATTAAGTGAAAAAATCGGACTTACTGCATCTCAAATCAGGCAGGATTTTAACTGTTTTGGTGGCTTTGGTCAGCAAGGTTACGGATACAACGTCCCTAATCTTTACAAAGAAATCGGCGAAATTTTAGGGCTTGATAAAGGCCACAATATCATTGTCATTGGTGCAGGTAACATGGGACACGCGCTTGTTAACTATACAAGTTTGGAAAAACGTGGATTTAAAGTGATTGGTATTTTTGATAAAGATGCCAGAAAAATTGGCAAGGAAATTAAAGGAATTACCATAAGTGACGTTTCTACATTAGAAACTTTCTGCAAAGAAAACAATGTACATATTGCGGCACTTTCACTACCTCGTAGCGAAGTGCGCGAGGTTGCAGAACGACTCATTGCAATCGGTATTAAGGGGTTATGGAACTTTTCTTATACAGAGATTTCCGCACCCGACGACATCGCCATCGAAAACGTTCATTTAAGCGACAGTTTAATGACCCTTTCTTACCGTATTACAAATAAATAAGTACATACAAAAAAGGCTTGCTTAAATTGAGCAAACCTTTTTTATGCGCCTGTAGCTCAGTGGATAGAGCACCGGCCTCCGACGCCGGGTGTCGTAGGTTCAAATCCTATCAGGCGTGCCAAAAAAAAGCACTTGCATATAGCAAGTGCTTTTTTAATGTAATCATTTACAAAGTTCGGAGACAACATTGCTGATCACTTTACCATCGGCTTTCCCTTTAAGTTCTGCCATGACAGTTTTCATGATAAGACCTTTATTTTTTCCTGCTAAAACGTCTGAAAACTTCGTCAGAATAATATCTTTTACCTCATCTTCAGAAAGCTGTTTCGGTGCGTACCTCTCTACTATTTTGTAGGTTGCTTCGTACTCAGCTTTAAGGTCTGCACGTTCATCAGGACAAGTGTCAATCTGTTCTTTCACAGATTTTAATTCCTTTAAAATCACACGGTCGATCAATTCTTCAGGAATGTCATCTCTTACACCTTCGTCAATTGCAACCTTTTTAACTGCTGCAATCAAGGATGAAACAGCATCTTTCGTAAGCTTGTCCTTTTCTTTCATGGCTGTAACCATGTCTTTTCTTAAAATTTCTATATTCATAAATGAATGCTCCTATATCTTAGATTGTTCCAAACAGTCTGTCTCCGGCATCACCAAGACCGGGGACAATATATCCTTTTTCATTTAATTTTTCATCAACTGTTCCAATAAAGATTTCAACATCGGGATGTGCGTTTCGTACCGCTTCAATTCCTTCGGGAGCCGCAATAATGCACATTAGTTTAATGCGCTTTGCACCACGCTGTTTGATAAAATCAATCGCAGCAACAGAACTACCACCAGTAGCAAGCATTGGGTCTAATACGATTACCTGGCGCTCTTCAATATCGGGCGGTAACTTGCAGTAATATTCTTTCGGTTCTAGTGTTTCGTGATCTCTGTAAAGACCTACGTGACCTACCTTTGCAGCGGGGATGATGCTCATAAGTGCGTCAACCATACCAAGACCAGCACGAAGAATCGGAACCAAAGCCACCTGTTTTGCGATAAATTTACCAACTGTTTCAGTAATCGGTGTCTTTACCTTTTCCTCAATCATATCAAGATCACGCGTTGCTTCATAACCCATAAGCAATGCAATTTCGTAAACCAATTCACGAAACTGTTTAACTGTAGTGTTTTCATCACGAATCATTGAGATTTTATGGAGTATTAACGGGTGTGACATTTCATGTACATTTTTGTCCATTGTAAATAAACCCTTTCTGTCCGCTGATTTTAAATGAATACATAGCGCGGGCAATTATGTATTTTTAATCTATAATTTTATTATATCGCAAGTAATTTCATTTGTCTATACAGGAATTAAAATTTTATAGGTTAACATGTAAAAAGGCGACAATTTCTTTCGAAAATTGTCGCCTTATGAAACTTATTTCAAGAGTTCATTTTTGATTTCTTCTGTCATGGGACTACCGTATTCACTCACTTCGTAAGCTTCTGCATAACGGATTTTGCTGCCTTTTTCTTTTCCGTAAAGTTCAATGAGTCTGTCTCTGAATCGAGCTGCAGGTTTTGCATAACGTACAGCATAACCTCTTGTTTGTTTCAAGATATCTTCATCCGGTGTTTCAGAAGTAATTTCCATACCTTTAAGCCATGCAAAACGCGCTTCATCACCTTCCGGCACTTCTTCGCCACGGTTGTAAGGAAGCCATTCATACACCTGAGATACGTTTATATTTGCAATTTGAAGTTTTACATCTACTTCACTATCAATATCAACCAGGATATCAGCTCTGAAAGGTGGGATTGTAAAACGATCTTCACTATAAAGAATGATTGGCATAAAACGCATTGCAGGTACATCCGGACATTCATTAGGTACTGTAAGTAAATAAGATGCATCCTGAACAAGTTGTGCTGTTGCTCTGTGATCTGGCATATAGTCATTTGTTCTATGTGTAATAATAACATCGGGTTTGAATTCACGAATATAGCGGATTGTGCGTTTTCTTGTCGCAAGGTCAGCAACAATATTGCAATCATCATAATCCCAGATATCGTATGTAATACCAAGAAGTTCAGCAACCTGAGCAGATTCCTTTGCTCTTCTTTCCGTAATTTCTTTCGGACCTAAAATGTGATGTCCACCACATCCATTACACATGCTTAAAAACTGCACAGTATGTCCGTTTTTAATAAGCTTCGACGCAAGGCCGCCACATTGAAATTCATTGTCATCCTGATGTGCGCCAATCATTAATACTCTCATTTTGTTGCTCCTTGTAAATAATTTTATTGTGCATTAAATTTGACTGAAAAAAAACGGAACAAGTAAAGCTTGTTCCGTTTTGGTGCGAGTGACGGGACTTGAACCCGTACGTCGTAGACACACGCCCCTCAAACGTGCCTGTCTGCCAGTTCCAGCACACTCGCTAACAGATATATATTATACTACCTATTTTTTA
>JAZNGT010000006.1:0-23141 GCA_045576635.1 Congzhengia sp. | reverse complement strand
CGTACCGTATCACAGATTGCAGGGTCTTATATGTTGCGTCCCATTATCAATAACTATATTGCCGTGGGAAAAATGGAAGGTTTTCTCTATGCGCTTTTTGTACTTTTAGCCATTTATCTCGTGGGTGTTGTATCCACGTATATTCAGGGCAGAATTATGCTTTCTGTTTCCCGAAACACCATTTTACGCATACGAAATGATTTGTTTCAAAAAGTGCAAACACTTCCGATACGGTTCTTTGACACAGAAAATGTCGGCGATATTATGAGCCGTTTTACCAACGATGTTGATAACATAGGACTCATGTTAGATTCTGCAATGATGTCTGTAATCTCGGGCGTGATCTCTTTGTTGGGAACATTTTTTATGATGCTGTACACAAGTGTATGGCTTTCGCTCATTACTGTTTTATTTTTCCCTATATTTTTGCGTGGTGGCGCGATCATTGCAAAGCGAAGCCGTAAATATTATTCTGCACAGCAGGCATCGTTGGGTGCGTTAAACGGATACATTGAAGAAACGGTTACCGGACAAAAGGTAATTAAAGTATTCTGCCATGAAAACGTGACAAAAGAAGAATTTGAGACTTTAAATGAGGACTTACACGATAAACAGTTTTTTGCGCAGTTCTTCGGCGGAATTATGGGACCGGTTATGGGAAATCTAAGTCAGGTTTGCTATGCCATTACGGCAGGTGTCGGCGGCGTGCTTTGTGCGCTGGGACGGTTTGATATAGGTGGTCTTGCCGTATTTGTCAATTATTCCAAACAGTTTTCTCATCCCATCAATGAGGTTTCTATGCAAATGAATACTGTTTTTTCTGCGTTGGCAGGTGCAGAACGTGTGTTTGGAATTATGGACCACTCACCTGAAACAGAGGACAGCGATGACGCAATATCTCCCGAAATAGTACACGGGGATGTAGAGTTTAACAATGTAACCTTTGGATATACACCGGAGAAAACGGTACTCAAAAACATATCGCTTTATGCACATCCCGGTCAGAAAATCGCCTTTGTTGGTTCTACCGGTGCCGGCAAAACAACAATTACCAATCTGCTTAACAGGTTTTACGATATTGAAAGCGGCAGTATTACCATTGATGGTGTTGATATCAAAAAATATAAGCGCTCCACACTGCGCAGTAGCATTGCCATGGTGTTGCAGGACACCCACCTTTTCAGCGGTACCATTATGGAAAACATCCGCTACGGAAGATTGGATGCAACCGATGAAGAAGTTATTGCCGCAGCGAAAACAGCGAGTGCACATTCCTTTATTATGCGGTTATCTCACGGTTATCAGACAGAACTTTCGGGAGATGGCGCAAATCTTTCGCAGGGGCAAAGACAGCTTTTAAATATTGCACGTGCAACGCTTTCAAACGCTCCGATTTTGGTACTCGATGAAGCAACCAGTTCTGTTGATACAAGGACTGAACGTCACATAGAACACGGATTGGAGCGCCTGATGAAAAACAAAACAACGTTTGTCATCGCGCACAGACTTTCTACCGTGCGCGCGGCAGATGCCATTATGGTTTTGGAAAACGGCGAGATTATTGAACGAGGTAATCACGAAGAACTCTTAAAGCAAAAAGGAAGATACTACGAACTTTATACCGGAAAAAAAGAACTCGACTAAAAATAAAACGCCCAGTTAGTTTTGACTGGGTGTTTTATTTTTGGAATATATCAAACAAAAGGCGCATATAGTTTAACAAGATTTAAGAAAGCAGGTGTGTCTATATGGAAATGAAACAGGAAAGCATCAATATAATCGAGCAAAGAGTAAAGACAAGTTTTAATATTATGGCAGAAAGCGATTTGGTTGTGCCAGATATTAAGCCTGATATCCGGGAACTTTTGCTTGCGGATGCGTGTGCGGAGGTTACATCGCACGAATACAGAAATGGAAAACTTACGGTTACGGGAACAGTTTATTTTAAGGCGCTTTACCGACCGGAAAAGGACGATGATGCATGTGAATTAAAGTCGCTTTGTTCTGAAATTCCATTTTCAGATACGTTCGAAATTCCGAACGGCGAGGAAATAAAATTTTCAGTATCTGCTGAGACGGAACACATCGGGTTTACACTTGTAAATTCAAGAAAACTCGCAGTTAAAGTTTTGGTTTCGCTTACGCTATCGGGTTATAAACAAAATCATATCTCTCCCATTTCGACGATTCAGGATGAGGGGGTATTTTTACGAAATAAACAGTACCAGATGTATATGCCGCTTGCGGATGAATGCATCGATTTTACCGTTTCGGATCTTTTAACTGTTCCGCGTGATATGCCTGACATTGACGAAATTTTAAAAGCAGATGCCTTTGTTACACCGTCTGATATCAAAGTCATGTTGGGGCGTGTTATGGTAAAAGGGCTTTTGCATCTTCAAACGATTTATCAGGCAGACGACGGAAAAGCCTATAAAATAGCACATACCGTTCCGTTTTCCGAAGTGTTGGAGAATGAACATATAACAGAGGGAGCGTTTGTACACGTGACCTATGATGTCAAAAATATCTCGCAGCATGCAAGAGGGGATATAAACGGAGACACAAAAATTATAAGTGTTGATGCGCATCTTAATGTAAGGCTTAAGGCCTCCGGCGTCGAAAAGGTAACGCTTCCGGATGACGGTTACAGCACAAAAGGAACACTCATAACCCAAAAAGATACAGTAACAGTTTCTGAATTTGTTACAGGTGAACATGCAACATTTGTTGAAACACAGACGATTTCTCTCCCCAAAGACGTTTCGCTTTCAGACATTTTCTGTGTATCGGCAAAGCCAATGATCAAAGAATATGTATTTGAAAACGGTGCATTAAAGGTTTTGGGAAGTTTGGTTTCGTTCCTTTTATACCGTGACGAAAAGGCTGACGGTATTTTAAAAAGTGCAGTGACAGAGACGGAGTTTGTCTGGCAGAAAAAGGTAGAGGGAGAACATCTTTTTGCAGATGGAGATATCTGGATCGTACAGACAGACGCAAAGCCAAATGGTGCAGATTCAGTGGAATCATGCGTACAACTCGGAATGTATGTACGTGTATTAAAAAAGCACACCTTACATATGCTCACAGCGTGTGAAATGAAAGAAGCGGAAGAGAAAAAAGAGCGCATGAGCCTCGTTGTTTGCTTTTCGGGAGAACAGGATACGCTCTGGGATGTGGCAAAAAGATATGGCACAACGGTAGATAAAATTAAATGTGCAAACGGCATGGATGAGAAAATGACGGAGGATGCTCGGATACCGTCTGGAAAATCTTTGCTTATCCCCTGCGTGAGATAACACAATAAAAAAGCGGTCAAAACATCTTGTTTTGACCGCTTTTTAAAGTTTGGTTTAGTTATCTTCTAAAAATGCGTTAATGCGTTCTACCAAAGCATCAGCATCTTCGCCGTGCACGTAACATGCCTGTTCAATCGATTCGCCGCTTGCAGAGGGACAGCCCAAGCAGTGCATGCCGATTTCAAGGAAAAACTGTGCTGTTTCCGGATTCATTCTTAATACATCCATAATGATGGTATCTTTTGTTACCTGATTTGCCATTTTCTTTGCCTTTCTGCCCGTTTATATTTTCGTGGCGTTCGCTCCGGGCGAAGTGAACGCGGTGAATAGAAAAATCGCGCATTCTGTAACGCTTGTTTTTCGTTCTTTACGGATTGCGCTTTAAAGCATAACTTACAGATTACACTCATATTATACTATATATCTTACAAAATATCAACATCTTAAAAGTAAAAAAAGAGGACAATTTTTTTCGGAAAGTAGACACAATTTAAAAATATTATGTAAACTAACGCAAAAGAATTCACATTAGTTATTAACATTGTCAACAGGGTTATTCACAGTGAAAATGGGAAAACTATGGGTTTTTTGCAACTTTATCCACATTATCAACAGGTTATCAACAGGTTTTGTGTCGGTGTGAGAGAAGCCGTAACACGCCTGTAAATGCCCGTTAACACGGATAAAATATTAGGTTTACATAATATTATAGCAGAAAGGTTGATGATAACTTGTTGGTGGATTGGGTGGGAGTTTTATCGATTGCGCTAATCTATTGCGGCACGTTATTTGGTGCGGGATTTGCCTCCGGTCAGGAGATTGTTCAGTTCTTTTCCTGCTACGGAAAATGGGGTATTTTTGCGGCAATCACTGCCGGAATTGCCTTTTCTTTTTTAGGCTATGTCATTTTGGTCAGGGCAAAAGAAAACAATTTACATTCAGAAAAAGAGTATGTTTCTTTTTTGTTTTTAAAACCTGTCGCGCGAATCATACATTTTATTAGTGCGGCGTATTTGATTGTATCGTTTTGCATCATGATTTCAGGGTGTGGAACGCTCTTTTATGAGGAGTTTCATATCCGTCCCATTTTTGGCGCATTGTTTTCACTTCTGATTTGTTATAAAATCATCGTTGGAAGAAAAGAAGGGTTGGCACGCTTTAACGCATTTGTAACGCCCCTTATGACTATGGGTGTTTTAGCACTTTGTATCATGGTTCTTGTAAAAGATGCAAAAGTACCTTTTGTAACCCAACAGTTTCGCACAGAAGACACCCTTTCGTTTTTTTCGGCAGTTTGGAAAGGTATTTTATATGTAAGTTACAATTTGATTTCGGCATCGGCAGTTTTGGTATCATGTGCCGGTCTTGTAAAAACGCCGCGTTATGCCGGTTTTGGCGGTTTAATCGGCGGATTCTTTTCTGCTGTTATATTGGTACTCATGGCGGTAGTCCTTGTTTTAGTTCCTGATTTTTCAGGAGAGCAGATGCCGTTTTTTTCACTGATTTGCGCGCTTTATCCGCGTATGCATGTAGTGTGTGCGCTTATTTTATATGGCGCAATGCTTACAACAGCAACGTCGTGCGGTTTGTCAGTTCTTTCGGGAACGACACGAGGTCATTCTAAAAAAGCACTTATCGCACTTTGTGTTCTGGCATTTTTTGCATCGCTCGTACCGTTTGACGTATTGGTGCGTGTTCTGTATACGGCATTTGGCATTTGCGGTCTTCTGCTTTTATGCGGCATTTTAAAGTCTTTTGCAAAGAAATATAAGTAAAACGTTCAAATTGGAAGAAAATAAGAGAAAATAAAAGACAATTCAAAAAAATAACAAAAAATGAAGAGATGTTTACCTTGCGAAGATGATGTATCCGTGCTATGATAGAAACTGCAAAAAAACGGGGTTTAGCGCAGTTTGGTAGCGCACATGGTTTGGGACCATGGGGCCGGGGGTTCAAATCCCTCAACCCCGACCAAAACGGAGCAAAGTTTCTTTTGCTCTGTTTTTTTCTTTTCATAAAGAAAATAAAAAATAAAAAAAGTAGTTGACAAGGCAAAAAAATTATGCTATAATTAAGTCCGTTGCTGAATCTGTGCTGGCGTAGCTCAGTTGGTAGAGCAGCTGATTTGTAATCAGCACGTCGCGGGTTCGAGTCCCATCCCCAGCTCCACTTTAATTTTATATTGTATGGAAGAGTTCCCGAGTGGCCAAAGGGGGCAGACTGTAAATCTGTTGCTTGTAGCTTCGGTGGTTCGAATCCACCCTCTTCCACCATAAAAGAACACACAGCATTTGCTGTGTGTTCTTTTATTATGTCAGGTGGATTCGAAGCGAGCGGTGTTGAATGACAGTCCGGTGGACTGTCAGATCCGCGAGCCGGCTTTTCCGCAGAAAAGCGAATCCACCCTCTTCCACCATAAGAACAGATACGACAAAAGTCGTATCTGTTTTTATTTTAGTAGCAGTTTCTATTTTTCAATATACCCCCCTATTGACCATATACCCCAGTAGGGTATATAATGTATTTGGAGGTGCGATATGGATAATACTTGTTGCAGTAAAAAAACAAAAAGAACACCCGATGAAAAAAAGCGGATCATCAGTAGGCTAAACAGAATTAGCGGACAAATAAATGGAATCAATAAAATGATTGAGAATGATGCATACTGTAATGATGTATTAATTCAATTGTCTGCGGTTGAAAATTCCGTTAAAAGTTTATCGAAGTATATTTTAGAAAATCATTTGTACACCTGTGTACCGAGAGACTTGGAAGACGGTGATTTAGAAACAATTGATGAGCTGATTAGCTTATTTAAGAGATTCAATAAATAGGAGGTGAGAATATGGACAAAATCGTAATTTGTGAAAAATGCGGTGCAATGGTTAAAGTGTTAATCGACTGTACTTGTGAAAACTGCGGTATTAAATGCTGCGGCGAAACGATGAAAGAAATATCAGCAGAAGAAGCCAACAAACATTTAGAGAACAAGTAATAAAAGCATAAATTGGGCTTTTTGCCGGCAAACAAGTTTCTTGGTTTTTAGGCTGTATAAAGTTGATCCATTAGTACCAAAAAAGAGATATGACCTTGCGTCATATCTCTTTTTTTGTTTTTTAAGTATTTGATGCTTTTTATTCACTTTCGTAGTTTGGTCTTTGGCTATCCAGAATATCTTTTGCTACAAATAAGTCAGAAAGCATATCGGGATTCTGCAAAAGATTTCTGCCTTCAATCATACGACGGCCGACGCGCAGGTACGAATCGCCCAACGTAATCTTATTAGGCTCTGATGTTGTCGGACAGAAAATTTCAAATCCTTTTTCTTTTAAATAGGTATATTTTTCGTTGCTGTCTTTGTAGTCCTCATAATTTGCGATGTCGGTACCGCCTGCAAAAAGCAGAATATTGGTCTTTCCGATAATGGGTTTTACTTCTTGTTCCCAACGTTCCGCATCTTTTTTTACAGTTTCCATATCAGCGATTCCGTAATCGGTGTAATCCCAAGTGTTTCCGGCAAATTCATAGCCGAGTTCTTTGAGTCTTTTTACAACAGATTTTGCCTGTTCTATATCTTCTTCTTTATATCCCTCGCCTTTGGGATTGGTGCGGTATCCGAGCACGCCGTCATAGCCTGTCATAGAGAGCGTAGCGCGTGCGCCACGATACGAAAAGTCGGGGTGTTCTTTGATAAACGATTCTAAAATCGGAACAAGATCATAAGCGCCAAGGCTTACGTTTCCGGCTTCGTCTGTGTACTCGCATAAAGGCGCGCCGTCTTCGTCAATCACAAGTTTTGATGCAAAGCCATTGCCTTTAAGACTGTTATAATAAGAAAGGTTTTCCTGCGAGATTACAATCGGTGTTTTTCCCTCGGGAAGTAAAATATCACGGTATTCCATAACGCCGTTATTCTTTTTTACAATGTCTGAAAGGTTTACCAAAACAAAACCGCGACTGTATAAGTTATCCAGAATCGACCAGAACTCCGAAACAGTCACCATATTGCGATTATACTTGTCCTGACTTCCATCGCCGTCAAATGCGAGTTGTGCGTTGTAAATCAGCGTGCGGAAAGTAATATGCGGAATCTGACTGTTATCAGGATACACTTTGAGTTTGGATTTTTCGTCTTCAAACGTCAAAACCGCCTGTTTCAGTTCTTTCTTTTTTTCATATTTTTCGCCGTAGGATGCAATAATTCCTATGGCTTTGTCGTAATCGTAGCCTTTTGCCTCGACTTCTGCTGCTGCAATGAGAGTTGCAATTTCAGGTTTTGGGCCGCTCGTAAACAATCCTGCAATACCACGGATTGCAGAAACAACGAGGCTGATTGCCAGTATCAAAACGAGTATGAGCGCCACCAAAACGACAATAAGTCTTGCGATCACTTTTTTTCTGCGTTTCTTTTTTCTTGCGGCAGAAAGTTTTCTGTTTCGCTCTCTCTCCTGGGCGTTTTTTAATACTCCTGCAATATCGTCCTGATATTTTGCTTCTCTGTATTGGTCTTCGAATTTAAGTTTGTCCTGATAGGTATAGTGATTGCGCGTTTCTTTTTCATTATATCGGTCTGACATTTTTGTTGCCCCCTCCATATACACGTTCTCACTTTTATTATAACAAACAAAAAGCAAAAAGCAATAAATTGGGACAAACTGTAATATAATTGTTATGTATAAAAAACGCGCACGTATTACAACATGCGCGTTTTTGCTTTAATTTAAAATCTGCCGACCTGCATGGTCAATGGTAAAATTCTCTTTATATATCAGTTCCGATGCTTTTACAAAGGTATAGCCGTCTTGTTTTAACTTTTTTATCACATCGGGGAGCGCCGCGGGCGTGTTTTTTGCGCCGTTATGAAATAAAAGAATAGATCCCGGTTTTACGCGGTTTGTCACGCGGTCCACAATTTCTTTGGGCGAAAGATTTTTCCAGTCTAGACTATCCACATCCCATTGCAGAACGAACATTCCCTGTTTTTCTGCTTCTTCGATTACTGCGTTGTTGTACTCGCCATAGGGGCCGCGGAACAGTATCGGTTTTACGCCGATTAGTCCCTCGATTTTTTGATTGCACTTTTCGATTTCTTCTTTTATTTTTAAATCAGAGAGTTTATCGATATGCGGATGCGTATCGGAATGATTCATAATTTCGTGTCCGGCTTCAAAAAACTTTTTTACGGAATCAGGATATTTTTCTACCCAACTTCCTACCATAAAAAATGTCGCAGGGACGTTATGTTCTTTTAAAATGTTAATTAACACGTCGGTATCGCTATCGTCCCACGCCGCATCAAATGTCAGGGAAATAACTTTTTCGTTTCCTTTTTCGACACAGTAAATCGGAAGACGCAAATCCCCTCCGTCTTTATATACACCGATATGTTGTGTGCTGCCGATGACTAAAATGGATATCGCGCAAAAAAGAAGCGCACAGTACGATACGGCTCTTTTTTTATTCAGTACAAACACTTTCAAAAAATCACATCCTTAGAATTTGGGTAAAAGAAAAATGTGCCATATAAACAGCACATTTTTCATAGATATTCCTATTATACTCGTATTCTAAGAATGTTAGAACTTAAAATTCAATTTTTCTGCCTGCTTTTTTGTCAAGCTTTGCTTTTACGGCAATCGGAAGACCGAAGAGGTTAATGAATCCTTCGGAATCCTTCTGGTTGTATTCTTCATCCTCGCCGAATGATGCAGTCAGTTCATCGTACAAGGTGTAGGGACTTGTTACGCCAGCGTTAATAATGTTGCCTTTGTAAAGTTTTAATGTTACATCACCTGTTACGGTTTTCTGTGTTTCGTCAACGAATGCGCAGATTGCTTTGCAAAGCGGTGTAAACCACTGACCGTTGTATACGATGTCTGCCATTTTCTGACTTACCATTGCTTTAAAGTGGCTTGTTTCTTTGTCTAAACAGATGGTTTCAAGCACTTCGTGTGCGTGGTACAAAATGGTACCGCCTGGTGTTTCGTAAACGCCGCGGCTCTTCATACCAACGAGTCTGTTTTCAACCACGTCGAAGATACCGATGCCGTTTTCGCCGCCTAATTGATTGAGTTTTTGAATCAGTGATACGCCGTCTAATGCTTCACCGTTTACTTTTACCGGAATACCTTTTTCAAAGGAAATGGTAACATAAGTTGCTTTGTCCGGTGCTTTTTCGGGAGAAACGCCCATTTCTAAAATTTTGTCAAACATCGGCTCGTTTGCGGGGTCTTCTAAATCAAGACCTTCGTGAGATAAGTGCCACAAGTTTTTATCTTTCGAATAGTTTGTTTCTCTTGTAATTTTCAAAGGAATATTGTGTGCTTCGGCGTAATCGATTTCGTCATCACGGGACTTGATATCCCAGATACGCCAGGGAGCGATGATGTCCAAATCGGGATCGAACGCTTTGATACCAAGTTCAAAACGAACCTGGTCATTTCCCTTACCGGTACAGCCGTGGCAAATGGCATCTGCGCCTTCTTTGTGAGCGATTTCTACGAGACGTTTTGCGATAATGGGGCGCGCAAAGGAGGTACCCAAAAGGTATCCTTCATATTTTGCGCCTGCTTTTAAGGTAGGCCAGATAAAGTCTTCAACAAATTCTTTGTTTAAGTCTTCAATGTAGAGTTTGCTTGCGCCGGTTTTGATTGCTTTTTCTTCTAAACCGTCAAGTTCTGTACCCTGTCCTACGTCTGCTGCAACTGCAACAACCTCACAGCCGTAATTTTCCTTAAGCCACGGAATGATAATGGAGGTGTCTAATCCACCCGAATATGCTAAAATTACTTTTTTGTATTGTTTCATAGTATGACTTCCTTTCATGGTTAGAATCAATTTCTATCTATTATTATACAATACCCGCGGAGAAAGTCAAGGTTTTTTTGCAAGAAAATGTGCATATTTTGAATTTTTATACAAAAATAATCGAATTTGTATGCATAAAACAAAAACAATTGTGCATTTTTATGCAAAAAAGGAAAGCGCTTGACAAAAATGAAGTTGCTATGCTATAATTTAGTACGTAAAGTACATATAAAAGGAGTTGTGTTTTATGACAAGAATTAAAACATTAGAAACCAAGGATTTAAAGAAAAGCTTGGAAAACGGCGGTTGCGGCGAATGTCAGACATCTTGCCAGTCTGCTTGTAAAACATCCTGCGGTGTTGCAAACCAAGAATGCGAAAACTGCGGCGAAAACAAGTAATTGAATTAAATTCTGAGCGGGACTGTTTTTTTACAGTCCCGTAATTTTTGTTTGGAGGAACTATGGTACACCAATATAAACTCGGCGGTTACAATCTGGTGCTGGATATGGCAAGCGGCAGTGTTCACAGTGTGGACGAGGTTGCATACGATGCCATCTCAATGTATGAAACCAAAAGCCCTGCGGAAATCAAGACAGAACTTTTACATAAATATAAAGACAATACGGACGTTACAGAATCAGAACTTGATGAACTGCTTTCAGACATCGAAACGCTTAAAACAAAAGGCAAACTGTTTACAGAAGATGTGTATGAAAACCGCGCGTTTGACCTTAAAAACCGTCATACAGATGTGAAAGCACTGTGCTTGCACATTGCACACACCTGTAACTTAACGTGTGACTACTGCTTTGCTGCACAGGGAAATTTTTGCGGAGAACGCGGACTTATGTCTTTTGAAGTAGGAAAGCGTGCCATTGATTTTTTGATTGAAAATTCAGGAACGAGAAGAAATCTTGAAGTCGATTTTTTTGGTGGCGAGCCGCTTATGAATTTTGACGTGGTAAAAAAAATAGTGGAATATGCACGGTCAGTGGAAAAAGCGCATAACAAAAATTTTCGGTTTACGCTTACCACAAACGGCATGTTAATTGACGATGACGTAATTGCGTTTGCGAATAAAGAATGTCACAACGTGGTGCTTTCGTTAGACGGAAGAAAAGAAGTGCACGACCGCCTGCGAAAGACTGCGTCCGGTAAGGGAAGTTATGAAACAATCGTTCCCAAATTTCAAAAACTGGTAGAATCTCGCGGCGGCAAGGGATACTATATGCGCGGAACCTTTACGCATTTTAACCCCGATTTTACGAAAGATATTCTGCATATGCTGGATTTGGGCTTTACCGAACTTTCCATGGAGCCGGTAGTTTGTGCACCGGGTGATCCGTATGCACTTACCGATGAAGATATGGAAATTGTCCTCGATCAGTACGAGATTTTGGCAGACGAAATGATAAAACGTGAAAAAGAGGGAAAAGGCTTTACATTCTATCATTATATGATTGATTTAACCGGCGGCCCCTGCATTTATAAGCGCATTTCAGGCTGTGGCTCCGGTACGGAATATTTTGCCGTTACCCCTTGGGGTGACCTTTATCCCTGTCATCAGTTCGTGGGGGATGAAAAATACTGCGTCGGCAATATTTTCGAGGGAATACAAAACAAAGAGATTGTAGATGAGTTTAAAACCTGCAACGCCTACGCAAGAGAAGAATGCAGGGACTGTTGGGCAAAACTGTATTGCAGTGGTGGATGCGCAGCAAATGCATATCACGCAACCGGCTCTGTACGTGGGGTATATGAGCAGGGCTGTAAACTGTTTAAAAAGCGTATGGAATGTGCCATTATGATAAAAGCAGCCCTTTCAGATTTGTAATAAAAAAGTTGCAAAAACGAATTCGTTTTTGCTACTTTTTTATGTATTTACTTTCGTAGCCTTATCACATTTTCTGCTGCACACAAAACAGAAAGTTTTCCGCTTTCGTACGTTAAGCCACCCTGCATATAAGCAGCATACGGCGGTCTAATGGGGCCGTCTGCCGAAATTTCAATGCTTGAACCTGAAACAAACGCACCGGCTGCCATAATGACTTGATTGTCATAACCCGGCATATCCCACGGCTCAGGCGTTACGAACGAGTCAATGGGTGCGCCACGCTGAATACCACGGCAGAACGCACACAAAAGGTCAGGGTTGTTAAATTTAATGGACTGAATGATGTCTCCGCGCTTGTCTTCTGCCTTGGGAGAAACTTCAAATCCAAGCACTTCAAACACTTTTGATGCGAGAACTGCGATTTTTAGCGATTGCGCCACAATGTGCGGCGCCATAAAGAACCCCTGATACATATGGCGGTTCATGCCGAGCGATGCGCCTACTTCGCTTCCGATACCGGGTGAGGTTAAGCGATAACTGATTTGCTCTACACATTCTTTTTTTCCTGCAAGGTATCCGCCGGTAAGCGCAAGACCGCCACCGGGGTTTTTAATCAAAGAGCCTGCAATGATGTCTGCGCCGATTTGCGTCGGCTCTTCTTTTTCTACAAATTCGCCGTAGCAGTTGTCTACCATCACGATAACGTCAGGGCGCTTTTCTTTGATAAGCGAAATAGCATCTTTCATATCATCCAGTGTGTAAGAAGGGCGCCATGCATATCCTTTTGAACGTTGCAACTCAACAAGGCGCACAGTTTTATCTGTAAGAGCCGTAGAGAGTGCATCTAAATCAATCAAGCCGTCGGGTTTTAGGGCAACTTCTTTGTAGTTGATGCCCCATTCTTTTAAACTGCCGTTTCCGCTTCCGCGTTTTCCAATGATTTCTTCTAATGTGTCATACGGAGCGCCGGTGGCCGAAAGCATCGTATCACCGGGGCGCAAAAGTCCAAAAAGACAAGAGCATAAAGCGTGCGTGCCGGACACAATACTGTGCCTTACAAGCGCGGCTTCCGTTCCGAATACATCGGCGTAAATTGCCTCTAACGTATCGCGTCCTAAATCATCGTATCCGTAGCCGGTAGAATAGCCAAGATGCGCCTCTGAAACTCTGTGGCGCGAAAAGGTATTCAGTACTTTGATTTGGTTAAACTCTGCGGTTTCGTCGATTTTTTGAAACTGTGCAGAAACAGCTTTTTCAGCATCCTGCACCAATTTTAAGGTGGTATCTGATATGCCGTATTCTGCCTGTAACATCTCAGCAATTTTCATAGTACAATTCCTTTATTCGTGGTTGTATCCCAGTTCGAATGCGGTTAAGTTTGCCTCTAAGAATTTAGCGGGAACTGTGGATTTTACCGCGTTTATCCAATGTTCTTTTTCAATGGTGGAATGTTTTGCCAACGTGCCGATTAAGGCAACGTTTGCTGCTTTTGCATTTCCTGCCTCGATTGCAAGTGTCAACGCATCGAGTGCGATGACTTTAATATTCATTTTTTCGATTTTTTCTAAAATCTGTTCGGGGTATTTTGCCGTCCCGCAAATAACGGGCATGGGGTCCGTTTTTTGTGTGTTTACAATCATTGTACCGCCCTCTTTTAAATAAGGAATGTAGCGGTATGCTTCGAGTTGTTCAAATGCTAAAATAATATCTGCGCCGCCGTGTTCAATAATCGGGGAGGCAATTTTTTCGCCGTAGCGAACGTACGTTACAACACTTCCGCCACGCTGACTCATTCCGTGAACTTCGGAAAGTTTAACATCCATACCAATATTCTGTGCCGCTGCGCCTAAAATTCTGCTTGCTAAAAGCGTACCCTGGCCGCCAACACCGACAATCATAATATTCATATTCTTTTTCCGTCCTTTCCTTAATTCACTTTTTCAATTGCGCCGAATTTACATACGTTTGCGCAAAGACCGCATCCTACGCAAAGGTTTTCGTTGATTTTCGGTCCGTTTTCTGTAATAGAAATTGCAGGACAACCGAGTTTCATGCACATTTTGCAGTTTTTACATTTATCATTAATTACATAAGTACCTGTATAACCTGCTTTTTTAAGAAGTGCGCAGGGGCGTTGTGCGATAATTACGGACGGTTCGTCTGCCGCCACTTCTTCTTTGATTACTTTTTCAAGAAGTTCTACATCAAAGGGATCAACCACGGTTACACGCTCAACACCTACTGCTTTTGCAAGTTGAACCAAGTCTACCTGACGTGTAGGCTCGTTACGAATGGTAAAGCCGGTGGAGGGGTTTTGCTGATGTCCTGTCATACCGGTGATGGAGTTATCCAAAATCATAACGGTTGATGTACCCTTGTTGTAAACAATATCAATGAGGCCTGTAATACCGGAGTGAATAAAGGTAGAGTCACCCAAAACGGCAACGGTCTTTTTCGCAAAGTCACGGCCTGCTGCCTTTTCCATACCGTGTGCGGCAGAAACGCTTGCGCCCATGCAGATGATACTGTCTAATGCAAAGAGAGGCGCTGCACTTCCTAAAGAGTAACAGCCGATGTCACCGGATACGTTGAGGCCTAGTTTATGCAAAACGTAGAACACGCCGCGGTGCGAACAACCGGGGCACATAACCGGAGGACGAACGGGAATCGGCTCGTCTGCCGCTACGGGTTTTGCGGGTTTTTCTCCTAAAATCTTTTCTCTTAAAAGCGAAATGGAGTATTCTCCTTCTTTCGGGAACACTTCTTTTCCGATTACTTTTATACCCATTGCTTTGATGCGTGTTTCTAAGAACGGGTCTAATTCTTCTACAACGTAACATGTCTTTACGGATTTTGCAAAATCCGAAATGAGTTTTTCAGGCAGCGGCCATACCATACCAAGTTTTAAAATAGAAGCATCGGGAATAGCCTCTTCTGCGTACTGATACGAAATGCCGGCGGTGATAATACCCACATCGGTACCACGTTTAATTACTTTATTCAAATCCGAGGTTTCAGAGAACGCCGAAAGTTTTTCGGTACGTTCTTCTACTATGGTGTGTTTCTGACGCGCAAACGCAGGCACCATAACATGTTTCGGAATGTTCTTTTCATAAGGCTTTAATGCCACTTCTTCGCGCTCTTCGAGTTCAACAAGGCTCTGCGAGTGTGCAATTCTTGTGGTTAAGCGAACGATAACAGGTGTATCAAATTCTTCACTTAATGTAAAGGCACGTTTCATAAATTCTTTGCATTCACTGCTATCCGCAGGTTCAAGCATGGGAATTTTTGATGCATATGCATAGTTTCTGGAATCCTGTTCGTTTTGCGAACTGTGCATGCCGGGATCATCTGCAACGCAGAGTACCAAACCTGCATTTACGCCAATATAAGACATTGTAAAAAGCGGGTCTGCTGCAACGTTTAAGCCAACGTGCTTCATGGCAGAAACTGCACGGCCGCCTGCAATAGATGCACCGGATGCAGTTTCTACTGCAACTTTTTCATTGGGTGCCCATTCTGCATAAATTTCGTCATATTTTGCAATAAATTCTGTGATTTCGGTACTCGGTGTACCGGGGTAAGAAGAAACAACCTTTACGCCTGCTTCGTAAGCACCGCGGGCGATTGCTTCGTTTCCAAGCATTAATTTTTTCATATTTAAAACAATCCTTTCGGTTAGTTTATTATATATAGGTAACATTTCTATTTTAACTGAAACGACAGAAAAAGTCAAGTTTTGCAAAAAGGAATATTTTATAAAAACGCGTAAATTTCCGCTTTTTTTGCCCCGCTAAAACGATATTTTTAAAAATATGGGACAAAATAATAAAAATCAAAAAAATTTTTCTTGACAAACGATTTTTTTTATTGTATAATATCATTTGTCGCTGAGATGACAAGACAGTTTGGGCGCATAGCTCAGCTGGGAGAGCATCTGCCTTACAAGCAGAGGGTCACAGGTTCGAGCCCTGTTGCGCCCACCAGATTGTCTTTATGGCTCGGTAGTTCAGTTGGTTAGAATGCCAGCCTGTCACGCTGGAGGTCGTGGGTTCGAGCCCCATCCGAGTCGCCAACCATGCCTCTGTAGCTCAGTCGGTAGAGCAAGGGACTGAAAATCCCTGTGTCGGTGGTTCGATTCCGCCCGGAGGCACCACCACAACAAAATTTCATATATGCGGGAGTGGCTCAGTGGTAGAGCGTCACCTTGCCAAGGTGAACGTCGCGAGTTCGAATCTCGTCTTCCGCTCCATAAAAAACAATCACGTTTGTGATTGTTTTTTTTCTTTTCATATGTTACAATGAACATGTAAAAGCATATATCCTATATTGGAACATACAAATATTTGTAAACGAAACGTTATACTTCTTAACAAGAGAAAGGAAGAACGTATGAGTATTTCAGATGAGATTAGATACTATAAAGTGTTAGCAGAAAAATGGCCGACCAAAAAAGATGTTGTGTCAGAAATCATCAATTTACAGGCGATTCTAAGTCTACCCAAGGGAACAGAACACTTTATCAGCGATATTCACGGGGAACACGAGCATTTTACCCATATTATGAGAACGGCATCGGGCGTTATCCGTACAAAAATCCGTGATGTGTTCCATGATACATTGACTGTTTCCGAACAAATCAAACTTGCCAACTTGATTTATTATCCGGAACGTGTGCTTAAAGACTTTAAAAAGGATAGAAAGTGGATTGAGGAGACTCTTTTACGACTGATTGAAGTTTGCAACATTTCCTGTGGGAAGTATACACGTTCTAAGGTAAGAAAAGCGTTGCCTGAAAAATATGCATACATTATTGATGAACTTTTAAATTGTAACGCAAACAATATCAATAAAGAAAATTATTATAATAAAATTATTGAATCAATAATAAATCTAGATTGTGCGGATGATTTTATCATTGAAATTGCGGACGTTATCCGAAGACTTTCTATTGACCATTTGCACATTGTAGGAGATGTTTTTGACAGAGGTGCAAGGCCTGACGTTGTGCTCGATACACTACTTAATATCAAGTCGATTGATGTACAGTGGGGCAATCATGACGTAGTGTGGATGGGCGCTATGATGGGGTCAGAAGTTTGTATTTCGGTTGCGGTTGCAAACAGTTTAAAATACGGAAACAGTTTGTTTCTTGAAGAGGGATATGGCGTAAGTCTGCGTCATTTGGAACGCTTTGCAAACGAGCATTATACAGGCAAAAACAATATCGAAAAAATGTACAAGGCAATCTCTGTTATGAGATTTAAGTTGGAAGATGCGATTATGCTTTCCAATCCTGAGTTTTCAATGGCAGTAAGCACACGGCTTGACAAAATTGATTTTTCTGATATGACCTGGTGCGGATACCGTTTGAATACAGATGAATTTCCTACGGTTGACCCTAAAAATTCCTTTTGTCTTACAGAGGATGAACGGGCTGTAATTGATGGTCTGAAACAAAGTTTTATTCACAGTGAAAAAATGCAAACGCACTTAAATTTTATGTTTTCCAAAGGGAGCATTTATCTTCGTTATAACGGAAATCTTTTGTATCACGGCTGTATTCCGTTAGATGAAAACGGCAAATTTTCCATTATTTCCTATAAGGGGAAAAAATATTCCGGAAAAGCATATATGGATTTTTGTGAAAGAAAACTTCGGGAAGCATATAAGAAAAAGCAAAACGCATCGCCTGATTTTGCATGGTATTTATGGTGTTCTCCTGATTCGCCATTGTTCGGCAAAACGAATATGGCAACATTTGAAAGAATGTATATAGATGACGTTTCGGCGCACAAAGAAGAAAAACAGCCCTATTTTCACCTTTGGGATGATGAGATAATCTGCCATAAAATTATGAAAGAATTTGGCCTTTCAGGCAATTTCGGACATATCATAAACGGACATATTCCCGTAAGGTTTAAAGACGGTGAAAGTCCTGTAAAAGCGAACGGAAAACTCATTCTGATTGACGGAGGGATGTCGACTACATACCGCAAGCAGACAGGAATCGCAGGCTATACCCTTACGTTTAATTCGTATGGACTCGCCATCACATCGCATTCGCCGTTTGAAAGTATTGATGCAATCATAGAAAATAACACAGAAATGATGTCTCAGAAATATATTGTGGAAAAACAGGAAACAAGAATTTTGGTTCAGAATACCGATAAAGGAAAAGAACTTTTAAACGATGTGGAAGATTTAAAGAATCTGTTGTTTTTATATGACTCCGGAAGCATACCGGAGAAAGTTGTATGAAAAATAAAAAACAATCACAAAATTGTGATTGTTTTTTTTATTTTGGTGTGCTACAATACTTATAGAAAAGGAGCAGAAGAATCGAGGTGGAATTATGCTCGCAAATTATCATACACATACAACCTTTTGCGATGGAAGTGCATCGCCGGAGGAAATGGTTGTATCAGCCATAGAAGAGGGGTTTGATGCCATCGGCTTTTCGGGGCATGGATATACTCCCTTTGACCTTCGTTATTGCATGAAGGATACGGAAAAATACTGTGCCGAAATAGGCGCGTTGAAAGAATGCTATAAAGATAAAATACAGATCTATTTAGGCGTGGAAGAAGACGCGTATTCGTATGTTGACAGGAGTAAGTTTGATTATATCATCGGCTCATGCCACTATTTTTGCGTCGATGGTGTGTATTATCCCATTGATTCGAGTTACGATCATTTTAAAACGTGTCTTACCACTTTTCAAAATGACATTTTGGCACTTTCCAACGCGTATTACAGTTACTTTTGTGACTATATCGTATCCAGAAAACCGGATATTATCGGGCATTTTGACCTTATCACAAAATACGACGAAATGGATGAACAAAGGTTTTTAAACAATCCAGCGTATCTTAAACTTTCGGAAGAATTTTTACAAAAAGCAATCGGGGCAGAGATTTTGTTTGAGGTAAATACCGGCGCAATTTTCCGCGGATACCGCAGCACGCCGTACCCTTATACAAACCTTTTGCATCTGATTAAAAAACATAGAGGAAATGTTATTTTATCCTCCGACAGTCACAAACCGGAAGCACTTTCGCACGGCTTTTCAGAGGCAAGAAAAATGCTCAAAGACATAGGCTTTACGTATGTTTATGTTTTGTATGACAATCAATTTCAAAAAGATACTCTTTAATTTTATAAAAAGGAAATGAGGCATTATTATGTTTGAAACTGTATCACCGGAACAGGTTGGCGTATCGTCAACCGACATAAAGGCGTATGTTTCGTATCTGGAGAAAAACCGACTTTCTACACACAGCATCGTTATGGCGCGTCACGGAAAAGTCTTTTACGAGCAGTACTGGGCGCCGTTTCATAAAGATTTTTTACACAGGCTGTATTCAGACAGTAAAAGTTATGTATCGCTTGCAATCGGATTTTTGGTACAGGATGGTCTCGTTGATTTGGACAAGCCGATTGTATCGTATTTTGATGAAGATATTACAAAAGGTGCAGACGAGCACGTGAAAAAGCAGACAGTAAAAGATATGCTTAAAATGTGCACAGGTTTTCCTATGGATCAGGAAAACTGGTTTTCGTTACATGGAGAAGACCGCCTGCGCATTTATTTTGAAACAAGTGGCCAAGGAAAACAGAAAAAAGTACCGGGAACACTGTATCGTTATGACAGCTGTGGTTCTTTTGTACTTTGTGCTCTCGTTGAAACGGTTTCCAAAAAAACGTTTGATGAATTTATGCGTGAAAAACTGTATTCTAAAATCGGCGTATCGGAAGATACGTACACCTTAACGTGCCCGGGTGGACACAGTTGGGGCGATTCCGGTATTTTGTGCCGTGCTATCGATCAGGCAAAGGTGATACAGTTTGTGATGCAAGAAGGAGCCTGGGAGGGCGAGCAGATTTTAGATAAAACGTACATAAAAACTGCGTGTTCTAAACTTGTTGATAATAATCCGCTGTTTCTCCAAACTCCATACACGTACGGTTACGGCTATCAGATCTGGCGCACGCGTGATAACAGTTTTTTCTTTAACGGCATGGGCTGTCAGTTTGCGGTTGCGGTTCCGGAAAAGGATTTGATTTTTGTAATCAATTCCGACAACCAGGGCATTGATTATGCAAAGCGCGTGATTTTAGACGGATTTTTTGATATGGTTGCAAACCGTATTACAGAAGAAACACTGCCCGAACATGAGGCGGCTTATAAGGAATTGGTTTCATACAGCAGCGATTTAAAACTTCTGTCGCTCGACGCATCAGAAGACAGAGGTCTGGCTGAAAAAATTCACGGGAAAGAGTATATCATGCAGGAAAATCCCATGGGGATAACGAAAATCCGCTTTACATTTGAAGGAGATATCGGCACACTGTATTATACCAATGCACAGGGCGACAAAACACTTTCTTTCGGTATTGGTAAAAATGCGTTTGGACTGTTTCCGGAAGAGGGATATTCTGACCTTTTAGGAAACACCTTTACACCGGGGCATTATTATGAATGTGCAGCAAGCGCAGCGTTCTCAGGAGACAATCAACTCAACATTTTAGTACAGATTATTGATAAATATTTCGGAAGACTCTGTATGCGGTTTGGTTTTTCGGATGATGAAATTTCTGTCATTATGGAAAAGACGGCAGAAGACTTTTTAGATGAGTATCAAGGCTGGGCAATTGGAAAAAAAGAAGCATAAAACATAAGATAAAAAGGGACACGGCAAAATGCCGTGTCCCTTTTTAGTTCTAAATTTCATAAAGAAACACATATCATAAAAAGAGGGGGTGTTTTATGAAACGGATTTCTTTATGCACTAAAATTTTTTTAAGTCTTTTTTTTGTTTTTTTGGTTGTAACAGAAGTACATAAAAAACCTGCTACACCTATTATACCGGAAGTAAAAATATCTCAGGGCGAAGCGGCAGCAGCGTTTTCTACGAATGTTTCCGGAACGTACTCTACTGCCGCACGGCTCGGACCTGAAAGTTTTGACTGCTCCGGTTTTGTATATTATGTCATGCAAAATTTTTGTGCAGATTTTCCGGACGGGAGCACAAAAACACAAATTTGTTTTGGTACGCCTGTTGCGCACAGTGCACTCAAACAGTACAACGACACACAGTGTCTTTTAGCGGGTGATTTGATTTTTTTTGACTATGAAGAAGACGGCACACCCAACCACGTTGGCATTTATTTAGGCGACGGAGCGTTTCGTCATTGTGCGTTAAGCGGTGTTTCGACCACATCCCTTTCATCGCCTTGCAGGAGAGGAGAAAGTACACCGTTTTACAGTACAGTTTGCGCAGTTCGGAGAATTGAGACAAAATAAAAAGGGGTTACGGTAATCCGTAACCCCTCTATTTTGAGATATACTCAAATATTAGACCAATCTTCGTTGTTTAAAGCTCTGTAATGCCAAAACTTACAGTCAAAGCTTCATTCACATTGTTCATAACCTCATCATCTAACCGACCGATTTTTTCGCGCAGCCGCTTTTTATCAACTGTGCGTATCTGCTCTAATAAAATCACGGAATCTTTGGCAAGACCAAAGTCGTTGGCACTGATTTCGATGTGAGTGGGGAGCTTTGCCTTGTTAATCTGCGACGTGATTGCCGCAACGATTACCGTAGGAGAAAACTTGTTTCCGATATCGTTTTGTACCACCAGAACAGGTCTTATCCCGCCTTGCTCAGAACCGATTACAGGGCTTAAATCAGCGTAAAAAATATCTCCACGTTTTACAACCACACTATTCACACTCCGCCAGTTTTTCCTCATACGCGGAAAGCGCCTGCTCATCCGCATCAAAACACATTCTGGCGATATTTAAGTTAATATCCGCCATTTCCTGATAACCCTTTTTCATTTGTTCCTGTACCAGTTGCTTTTTCTTTTCGCGCAGGTAAAGTTTCATTGCCTCGCGGACAAATTCACTTCGGTTAATGTTTTCACTGCTGACAACAGAATCAACTTGCGCAAGCAGGGCATCGGGAACGGTTATCAGAACCTTTTTCAGTTGCGACAAAATGGTCATGCCCCCATTCGTTTGTGATTACGCCGAAAGGCGTGTGTTTTGAAACTAAAAATGTCGAAACGCGAACGTAAATAAGAGTGCTTTTGTGTTTACGCCACACCAATATTATATAATTTATGACGAATTTCGTCAACACACAAATATTAGCAATTAATCCTGATAAGTAAGTACATCTACCATTTCGCCGTTTTTCAAATAAATTCTGGGGGTTCTGTTCCCGACCGCGCACAAAAGTTCGTAACTTATTGTATCTGCATGTGCCGCAAGGGATGTTGCTGTTTCTCCGTTATCTCCTCCGTTTCCAAATACTGTAACTTCGTCGCCGACGTTTATAGTATTGACAGAGGAAACATCAATCATACATTGATCCATACAAATTCTTCCCACAACAGGAACACGTGTTCCGTGAACTGTCATACATGCATTTTTGGAAAGTGTGCGGAAATATCCGTCTGCGTAACCGATGGAAACGGTTGCGATTTTTGTTTCTTTTTCGGTCACATAAGTTCCCCCGTAACTTACGGGCGTGCCTTTCGGTACTGTTTCGATTCTTACAATTCTTGATTTTACCGTCATTGCAGGTTTTAGCGCGAGTCGCTCTTTCTTTACATCATCCGACGGATAACATCCGTAAAGAATAATGCCCGGTCGAACCATATCGAGATGGTATTCGGGAAATTCCATAACGCCTGCACTGTTGCAGATGTGCTTTTTGGAAAATTCGACACCACGGTTTTTCAGTGCATCGATTACACCTTGAAATAAGGCGAACTGACGGTCAGAAAACGTTCTGTCTTTATGGTCTGCACAGGAAAAATGCGAAAAAATTCCGACCGGTGTAATAGCGGGAAGTGCACAAATTTGTGCAATTTCATCTAATTCTTTCTCAGAATTGCCATACCCGATTCGTGTCATTCCGGTATCTATTTTTATGTGAATACTTGCAGATTTATGCAAAGAGACGGCGGCAGAAGAAAGGGCTTTTGCAAAATTTAAATCAAACACTGTGGAACTTATGTCTAATGTGACGAGTTCAGATGCGAACGCTTCGTCTACACGGCCAAGTACTAAAATGGGACCTGAAAACCCTCTGTCTCTTAAAAGTTTTGCTTCTTCAAAGGTTGCAACACCAAACGAATCGGCACCGCTTTCTTTTAACGTTTTTGCAATTTCAAAAAAACCGTG
>JAZNGT010000005.1:0-9095 GCA_045576635.1 Congzhengia sp. | reverse complement strand
GTTTTTTTGGGATTATAATAATAAATTGCGCCGCCGGTCGGGTCCCATCCGTTCATTGCATCGCGGCACGCCTTGTAGACCGTAGAGCCCTCGCTTATGGGCACATTGATTTGCCCGTCTACCGTCGCGGTAAACGCTCCCTTTTGATAAATCACGCCCGATATGGTGTTGGGAAACGAAGGATGCTTTACGCGATTTAAAATAACCGCCGCAACGGCAACCTGTCCGGTGTACGGTTCGCCGCGCGCTTCACCGTTTACGCACCTTGCCAAAAGTTGCAAGTCGTTTTGGTAACTCCCTGCAGCAAATACTTTGGGCTTTTCCATAAAAGACACGATTGAAATTTGCAGTACCGCAATTAAAGCAAGTGAAAGCACTGCCAATCCGAATTTTTTCATATAACCGTTCCTTTCTGTTTTGGTTACGGTTATTTTTTACCAGATGATGAAAAATATGCATATATTTTCTTTTGGCATCAGAAAAGAAAAACCCTGCAAGCAAATTGCTTGCAGGGTTTATTTTGTTTTAAGGTCTTTTGATGCTGAAATTTAACAAAAGCGCTACTGCCGAAAGGGAAAGAAGTACTAAAAAGGGCACTGCATAACTTCCCGTACTCGCAAGAAGATTTCCGTTTACGGTTGAAATAAGCGCTGCACCTACGAGATTAAAGTTTGTGATACTGAAATTTTTTGCAAAATATTTTGTGCCGTAAAACGCCGATGTAAATGCTGAAACTACGGTCGGACACGCGCCGTACGATAATCCCGTAAGGCAAAGTCCCAAAATGCACAAGGGCAAAGACGAGATGTAAACCGCAACCAAGGTCGTTCCTGCGGCAAAAATGGTAATAATATTTGCAGCAATCATTGTATTTTTTCTGCCGGTGTTATCAAAAAGCGCGCCGGTAAGGATTCTGCCAATACCGTTAAACACAGATAAAACGCCAACCAATGTTGTTGCAAGATCAGGCGTTGCGCCAACGGAAAGTACCAAATCCCGCGCAAAACTGATAACGGAATTGCCAACAGCCGTCAAAAAAACAAGACACAAAAACGCACGCCAGTATGTAAAGCGTTTTATCATTTCTTTGGTGGTATAGTCTTTGATTTCAAAACTTTCTTTTACAAGTTTCTTTTTCGCTTTGGGAGCAGGAAACACCATGTCGGGTTCTGCACGTTTTAATAACATTCCGCTTATCACAAGCACCAAAGCAATCACAATGCCGACGATGATATAGGTTTTTCTCCAGCCGATTACTTCGTTTTCAAAAAATGCAGCGATGAGATTGCCTAAAATCAGCGTGCTTGCACCAAATCCCATCATAAGACAGCCCGAACACAAGCCTTTTTTATCGGGAAACCACGTGCTTACGGTAGAAATAACAACATTATATGCAATACCGATACCGGTTCCGGCGAGCAAGGCATACGTAATATAAAGTAAAATGATACTTGCGCCATTTAAAAGACCGGTAAGTACAAATCCCACACCAACAGATATGCCTGAAAGAATAATACTGAGTTTTGTACCAATACGTTTTACAAGAATACTCCCCAAAAACGCGCCGATACAGAAAAAGCACATTGCGAGCGTAAAGTTAAGCGTGAGGTCCGCATCCTGCCAGCCAAAACTCTCTTTTAAGGGAACTTTCAGTATCGACCAAGCGTATAAAACGCCCGAAAACAGCATCGCGCAGACGCCGACCAAAAGCATAAACCATCTTTTCTTGATTGTTTTTTCTTCCATTTTCTTTCCTCCGTTTTTTGTTTATCAACAGTATGTCAAAGTCAAATTTTATACCTTTAAGAAAAGCGCAACCGTTTCCACATGCGCCGTATTGGGAAACATGTCAACAGGTACAACGGTTTTTAGCGTGTAGCCGTTTTTGTTTAAAAACTTTGCATCGCGCGCAAGTGTTGCGGGGTTACACGAAACGTAAACAATCCGCTCAGGGTTTGCCGAAATGATTGAGAAAAGCGTTTTTTCGTCACTTCCCTTTCGGGGAGGGTCCAAAATTACCACGTCAGGTTTTGTGCCTTGTTCCATAAGTGCAGGCACCACGGTTTCTGCCGCGCCACAGTAAAATAACGCATTTTCAATTCCGTTTCGTTCCGCATTTTCCTTTGCATCCCGAATGGCGCTTTTTACAATCTCTACGCCAATCACCTGTTTGGAAGACTTTGCCGCGCAAAGCGAAATCGTACCGATGCCGCAGTAGACATCCAAAACCGTTTGCGTTTCGCTAAGTTCTGCAAGAGAAAGTGCAGTTTTATATAAAACCTCTGTCTGTATGGGGTTAACCTGAAAGAAACTATGTGGCGATATGGTAAACCGAACATCCATAAGTACATCCTCTATGGTGTCTTTTCCCCAAAGGGTTATGTTTTCTTCGCCCAAAACCAAATTGTTTTGTTTTTCGTGCACGTTTAAAATAATGCCTTTTAATATATACGGACCAAAATCGGTTTCTTTAAGCATGGAGACGAGTTTTGAAACCGAAGGTATGATTTTACTGTGCGATGAAATGACAACCATAAGTTCTTTCGTGTTGTACCCCGTGCGCACGAACACGCGCCGTATGCTCCCTTCGCCCGTCTTTTCGTCATACGGTGCAAGATGTGAATCGTTTAAAAAGCGTACCACGCATTGCATAGCAGCCGATGCCGCCTCTTCTCCTGCAAAACAATCCGAAAAGGAAATCACGTCATGACTGCGTTCTTTATAGAAACCTCCCACTACTTTTCCTTTTTCCATACCAACGGGAAACACCATTTTGTTTCGATAGCGATGCGGCGTTTCCATACCCTTGGTATCGGAAACGGAAACGTTCGAAAGGTCAAGTCCTCCAAGACGCGAAAGCGCATCAGTCACTGCTTTTTTCTTAATTTCAAGTTGTTTTTTGTACTCGATATGAGAAAGCGGACATCCTCCGCACAAAGAAGATACCGCACAAAAAGATTCCGCGCGGAAAGCAGATGGTGTAAGGAGCGTTTTCACGCCTGCCGTAGCATACGTTTTGTGTACCGTGTAGATGGAGGCTATAACGGTGTCACCTTCTACCGCACCCGTGACAAACACAACTTTTCCCTCGTGCCGTCCGATACCGCGTCCGTCAGATGCTGTATTTTCAATGATGAGTTTTATTTCATCTCCCGTTTTCACCAAAAACGCGCCTCCTTTTTCTGCAAATTATGTATAGTATATCATACCCTTGAAAAAAATACAATGGTATTGACAAAATAGGCGTTACATTATATAATTTTAAGAGGTATATTTCTTGATTTTTCTACAAAAAAATACACTTTCAGGAGCAAATTATGACAGAACAGAACGGTCTTTTTGTTATCTTTGCGTTTGTGGTGGCGCTCATTGTGGCATACGCTACAACACCGCTTTCCATTAAACTGGCATTTAAAATCGGCGCTTTGGATGTCCCGAAGGACACAAGGCGTATGCATAAAAAGCCTACCCCCAGAATCGGCGGTATTGCGATCGTTTATGGTTTTCTCATCAGCGTTTGCTGCTTTTCGAGTTTTATGATAAACGGTGCGTTAAACAAACCCCTTCTCGGCATATTGATAGGCTCATTTATCGTGGCTGTTTTGGGCTTTTTAGACGATTTAAAGCCAAAACCTGCGCTACTTAAATTTGTAATTCAGATTTTAGCAGCAAGCATTCCCGTTTTGATGGGCGTGCGCGTGATCGCGGTTGCAAATCCCGTAAATGATTTGATGATTCGCGTGCCGGACTGGATTTCCATCGGCGGCAGTATTTTGTGGATTGTGGGCGTTACGAATGCCGTAAACTTAATCGACGGATTGGACGGGCTTGCCGCAGGCGTTTCTTCGATTGCCGCGGTGGCGCTGCTTTCTATTTTACTCATGCAGCATAACGCCAATATGACGATGCTCATTTTAGCATCGGCATTAGCCGGCGCGTGCTTTGGCTTTTTGCCATTTAATTTTAACCCAGCAAAAACCTTTATGGGCGATACCGGCGCAACATTTTTGGGTTTTGTCCTGGCATGTATTTCCATTCAGGGACCCTTTAAAACGTATGTGGCTTTTGCGCTCCCGTTTTTGATTTTGGGACTCCCCATTTTTGACACTTTGTTTGCGATCATCCGTCGTCTTAGCAAGGGACAGGGCATTATGACGCCTGACAGAGGACATTTGCATCACCGCCTTGTTGATATGGGCTTTTCGCAGCGTTCCGTAGTGATTATTCTGTACGCTTTAAGTGCCGTTTTGGCAATCAGTGCAATTGTAATGTTCCTTTCTAATTTCCTGCGCGCATTTCTTTTGATTCTTTCTATCGCACTGTTTGCGTTTTTTGCGATGTTAAGCCGCTCAAACGCCGACCGACACGAAGAAGATGCACAAAGTAACACAAACGAGGATGAAGCACCAAAAAAACAATAACCAACGATATAAAAAGAAGGTATGAACGGCATATCTTCTTTTTGCATTTCACAAGAGAAGAAAGGTAGAGGGCAATGGATAAAGTAAAAGTAATGACTGTGTTCGGCACACGTCCGGAAGCAATTAAAATGGCACCATTGGTAAAGGCGTTAGAAAAACGCGGGGAGATTGAATCCATCGTTTGCGTAACGGCGCAGCACCGACAGATGCTCGATCAGGTGTTGGATATCTTTGATATTCACGCGGACTATGACTTGGATATTATGAAATCCGGACAAACGCTTTCCGATATAACAGCACGCGTAATGCAGGGATTAGAATCGGTGATTCAAACGGCAAAACCCGACATCGTGCTCGTACACGGCGACACCACCACAACCTTTGCAGGTGCATTGGCTGCGTTTTACTGTCAGACAAAAATCGGGCACGTAGAGGCAGGGCTCCGTACCTATGACAAATATTCTCCGTTCCCCGAAGAAATGAACCGTTGCCTCACGACAAACCTTTCCGACCTTTACTTTGCACCCACGCAAAATAACAAAGACAACCTTTTAAAAGAAAATGTCGATGCGTCTAAAATTTATATTACGGGTAACACCGTAATCGACGCTATTTCTACCACCGTCCGCGAGGATTATGTGTTTGAAGATGAAACGTTAAAATCTCTGGATTTTAAAAACAAGCGCGTGATTTTGGTAACCGCTCACAGACGTGAAAACTTAGGCACACCGCTTGAAAACATTTGTCGCGCTATTTTGCGCACGGCTGAATCTTTTGAAGACGTGGAAATTGTGTACCCCATGCATTTAAACCCCTTGGTGCGCGATACCGCGACCAAAATTTTGGGAAATCACAGTCGCATCCACTTAATTGATCCATTAGACGTAACCGAACTTCATAATCTAATGCACCGCTCGTATCTTGTGATGACGGATTCAGGCGGTCTGCAGGAAGAGGCACCATCTCTCGGAAAACCCGTTTTGGTGCTCCGAAACGAAACCGAGCGCCCCGAGGCAGTTACGGCAGGAACGGTAAAAATTGCAGGTGTAGATGAAGAAAACATTGTGTCACTTGCAAGTACGCTTCTTTCTGACAAAGCGGCATACGAATCCATGTCAAAAGCAGTAAACCCCTATGGTGACGGACTTGCGTCCGAACGAATCGTCGATGCAATTTTATATGCGTTTGGAAAATCCGATCAGAAACCTGAAAACTTTACCTGTTAAAAAGGAGAATTTTTATGGCACTCACATTTTTACTCGGCCGTGCCGGAAGCGGAAAAAGTGAATATTGTATCCGCCGTGCCGTAGAATGTGAGGAGGCGGGAAAACGCGTTTTAATGATTGTGCCTGAGCAGTATTCACACCAGGGTGAAAGTGCTTTTTTGCGCGAAAAAGGCTATATTTATGATGATTTTAATGTCACTTCTTTTGCGCGTCTTTCTAAAAAACTGATTGCAGATTCCGGACGAAAACGCGTATTTTTAAGCGATTCCGGACGCGCAATGCTTCTTTTTCGTGCTATAAATGCTTGTAAATCAAAACTTTCTTTTTTTCATGATGCAGCAGAAAAAAGTGGATATCTTAACCTTTTGCAAGATGCAATTTCAGAATTAAAGCGCGGCGAAGTTACGCCCGAACTGCTGAAAAACGCCTCACAAAAAACAAAGGAGCATCTCCTTTCAGCGAAACTTTTAGACCTTTCTTACATTTACGAAGCATACAACAACCTGCTTGCCGATGACCGCGCAGACAAAGACGACGACCTCACGCTTGCCGCCTCTTTATGTTTAGACAGCGCGTACATAAAGGGAGCAGAAATTTTTATAGACGAATTTTTCCGTTTTACACAAAACGAACTTGTCTTTATAGGCGCATGTCTTTCAGCGGGCGCAAATGTTACGGTATCTCTCACAATGCCGGACGAAACCGTGCCCGAATATTCTGTGTTTCAGAGCGTTGCCAATACAAAAGCAGCATTAGAGCGCATCGCAAAAGAGGCAAAAAGTAAGATTTTACCGCCCATCATTTTAGAAAGCACACCGCGTTTTAAGTTAAATGCTCTCTGCGCGTTTGAGCGCATTACCGCGGGCGAAAAAATAGCGTCGGATGCGTCTTCTACTTCACTTTCTCTACATATCGCAAACGGAAAATATGAAGAAGTGGTGTACCTTGCAACAAGCATTCGGAAATTTATCTTAAAAACCGGCGCACGTTACAAAGACATTGCCGTAATCACCGGCGACTACGACGGCTATGCGGACTTGATTCAGTCGGTTTTTCCCATGTATGATATTCCGGTTTTTTTAGATAACAGGCTTGCCTTTTTAAATCATCCCATTGTGTTGTTTTTATTTTCTTTGTTAGACCTTGTGTCAGGCGTAAGCACTAAACGGGTTCTTGCTTATATGAAATCGGGCTTTGCAGATATTTTAGAAGAAGACGCTTACCGATTGGAAAACTATGCATTAGCCGGCGCAATTGAGTACGGCGACTGGCTCGATGATGCGCGGTTTTTACAAAAGGCAAGCAGTGTCTTTTCAAAAGAAGAAGAAAACGAAGAAGGCAAACTGCTTGTAGATGTTAAAAACCACCTGTTAAAACCGGTTTTACAACTGAAAGAAAACTTGCAAAAATCAAAACTTTTGGGCGACAGAATCGCGTGTCTCCTCGCATTTTTTGATGATATCAAACTTTCTTCCAAAATCGAAGAACGCATGTTGGAGTTTGAAGCAAAAGGGCTTTTGCGTCTAAAAGATGAGTATGCCGAAGTCTTTCGCATTTTAACAGAGACACTTTCCGAAATGGCGCACCTTTTAGGAGATGAAACAGCAGGTATTTCTACGGTTCGCGCAATGTTAGAGGCAGGCCTTTCCGAGAAAAGCATTGGTGTTATTCCGACGGTTTTAGACCAGGTTTCTTTTGGCGATTTAAACCGTTCTGTGATAAAAAATGTACGTGCTTTGTTTGTAATCGGCGCAAATGACGGACTTTTACCGCCACTTCCATCCGGTAGCAATCTGCTTTCAGATGCTGAACGCGAATTTTTGCTTTCCGAACAGATTTTTGTTGCGCCGGATACAAAAAAGCGTATTACTGATGCAGAATTTACGCTGTATTCTGCACTCAACACAGCACGCGAAAAACTTTTCATCAGTTATCCCGTTTCAGACGAAGTCGGACAAGGACTTCGCCCTGCGATGCTGATTGCAAAATTAAAGCGTGCTTTTCCGGCGCTTACTGTCATACATGCACTGGATCAAGAAGAACTTTCGGCAGATTTTTCTGTGTCGTCGAAACAGTCGGCGTACTCTTATGTGGTAAGCCATATAAACGAACTTTCCGAAAACAAAACAGCACAAGCGCTTTATGACATTTTAGAAAAAGACGCACAGTACAAAGAAAGTTTAGACCGCGCAAGAAAGTTTGCAAGTTACCAAAATGTTGCGGGCAGACTCTCTGGCGAAACGGTAAAAGCACTTTACGGAACAGACCTCTATGGAAGCGTTTCAAAGTTCGAACGATTTTCCGCGTGTCCCTTTTCGTTCTTTATTCAATATGGTTTAAAGGCAAAAGAACGCACCGTGTTAAAAGTAGAAGCGCCAGACATTGGAAGTTTACTTCACGAAATCATTGAACGCTTTTCTCTTACCATGAAAACAGAGGGAAAATCGTACCGCACCATTACAAAAGAAGAACAAGCACAAATAACAGATGCAATCATAGAAGAATTGTTTGGCGCGATGTTTATTAAGAATATTTATAGCGCAGGTCGTTTGGAAGCGCTAAAAAAACGACTGAAAAGTCTGGTTGCAAAATCCGTTTGGGCGATTTGTGAACACGTAAAGCGCGGCGAATTTGAGCCGACGGCTTTTGAGATTGCGTTTGACAAAAACGGCGAACTTCCGCCCGTTACAGTTTCGCTCCCAATGGGCTACGGCACCGTTACCATGCGCGGCAGAATCGACCGCATTGATACCTTGTCACATGAGGGGAAACTGTATTTAAAAATCATTGACTATAAATCAGGCTCCAAAGGGTACTCGCTCGCCGATATCTTTAACGGCACCACCTTGCAGCTTGCTGTATATATGCTCGCGGCAAAGGAAGGATTTTCGAAAGACGCACAAGCATCCTTTGGCGGCATGTTTTATTTCCGCTTGGATGACCCGCTTTCTGACAGTATGCCGGAAGAAGCGGTAAACGAAGATGCACTGTTAAAATCTTTTAAGATGAGCGGTCTTTCCTCCGACGACCCCGACATCATCCGCGCAATAGATGGCGATGCATCCGGTTGGTCTCTTACCATTCCCGTCTACGTAAAAGCAGACGGCACGGTATCAAAATCGCAGTCTAAAACTGCAAGTTATGAAGAATTTGAAACGCTTTCGCGTTATATAAAAAATACCCTTTCCAAAATCGGCAAGGAAATCATGAGCGGCAACGCAGATATTTATCCCATCCGTGACGGAAATCTGTCCCCATGCGGGTACTGTAAATTCAGTGCGGTATGCGGCTTTGACCCCAATGTTCATCCCTGCCGCAGACCGGAAACATTCCGCGACGATGCAGAGATTTGGGAAAAAATGAAAGAATAAAAAAAGCCCGTTGGCGTTTTGTCAAACGGGTTTTTTTTTTTTTTTTTGCGTGAGGTTTTGGAGCATGTTCGCCCCAA
>JAZNGT010000004.1:0-1878 GCA_045576635.1 Congzhengia sp. | reverse complement strand
GCTATCAAAAGTGTAAAAAATAGTTTTTTCATTGTTTTGAATGTTTTAATATGTTTTCTGTGTACAAACGTACAAAAAAAGGCGAAAGTGAACAAAACTATCGGGCAAAATTATCATTCAGCAGGCACTTACCTATAAATTACATTAAACCTTTTTACCCATTAGATTAAACCTTTTGCCCAAGAAGGTTAAACCTTTTGGGTCATTAGGTTAAACCTTATTTCTAAACAACAAACACTTCACGCGCAAACATCAAATACATCAGACGTGAACAACAAATAGTTCAGCCACTAAAATAATCACGCGCAAATTGCTCCGGATTTGTTCGGAATCATCGCCGACTTTGCGCGTGATTATTAACGACTTTGCGCGCAAATCCGATAAAAATTGCGCGTGATTCCGGCAAAGATTGTTCGTGAATCGGGAGAAAATTGCGCGTGATTCCAGCGACAAGTTTTTCTCTCACGCGCGTACGCGTGCGCGCGCGCACTTCAAAGTTTATTTTTTAATGTCACAAATGTCACAATGTCACACAAATGTTAAAATGGTCACTTACTGCATTGATTGTCAGTACTCGAAATGTTAAATTGAAATGTGACATTAAGCGTGACATTAGTGTGACATTTAAGATTTTAATGTCACACTGTATTTTATTAAGATGTTAATAATCAACGATTAATCAATTTTTCGAATCTTCTTGAATTGTCGAAAAAGCATGCAGTAATCAACTTTTTCCGTCCAAAAACAGTGTATTTTAACTTTTTTTCAACGCAATGAATGCCATTTTTCGTTCTATACGTCTGAAAGACGAGATGCACAAAGTGCGATATTTCCGCAATTATTTGTTATCTGAGATAAAATACATTACCCTTGTATCATGAAATATGATGATTATCGGTTTTGCCGAGTCAATGATTACAGAACCCGTTAGCATCCCTTAGAACTGTTGGCGGGTCGTGTTGTTATATGCAAAGTATGCCTTTCTTCTTCACAGGCGTACGCGTGCGCGCACTTGATAGTTTATTTTCAATGTCACAAATATCATCGGCAGATATGAACAAGTTCAGAAACGCAGGAACTCGATGAAGTTGTAATAAAGTACGCTTAGATGATAAAATTCATTGGAAAAGTTGCAAAGGTAAGCGTTTTTTGTTTACCTTTGCAACAAATAAGCCGAATATGAGTTTAAATGATTGGATAAAGGAGCAAGAACAAAGAGGAATTACCACATTCTCTTTTCAACAAATCCGATGTGTGTTTGCTGAACGTTCTGAGAAGACGTTGAAAACAGACATCAACAGACTTACATTGTCTAAGAGAATTCAAAATGTGTATAAAGGTTTTTATGTAATCATTCCCACCCAATATCAGTTAAAGGGAGTAGTGCCACCGAGTTATTACATAAATGAACTTATGGAGCATTTGGGCAAGCCTTATTATGTGGGATTGCTTTCTGCTGCTGCCATATACGGTGCTTCTCACCAGAGAGCTGTGATGACTCAGATTGTAACCACTGGCCCCAGACCAAGAATATCAAACAAGAATACGCTATTGAATTGGAATTACCGTCAGCAGATACCTAATGAACTGATTGAAAGCCGAAATGCCGAAATGGGACAAATTAAGTATTCATCTGCAGAGTTGACAGCAGTGGATATTATCCAGTTTGCATCAAATATTGGAGGTTATCAAAGGGCTGCCACCGTTCTTGCTGAATTGGTGGATGTACTTGATATGTCAAAAATGGAAGGGGTTCTTCCATATACCACTACAACAGCAATGCAACGGTTGGGATACTTGTTGGAGTTTGTTTTATTTGAGCAAGACAAGGCAGACCAACTATACGACATAATGAAAAAGCGGAATGGCTATTTTAAT
>JAZNGT010000003.1:0-2147 GCA_045576635.1 Congzhengia sp. | reverse complement strand
TGGATGCGGCGACTACGGAACCGCCGGCCACCGCAAGGCCCAGACCGATGGCAACCGGCACAGACAGACCTGCCACGAAAGTGGCAGCAATCGCTAGGGCTGTACCGGCAGCACCGCCGGCGTAGATTGTCAGGATCTGCTTAATCTCGCCCATCAATATTCCTCCTTTCGTGCTTCGATAAACTCTCGGAATCTTCAGCCCTTATTTTGCAAGGCTTTCAGACTCTCTATTTTTAAAATCACCCACTTTTTTTCTAAAAAATGCTTGACATTTCAGTCAAAAAATGCGGCGCTGCGCGCCCTTAATTAAAAAGCATATTTTTGACTGGAGGGCGATTTTTATGTTACCTTGTAATCCTGGCGGTCATGCCGCTTATCAGAATTCCTTTGTATCTGATTTCCTAAAATTTTATCCTGACCCATTTGCTCTTTCTAAAGATTCATGGGACTATATTGTACAGTTCTGGTATCTTGACCTTTCTATGACGGATAACATCATGCAGGAATGTTATTCCATTTTTGGACCCGAACCAAGACTTCCATCCTGCATGCTGCGTTCTTATCTTTTGGCATTGAAGCTGAAAGTGACTTCCATTACCACATGGTGCCGTATGCTCAAAGAAACTCCTCTTTATGCCATACTTAGCGGTTTTCCGGTCGGCGATACTCCCGGAATCGGTACTTTCTATGATTTTTTCTCCCGCATGTGGAAAAGCGATTCAAGCAATCTTTCCCCGAAAGACCGTTTCCCTAAAATGAAAGTTGCTAAAGGGAAAAAGAAAGGTGACAAAACTCCTTGTGATTCTTCCTCTGTCGCTTCCCGTCTTATTCCTGTACTAAAGCGTTGGAATATAAAACCGGAACATCCTTTTTCCCTTATTTTTGCTCTTTATCACCAGCAGTTTCTTTCGAAATCCGTTTCGGATGGTCTTATTGACCCGAACCATCTGGCTCTTGCAGGCGACGGCACTCCCGTACGCACCGCTGCAAAACAACGGAAAAAGCGCATCTGCAATTGTAAGGAAGAAGGAAATTTAAAATGCAGATGCAAACGCCATTATTCACAGCCTGACTGCAACTGGGGCTGGGATTCCCACCGGGAATGTTACTTCTTCGGCTACCACCTCTACATGTATGTGGCTTCCGATTCCCACAGTGACCTTCCTGTTTTCCCGCTCCTTGAACGTGCTTCCAGACATGATATGCTTTCCTTCCTGCATTCTTTCTTTACGATGAAATCCTATCTGAAAGAATTCCGCATTGAGAAAATTCTTCTGGATTCCGCACACGATGCATATGCTGTTTACGATTATTTCAAAGAGAACGGCATTACGCCGTTCATTGACCTCAATTCCGGCAATACAGGCAACTTCAAATATAAAGATGATTTTACAATCGGGAATGATGGTGTGCCTGTATGCAAAGCAGGACTGCGTATGCATAAAGACGGAAACGAACCTGCCAAGCACCGGGCAAAATACCGCTGTCCAAAAGCAAACCGCAGGCAGGGCTGCTTTTGTGAAACACCATGCTCTGATGCAAAGTATGGCAGAACTGTCCATATTTATCACAGCGATAATCCCAGACTGTTCAACATACCGCCAAGAGACAGTAAACAATGGAAAAAGGAATATGACAGAAGAACTTCCGTGGAACGTTCCAATAAACGTGAGAAAGAAGACTATAAATTAGAAGACGGCAGACACCGCTCTACAAAGATGTGGTACTGCCGCCTCTACGGCATCATGATGTTACAGCATCTTGATGCCTGGGAAACTCCACCTGTCGGGGAGTTTCAAAAATCATTATTAAGTTTAACCTCTTAATAATGATATCTTACTCTTAATCATAAGATTTTTCAAGGCATAGTACCGACTATGTCTAATGTTTATGTCCTTTTTTCATCATATTTTCCCTGCACAATATTTAATTATCAATTTTCTGCTTTCGTTATCATCTGTTCAAGATTCCGAGAAGTTATTGTCAAACGGCGTTGCTTCTGCTTTCGTTTTCAGAAACCTTATAATCTTGGTATCTGTTGCATAAACCAGTTTTAATGCAAAACCCTCTTTTGTTGTGGCACAGAACGTCCAATTTCTCGTTCCTACCCGTCTGAAATATTTCTTTGCTACCCACTTTCTTCCTTT
>JAZNGT010000002.1:0-33412 GCA_045576635.1 Congzhengia sp. | reverse complement strand
CTTGCGTTTAATACTGCGTCTTTGGGTATCAATCATAGTATGGCGCACCAACTCGGCGCGGCATTTCATATCCCGCACGGCAGAGCAAACGCAATGCTTCTTCCGCACATTATCGAATACAATAGTGAAATCGACAAATATTCGCGACTTAAAACTGATTATCCCAAACACGTTCGAAAATACGCTACCGTTGCAAGAACACTCGGACTTCAAAACTTTAACATTGTGACCACCGTAAGAGCACTTTCAAACTGGTGCCAGTTTATGATGAAAGAGATGGATATGCCCCTCTCTATTTCTGAAACGGGCGTATGTACGGAATCCGAATATTTTGCGCAAATTCCTCAAATGGCAGAAGCGGCTCTTGCTGATACATGCACAAAAACAAACCCCAGAGTTCCCTCTTTAAAGGACATTGAAATGCTGTACACACAACTCTGGTAAAATAAAATATGATACGAAAAAAGCACGCCGAGAGCGTGCTTTTTGTTAAGAATCAATTTCGTTTATTGATTTTGTGCTAAAAAAGGTGTATAATAATCAAAGATTTTAAGATAAAGGTGGTTTTTTTATGTTACAGTCACTTTACCCCATTGGTCTTTTGGTTATTTCAAATGTATTTATGACATTTGCATGGTACGGACATCTTAAATTTAAAAGTACTGCATTGTGGGCGGTAATTTTGGTCAGTTGGGGGCTTGCATTCTTTGAATACATATTTCAGGTTCCCGCAAACAGACTCGGCAGCAATTATTATTCCGCGGCGCAGTTAAAGGTAATTCAAGAAGTAATATCACTTAGTGTGTTTTCACTTTTCTCTGTACTGTACCTCAAAGAAAAGTTTACAATCAACTACTTTTTCGCCTTTTTATGTATCTTAGGTGCAGTATTCTTTATGTTCAAAAAGTAAAATATGAACGCTACAAATAAAAAAGAGAAGCATCTTTTATAATGCTTCTCTTTTTTTGGCGGAGAGGGAGGGATTCGAACCCTCGAACGGGTATTAGCCGTTACACGATTTCCAATCGTGCGCCTTAGGCCAGCTCAGCCACCTCTCCACATATGAATTTCAAACAAAAATTATTATAGCAAATTTAGTATCAAATGTCAAGAAAATTTTTTAATCTAGAACAATTTGTTTCTTTTGTACAATTTGCCTTAAAAAAACAGAAAAATTTATAGCAAAATCTTTAAAAATTTTCCTTTTCTTTGCTTGACAATGCACAATATATATGGTATGATGATATTTGCAAATACAATGTTTTGTGTAACTGACGGATTTGTGGAGTTTACCACGGGGAGCACAAAACAAAAAAATGCCGACCGTCTGGGCAGATTCACACATGTGGGTCTGTTTTTATTATCTTTATATATGGGGAGGAATGTATGATGAATACTGCTTGGAAAGATTTTATCGCGGGTGAATGGCAAACTGCAATCAACGTGCGCGATTTTATTCAAAAAAATTATACTCCGTATGAAGGTACCAAGGACTTTTTGACAGGTCCGACGGACAGAACGGTAAACCTTAACAAAAAACTGGAAGCGCTTTTTGCAAAAGAACGTGCAAACGGCGGAATTATCGATATCGATACCGAAACTGTATCCTCTCTGGATGCGTTTCCTGCCGGCTATTTAGACAAAGAAAACGAACTCATTGTCGGTTTGCAGACGGACGAGCCTTTAAAACGCGCTATCAATCCTTTTGGCGGAATCCGTATGTCGCGCGAAGCGTGCGTAAGTTATAACTATAAACTGTCCGATAAAATCGAAGACGAGTTTAAATACAGAACCACGCACAACGACGGTGTATTTCGTGTGTACACCGAAGAAATGCGAAAAGCAAGAAAAATGGGCATTATAACAGGTCTTCCTGATGCATACGGCAGAGGCCGTATCATTGGCGACTACCGCCGTGTTGCCCTTTACGGTGTAGACCGTTTGATTGAGGAAAAACAAAAAGACAACGATGCTTTGGCTCAAAAAGGTATGTCTGCTGATATCATTCAACTTCGTGAAGAGGTTTACCGCCAGATTTCCTTTTTGAAACACTTAAAAATTATGGCGAATGAGTACGGGTATGACATCAGCAAGCCCGCAACCAATGCAAGAGAGGCAATTCAGTGGCTCTATTTTGGCTATCTTGGCGCAATCAAAGAACAAAACGGTGCTGCTATGTCTTTGGGCAGAACAAGCACATTTTTAGATATTTACATTGAACGCGACTTGAAAAACGGAACACTTACCGAGTCTTCTGCACAGGAACTTATGGACGATTTTGTGATGAAACTCCGTATGGCGCGTCATTTAAGAACGCCTGCATACAACGAACTTTTCGGCGGAGACCCCATGTGGATTACCGAAGCAGTAGGCGGCATGGGTGAAGACGGAAGAACTTTGGTTACCAAAAACTCATTCCGTGTTTTAAATACGCTGTTTAATTTAGGTCCCGCTCCGGAACCCAATTTGACTGTACTCTGGGCACAAAAACAGCCGGATGGTTTCTCGCAATTCTGCGCAGAGGTTTCTGTAAAAACCAACTCTATTCAGTACGAAAACGATGATGTAATGCGTCCCACCTATGGAGACGATTATGCAATCGCCTGCTGCGTATCTGCTATGAAAGTCGGAAAGCAAATGCAGTTTTTCGGCGCGCGCTGTAACTTGCCAAAACTTTTGCTTCTCAGTTTAAACGGCGGCAAGGACCCTGCAAGCGGCATAAACATTGGACCGCAGGAAGATGTATATCCGGATGAATATTTAGATTACGAAAAAGTAATGGAACGTTTCGTGCGCTACCGCACATGGCTTTGCAATTTATACGTAAACACCATGAACATCATCCATTACATGCACGATAAATATGCATACGAAAAAATTCAGATGGCACTGCACGACACCGATGTAACGCGCTTTATGGCGTTTGGAGTTGCAGGACTTTCAGTTTTAGCAGATTCATTAAGTGCAATTAAATACGCCAAGGTACGCGCTGTAAGAAACGAGGAAGGCCAGATTGTTGACTTTGAAACAACGGGCGACTTCCCCAAATTCGGTAACGATGACGACCGCGTGGATTTAATTGCAAAACAGATGGTTGAAGAAACCATAGAAGAATTAAGAAAAACCCCGACTTACCGAAACGCAGTTCATACCCTTTCGGTACTCACCATTACATCTAACGTAGTGTACGGCAAAAAGACCGGCGCAACACCGGACGGAAGAAAAAGCGGAGAGCCTTTTGCACCGGGTGCAAACCCCATGCATAACCGCGAAACGAACGGTGCTCTCGCATCGCTTAACTCTGTTTCAAAACTTCCTTATTCTGCTTGCCGCGACGGTATTTCAAACACATTCTCCATCGTGCCGGATTCACTCGGAAAATCATTAGACGAACAGTGCGATAATTTAGTTACCATATTACACGGATATTTTGCGAAAGATGCGCATCACATCAACGTAAACGTCATGACAAAGGAACAGCTGATTGAGGCATACAATGACCCATCTGCATACCCGAATCTCACCATCCGCGTTTCGGGCTATGCCGTAAACTTCCACAAACTTTCGCGCGAACAGCAAAAAGAAGTTATAAGCCGTACCTTCCACATGACACTTTAAAAACGGAGGTTTGTATGACCGGTAGAATTCACAGTTTTCAGTCTCTGGGCACATTAGACGGCCCCGGTGTCCGTTTTATCGTGTTTTTACACGGTTGCAATCTGCACTGCGGATACTGCCATAATGTAGACGTTTGCCACGGAAATTTTACCGAATATACAGCAGAAGATGTGTTTAAAAAAGTGTTAAACTATCGGGAATATTTTGGCAAAAACGGCGGTATTACCGTCTCCGGTGGAGAGCCTTTGTTACAAGCAGATTTTGTGACGGAACTCTTTTCGCTTTGCAAACAAAACGGTATTCACACTGTGCTTGACACATCGGGCAGCATTTGGAACGCATCCGTAGAAAAACTTTTAGAAGTTTGCGACTTGGTGCTTTTAGACCTTAAAATGTCAGACGATGCGTCTTATAAATCCCATATCGGATGCAGTATAGATGCACCGCTCCACTTTTTAGATGCACTCGAAAAGCGAAGCATCCCATGTTGGATTCGAAACGTCATTGTAGGCGGGCTAAATGATACGGCGGAAAACATTTCTGCTTTAAAACGCCTTACAGAAAACAAAACGTGCATCAAAAAAACCGAACTTTTGCCGTTTCGGAAACTGTGCGCGCAAAAGTACGAAATGATGAACCGTCCCTTTCCTTTTGCGGTGTACGACGAGCCATCACAAGAAAAAATGGACGCGTTAAATGAACAATTAAACACAATATAAAAAAAGACTGTGGCATCTGCCACAGTCTTTTTCTTATAACTCTTGTGCCAACTTGTTTAAATCTTTTCTCATGATTTTTCCCGACGTGGTTTTCGGAAGTTCGCTAATGTATTTTACCACTCTGGGATATTTATACGGCGCAGTGTTTTTCTTAACGTGCGTCTGTAACTCTTTTGTGAGTTGGTCGGACGGCGCAAAGCCATCTCGTAAAACAACGATACCGCAAATAAGTTGTCCGCGGATTTCGTCGGGAACGCCAACGATTGCGCTTTCCTTTACCGCAGGATGCGTATTTAACACGCTCTCAATTTCGTAAGGTCCGATGCGGTAACCGGAAGATTTAATCATATCATCGTTTCTGCAAACGTAATAAAAATATCCGTCAGTATCTTTATAGGCAATATCGCCGGTGTGATAAACACCGCCCTGTAATGGCTGAATCTGCTCTCTGTTTAAAGAGTATCGGGTTAAAAGACCTACCTGCTTTTCTGTCGGAATGATAACGATTTCGCCCTCTTCGCCGGCGTCACAGTATCCGCCGTCGGCAGCCAAAATACGAACGTCATAAAGCGGAGACGGTCTTCCCATAGAACCGGAGCGAATCTCTAACCATTCAAACGTCGCACAAATCGGTGAGCCCTCGCTCTGTCCGAATCCAACGTGAATATCTTTGCCTGTAATCTGTTTCCATTCGCGGTTTACCTCGTCAGAAAGAGGCTCTCCTGCCGTTGCAAACCATGTAACAGACGCAAACTGTTTTGCCTCAATTCCATGATGGAGCATTAAGCGATACATCGTAGGTGGCACACAAATGGTGGTGGGTTTATGCTTTTCAATGGCTTCTAAAAATGCGCCTGCGTCAAAACGGATAGGGTCATATCCTAAAATTGCGGTACCGCAAATCCACTGACCATAAATGTTACCCCAACCGAATTTTGCCCAACCGCTGTCTGCCTGCGTTAAGTGCAGTCCGTTATTTAAAACTCTCTGCATATATTTTGCGGTGGTAATGTGCCCTAAGGGATACGTGCGGTTATGAATCGCCATTTTGGGATACCCTGATGTGCCGGAGGTAAAATAAATTACCATTTCGTCATCGTTGGTTCTCTGTACCGGCTCGTGATAAAGGTCAAATTCGGGATATTCACGGTTAAAATCGTGATAATCTGTAACCGCATTGTCGCTTACAATTAAAATATGCTCGAGTGTTTCGCACATGTCTTTAACGGGCGCAATTTGTGAACGTACAAAATCATCATCAATGGCAATGAGCATCTTTGCTTCTGCACTGTCGATACGATAGGAAATATCTTTTGTGGTGAGCTGAATAGAAGCAGGTACCAAAACCGCACCCATTCTGTGAAGTGCAACTGCCAAAACCCAGTATTCCCATCTGCGACGCATAAGTGTAATAACGCGGTCACCCGGCATAATTCCCAATGACTTAAAATAAGATGCCATACGCTTGGACTTTTCAGATATTTCGGTAAACGTAAACGTGCGCTCTGCGCCATTATCATCACAGTAAACGAGCGCAACCTTTTCAGGCTCTAACTCTGCCCATTTGTCTACAATATCCCTTGCAAAATCAAAGTCCTCTGGAACGTTAATTTTAAAGTTTTCGGAGAATTCCTCATAACTTGCAAATTCCGTCTGTGGCATATAATTGTTTAAAAGTTCCATTTAAATCTCCTCCGTAAAGTATGCACAAAAAAAATCATTCACCCTCATATTAGGACGAATGACTCGTGATACCACCTAATTTCGTATAGAAGTGTTACAACTATACCTTAGCCAACACAAGCGCAATAGCGCAATGCCGTTTTCCCTTTATACGGCGGAAATTCTCCGTCGAAGCCTAATAAAAGCACAATGCTTTGTTCAGTTCGCAACTCCGAGACTACTTCAAAATCCCCCTGTCAAAGCGCTTCCACCATCCGCTTCTCTCTATACACAGGAATGGAAATTTACTCCTTCTCTTCCTTGTCTTTATTTTATTCATTTTTTTAGATTATAACATTTAAAATACTTTCTGTCAATAGTTTTGACAAATTTTCTTATTTTAAAAGTTCATCATACGTTGTATCCAAGACACTTTTAATCGCCTTTAACTGACTTGCATAAATGTGCTGAATACCACGTTCAATCTTAACCAAAGACTCTCGTGTAATGTCAATTCCTTCAAGTTGCAGTTTTCTAACCATATCAATCTGTTTGATATGCTTTTCTTTTCTGATTCTTTTGATATTACTGCCAATCAGTATCGTATCTTGTTTTATTTTTTGCTCTTTCATAACAATCACGCTCCAAATAGGACCTAAATAAGCACTTTTTTCTTGATTATATGATTTAGTTGTGTTATTATGGGACTAGTATGAGTCCATTTTGGAGTTTTATTTACGGAGGTGATACATATATGCTGATAGATGTAACAGGAATTATTCTGACACCGGGCAATTTCGGACGGGATTGTCTGGGAAACGGTTCGCACTATGATGAAAACGGAAATCCTTTAGAATGTTGCTGTGACGAGTGCAATTATATGCTGTGCTGTCTAAGAGAAGACTTTGCGCACCATTGCAAAACCTGCACCGAAACAGGTTGTCCGCGAAAGTAAAAAAACTTCAAATAAAGTTGCATTTTTCTATGGGATGATATATAATATACCCATGTTGATTTTAATTGAGGTGCAACTATGTTTGAAAAATTATCGTTTATAGAAGACCGCTATGACGAGCTGAGTCAAAAAATTTCTGATCCTGCGGTGATAGCAGACCAGGCAGAATTTGCAAAACTTTGCAAAGAGCAATCCGACATCAGCCCCATTGTAGAAAAATACAGAGAATATAAACAGTTAAACAAAACCATCAAAGAAAACGAAGAACTGTTAAAAGATGCCGACACCGACAAAGAATTAAAAGAACTTGCCGAAGAAGAAATCAAAGAAAGCAAGCAGATGATCGAAAAAATTGACAACGAACTTAAAATTCTTCTGCTCCCCAAAGACCCCAACGATGATAAGAGCGTTATCGTTGAAATTCGTGGCGGCGCAGGCGGTGACGAGGCAGCACTTTTTGCAGGCGACCTTTTCCGTATGTACACGATGTACGCAGAAGCAAACCGCTGGAAAACCGATATTTTAAGTTCAAGTCCCACCGACATAGGCGGTTTCAAAGAAATTTCTTTCAGCATCGAAGGTCAGGGCGCATATTCAAAATTAAAGTTTGAAAGCGGTGTGCACCGCGTACAAAGAATTCCGTCCACCGAATCAGGCGGAAGAATTCACACATCAACTGTTACGGTTGCCGTACTTCCCGAGGTGGAAGAAGTTGAAGTGGATATTAACGCAAACGATTTAAGAATCGACGTGTTCCGCGCAGGCGGCCCCGGCGGTCAGTGCGTTAACACAACAGACTCCGCCGTACGTATTACGCATCTTCCCACAGGGCTTGTTGTTTCCTGTCAGGACGAAAAATCACAGCACAAAAACAAAGATAAGGCAATGAAAATTCTGCGCTCACGCCTTTACGATTTGGTGCAAAGCCAGCAACACGAGCAGATTGCACAGGAAAGAAAAAGTCAGGTTGGAACAGGCGACCGAAGTGAACGCATCAGAACATACAACTTCCCCCAAGGAAGAGTGACTGACCACAGAATCGGCTTAACACTTCACAGATTAGATGCCGTATTAAACGGCGATTTGGATGAAGTGATAAACGCACTCATCACAACACATCAAAGCGAACTTTTAAAAGGTGAGCAAAACTAAATACCATACTTTTCAGGGCAGGGTGAAACTCCCGACCGGCAGTAAAAGGCAACCGCCTAAGCCTGCGAGCAAGAATTTTCTTGTTGATTTGGTGAAATTCCAAAGCCGACGGTAAGCGTATTTTGCGCAAAGTCCGGATGGAAGAAATAACATTGCATCTTTGCGCCCTGCTATAAGGGCGCTTATTTTTTAGAAAAAGGACTGATTTTATGAATAATTCACTTAGCAAAACAAGACGGTTTGTCTTTGTAGGGGTATTTTCTGCAATGGCATTTCTGCTACAAATGTTAGGTTCCATGATGGGGCTTAAAGTAGGCGGATTTTTAGAAATTGAGTTTTCCGACCTGCCTGCTTTAATTCTTGCCTTTGCATACGGCCCCGTAGCCGGCGTGCTCTGCGAACTTATCAAAAATATGATTCACCTTACAATGTCTTCCACAGGCTACGTAGGTGAGTTTGCAAACTTTGTGATTAACGGAACATTTTGTCTGGTCGCAGGACTTATTTATACATATAATAAAAGTTTTAAAGGTGCAATTGTTTCACTTATTTTTGCAACGCTTGCCATGGCAATAGCCGGCATTTTTGCAAACCTTTATATTATGCTTCCCCTTTATATGCCGACGGCTCCCCTTTCTGTAAAAATGAGTTTGGTTTTATACACCATCTTACCCTTTAACCTTGTAAGAGGCGTTGTAATTTCTGTCATCACACTTTTGATTTATAAAAAGATTTCTCCGCTTTTGCACGGCAGGATTTGACATTTTTCTTTAAAATAGGTATAATAAAATTAACTTTAAAAAACAAAAGAAAAGGGGATTTTTAAAATGTGGAAAGAATTTAAAGAATTCGCATTTAAAGGCAACGTGCTTGACATGGCTGTCGGCGTTATCATCGGTGGTGCGTTTGGTAAAATCGTAACGTCCTTGGTTACCGATATCATTACTCCCATCATCGGAAAACTCACATCAGGAATCGATGTAAAAAGTCTTCAATACGTACTTTCCTACGCAGAAGACGGAACCGTAGCATCTGCAATTAACTACGGTATGTTTATTCAGAACATCATTGACTTTTTAATCATCGCACTTTCCATCTTTATGTTTATCAAACTGATTAACACCGCAAAAGAAAAGTTTGAAAAGAAACAAGAAGCAGTTGAAGAAGCAGTCGAAGAAGCAAAAGGCCCCTCAACAGAAGAACTGCTTACCGAAATCCGCGATTTGTTGAAAAAATAAGTAGTTTAAAATGAAAAAGGCTGTAAACTTTTGTTTACAGCCTTTTATTTTTTTATAGAATTTCTCGGAATAAGTCGTCCATAGAGTAAAACCCTGCGGGCTTACCTTTTAAAAATTCTGCCGCGCGTATTGCGCCTTGCGCAAACACTTCACGCGATTGTGCACTGTGCGAAATCGTAATCGTTTCGTTAGGGCCCGCAAATAACACATCGTGTTCTCCTACGATGGTGCCGCCTCTTACGGCATGCAGTCCGATTTCGTTTTTATCGCGTTTTTTTCTCACGCTATGTCTGTCGTACACATACTCCGTTTCGTGCGAAAGCGTCTCTTTGATTGCATCTGCAATCGCAAGTGCCGTTCCGCTTGGTGCGTCAAGTTTTTGGTTGTGATGCTTTTCGATAATTTCAATATCAAAGGTTTTATCCAAAATCTTTGCCGCCTGCTTGGAAAGCGAAATCAAAAGATTGATGCCGAGCGACATATTTGCAGAGAAAAATACCGGTATTTCATCTTTCGCATTGAGAAGTTCCTGCCTCTGCTCATCGGAAAGACCCGTTGTTGACACTACAATGGGAATTTTACGCGTTTTTGCAAAGTTTAAAATGTTCTGAAAGTTCGAAGGATGCGAAAAATCAATAATCACATCGGCACTTTCTAAAACACTTTCGTATGTGTTATAAACGGGATAGCCAACATTTGTTTCAGTTACGTCAAATCCGCAGACAATCGAAACATCTTCCATATCCTTTACGATTTCGGTAATGGCTTTTCCCATACGGCCCAAGCAGCCGGAAAGCATAATGTTTGTCATAAAGATACCTCGTTTAAATCAGGCCACATTCTGCCATGGCATTTTTAAGACGCGCAAGATTTCCTTCTTCCATTTCACAAAGAGGAAGACGTAAAACTCCTGCGTCAAATCCCATAAGATTCATCGCCGTTTTTACCGGAATGGGATTTACCTCTGAGAACAACGCGTGAATCAAATCCAAATACTTCATTTGAAGTGCAAGGCTTCCCTTGGTGTCTCCGTCAAAATATTTCTGGCACATATCGTGCGTTTCTTTCGGTGCAACATTAGAAAGTACCGAAATTACACCTTTGCCTCCCAGAGAGAGTAAGGGAACAACCATATCATCGTTTCCGGAATAAATGGCAAGGTCAGGACATGCATGCACAAGATTTGTTACATACTCAATTGAACCACTTGCCTCTTTTACACCTACAACGCGGTCATCTTCTGCGAGCGTTTTAATGGTGTCTATCGCAAACTGCATACCGCATCTTCCCGGAATGTTATAAAGAATCACCGGAAGATTCACCTTTTCAAACACTTTATCAAAGTGCATCATAAGACCTTTTTGCGAACATTTGTTATAGTAAGGCGTTGAAATTAAAAGTCCATCGACACCTAAATTCTGTGCTTCTTTTGAAAGTTCTACGCAGTGTGCGGTATCGTTACTTCCCGTTCCTGCAATCACAGGAATGCGGCCCGCTACCTTTTTTACTGCATATTCAATTACGCTTAAATGCTCTTTATCGGGCATTGTGGCAGCTTCGCCGGTAGTGCCGCAGATAATCAGTGCATCAACGCTTTCTTTTATCTGAAATTCTATGATTTCACCCAGTGCGTCAAAATTTACGCCACTTTCTGTAAAAGGCGTAATGAGCGCAGTTCCGGCACCGGTAAACAGTGTCTTCTTACTCATAAGAAATCATCCTTTCTTGGCTTACCTTACAGTTCGCCGTTTGCTTCCATTTCGATAAATTTCTGTGCAATCTGCACTGCATTTGTTGCAGCGCCTTTTCTGATGTTATCGGCAACAACCCAGAGATTTACACCGTTTTCAACGCTTTCGTCGCGTCTGATTCTGCCCACATAGGTTTCGTTTTTGCCTTTTACTGTGCAGGGCATGGGGTAAACGCAGTTTTCGATATCATCTTCAACAATAAGACCGGGAGCTTCGGCCAAACATGCTTTTAATTCGTCTAAATCGAAAGGTTTTAAAAGTTCAACGTTAATGGATTCGGAGTGACAGTCAAATACAGGCACACGAACGGTTGTAGCCGTAATTTTCATATCGTCGTCGCCTAAAATTTTTCTTGTTTCGTTAACCATTTTCATTTCTTCTTTTGTGTAGCCGTTAGGCAGGAACACGTCAATCTGCGGTAAGCAGTTTGAGAAAATGGGATGGTTGAATTTTTTCGGTGCTTCGCCTTTGATGCCGTTTTCCAAATCGCTGTAACCGCCCATACCTGCACCTGAAACAGCCTGATATGTTGAGTATACAATACGTTTAATACCATATTTTAACTGGAGCGGACGAAGCGCAACCATCGCCTGAATGGTAGAACAGTTGGGGTTTGCGATAATGCCCTTATTCCACTTGATGTCATCGGGGTTAACCTCCGGTACAACGAGGGGAACTTCGGGATCCATACGCCATGCGCTCGAATTGTCGATTACAAGACAACCTTTTGATGCGGCAATAGGTGCAAACTTTTCACTTGTAGAACCACCTGCTGAGAAAAGTGCAATATCCATTCCGTCAAAGGAGTTTTCAGTTAATTCCTGTACTTCATATTCTTTGCCCAAAAAAGTAAGTTTAGAACCTGCACTTCTGCTAGAAGCCAAAAGTGTGTAACTTTTTGCGGGCAGTTTCATCTCTTCCAAAACTTTTAAAAACGTTCTTCCTACCATACCGGTTGCGCCGACAATGGCAATGTTGTACTCTTTCATGTAATACCCTCCAAATTTCATCTTTCATTAAAAAAACCAAACTTCATAAATGACAGAAGTCTGGTATTATCGACATTAAATATACGTAGGTTTTATTTAATATTTAATGCAGATAGCACTCCGCTTAAAAAAGCGACAGTTGCATGATTATTTACCATACACCCAAAAACGAACTTTGCGTTAAGAACGTTTTTTCGGCATCTTTTCCTTTCGCCGCGATTTCTTCGATCAATCGCAAATCTCCCTCGGGTTACTGATAAAAAATGCGCCTCTATCAACATAATAATAGTAACATTATTTTATATATATGTCAACATCATTTTAAACAATTTGTGAAAATTTTCGAAAAATCACTTGATAAATATTCGCGTTATGTATATAATTATATAGAAAGTGTACATAACTTTTGGCAACACTTGAAAGGAGAATACGAAATGGACGCAAATGCAACAGGAGGAATGATGGGTACAGTAATCTGGCTCGTCGTTATGATTGGTCTTTTTTACTTTATGTTAATCAGACCGCAAAAGAAAAAAGAAAAAGAAACAAAGGCAATGCTTGACGCTGTAAAAGCAGGCGACAGCATCACCACCATCGGCGGTATTGTCGGCAAGGTTTTAAGAATTAAGGATGATAAGGTTTGCATCGAAATCGGTGACAGAACACACAAGCATCCTATGACCATTCAGAAAAATGCAATTGCTACGGTAGTTCCCGGAACAAAAACTTCTAAAAAAGCAAAAGTTCAGGAAATTGAAGAACCGGAAGAAGTGACAGAAGCAGTAGAAACTGCTGAAACCGAAGCAACAACAGAAGAATAATTTTTTCATAAACAACCCGCCTGTCGAATATGCTTTAATGAGATATATCGGCAGGAGGTTTGTTTATGTACGGCGAAAATACGAAACCAACGATTGTTGCAGGCGGCATCGGTCCGGCTGCGGCAGGCTTTTTGCGGGGGCTTTTAATCGCAACATTTGTAACGCTTATTTTGTTTTTTGCGTTTGCGTGTCTTTTGGCTTACACCGCATTACCGGAAACATTAATCCCGATTATCGCAATTGTAGCACAAGTCTTGGGTGCTTTGATTTCCGGATATTTTACAGTAAAAAAAACAGGAAGCCGGGGATTTTTAACCGGTCTTGCAGCAGGGATTCTGTATGATTTGATTCTTTGGCTGATTGCCTCTCTTGTAGGGGATGCTTTTTGCATCGGAACACACTTTTTTGTGATGCTCTTCATTTCTGCAATTGGCGGTGCCATTGGCGGCGTAATGAGCGTCAACTTAAAAATGGGCAAAAGCAATCGGCGTAAAAGGTAACTACGAAGGATACAAACAGGAATTTATAAAAAGCGAAGCTGCATTTTTAGCTTCGCTTTCTTTTACATAACGAAAAAACGAAAGGAAAGCTCTATGTTTAAAGTTGCAATTGACGGACCCGGCGGTGCCGGAAAAAGCACAATTTCAAAAACGGCGGCAAAGCATATGGGCTTTGTATATATCGATACCGGCGCAATGTATCGCGCCGTTGCACTTTATTGCCTTGAAAACGGCGTATCCTCTTTAAAAGATGAAGAAAAGGTCACTTCCCTTTTAGATAAAATCCAAATCGACATTGATTATAAAGAGGACGGGCAGCACATTTACTTAAACGGCGAAGATGTGTCGCAAAAAATCCGCACACCCGAAGTTTCTATGGGTGCATCAGACGTTTCGGCAATCGGAAGTGTACGCGAAAAGATGGTGTCACTCCAACGCGCACTCGCAGAATCCAAAAATGTTATTATGGACGGGCGCGATATCGGGACAAAGGTTCTTCCCGATGCGGATGTAAAAATATTTCTTACGGCGTCTTGTGAAGTGCGTGCAAAAAGAAGATTTGAGGAACTTTTAGAAAAAGGTGTAACCTGTACCTATGAAGATGTGTTAAATGACATTAAGAAGCGCGATAAAAACGACGAAACGCGTGCGATTTCTCCGTTAAAACCGGCAGAAGACAGTGTTTTGCTCGACACAAGCAATCTCTCATTTGAAGGTTCGCTTTCAAAAGTTTTGGAAATTATCAGAAGTCGTTACAAAGAGTAACGGCGCGTTAAAATAAATACGTTAAAGGATGTTTGATGGTATGATATACGCTATCATAAGAAGTATCGTTGCCTTTTTCTGCAAAATAGTTTTCTTTGTAAAGGTAAAAGGCGCAGAAAATTTACCGAAAGAAGGCGCAGTCATTTTGGCTGCAAACCACACAAGTATGTGGGACCCGGTTGTGCTTGTAAGTGCCATTTCACGTAAAATGCGCTTTATGGCAAAAAAAGAGTTATTCCGGCACAAACTCCTCGCGCCGATTTTAAGAATGTCGGGCGCATTTCCGGTTGACCGCGAAGGAAACGATATCGGTGCAATTAAAAACGCATTAAAGACATTAAAAGATGGCGAAATTTTCGGCATTTTCCCTTCGGGAACGAGAGTAAAAGGAACCGAAACGGCAGAAGCAAAGTCGGGCGTTGCCTTAATCGCAGCGCGTTCCGGTGCTCCTGTTTTACCGGTTGCTATATCGGGTGGATTTCGGCTGTTTAAACAAGTAACCATACATATCGGACAACCACTTTCCATTTCTTACACCGACGGTAAAAAACCGTCCGGAGAAGAACTCAAAGCATTCGCAGACGAGATCATGAACAATATTGAATCCCTTGGAGCGTGACGCATATGGAGATTAAGGTTGCCAAAACTGCCGGCTTCTGTTTCGGCGTTGCAAGAGCACTCGATATTGTAGATGCCTGCGCAAAAGACAAAACGAAAACGTATCATACCTTAGGTCCGATTATTCATAACGCACACGTTGTAGAATCCTTAAAAAAACAAGGCATTTCACCGGTGGATTCCGTAGACTGTGTAAAAGAAAACGAGGCGCTTATCATCCGCACGCACGGCGTCGGAAAATCTGTTTACGACGAGATGCAGGCGCGTGGCATTGAGGCAATTGATGTAACCTGCCCGTTCGTGAAAAAGATTCATAATCTGGTGAACAAACACTATCTTGATGGATATACCATTGTGATTGTCGGCGACAAAGACCACCCCGAAGTAAAAGGCATCAACGGCTGGTGTGAAAATTCCGCTGTCATTTTAGCCTCGGAGGAAGAGGCGGAAAACGCGAAATTTGACGAAAAACCGGTTTGTGTGGTATCACAAACTACGTTTGTACAAAATATTTTCAAAAAAATCGTATTTTTTTTAAAAAAAACTTGCAAAGATATAGTAGTTTTTGATACAATATGTAATGCAACTGAAGAAAGACAAAAAGAAGCTGATGAACTGGCAGGCCAATCCGATGTCATGATTGTCCTGGGCGGGCGTAACAGTTCAAATACCCAAAAGCTTTATTCTATATGCAAAAATGCGTGCAGTCAAACGTACCTTTTGGAGCATATCGGAGAACTTGATTCAAGTTGTAATTTCAACTCAAAAAAAGTTGGAATTACCGCAGGGGCATCTACCCCAGCGGTCATAATAAAGGAGGCAATAGGTAAAATGGAAAACTTTGAAAGCTTTGAAGCACTGGTTGAAGAGTCTTTAAAGACCTTAAACACAGGTGACGTCGTGAAAGGAACGGTTATTGAGGTTCGTCCCAACGAAGTCATCGTTGACCTGGGCGCAAAGCAAGACGGATTTATTCCTGCTGCCGAGATTTCCGACGATCCGAATGTAACAACCGCTGACGTCGTAAAACCCGGCGACGAAATTGAGGTGTTTGTTGTTCGTGTAAACGATGCGGATGGCAATATCATGCTTTCCAAAAGAAAGCTTGACTCAGCAAAAACATGGGAAAACGTGAAGAAAGCATTTGAAGAGGGTACGGTTTTAGAAGGTAAAGTTACTGAAATCGTAAACAAGGGTATGATTGTAGTTTACAAAGGCTACAAAGTGTTCGTACCCGAATCCCAGGCAAGCGAAAGACGTACTGCTGACCTTTCCGGTCTTGTGGGTAACGTGGTTGCTTTCAAAATCATTGATATAAATGACAGGAGGAAACGCTTAGTTGGTTCTGTGAGAGTTATTTTAGAAGCACAGAGAAAAGAACTTGAAGAAAAGTTCTGGAACGATGCTGAAGTTGGCAAAGTTTACACAGGTGTCGTAAAATCGTTAACCAACTTTGGTGCGTTTGTTGATATCGGCGGTGTTGACGGTTTGGTACATATTTCCGAACTCAGCTGGAAACGTATTAAGCACCCGTCAGAAGTAATTTCTGTTGGCGATTCTATCGAAGTTTATATTAAAGACATCGATGCAGAAACAAAGAAAATCTCCTTAGGCTTTAAAAAGGCTGAGGACAACCCGTGGGAAATCGTAAAATCCAAAGTAGAATTGGACGGAACAATTACCGTTAAAATCGTAAGAATTATGCCTTACGGTGCATTTGCGGAAATCATCCCCGGCGTTGACGGTTTGATTCACATCTCTCAGATTGCAAATCGCAGAATCGAAAAACCGCAGGACGAGCTTACACTCGGTCAGGAAGTCGAAGTTAAGGTTACGGAAATCGATTGGGATAAAAAGAAGATTGCCCTTTCTATCCGTGCATTGCTCGCACCGGAAGCTCCGGCTCCCGTTGAAGAAGCAGCAGAAGAAGCTCCCGCACTGGAAGCAGCTTCTGAAGAAGCAGACGCTGAATAATTAAACATATTATAAAAAGGGATGTAGCAAAATGAAATCATTTTGCTACATCCCTTTTTTTGGGTGGACGGAAAATAGCGCAGATTGGACAAACTGAACCCGTAGGGGTTACCCGAAGGCGTACGATGGTACGCTGAGAGGTGAAGTTTGTCCAAAACACAAGGCATAAATAGAAGGAATTCGTCAAATGACGAATTCCTTCCTTACATTTTGCATTATTTTAACTTTTAAAGCATATTAGAAAGGCTTTGTTTTGTGTTTTTTTGCCTTGTGTGGTGTGCGCATTTTGCTACACCCCTTTTTAAATTAAAAAGCATCTGAAACGTACACCAAAATCAATATAAGGGAGTTATGCGTTTCAGATGCTTACCCGATATTCAATTTTATCTTTTGTAGCCGGACTGTTGTTGCCACTGTGTTCCCTTTTGTTCAGGGGCACGTTTTTCGGCTTCATCCAGGCGCTTTTTAAGGAATGCAATTTCAGCTGCCTGACTGTTGATTTTGTCTGTTGCCTCTTCTTTTGCGCGTTTTAAATCGTCTGCAATATTGATTGCAACCAAAATGGATGCCATTGATGTACTTAAACGACTGTTCTGATTTTTTATTGTCACAAGTTTTCTGTCTACATAATCTGCAATTTCAAGCATATACTCGCGGCTGTTTTCAGAAACCAAAGTATATTCCTGTCCGCAAATTTTAACCTGTAATTTGTTCGCCATACAGACCCTCCCAAAATCAATTTAACTTATCTAAGTTCTGCATTTACGATTTCATTCATAATATTTTCAATTTCGCTCTGTTTGATGGATTTTGCCACCACAAGTTCGCTGACCAAAATCTGCTTCGCACCGTTTAGCATTTTACGTTCACCGGTAGAAAGACCACGGCTTTTTTCGCGGTACATCAGGTTTTTAACAACCCGTACGACCTCATAAATATCGCCGCTTTTGATTCTTGCAACATTTTCGCGATAGCGCTTGTTCCAGTTTGAATCCATCTCGGTAGAGCAGGCTTTAAAGCTTGCAATCACTTTATCTGCCTCGTCCTTATCGATAACGTCACGGATACCGATTTCTTTTGCGTTATTGATCGGTATCATAACCTTCATATCGCCGATTGGCATACGCATAATATAGTATTTCTGCCTTGCGCCCATGATTTCTTTTTCTTCGATCGCCTCAATGACACCGGCGCCATGCATAGGATAAACAATTTTATCCCCTATATTATATTCCATTTTAAAGCCCTCCCCATTCGGCTTCTTTGAAAAACCTAAAAGGATACAATATCCCTTACTTATATTTTAGTACAAAATTAATTTTCTGTCAAGATTGAAATGGATTTTTTATGCAAAAAAAGCGCAAAAGTACGCCTTTATTCTTGCAAATCTTTTAAAAAAATAGTATAATGAAGACGAATAAAATTTTAAGGATTAAAAAAATGGTTAAATTTCAATCGCTTTTAAGCAGTTCATCGGGAAATGCGACATTTATTACCGATGACACAACAAGCATTCTCATAGATTGCGGTGCATCTTTAAGTTATATAGAAACTTGTCTTTCGCGTCTTTTAGCAGGGGAAAACATGCTTTCCGGCATCTTTATTACACACGCACACGCAGATCATATTTTGTCTTGCGGTGCCCTTTCGAGAAAATATAATATTCCCCTTTTTGCAACAGAAGAAACCTTTTTAAAGGGGCAAAAACAGTTGGGGTTTGTAGAAAAAGAAAATATTCGTGTGATAACCCCGGGAGACGATATTGAAATCGATACGCTTACCATACACACTTTTTCCATTTCACATGACGTTGAGGGGGCAGTGAGTTACACTGTAACAGACGGCGAAACAAAATTCGGTATCGCCACAGATACGGGCTGTGTCACAGATGAAATTGTAAACAACTTAACCGGTTGCGATACGGTAATTGTAGAGGCAAATCACGATATCACGATGCTAAAAAACGGGCCGTACCCCTACCCTTTAAAAAGAAGAATTTTAGGAGATTTTGGGCACCTTTCAAACGAAATGTGTGCATCCCTTTGCGTGATGCTTGCAAAATCAGGAACGCACGCTTTCTGGCTCGGCCATTTGTCCGAAAAAAACAATCTACCGTCCCTTGCCTACCAATGTGTTCTTAAAGTTCTTGAAGATAACGGCATCTCGGTAGGAAGCGACGTATCATTAAACGTAATACCAAAACACTGGATTGAGGAATGTATATGAACATCACAATCATCGCGGTAGGAAAAATAAAAGAAGATTTTTTAAAAAAAGCATGTGCTGAGTACGAAAAACGCCTGTCTCGGTTTTGCAAACTCTCGATTGTGGAAATCCCCGATGAGCCCATGAGTGATAACCCTTCTGAAAGCGAAAAACAACTTGTTTTAAAAAAAGAAGGCGCAAAAATTTTATCGGCGATGAAAAACACAGACCATTTAATTGCGCTTTGCGTTGAGGGAAAGCAGATGCCGAGCGAATCCTTTGCAGAGTATATAAGCAACACCTGCCTTTCGGGAAACAGCAGTTTTACTTTTTTAATTGGCGGAAGTTTGGGACTTTTAGAAGAACTAAAAGCAAAAAGCAAATTAAAACTTTCATTTTCCAAAATGACCTTTCCGCATCAACTTATGCGCGTAATTTTATTAGAGCAAATTTACCGCGCCTTTAAAATCAACAAAAATGAAAGTTATCACAAATAAAAGGCTGTAAAAACAAAATGTTTTTACAGCCTTTTTTATAGTTTTGATATAAAATCTGCAACTGCACTTTCATCATTCCGCCGTGTAACCATATCGGCATATTGTTTCACAAAATCAGATGCATTCCCTGTGGCAGCACTTACCGCTGAAAGTTTTAGCATTGAAATATCATTTTCGTTATCTCCAATTGCTGCAACGTTTTTTATGTCAACTCCGTAAAGGCTACATAAATTTAAAAGCGCTGCTCCCTTGCTTGCCTCTTTATGAAAAATCTCGTAATAATACCGATGTGTCCGTATCAGACTAAATGAATCGTTCCATTTGGAATCTTTCATTCTCTCGCTGATTTTCGTTGTTTCTTCATCACCTTGGGCAAACAAAATTTTAAGCCACGGCACATTAACGGTATCAAAAGTTTCGCCATAGAATCCCTCAATTTCTTCAAATGTTATATGATGGTCAGTAGCAGCAGTCTGTTTTACAACATAAATCCCCTCCGTTGTCATAATTTCAACGCCGCTTTCAGGAAAATTTCTCATGATTTCTTCTGCTGCTTTTTTTGCCATTTTAGAAAGCGGAATGGTGTGAACATAAGCTTGCTTTTCAATATCATAGATGCTGCATCCATTATGACAAATGCAAGGAAAATCCAATGTAATTCCCGCAAGAATCGGCATTAAAGCAGGCGGCACTCTTCCGGTTGCCAGGGTAAACTTTCCGCCATGTGCACGAAAATATTCTATTGCCTCAATATTCTCTTGCGATATACGATTATTTTCGTCAATTAATGTGCCGTCAACATCACTTAAAAGCACGATTCCTTCATATCGTTTCATCTGTTTCATCCTTTATATTTTATGTGTTCGCATGAATTTCAAGCATCTGAATTTCGGGGATGGTGCGTGCAATTTTTAGCGATTCCTGCGCTGAAATTTCGTTATCCGCCTGCACTGTATAAATCATTTTCACAGCATCTCCCGAAAGCCTTTCAAAACGGCTTGCCAAAACTTCAATCCCATGATTTTTAAGTGTTTCCTCGATAAGGTCAATTCTTGCCTCATCGTATGCCACAACGGCTTCTACCACGCCAAAAATCTGTGCATCCGCACTTAATTTCCATTTGTGGAAAATAACCTGAATAATAAGAATCAAAAGCGTAGAAACAATCGCTAAAATATACATTCCGGCGCCGACTGCAAGACCTACGCCCGCAGTTGACCAGACGCCTGCAGCGGTAGTAAGTCCCTTAATGGAACTTCCGCGAAAGAAAATCATACCGGCGCCCAGAAAACTCACACCGGTAATGATGTTTGCCGCTACCCTGTCGCCGCTGAATGCGTTGCTGCCATTATGCGAAAACGATACAATGTCAAAAAATCCATACTTTGAAACAATCATCATAAGTGTTGCACCGATTGCAACGATAATATGTGTTCTGATGCCTGCTTCTTTCTGGCGCCGTGTTCTTTCAAAACCAATGAGCGCACCGCAGACAGAAGCAACTACCAGTCTTAAAATGCAATCGATAAGAGAAACCCCGTTTTCAAACACAATTGCCATATCAAAACACTCCCCAAAAAATATATTTTTATCATTATACTATACCTCATTTTTTAAGTCAAGTTGATTTAAAAAAAACTAAACAAATGAATTACGCCTTAAAAAATTTTTCTAATCACATTCTACAAAAACAAGCAAATTCCCAATTCAGCCTTGCGTAATACCACAATTCGTGTTACAATATGTGAGGTAGAAATTTTCTTTTAGAGAGGATTAAAATGTATGGCACGTTTTGAGAAAAATTTATCTGAGGGAAGCGTTGTAAAACAACTCATTTTGTTTTCGCTCCCTGTTCTGATATCTAATTTAATACAGTCACTTTACAGTACCGTAGACATGTTAATTGTCGGTCAATTTTCCGGTGCGGTGGCAATGTCGGGTGTAAATATCGGCGGTCAGGTCTCATTTTTAATTACCAATATGGTATTCGGCCTTTCTGTCGGCGCAACGGTTTTAATCGGACAGTACATGGGCGCAGATGATCGAAAATCCATGCAGGAAACCATTGCAACCTTGTTCGTTTCGCTGTCTGTTGCCGCCTTTGTAATCACCATACTTATGCTTCTACTCGATGATCCCCTGCTAAAACTTATCCGCACACCGATTGAATCGTATCAGGAGGCAAAAATCTATTTTATTATCAGTATGCTCGGTACCATTTTTATATTCGGTTATAACGCCCTAAGCGCTGTTATGCGTGGTCTCGGCGATAGCAGAAATCCTTTGATTTTCGTTGCGGTTGCCTGCGTTACAAACATCTTTTTAGACCTTTGGTTTGTTGCAGGACTTAATATGGGCGCTGCCGGTGCGGCACTCGCTACCGTAATTTCGCAGGCACTCAGTATGATTTTATGCGTTGTGTATCTTCGCAAAAATAACTTTATTTTTGACTTCTCGTTAAATTCTTTTAAAGGTGCGACAAAAAAACAACTGAAACTGATTTTAAAAATCGGCATACCCACATCGGTACAGAACGTAGCAACAAGTGCATCCTTTTTATTTTTAACAACACTTGTAAATTCCATTGGCGTAATGGCATCTGCTGCGGTAGGCGCAGTTGGTAAATTAAATGGGTTCGCCATTTTGCCCGGCGTTGCCATGAGCACTTCCGTTTCTGCCATGAGCGCACAAAACATTGGCGCAGGAAAGTACAAAAGGGCATCTAAAACTATGTTTGTAGGCATGGCAATTGCAATGGCTATCAGCATTATAATTTTTGCCATTGTTGGACTTTTCCCCGAAGAATGTATGCGCTTATTTGATGACGATCCGGAACTGATTGCAAATGGTGTGCACTATATTAAGGCTTTTAAATACGACTATCTCATTGCACCATTGTGTTTCTGTTTTAACGGTCTTTTTATTGGCTCAGGACATACTACCTTTTCGCTTGTAAACGGCATTATGTCCTCTTTGCTCTTCCGTATCCCGGCATCCTACTTGTTTGGAATTACAATGAATATGGGGCTTTTGGGCGTAGGTCTTGGTGCACCGGTTGCATCCGTTGCAGCGCTTTTGTTTGCCTTTATATTCTATATGACTGGCAAATGGAAAAAGATGATTATAAGAACAACAAACTCCTAAAAATAAATATAAAAACCCCCGGATGTTTCCGGGGGTTTTTGTTTGGGATGTTTTATAATAAACAATGAATAAAAATTCGTATAGTATCCAAACAGATTATATGGAAAAAGCGTTGATTTTTTTAAAATCAACGCTTTTTTGGCAGGGGCAGTAGGATTTGAACCCACGACACACGGTTTTGGAGGTCGTGTCAAATTAAAAAGGCCGTCCAAATTGTTCCCACCGCTGAGCCTTGTTTGAGGCTTCCAACATTTCCGATTTCCAATTTTGATGCTTTATTGATGCTATTAAAAATTCTCTGCAAAGACGGGTTTAAACCATTCAATCTTAGTGGACTTTCCTGCAAGAAGTTCATCACCTGCTAAATCATTCTCAAGATATTTCGCCCATACGGACATAAATGACATAACTCCCGGTGCAATAAGCTGACCGAAAATAGTTGACTTGGCATAGTCTTCGTTTGTATGAAGCGGAATAGAATCATACTTTTTTGCAAAATCAAGCATATCGTTTTTATGTATGGTAGCAGGCTCAATTTTTATTTTAAAGCCCAAAACAAAATCTTCAAAATAGATTTTTCTTATCCCTCAAATAACGTAACTTTTTATAGGATTATAGCATAGAATGATAACAAAATCAATAAATTAAGTTCCAAATCAGAAAAAATTCAAAAAAAATATTGACAAATCAAAAACAGAGTAGTATAATACACATTAAAATTTGAATATCACAAAAAACGACTATGACGAGGACGGTCGGATTGTAGAGCCTGGAGAGAGTTGCCGGTTGGTGCGAGGCAATGGTGAGACTTTCCAATGACTTATCACCTCTGAGTCGAAGGACCGAAAAGCTTAGCTTAGTAGACTCCTTCCGTAATGCTGCGTAAAGGCAAAGGGCTTGTTAGAGCTCGGTAAGTGACGGGGATTTTTATATTTCCGTAATTTGAGTGGTACCGCGGGTTATTATAACTCGTCTCAAAGTTATCTTTGAGGCGAGTTTTTTTGTTTTATTCAGATTTGTAACCAAATATCAAAATTTGTCAGAATTGAAAGGAGACAAAAACAATGGATTACAGTTTGAAAGAAGTAGCAGGCAGAATCAAAGACCTGCGCGAAGCAAAAGGATACACACAGGAAGAGCTTGCAAAGCTTTGCGGTGTATCAGTAGAAGATTATAAGGTTTTAGAAAAAGGTGAAACAGATTTCAGCTTCACATTCATCTACAAGTGTGCAAAGGCTTGCGGGGTTGAGGTTGTTGATTTGCTTGAAGGAACAAGCACAACCCTTACCTCCTTTGCTATCACAAGAAAAGGCGAAGGTCTTAAAATCGTAAAGAAGCACGGTGTAGAATATAATAACCTTGCACCTAAGTTCAGAGAAAAACTTGCTGAACCCTTCCTTGTTAAATTCCCGTATCTTGAAGAAGAACAGAATGCTCCGATGCAGCTTAATTCACATAACGGTCAGGAATTTGATGTTATCGTCAAAGGTTCGCTCAAAGTTCAGGTTGGAAACCATGTAGATGTGCTCCACGAAGGAGACTCTATTTTCTATAACAGCCTCATTCCTCACGGCATGGTTGCAGTATCGGAGGGCGGTTGTGAATTTCATGCAGTTGTATTAAATCCGCACGATGGAACCGTTAGTGAAGAATACCCCGAAGCACCGATGATTGCCGCAAAAGTGGCTGCTAAAAAGAAAAAGTCTGAAACAGTTGCAGATAAATTTATCGAATCATCTTATGATGAAAATGGCGTTTTCAATGGTATCAAATTCAAGAACGCAGATAAATTCAACTTTGCATTTGACTGTGTGGATGCTATCGCCGAAAAGAATCCCGATAAGCTTGCAATGATGTGGGTTGCAAATGATAAGACCGACAGACGCTTTACTTTCAGCGATATGAAAAAGTATTCTGCAAAAACTGCAAACTACTTTGAATCTCTCGGCATCAAAAAGGGCGATACCGTAATGCTCGTACTAAAAAGACATTATCAGTTCTGGTTCTGCATGCTTGCACTTCATAAAATCGGTGCTATCGCAATCCCTGCAACAAATCAGCTTGTAGAGCACGACTTTGATTACAGATACAAGGCAGCAAGAGTAAAAGCGGTTGTATGTACCGCAGACGGCGATGTATCTGTTGAAGCAGAAAAAGCAGCAGCAAACTATCCCGGTATGGTAAAAGTATTGGTTGGCGGCGAAAAAGAAGGCTGGCACGATTTCAATGTTGAGATGGAACGCTTCAGCACACACTTCGACCGCACAGAAAACACACCATGTGGTAACGATCCGATGCTTATGCTCTTTACATCAGGAACAACCGGATATCCGAGAATCGCAACACACTCATATAAATACGCACTCGGTCATTATCCTACCGCTAAACACTGGCACAATGTAAATCCTGACGGACTTCACTTTACAATCTCCGACACAGGTTGGGGCAAAGCACTTTGGGGCAAACTCTACGGACAATGGCTCTGCGAAGCAGCACAGTTCACATATGACTTTGACAGATTCCATTCGGAAGATATCTTACCGATGTTTGCAAAATACCATATCACAACATTTTGTGCACCGCCTACAATGTACCGTTTCTTCATTAAAGAGGATTTGTCAAAGTACGACCTTTCTTCTATCGAGTATGCAACAACTGCAGGCGAAGCACTCAATCCCGAAGTATTCAATCAGTTCAAAAAAGCAACAGGACTCACAATCATGGAAGGCTTCGGTCAGACCGAAACAACCCTTTCTATTGCAAACTTTGTTGGCTCAACACCGAAAATCGGCTCAATGGGAAGACCAAGTCCTTTGTATGATGTAGTTGTCCTTGATCCTGACGGAAACGAATGCAAGACCGGTGATACAGGCGAAATCTGTATCCGTGTAAAAGATGAAGTGCCTTGCGGTCTCTTTATCGGATATTACTTGGACGAAGAAAAAACAAACGAAGTATGGCATGACGGATATTACCACACAGGCGACCAAGCCACAATGGATGAAGACGGATACCTTTGGTATGTGGGCAGAATTGATGATGTTATCAAATCATCGGGCTATCGTATCGGACCTTTTGAAATCGAGAGCGTTATCATGGAACTACCTTATGTTCTGGAATGTGCAATCACACCTGTTCCTGATGAAGTGCGCGGTCAGATTGTAAAGGCTACCATCGTACTTGTTAAAGGCACCGAAGGAACAGATGAACTTAAAAAAGAAATTCAGGAATATGTTAAAACACATACTGCGCCTTACAAATATCCGAGAATCGTTGAATTTGTGGATGAACTTCCTAAAACAATCAGCGGTAAAGTAAGACGAGTTGAAATCCGTAAGAATGATATGGAGAAACTCGGCAAGTAATTCTATACAAAGCATATAAACGAGGTGATTTATGTGAAAAAGACCTATGTGACCTCTATGCCTAATCATATCGGAGCGTTTTTGAAAGCAAGTAAATGTTTTTCGCAGCTTGGAATAAACATTACCCGTGTAAGTTACAATAAAGCGGTTGATTCACACACCTTGTTTATTGATGCAGAAGGCACAGAGGAACAGTTAAAGAAAGCAGATATCGAACTTGAAAAAATCGGTTATCTGCAAACGGGTACAAATAAAACAAGCGTTGTCTTGATAGAATTCTGTCTTTCGGATGTTCCGGGAAGTGTAACAAATGTACTTGAACTCATAAGTGAATTCAACTTTAACATCTCCTACATCAGTTCGCAGGAGAATGGAACAGATTATCAATATTTCAAAATGGGCTTGTATGTTGATGATTTCGATAAAATTTCGGAATTTTTGAAAGAAGCCGAGAAGCTTTGCAAGGTTCGTGTGATAGATTATAACAGCTCTGAAAAGGTTTATGATAACAGTATTTTCTATAATACTTATGTTCTAGGTCTGGCACAGACAATGGGACTATCAGAAGAAGTGAGTCGTGAGCTTTTGGTGCATGTCAACCTTGCAATGCAAACCTTGGATGAACAAGGATTATCGCCTTACCGCACATTTGACAGCATCAGCAAGTTTGCAGAGCTTTTAGGTGCTTCAAAAGGCAAGAACTTTAATCCCCGTATAAGCACTCATAAGGTAACTGATAATACGGAAATCACTCTTGTTGAGCCTCCTTGCGGAAGTAATACAATCATCATAAAAAGCAATGATAAGGTTTTATTTGTTGATAGCGGATATGCTTGCTATACTGAGGAAATGCTTGAAGTATTCAGAAGAATACTTCCTGAGTTTGATACTATGGAAAAGACAATCCTTGTAACTCATGCGGATGTTGACCACTGCGGACTTCTTCCAATGTTTGATAAGGTAATTGCAAGCGCAAAAACAGCTAAATGCCTTGTAAATGAATTTGAAGGCAGGGACGGATACAGAGAATCCAATCCTCTCCACAAACCGTATATAAACATTTGTAAAATCCTGACTTCATATAAAACGGTAAATCCTCAGAAGATAACTGTAATGTGGAGTGATGTGGAAAATCTTACAGAACCGCTTACACAGATTGGTTTCTTTGATTTTGAAGAATTGCATTTTGAAGTGTATGAAGGCAAAGGCGGACACTTGCCCGGTGAGATTGTACTGATAGACTATTCAAAGCATATTGCAATTACAGGTGATATTTACATCAACACTCATGGATTAACTGCAGAACAAGCAGAATACAATCAGTATGCACCGATACTTATGACTTCTGTTGATACTGACACAAAACTGTGTTTGGAAGAGAGAGAAGCAATCATGCAAAGACTTGGTGTTGGCAAATGGCAAATCTTTGGTGCTCACGGATTTAAAAAAGAGTATTCAGTCAGTTCCTAAATTATATTATTTAAGGGCGTGTCTCATTTTGGAGGCACGCCCTTTGTCTTTGTTTTTAGTTTGTAAAGTCATTTTCCATCATATAATCAATCAAAGTTTTAAGTGCTTTTGACATCCATTTGTTTTTATGATAGATAAGCTGTTTCCAGATATCTACATCCATATCACAAACATCAAGATAGCACAATTCTCCCGATTCGATAAAGTCCTTTGTTACAAAGTCAGGCAAAAAGGAAAGCATATCACCCTGGGCGATGAGAGAGGTTATCATATCGGTTCTTCCGATTTCAAGGATTGGAGTTATCTCTAATGACTTTTTGGCAAGCTCTTTATCAAAAACTCGTCTGTAGCCCTGACCGTACTCGGTTAAAATAAACGGCTCGTTAATAATATCGTGAATGGATAAGTTCTTTTTGCCGGCGAACTTCGATTTGGTATTTGCAACAAAGTGCATTGAAACAGGCTCTTCTTTTGCAATAACATAGTCTTTATGATATGAGTGACTGTCAAGTGTTATTATGACATCTGCCTCATTATGATCAAGCATATCAAACATCACTGCTGTATCTGCAGTTGTGAATTTGACAGAAATATCAGGATATTTTGTATGAAAATCAATATAGTTCGGGGTAACCATAGCATCACACAAAGAATCGGGCGTTACAAGATGTATATGTCCGCTGCACTTCTTTTCTTCTTCGAGATTTTCTTTGAACTCATCGGTAAGAGTACGAACCTGATGGGCATAGGAAACAAGCTCATGACCTCTTTGTGTAAGTGTTATAGTATGATTTATTCTTTCAAACAAAAGACAGCCAAGTTCGTCTTCTAACTGTTTTATCTGAACTGATATAGTTGATTGAGAATAGCCAAGCTGTTCCCCGGCTTTTGTAAAGCTCCCAAGCTCTGCAACATGAATAAAAGTGATTAAATTACGTAATTCCATTGTATATCCTCCAACATTAAAAATCTTAATGGTAATCATTAAAACTATTCGTTTGACTGATGATAAAAAGTATTATATACTATGTTACAGAAAAAAGCAAGTACTTGGTAAAACCTAATTATTATCAAATTTTTATTTTATGTAAGGAGTTTTTGTTATGAAAAAGGTATTATCTCTTATGTTGGCACTTGTTATGTGCGTAGGTTGTTTGTCTCTCACCGGCTGTTCAGGTGACAGTTCAGAGAGCGCAAAGTATAAAATCGGTATTGTTCAGCTTGTTGAGCATGTGGCTCTTGATGCTGCAACAGAAGGCTTTAAGCAGGCAATTATTGACGAGCTTGGCGAAGATGCAGTTGAATTTGATTTCCAGAACGGTCAGAATGATCCGAATACATGTTCAACCATCGCAAATCAGTTTGTTTCCAATAATGTGGATTTAATTATGGCTAACGCTACTCCTGCTCTTCAGGCAGCAGCAGCAGCAACAGGCGATATTCCTATCCTTGGTACATCAGTTACAGAATACGGTGTGGCTCTTGAAATTAAAAACTTCAACGGAACAGTAGGCGGAAACATTTCAGGTACATCCGACCTTGCTCCTCTTGATAAACAGGCAGAAATGATTACAGAGTGGTGTCCGGATGCTAAAAATGTAGGTCTTCTTTACTGCTCAAAAGAAGCAAACAGCCAGTATCAGGTAGATGTTGTTAAAGCAGAGCTTGAAAAGAAAGGTCTTACAGCTACATTATATCCGTTCACAGATTCCAATGACCTTGCTCAGATTTGCACTACAGCAGCAGATAAGTCTGATGTAATCTATGTTCCTACAGATAACACAGTAGCAGAAAATACGGGTATTATTGATAATATCTGCGAACCTAAAAAAATCCCTGTAATCGCAGGTGAAGAAGGTATCTGCTCAGGATGCGGTATTGCAACACTTTCTATCAGCTACTATGACCTTGGATACACAACCGGTAAGATGGCTGTTAAGATTTTAAAAGACGGTGCTGACATTTCCACAATGCCTATCGAATACGCAGAAAAACAGACTCCTAAATTCAATAAGCAGAATTGCGAAGCTTTAGGAATTACACCTCTTGAGGGATATACAGCTATTGAAGAAAATTAGTCAGTGAATTTTCAGCCGGAGGGAACATACTTCTCTCCGGCTAAATAAGTTTTAACAGAGGTGGAAAGAATGGAAATTATAACACAACTTTTGAATGCCTTGCCCGGTTCTTTTTCACAAGGACTTATATGGGGTATTATGGCAATCGGTGTTTATATCACATACAGAATATTAGATGTTGCAGATTTGACCGTTGATGGCTCCTTTGCAACAGGCGGCGCGGTTGCTGTCATACTTATTTTAAACGGATGTAATTTGTGGCTTGCAATGATACTTGCATTTGTTGCAGGTCTTTTGGCAGGTGCAATAACAGGACTTTTGCATACCCTTATGGGAATTCCTGCAATTTTATCGGGAATACTTACACAGCTTGCGCTTTATTCTATAAACCTTAAAATTATGGGTAAAGCAAATCAATCTGTAAATGTTAATCAGACAGACCTTCTCGTTTCGCTTCGTTGGGTTAAGGAGTTTGCCTTCCATAATCCGCTTATAACGGTAGGTGTGGTTCTAGTTGTTTTGATTGCACTTTTATATTGGTTCTTTGGAACTGAAATGGGTTGCGGAATAAGGGCAACGGGAACAAATCTTAATATGAGCCGCGCGCAGGGTATTAACACAAACTTTAATAAGGTTCTTGGTATCATGCTTTCAAACGGACTTGTAGCGTTTTCGGGAGCGTTCCTCGCACAGTATCAGGGATTTGCTGATGTTAAAATGGGACAGGGTGCAATCGTTATCGGTCTTGCTGCAGTTATTATAGGCGAAGCATTGTTCGGTAAAATTTTCAAGAACTTTGCATTAAGACTTTTGTCAGTTGCATTCGGTTCGATTATCTATTATATTGTAATTCAAACGGTTATCACTTTAGGAATGGATGCAAACCTCTTGAAGCTCCTTTCGGCAGCAATTGTTGCAATCTTCCTTGCAGTTCCGTATTGGAAAGGACAATATACTCAGAAGCATATGAGAAAACATAAAGGGGGTAAAGTAAATGCTTAATATATCAGATGTTGAAAAAACTTTTAACCCCGGAACAATAAATGAGAAAAAAGCATTAAACGGAATTAACCTTCATCTTGCCGAGGGTGACTTCGTAACGGTTATCGGAGGCAACGGCGCAGGCAAATCTACAATGCTTAATATGGTTGCAGGTGTATATCCCGTAGATTGCGGAAATATTGTGATAGATGGTGTTGACATTACACACTTGCCTGAGTATAAACGTGCGAAATATTTAGGCAAAGTTTTTCAGGATCCGATGACAGGAACTGCTGCTAATATGCAGATTGAAGAAAACCTCGCTCTTGCTGCAAGACGTGGGAAAAGAAGAACGCTCAGGGTTGGTATCACATCAAAAGAAAGAGCAGAATACAAAGAACTGCTTAAAATTCTTGGTTTGGGACTTGAAAATAGACTGACTGCAAAGGTTGGGCTTTTGTCAGGCGGACAAAGACAGGCCTTAACACTTCTTATGGCAACACTAAAAAAACCAAAGCTTTTGCTTCTTGACGAACATACTGCGGCACTTGATCCTAAAACTGCCAAGAAGGTTTTGGAAATCACCGATGAAATTGTTTCAAAGGATAATCTTACAACACTTATGATTACTCATAATATGCACGATGCAATCGAGTATGGTAATCGTCTAATTATGATGCACGAAGGCAGAATAATTGTTGATGTTTCCGGAGAGGAAAAGAAAAAACTTACCATTCCCGAACTTCTTGAATTATTTGAAAAAGCAAGCGGAAGCGAATTTGCAAGCGACAAGGTTATGCTTTCAAAAAAACAGGAGTAGAAAATGTTAGGCGTAATTATAAATGTTATAACTGTAATACTTGGCTCGTGCATAGGATTATTGTTTAAAAAAGGAATCCCCGAAAGAGTAAGCTTGGCTGCTATGATAGGCTTGGGTGCCTGCACTTTGTATATAGGTATATCGGGAAGCTTATGCGGAGAAAATGTTCTCATTGTAATCGCATCGGTTGTATTAGGTGTAATTTCAGGGACACTCCTGAATATTGACGGTGCTATAAACAGACTTGCCAAAAGTGTAGAAACAAAATTCAGAAAAGACGGTCAGAATGTTTCTGTTGCTGAAGGATTGCTTACTGCAACACTTCTGTTCTGTGTCGGCTCAATGACCGTTACAGGTTCAATTCAGGCGGGACTCACCGGAGATAACTCGGTGCTTATTACAAAAGCTACTCTTGACTTTGTATCTTCAATGATGCTTGCTTCAAGTCTTGGCTTCGGGGTTATGCTTGCCTCTGTTTCGGTATTTGTTATTCAGGGCGGATTGGTTCTCCTTGCAGGGCTAATTGCTCCGTTTATGAGTACAGGTGCAATAAACGAAATGACATGTGTCGGCTCAATCTTAATTATTATGATAGGCACAAACCTTATGGGAATTACCAAAATCAAGGTTGCAGACTTCTTACCTGCAATTATATATGCACCTATTATTTATAACATTGTAAATTTAATATTGGAACTTATATAAGATAAGAGTCTATCACTCCGAAATGAAGGGATAGACTCTTATCTTACCTATATCAAAATTTAATACACAGTAATCAAAGAAAAGGACTTTGAAAAAACTTCGTAGACTTATGCCATCTTCTGTGGTATGTTTGTGTTGCCGAAAAGGTAATATAAAACAGAGAGGAAGAATTTTATGAAGAAAAAAGTATTATGTACGGCATTGGCAGCGACTATGCTGCTAACAACAACAGCATCTGCAACTGCAAAACCATGGTGGCTCAGTAAATACCGAGTGACCTTCGATAACGAACTCGGAATCGTAGGAAATGTAACCTTAACCTTCGCATCGGATGGCGGTAGCTTTATCAGGCCAATAACAAAAAGATACGGCGAAAGTATCAGCCTTGAAAACTACATACCAACAAAATACGGTTACACATTCGCTGGATGGTTCACCGATCCGAGAACAAAACAGAATCAGGTAACAACATTCAAATTCACAAAGCCTGACGTGTTGTACGCTAAGTGGCAGCCTAACCCACAGGAGCCTGTAAATCCAAATGACGAAATTATGGCAAAAGATACCTGCTACCTCACCGATGAGGAAACAAAAATACGAAATGAAATTATAGAAGAGAAAAATAAAGCCTACATAGACGGATTCGGCTATGTAGCTCCGAGCAAAACAAAAACTATCATAGTAGACTCAGATGGTGATATAAATAAAATGGTCGTTGAAATGAATTGAAAATAAACTACAGAATTGGCACGGCGAAAACCGTGCCTTATCCTTTTGAGCGTATCAAAATTTGATACGCATAAACAAAGAAAAGGGATTATCTTAATATAATCTTAATGCAGGAATTCAACCGTTAATGCCATCTTAAAAAGCATTATGCTACAATGATAGTAGGAAATAAGATACACTTGAATGGTGGTTTTGATTATGGATGCAAAAATTAAGAAGCATTTTTCTTCTTCACAAATAATAATATTCGGATTTGCAGGTGCAATCATATTAGGAACAATTCTTTTAATGCTCCCGATTTCATCGACAAGCGGAAATATGACACCTTTTTCCGATGCTTTATTTACTTCAACATCTGCGGTGTGTGTAACAGGTCTTGTGGTACATGACACAGCAACGCATTGGTCGATGTTTGGACAATTTGTTATTCTTTTGATGATACAGATTGGCGGTCTTGGAATTGTAACACTGTCTGTGGCAATGGCGATGCTTGCCGGAAGAAAAATCGGACTTATGCAAAGAAGTACCTTGCAGGATGCAATATCAGCACCAAAGGTCGGCGGAATTGTAAAACTTACAGGCTTTATATTAAAAACAACTTTTGTAATCGAACTTATAGGTGCAATTCTTCTTTCAACAGTATTTTGCAGAGAGTT
>JAZNGT010000001.1:0-53170 GCA_045576635.1 Congzhengia sp. | reverse complement strand
TCTTCCGCTAAAATGCCTAAAAAATGCAAAAACTGGTTAATGAGACCTTCGTTTTCTAAAAGCGTAAGCCAGGAATAGGTTCTCAAAAGCAGATTCATCCACATGGGGATAACAATGAGCATTAACATAATGCTTTTGTGTTTTAAACTTTTTGATGTCAAAATAAGCGCAGCAGGGTAGCCGATTACGAGGCAAATCAGCGTGCTGATTGCGGCATAAAGAACAGATCTTCCCAATACACCGAGATAAACCGGTGTAAAAAACTTAGAAAAGTTAGCAAAAGAAAGGGAAAGTGAGCCGTCTTCACCAGGCACGGTAATACCGTATACAACTACAACGAGCATCGGGACGATGGTAAACAGAATCGCCCACAAAACATAAGGGGTGCTGTACCAGCGTCTGTTCATTGTTTTTCCACCTTTCTCATGATGTGAATATCATCTGGATAAAGGTTTAAGAAAATGGTAGTACCCTTAGGCTCCATCTTTGTTGAATGAATCACCCAGTCAAAGCCGTCGGATTCAATGTGCATCTCATAATGTACACCTTTAAATACAACGGATTTTACCAAGCCTTTGATTCTACCGCTTTCTGTATTGAATTTAACGTCTTCGGGACGAATGACAACGTCAACCATCTCGTTTTTATCAAAGCCCTTGTCTAAACATTCAAAGGTTTGACCGGCAAATGATACCAAAAAGTCTTGCTGCATGATACCGGTTATAATGTTACTTTTTCCGATAAAGCCTGCAACAAAAGCGTTTTTCGGTTCGTTATAAATATCGACAGGAGAGCCTTTTTGCTGAATCTTACCATCATGCATAACGATGATTTCGTCAGACATGGTAAGCGCTTCTTCCTGGTCGTGCGTTACATATATAAAGGTAATGCCGAGTTCTGTCTGTATTTTTTTAAGTTCCAGTTGCATTTCCTGACGAAGCTTTAAGTCAAGCGCGCCGAGCGGCTCGTCTAAAAGGAGCACTTCGGGTTCGTTTACGAGTGCACGCGCGATTGCGATACGCTGCTGCTGACCGCCCGAAAGAGAGGAAATGTTTCTGTATTCAAATCCTTTTAAGTTCACAAGTTTTAAAATATTGCTTACTTTTTCTTTGATAATTTTTTTATCAATCTTTTTGATAGAAAGACCGAATGCGACATTGTCAAATACATTCATATGCGGAAAAAGAGCATATTTTTGAAATACAGTGTTAAGTCTTCTTTTATATGGGGGGATATTGGTAATATCCTCGCCGTCAAAAAGAATGCGGCCTTGGTCAGGTCGCTCAAAACCGCCGATTAATCGTAATGTGGTGGTTTTGCCACAACCGCTGGGGCCTAAAATTGTCACAAACTCATGTCGTGCAATTTCAACACTGAAATTTTCAAGAATATCCTCTTCGCCAAAACTTTTTGAAATGTTTTCAAGTTTTATGATTGCGTTGGACATTTATCACCCTCCAATACACTTTATTTCGTGTTCCAAAAAAAATGCCGGACACACATCGTTCTTATGCGTCCGACACCCCACATTTTAAAGCTATACCAAAATTTGATATATTAAAAAATGAAATATTTAATTTGCAAAATAATTATAACACAAAGTTTTGACAAAATCAAGCATTTTTTTAAAATAGTTATGCGATTCAGCCAGGCTAAAAAAGCAGAAAAAAACGGTTAGAATTTTGAGGCTCTTTTTTTGTGTTTTTACAAACGAAAAAAATGCAAAAAAAACGGATTTTACCTTGACTTTTATGGCATAAAATGGTATACTTTCGATGAAGTGTTATATAAGGAAAAAATGCTTAAAAATTTGAGCGATAAACTTCAAAAAATTATCTGTGGTGAAATGAGGAAAAACATCATGAAAAAACCATTGCTTTCAGAACTTACTTTAAGAGAAAAAATCGGACAGATGTTGCTCGGTTATCAGCATGAGATCAATCGCATGCCTGAGATTGACAACAACTTGGTTCGTCCTCTTGAAGAGAGGAACGAACTTTTAAGAAGAGAGAAGTTTGGTACTCTATGGGCACAACCGGGACGCGCAACACGCGGTGTCACAGTTGATATTGCCGAAGGACTTCGTGAACCTGTTGACAGCCAGGAGTTTGGAACTTGGATTCAGGAAGAATCTGATGCATATAAAATACCTGCACTTACAGCAGAAGACTTTGAAGGCGCAGGCGCAGGTTCTTATTTTACAGATTTGACGTCTACATGTAATCCACCGGCAATTGCTGCTGCAAATTCAGAAGAATTGGCATACGAACTTGGTGCAGCAATCGGAAGAGAACTCCGCTGTGCAGGTGTAACTTGGAGATGGGCACCGGTTGTAGATCTTCCGTCCAGATTCAGTATGAATATAATGAGAGGCTATTCAGATGACCCTGAAAAAGCAATCCGTATGGCAAAGGCACACATAAGAGGTATGCAGTCGGAGGGCGTTGCAGCGACATTAAAACATTTCCCCGGATGCGACCCTTACGAAGACCGCGATACGCATTTTTGCCCGACGCTTGTTAACATTCCTCTGGATGAGTGGTGGGAAAAGCAGGGCAGAATGTTTAAAGAAGTCATTGATGACGGTGTTTATTCCGTAATGGTTGGACACAAAGCATTTCCTGCAGTAGATGATGAAATTATAAACGGAAAATACGTACCTTCTACCGCTTCTAAAAAAGTTATTACCGGACTTTTGAAAGAAACGATTGGCTTTAAAGGTGTTGTAATTACTGACGGTATTGTTATGGGCGCTCTTTACTCTTTGTTCCCGTATGAAGAACTCATCGTGCGTCTTGTTAATGCAGGTAACGATGTTATACTGGGTGTAAAACCGAATACCGGTGAACTGATTGAAAAAGCAGTCTTAGATGGAAGAATCGAAGAAACCAGAATTGATGATGCGTGTCAGCGTGTTTTAGATATGAAAGAAAAACTCGGCATGTTTGAAGAAGGTTACCGTTTGGTAAAAAGCAAGCCGGAAATTGAAACGCCAAAAACACGAAAAATCAATATAGAGATTGCAAGAAGAGCAGTAACACTCGTTCGTGACAGAAAAAATCTTTTGCCGCTTGATAAAGAAAAAATTAAAAACGTAACCATTATTTGTTCTGCACATGTTGACTTTTTCTATAAAAAGCTTGAAGACTATTTAGTGCCCGAATTTGAAGCAAGAGGCGCAAAGGTACATCTTCAAAGAAGAGTGTCAAGTTTTCCTGAAATGGAGGAAATTGCGAAAAATAGTGATTTAATTATTTATGCTGCATACATCGCAGGACACGAGCCAATGGGTCCCATGAGTTTGCATGGTGATGAATGTAAAACGTATCTTTATGCGTTTTCAAGCGGTGAAGAAAAATCAATCGGCGTATCAATGGGTTATCCTTATATCCATTATGACATTATGGAAAATGCAAACACATTTGTAAACACTTACACGTACAGTCCTGAACTCATAAAGGCATTTGTGGAAGGTATCTACGGCGAAATTCCATTTGTTGGAGAATCACCGATCAGATTAAACCCTACACCGAAAAATTAGTAAGACAATTTACTGATTAAGAAGGAGAATAAAATCATGAAGAAACCGTTATTATCTGAGTTAACTTTGCAAGAAAAAATCGGGCAGATGCTTTTATGTTATCAGGATTTAATAAACCGCAAGGGTGAAGTAGATAACAATTTAGTAAGAACACGTGAAGAACGTGACGAAATTTTAAGAAATGAAAAATTTGGTGTATTGTGGGCACAGACAAGTCGCGCAACCCGCGGTGTAACAGTTGATATCGCCGAAGGCTTAAAAGAACCGGTTGACAGTAAAGAATTCGGTCAGTGGATTCAAGAAGAGTCTGATGTTTATAAAATTCCGGCTCTTACAGCATTAGACGCAGAAACAGAAGGTGCGGGTTCGCTATTTACGGATCTTACCACAACTTGCCGTCCTACTGCAATGGGTGCAGCAAACTCTGAGGAACTTGCATACGAAATGGGCGCAGCAATTGCAAGAGAACTGCGCTGTGCAGGCGTAAATTGGAGATGGACACCTGTTGTTGATATGACCAACCCGCGTTCCCATCAAATTTTGAGAGCGTATTCTTCTGACCCCGATAAAACAATTAAACTTGCAACAGCGCATGCGCTAGGTATGCAGTCAGAAGGAGTTGCAGCTACTGCAAAACATTTTCCGGGTGGTAATCCGAAAAGCCAGGATATGCGAGATTCTCATTTTTGTCCAACCTACCTTGATTCAAGTTATGATGAATGGTGGGAGGATCAGGGCAGAGTATTCCAGGCGCTCATTGATAATGGTGTTTACTCTGTAATGGTCGGCCATAAGGGATTTCCTGCTGTTGATGATGAAATGATTGAGGGAAGATATATTCCGTCAACAATTTCTAAAAAGATTATAACAGACCTCTTAAAAGAGAAGATGGGCTTTAAGGGTGTAGTTATTACAGACGGTATTGTAATGGCAGGTCTTTACTCATTGTTCCCGTATGAAGAACTGATTGTCCGCTTGGTAAATGCTGGAAATGACGTTATCTTAGGTGTACAGAGAAATACCGGTAAAATTATTGAAAAAGCAGTGCAGGATGGCAGAATTTCTGAAAGCAGAATTGATGATGCATGTCAGCGCGTTTTAGATATGAAAGAAAAACTTGGCATGTTTGAAGACGGATACAGACACATAAAGAGCACATCTGAAATTGAAGCACCCAAAACAAAAGAATTGAACATAAAGGTTGCAAGAAACGCAGTTACTTTGATTCGTGACAGAGAAAACTTTTTACCGATTCAAAAGGATAAAATCAAAAATGTAACTATTATTTGTTCAGCTCACGTAGACTTTTTCTATGATGATTTGGAAAAATATTTGAAACCGCAATTTGAGGCAAGGGGTGCAAATGTCAGATTGCAGAGAAGACTTTCCAGCAATGACGAAATGGCTGAAATTGCACAAAGCAGTGATTTGATTGTTTATGCAATCTTTTATGCGATGCATATGCCGATGGGTGCACCTGGACTTTATGATAAAGAACTGAAAACCTACATCCATGCTTTCACAGCAGGCAAAGAAAAATCAATTGCAGTGTCTTTTGGATATCAGTATACACATTATGATATTTTAGAAAATGCAAATACATTCGTCAATACGTATGGTCTAAGTCCTGATCTTATGCAGGCGTGTGTTGAAGGTATTTATGGCGAAATTCCGTTCGTGGGAGAATCTCCTGTACCTTTAATTCCGCCGAAAAAAATATGGTAATTTTAAAATAAAAAAGTTGCAGCAAATATGCTGCAACTTTTTTTGTTTTATCTACACTTTACTCATTAAATTTTTCTTTTACCTTGTCGATTACTTTTGCTGTTCCAACCAATACTTCTTTATTTTCTGAGCCGAGTTTAAAGCCAAGCATTCCGGATGCGAACATAAGAACCGGCGCCAAAAGTAAAAGATATGAATTTGTACTTAGGGAAAACGGCGTCATATAAGTAAACCAAAATCTCACAAAAACTGTTACGTAATCAAAATCAGTTATGTGCACCGGAACTCTTGGTAAATTGTCGGGAAAAGTGTAATAGGTTTTGATATGATTTTCCTTAAAGGGTAGTATGTTTTTATCTGCCAGAAGGTATGTTAAAACGAGCGCTAGACTAAAAAGCACCAGTGGTAAAATAAATTTAACGCAGTCTGCGTTTGTAAGGTCGTACCCATAACGCGTGTTTTTGCGGCTTAATTTCCACATTCTTGAATAGATAAGGCCACACATAGTTAAGGTAAAAAGTGTACCCGCCAGGAAAGCAAACGGTTTAAATGTAAACCAAGAGCCAAAAAACGCTGTAAATAACAGACTAATTAAAACGGCAAGTAAATTGTCTAAAAACGGCAAAAAATAGTACTTTGTTTTATTCATATTTGTTCTCCCTTATTTTATCTTACGATTCCAAGAAAATTTAAAATTTCATCTTGTTTTTGAAACATTTCTTTTTCTTCTTCAATGCCTTTTTCGTGATCATAGCCTAAAAGGTGGAGCATCGAGTGGACGGTTAAAAACGCAACTTCACGCAAAAAAGTGTGTCCGTATTCTTCGGCTTGTTCTTTTGCACGTTCTGCCGAAATTAAAATGTCACCAAGTGCGACAAAACCGTCTGTATAGTCTTCATCATAAATAACGAGCGTTCCATCCTCTTCACACTCTAAAAGTGGAAAAGAAAGCACATCTGTCGGGCGGTCAATACCGCGCGACAGAAGATTTTGCTCATGTATGCCGTTGTTATCTGTAAAGGTAAGGCTTATTTCGCAAGGATCTAAAAATGATTCGTATTCCAAAGTTTTTTCGATTGCCTTGTGTAATGTTTCTATGATTTCATCTGAAATCTCAATTGCGGACTGGTCGTTTTCCCATTCAAGTCGAATCATCTTTCATAACTTCCTTTCCGCTTTGTTTGGGCACGTGTTGCTTGTTTTTGACTGTGTTTCTCATAAGCCTGAATGATTTTCATAACTAATGGATGCCTTACAACGTCTTTGTGTGAAAATGAACAGAACGCAATGTCATCAATACCGGACAAAATTTTAGCCGCTTCCACAAGTCCCGAACGTTTTCCGTCCGGAAGGTCAATCTGTGTAACGTCACCCGTGATGACAGCCTTTGAACCAAAACCAATACGTGTTAAAAACATTTTCATTTGTTCGGGTGTTGTGTTCTGTGCTTCGTCTAAAATAATATATGCGTTGTCTAAGGTTCTGCCGCGCATATAAGCAAGCGGAGCCACTTCAATCATACCTTTTTCAACATAACTGTTGTAACTTTCCATACCGATCATGTCATAGAGGGCATCGTGGAGCGGTCTTAAATAAGGGTCAACCTTGTTTTGTAAATCGCCGGGCAGAAAACCTAATTTTTCGCCGGCTTCAACTGCGGGTCTTGTAATGATAATACGGCTGATTTCTTTTTTTCGAAACAATGTTACTGCATTTGCGACGGCAAGATATGTCTTACCGGTTCCGGCAGGACCAATGCCAAAGACAATGGTATTATTCCGCATTGCGTCGATATACGCTTTCTGACCGAGTGTTTTACTTTTAATCGGTTTTCCCTTTGCGGTAACGCAAACACAGTCGCTTCCTAGTGCATCAAGACTTTTTTCTTCGCCCTCTGTTGCAAGTGCGATGGTATACATAATTTTCTGTTCGCTTAACGCATCCCCGCGCTTAACTGTTTCAGAAAGAATGGCAATTACGCGACTTGCAAGCGTTACAGCGCCCTCGTCACCGGTAATTTTTAAAACACCGCCACGTGCGGACACAGAAACGCCAAGTTCTTTTTCGATAAGTTTTATATTTGCATCGAAATCGCCGAATAAAAGACCGATATTTACGTCAGATACATCTAAAATGTTTTCAGACATACACTTTCTCCTGTTTTAAAATTATTTGCCCGTCTGATTTAAAAGGGCAGCCTTTACAGTATTTTTCATAAGCATTGCAATCGTCATAGGACCTACGCCACCGGGTACGGGTGTGATTGCACTTGCTTTTTCATATGCTTCGTCATATGCTACATCGCCAACTAATTTTTTGTCTGGGAGTCTGTTCATACCAACGTCGATTACAACAGCGCCCATCTTTATCATATCGCCGCGGATAAGTTCGGGTACGCCAACTGCTGCAACTAAAATATCAGCCTCTTTGCATTCTGCCTTTAAATCTTTTGTGCGTGAATGACAAACAGTAACGGTTCCGTTTTTGTGAAGTAAAAGCATAGACATGGGCTTGCCTACAATGTTGCTTCTTCCTACAACAACGCATTTTTTACCGGTTACATCAATGCCGCTTTCTTTAATAAGTTCCATAACACCTGCCGGTGTGCAGGGCAAAAAGTCAAAGTTACCAATCATAATTTTACCCACATTGGATGGATGAAATGCATCAACGTCTTTTAAGGGCGAAATTGCATTTATAACTGCTTCTTCATCGAGTCCTTTCGGAAGCGGAAGTTGACACAATATTCCGCTTACATTGTTGTCGTGATTTAAGGTGTCAATGAGTTTTAAAAGTTCTTCCTGTGTAGTTTCGGCAGGAAGTGCATATTCTAACGATTCGATTCCACAAAACTCGCATGCAAGTTTTTTGTTTCTTACATATATTTTAGAAGCCGGATCATCTCCCACGATGATGACTGCGAGAGCTGGTTTGATTCCTTCTTTTTTTAGAGTTTCCACTTCTGCTTTGAGTTCGGTTTTTATTCTCGTGGACACGGCCTTGCCGTCCAATATTTTTGCTGCCATTTTCTTTTTCTCCTTCGTATTTATGTTTTGGTCTTATTAAGCAATGATTTGAAAACCCGATTAAATCCTCCCGTCCTGCCTTTTTTAAGGCATTCAGGACCAAATGATAGTTTGACGGATTTTTGTATTGAAGTAGCGCCCTTTGCATCGCCTTTTCTTCCGGACTTTTTGCAACATACACAGGTTTTAACGTGATGGGGTCGATACCGGTGTAAAACATACAGGTCGAAATTGTACCCGGCGTGGGGTAGAAGTCCTGGACTTGTTGCGGCGTGAGATTGTGCTCCTTTAAATAGAGTGCAAGTTCAATTGCATCATCTAAGGTGCTTCCGGGATGGCTTGACATTAAATAAGGCACCAAATATTGTTCTTTTTTTAGTTTTTTATTGGTAGCATAAAACTTTTCACAAAACTTATCATATACTTCGCGGCTTGGTTTTCCCATGTAGCGGAGCACGTTTTTAGAAACATGTTCCGGTGCAACTTTCAGTTGTCCGCTGATGTGATGTTTTACAAGTTCTGTAAAAAATGCATCGTTTTCATCTTCTAACAGGTAGTCAAAACGAATACCTGAGCGCACAAAAACCTTTTTTACACCTTCTTTTTTGCGTAGTGTGCGCAAAAGGTCCAAATATTCGCTGTGGTCTGCGTTTAAGTTTTTGCACGGCTTAGGATATAAGCATTGCCTTTCTTTGCATGTGCCGGCTTTTTTCTGCTTTTCGCATGCGGTGTGCTTAAAGTTTGCAGTTGGTCCGCCAACGTCGTGAATATATCCTTTAAAGTCGGGATGCGAAATTAACACATCCGCTTCTTTTTCTAACGAATGGTTGCTTCTTGCCTGAACGATTCTGCCCTGATGAAACGTAAGTGCGCAGAAATTGCACGCTCCAAAACAGCCGCGAACAGAGTTTAGACTAAACTGCACTTCTTCGATTGCCGGAATTTTTCCAATGGATTCATACATCGGGTGATACGTTCTTTTGTAGGGAAGTTCGTATACGTTGTCAAGTTGTTTTTGTGTAAGTGGAAGAGATGGAGGGAGTTGTACTAAAAATCTATCTCCGTGCTTTTGGACAAGCGTCTTTCCGCGGATGGGGTCTTGTTCTTCGTGTGCTTGTTTTTCTGCCAATGCATACTTATATTTATCTTCTTTAACATCTTGAAAAGAGGGAAGTTCAATATAATTTTTAAGCCCTGAAATGTCATTTGTAAAATAGCACGTTCCGCGCACGGAGCGGAGTTTTTTTACATCAGCGCCGTGATCTAGTGCACGTGCAAGTTCCAAAATAGAATTTTCGCCCATGCCGTACATTAAGATATCTGCACCGGAGTCATCCAAAATAGAACGGCGTACAGAATCCTGCCAGTAATCATAATGTGCAAAACGGCGGAGACTTGCCTCAATTCCTCCAATTAAAATCGGAATTTTACCAAATGTACGCCTTGCCAAATTGCTGTAAACAATCGTGGCTCTGTCAGGACGTAAACCCATTTTTCCGCCGGGAGAGTAGGCATCTTTTTGACGCCTCTTTTTCGAAACGGAATAATGGTTTACCATAGAGTCCATGTTTCCGGCACTGATTAATACGCCAAGACGCGGCGTACCCATTACGGTAATGGATTTTTGTGTATTGATATCGGGCTGCGCGACAATACCCACGCGGTAACCGTTTGCAGTTAAAACACGCGATATAATGGCGTGGGCAAAACTAGGATGGTCGACATATGCGTCGCCGGTGATGTAGAGAAAATCAAGTTCTTCCCAGCCTAAATACTCCATATCCTCTTTTGAAACGGGCAAAAAGCCTTTGTCTGCGTATATCATAATCGTATTCCTATTGCATTGACATTTCTAAATAATCTTCTTTACTGATTAAAACCTCACGTGGTTTGCTGCCGTCCGGCGGACTTATAATACCGCGTTCCTGCATCTGGTCTATCATGCGGGATGCGCGTGAAAAACCGACTTTTAAACGTCTTTGGAGATGGGATGCGGAAATCTTACCGGTTTCGACTGCAATTTCGATTGCTCTCGGCAAAAGTTCGTCATTATCGCTTGGGTCAGAAAGTTCATCTGTAACATTTACAGGTTTTCCTGCGTCAATTTTTTCGATGATATCTTCATCGTATTTTGCCTCGGAGCCTTGTTTGATAAATTCAACAATGCGCTCAACTTCTTTGTCATCGATGAATGCACCCTGAATTCTTAATGGCTTTGATGCGCCGACAGGTTTAAAGAGCATATCGCCGCGACCGAGGAGTTTTTCAGCACCGCCGCTATCTAAAATGGTACGGCTATCGATGTGCGAAGATACGGCAAACGCAATACGTGACGGTACGTTTGCTTTAATAAGACCTGTGATAACGTCAACAGACGGACGCTGTGTTGCAATGACAAGATGCATACCTGCGGCACGCGCCATCTGCGCTAAACGGCAAATGGAATCTTCTACTTCATTAGGTGCAACCATCATAAGGTCTGCAAGCTCGTCTATGATAATTACGATATGGGGAAGCGTGTTTTCACCGCCCGCTGTGGTAATCATTTTGTTGTAGCCTGTAATGTCACGCACATTGTTTTCAGCAAAAAGCGTATAACGACGGAGCATTTCCTGAACTGCCCAGTAGAGTGCGCCGGATGCACGTCTCGGTTCGGTTACAACGGGGATTAAAAGATGTGGAATACCGTTATAAATACCGAGTTCAACAACTTTCGGGTCAACCATCAAAAGTTTTACATCATTCGGGTCTGCTTTGTAAATTAAACTTGTAATGAGCGTGTTAATACATACACTCTTACCGGAACCGGTAGAGCCTGCAATGAGCACGTGTGGCATACGTGTTAAGTCAAAGACAACATTTTTGCCGGAAATATCTTTACCCATTGCAAATGCAAGTGTTGATTTGAAATTACGAAAATCGTCAGAATCCAACACGTCTTTAATGTGTACCACGCTAACTGCTTTGTTGGGGATTTCAATACCGATTGCTTCTTTTCCCGGTACCGGCTCAATTCTTACGCTTGGTGCAGCAAGACGGAGCGCTAAGTCATTTGCAAGTCCTACAACTTTGCTTACTTTGATACCTTCTCCAAGCATCAGTTCATATCTCGTAACGGCAGGGCCTTTGCTTACGTTTAAAAGTTTTGCATCAACATTAAAACTTTTTAAAGTTGCAATGAGTTTCTGTGCGGTTTCACGAAGTTCTGTTCTGGAATTTGCATCTTCGCCAATTGTATTTCCATCATTTAACAGTGAAACAGACGGGAAGGTGTAGGGGATACGCTCGTACACGTCCTCTAATTCTTCCGAAACATCTACCATGCCGGTAAGACGCTGTGGTGCATCTACCACTTTGTCATTTACGTCGTCAAAATTTTCTTCGTCTGAAAAATCTTCGTGCGTATCAGAAAGGTCTCTCTTTGCAGAATCAAGTTTATTAGAATCGTTCTCGTATTCAGGAACGGCTTTTTCGATGATTTTATCAATTCCATCTGTTTCATCGAGTTCTTCAATTTTTTCTACACTTACTTTTTTTGCTTTACCTTTTAGTTTTTTACCTTCTTCAGTTTTAAGTCCAAGTTCTTCATTAGAAAAATCAGGAAAAACCATACCGTTGTCACTTGATTTGCTTGCTTTTTTCTGCTCGTTTTCTGTATACGATTTTACAGATTCTCTTGCTGCATTTGTTTTTGCATATGTTTTTAAAATAGAGCGGAGAAGTACCTTTACGGGCGACCAGTTCACAAGCATCATTGTAACTACAATGATTGCAGTAACAGTAACGATTACAGATGCAACTTGTCCAATGAGTGCACGCAGCAAATCAGCAACAAAGCCACCTAAAAGACCGCCGCCCACGGCATCTGTTCCCTGGGAGTAGTTTTGCATCATACATCCAAAGGAGAGGGGATTTTCTTTTGGTACAGTAGTAACGTGTGTGAGAACCGATAATACACCGAGCCCACCTGTGATAATAAAATATTTCGGTCTGTGGAGTTCATAGTTTTTGCGGGCTGCTTTATGAATTCCGTTTACAATAAGAAGAATTGGTGTTAAATACACCGGCCAGCCAAAAAGACCAATTGCAATATCACGAATAAAAGAGCCTACAAATCCTTCGGGGAAATATAAAAATACGCAAAGCAAAATGCCGCCTACTAGTGTAAAAAGAGAAATAAACTCTTCTGTACGCGGATTAACTGTAGTTTGTTTCGGTGCACTTTTTGTAGTATTTTTAGGGCGTTTTAACCTTTTTTTCTGCTTTTCTGCCATATGTAAAATCTACTCCAATTCTATTTTTATATTATCTTATATTATAACACAAAAAAAAGAATTTTTCTACTGTTTTTCGTCTTTGCAAAGGAAATATAAAAAGGCTGTAATGTCTTAGAAACATTACAGCCTGATTTTAATCTAAAATGTAAACAACAGCGTTACGTCTGCCGAACTGATAACACTGACTGAGTGTGTTATAGAATAAATCAATTCGGTTTCCTTTGATTGCGCCGCCGGTGTCACCAGCAACAGCAAATCCGTAAATCCAAGACTTACCGCCGTCTGCGGATTCAACATAGATTTTAGAATTTAAGGGGATAACCCTCGGGTCAACTGCAACAATACCAAATTCAGGGTCACGACCTGTTGCGGTCATACCTGCCCATTTGCCGTTTGATGCACTAGAACCTTCGTATGCAGTTGCTTTACAACTGATTTTTTTTGAAAATGTAAAGGTACCGTAAGGCGTAACTGCCGTGTTACCTCTTACATAGGTTTTTGAATTGTTTTGTGCCATAGTTGGAATAGCAGCATACGGAACACCGTCTGTCGTTTTGCCGGGTGTAAGGTGGGTGACAACCTTTGTACCAATTTCCACAATTTGTTCTACGGGCTCAGATACAACAGTTTCACCAATCAGGCTCGCTGTTACACCTAATGCTTCGTTCATTACTTTTTTAAAGGTACGAACGGTAACACCGGGTTTTCCAACCTGAATAAACGATTCGTAGCCGACTTCCTTTTCCGGATTTTCGATAACGCGTTCGGAGAAGGGAATTTCTTCTTCTACATCGAAGATTTCAACAAAAACTCTTGTTACGGAAACGGTCATGCCATCAACTAACTGTGATGTAACGTCAGGAACTACTTCGTCGTATTTTCCAACCTGAAAACCGTCCGCTAAAAGCGCATCGCCAACGGTTGTCTCGTTTGTGTTTACTTCAAATGTTTTACCGGATGTAACAAGATAGAAACGCTTAGCGCGCTTTACCGTGACTACATCATCGTCTTTAAGTTCCGCATCAATATCTTTTGATAGCGTGTCATTTTCGCCAAGTGTGATATTGGCAAGCAAAAGTGCGTCGCCAACCGTCCTGCCTTTCATTTCAACTTCAAATACTTTGTCGCCGTCTAAAACGGTTACCGATGTTAAAGAAGAGTCTTCATCAGCTGAAATGGTAAGTGCGTACGATAAAATCGAAAATGCGATGATTACGATAATTGTCGCATATCGCATGGAAGGACGTTTGAATGAAAAGAATTCACTCACACGTGCGATTCCTATTTTTTTAATCATAAAACCTCCTGAATTTAACGAATATTGTTACAAAAATATTAAATTCTTTCGCGGCATTGCCTATTATAGAATACTTTTGTTGATTTGTCAAACAAATACGCTAATTTAAGCAAAAAACATTAAAAATTATTTTGTAAAAAAATGTAAAAAATATTTATAAGTACGATTATAACGCCATTTTTCACCGCATACCAATTTTTGGAAGAAAAGTTCGCTTTTGTTTGTTTTTGGCTTTGTCAAATAGTAAAAAATGTAAATTTATAGAAAAATAAGGAATTTATTTTTGGAAAATACGCATGTTTTAGAACGAAAAATCATAAAAAATCTCCTTTAAAAACGTTCTAAAAGTGCCATTTTATGCATATATTGGGCATTAAAGGATGGTGACAGAGATGGACAAAGCCTTTCATGAAATTCTATCCAAGCTGCCTGCGGAATATGCATCCATTTTAGAAAAAATTGATTTTATGAAATTACAGGAAATACGGTTCCGGTCAGAAAGACCGATTACGCTTTATGATAGTGATGGATTTTATTTTGTTACGGAAACGGGCGAAAAGACATTGGATACATCATGTGCAAAGTGTGCGGATGCAGAAGATATAAAAAAAATGGTTTCTTGTTTTTGTAAGCATTCCGTTTATGCACATCAGGAGAGCATAAGAGTTGGTTATATAACTTTAAGCGGCGGTCACCGAATTGGTATTTCGGGGACGGCAGTAATAAAAGATGGTCAAATTACAACGATCAAAGACTTTTCCGGACTCAATATACGCGTTGCGCGTGAATACAAAAATTGTGCGGATTCCTTTTTGCCACATATATCGGATGGCTCGCGCATATATAATACAGTCATCATTTCACCACCTGGTGTCGGTAAAACAACAGTACTTAGGGATATAGCAAGACAACTTTCCTCGCTCTTAAAGGTTACAATCGTGGACGAGCGTTCGGAAATTGCCGCTGTTAAAAACGGTGTGCCGCAGTTTGATGTTGGCATTCAGACGGATGTTTTAGATGGATTTTCCAAGATGGAAGGAATAGAAATAGCGCTAAGGTCACTTTCGCCTCAGGTAATTATTACAGATGAAATGGGAACGGAAGAAGATATAAGTGCAGTACAGAATTTATTAAAAGGCGGATGCAGTATTATAACCAGTATGCATGGTCACAGTATAGAAGAAATGATGAAAAAGAAACGTAAACTTTTAAGCCTCTTTGATACTGCAATTTTAATGGGGCGTAAAAATGGACGTTTGGAGGTAATGTCATGTATAAAATTTTGGGAAGTATCCTGATTCTGTCTGCGAGCCTTTTATTTTCTTATTTAAAAGTAACAGAAAGCAAGGAAAGACTTGAAAATTTAAAAGAAATTCATAAGGCATTCGTGATTTTAAAGAGTGAAATTTCCTTTTTCAACAGCGAACTTTCGAAAGCGATTACATTACTTACGGAACGTCTTTCTGGGAAAGTTTCAATCTTTTTTCAAAAACTTTCAGATTGTTTAGAGCATGACGAGACATTAGAATTTAAAGCAGCCTGGGAGCAAGCGGAAGAAGATAGTGAACTTAAAAATACGTTTTTTCCGGCTTCTTATAAAATTATAACAGATTTTGTCACAGAGTTTGGAAAAAGTGACAGGGAAATTGAACTTCAGAATTTGCATAAAACAATTGACGCATTAGAACATGAACTAGAAGAAGAAAATGTGCGTTATAAAACAAACAGAAAACTGATATATTCATTAGGTTTCATGGGCGGTATTTCTGTTATGATATTTTTTATCTGAAAGGAGAAATACATATGGGAATAGAACTCGTCTTTAAAATAGCTGCAATTGGCATTTTGATTACTGTATTAAATCAGGTGCTTTTACGAGCGGGAAGAGAAGAACAGGCAATGCTTACAACGCTTGCAGGTCTTGTGGTGGTGCTCCTTATGGTCATACAGCAGATTGATTATTTGTTCGACACGGTAAAAAATCTTTTTGATCTTTAACATGAGGAGAAGCAAATGACTATTATTAAAATCGTTGTATTTTCACTTTTGGGAGCATTTTTGTCCCTTATTTTAAAAGAGTACAAGCCATCCCTTGCGCTTGCTCTCTCAGTTATAACAGCAATTACGGTTTTGTTTTTTTCGCTTCCGTGGATAGAGCGCGTTATCGACAGTGCTAAGGGGATTTACTATGCAGTAGGCGGAAAGGATTTGTATGTAGAAAATGTGCTTAAAGTTACCGGGATTGCATGTGTTACATGGATTGGAAGTGACGTCTTAAAAGAAGCGGGGTTACTGGCGGCGGCGTCGGCAGTTACAATTGCCGGAAAGGCATTTTGTGTCTTTTTGTGCATTCCGGTTTTAGGCACGCTTTTTGAAACACTTACAAGTCTTCTTCCCATGTGAAAAAACTTTCTGAGAGGATGAAACAGTATGAAAAAATGTATTTTAATACTTACTTTCTTCCTATTATTATATACACCATATATAGCACATGGCGAATCTTTGAATCACATCATAGAGGATGCTGAAGAAATAAGCATCGGAAATGGATATAGTGTTGGAGATGTCGCAAAAGAAATTTTAAAGGGAAATATCACCATTCGTTTTTCAGATGTTTTTCAAAAGATAGGGAACCTTTTGTTTCAGAACCTTAAAGAACAGTCATCCTTTATTGTACGAATCATTTTAATCGGCATTATGTCATCGATTGCAGTAAATCTTTTAAACGGAAAAAATGGAATTGGAAGTTTGGCATGTATTTCCGTCTTATCGCTTTTGTCTTTAAAATCTTTCACCTTTGCAATCAGTACCGCAGAAGAAACAATTGATACGATTTTACTGTTTGTAAAGTCTTTTATGCCGGCTGTGGTTACAGCAACAGCTGCAGCAGGACAAGCGGGACAAATGACGGCCTCTGCTTCCGTTTTTGCGTCAATGCAGATTTTTATTTCTGTTTGTCAGAAAGTAATGTTACCGCTTTGCGCGGCAGAGATCATCTTTGCAATAGCAGATTCCCTTTCCGAAAATCATTATTTAAAAGGATTGGTACATTTGTTAAAACAAGCAATCAGTTGGGGAACGGGACTTTTTCTTACACTGTACGGCGCAGTAATCGGAATACAAACAGCGATGGCAGGGACGTTCGACACAATGGCAGGAAAAACAGCAAAATATGTGGTGGGCACGTTTGTTCCGGTAGTGGGTGGCGCACTTTCTGAATCACTTGAACTTGTTTTGCGTAGCGCTGCGGCAATTAAAAGTGCACTTGGCATTGGTGGCGTCATCGGAATTTTTTTTGTAATTTTAAAACCGCTAATTGAAGTGTTTTCAGTTGCATTATCGTTTAAACTGGCATCTGGCATATTAACTGTTACGGGCGAAAGTAGTGTTTGCCATCTGATTTCAGAGGTTGGCTCAGGACTCGTTCGTATTTCGGCAATCATTCTTATTGTTGCGGTTATGTTTATTATCAGTGTTGCAATGCTTTTAAGTATGAGGGGAGGGTTTATATAAATGTCAGCGTACATGAAAAGCGTTATTGCCACTACCATTTTTGTGTCAGTTGTTTTTTCACTTTTTGGAAAGGACGGAATCGGAAAATATTGTAATATGCTGGCGGGTCTTATCATACTTGCTGTCATTGTTATGCCAATGAAGAATCTCATTGCAAACAAAAATTCCTTTGCTTTGGATGTTCAGGTAGAAGAACTTACGTTGCACGGAAACAATTATCTTTTAGATGCGTTAGAAGAAACACTTGCAGAAAAAATTGAAGAAAAGTTAAAGCGTGAAACAAATAAATCCTTTTCTGTTTCTGTTATGGGAACGTGTGATGATGAGGGAACGCTAACGGGAATAGAAAAAATCAAAATCCGGCCATATACAGAAACGTATGCAGAGTTGGTTGCATCCTTTGTTGGTATTGAAAAAGTCAAGGTGGAGGAACTTACATGAAAGAAAGAATTGAAAAGATGTTAGGACAAATTATGAATACGAAAGCAATTGTAATCATATTTATAGTAGGGATAGGGCTAATGCTTCTGCCGGGCGGAAGCACCAAAGACAACAAAGAGGTGATGGACAAAAAAGAATATGCATCTCAAACATATAAAACAAACACAGAGAGGTCGCTTGAAAAAATTCTTTCGTCGGTCCATGGCGTTGGGAGTGTTTCTGTTATGATTACACTTTTTGACGAGGGTGAAACACTTTATGCCAAAGACGAATCGGCAGAAAACCGTACAGAAAGCGATGACAGACAAAGCACGGGAGAGCATACCTTTGTGTTAAAAAATGATGCGGGTGGTGGAGAGTCGCCGATTGTTGTAAGAAAAAGTACTCCATCTGTATCCGGGGTTTTGGTTGTTGCAAGCGGCGCAAAAGACCCGTTGATAAAAGAAGAAATTGTTTCGGCAGTCCGAGCGGTGTTGGGTGTTAAGGCACACAGAATAGAAGTGCTTCAAAAAAAGTAATGTGTTTAAGAAAGGTAAGGTAGATATGAAAGATTTAAAAAATGGATTCAAAAGATTAAAAAATGTAAACAAAGTAAGAGAACATGGCAAAAACCGTATGCTTGTACTTCGTAAGCGTCAGGTTGCGGCAGTGTCTTTAATTTTACTGATTGGCATAGCGGGCTATTTAAATCTTTCTCTGCAACGGACAGATACAGATCCCGGCGTTGCTGTTATGTATAACGAGGCGTCGAAACGTCTCGGTGAAGCAAAAATGGTAAGCAAGGCAGAAAATGCCGAAAAAGAAGATGGCGGAGAAAAAAATAACGATACCAATGTTTCTGATAACTACTTTTCAAACGCCAAATTAGAACGTGAGAAAAAGAGAAGCGAATCCATTGAAATGCTTGTTGAAATTTTAAATGCATCTGGTGCTGAAAAATCTGCAAAAGATAATGCAGAAAAGCAGATTGCACTGCTTTCTAATTTTACAGAATGTGAAGTTTTGGCAGAAAATATGATCAAAGCCAAAGGTTACGGAGAATGTGTTGTCTTTATGGGCGAAAATGTAACGTCTGTTGCTGTTTCAACAAACGGTTTAAATGAAATTGATGCAGCGGTTATTACAGAACTTGTTACAAATACGGGTGCTTGCACCGCAGAACAGGTAAAAATTGTTGAGATTAAACCCAATTAAATAAAAAAATGTTGTAATTTTTTTAAAAGAGTGATATAATAAACGTAAACAGTTAAGAAAAATTCAAGGAGGTACAACCGATGGCAGAAAAAGATATCGTATTTGAGACAGATACTGTATCCGGTGAAGTTAAAATCTCAAACGAGGTTTTGGTTACCATCGCGGCACAGGCTTTAAACGAAATTAAAGGGATTCAACTTGCCACATCTGTTGCAGAGGGCTTTGTTGACAAACTTGTTAAGAAAAACACCTCAAAGGGTGTTCGTATTTATTTAAATGATGAAGTAAAAGAAGCAGATCTTGATATTCACATTTCAATTGAGTACGGCATAAATATTCCCGAGGTTTCTTGGCATATTCAAGATGCTGTGAAAAAGAATGTTGAAACAATGACGGATGTCAAAGTGAACAAAGTAAACGTTTTTGTTGACGGTGTTACCGTTGAAAAAGAACCGAAAGTACCGCTGATTAAGCGTGTAAAACAGGAAGTTTCAGAACCGGCAGAAAAGTCTGATGAAACGAAATCTGAAGAAACAAAAAAATAATGAAACTTTATTGGGAACCGAGATTCGGTTCCCAAATTGATTATATGACTAAGGGGAAGTGGCACAGATGAAAATCGGATTTGTAGGCGGCGGCAATATGGCAGGTGCGATTGCCGGCGGTGTGATTGTTTCCGGTCTCTGTACAGAGGCGGATATTTGTATTTGCGATAAAAATCCTGATACGCTTTTAAAATATGGGGAAAATGTGAAAGTAAGTACAGAAAATAAGGATGCACTTTTTGGTGATTATATTATATTGGCAGTAAAACCTAATGTTTTGCCTTTGGTGCTTTCAGAGTTTTCAAAACTTGACAAAAAAGAATTAGAAGAAAAAGTCTTTATTTCGATAGCGGCAGGGATTTCTGTTCAGTCAATAAAGCAAATTTTAGGCAAAAGAGCAAAAGTTGTCCGCGTGATGCCGAATACACCCGCACAAGTTCTTTCCGGTATGAGCGTAATTGCAGAGAAAGATGAAGCTATTTCAGATGAAGAATTTATCGATGTAATTGAAATTTTTAATTCTATTGGAAAAACTGAAGTTTTGCCTGAAAAAATGATAAATACGGTAACCGGTGTAAGCGGAAGCAGTCCGGCTTATGTGTATATGTTGATAGAAGCAATGGCAGATGCCGGTGTAAAAGAAGGGCTTATGCGCGATACGGCGTATCGCTTATCGGCACAGTCTGTACTTGGTGCTGCGAAAATGGTGCTGGAAAGCGGCAAACACCCCGGTGAACTGAAAGATATGGTATGCTCGCCGAATGGTACAACGATTGAAGCAGTGGCAGAACTTGAAAAACGAGGATTTCGTTCTGCGGTCATTGAAGCAATCAAAAAATGTAACGAAAAAGCAAATCGAATGGAATAAAAATAAGCACAAAAACGAATCGTTTTTGTGCTTTTCTTTTAGTTTGCGGTTACAATTTCGATGCTTTCAGCGATTTTGATTAAATCCTTATTTTCATAATCAATTAAAAGCATTGTACCTATCATGATTTGTGGTTTTTTCTTGTCCTTGTTATAGTATTCAATTTGTTTTCTTGCGTTTTGAGAAAGTTTAAATTCAATTGCTTTACCATCAATCATAATCTTTAAAAAGTCTTCACCCAAAACGGAAAGACCGCCTTGCGCACGAAGTTCACCATCCACCTCGTAAAATTCGCCGGCGGGATGGGTAATGTTAGGATTTGCCGGTGCAACCGGAAGTTTTACAACTCCGTTGTCATTTTTGCCGCAAGCGGTGAGCAAGAGAGATAAAATAAAAATAAAACTCAATGTAATAGTAAATGTACGTTTCATAAAGTTTCAACCCTTTCTTCTGATTAAAATTTAATGCGTTTTTGCAAAACGTTAATGTAGTATGAGACAAACAAACTCAGTAAATAGTCATAAATTACAAACAGTATTTCAAATATTATGAAAACCCAGAAAAGATGCGCCAGAGCATACATAAAAATACTGCCAAAATGAATGTAGTTTAATAAAAACGAGTTTATCACAAAATAAGCAAGAATGAAAAGTGCGTTAAAAAACAGAATTTTAACCACCCATTCAAGCCATACGCTTTCTATTCGTTCAATGTAACTTTTTACAATCGGATAGTAACCGATAAAAGCAATGAACAAAATCACCTGCGACTTATATGGGATAATAAGCGCAGAAATCAAAGCCGTAGTGATGTATTGTATGAAAGAATATTTTGTACCGCATTCTGCATGCGTGATTAAAACACACAAAGATGCGATGGCAAGCAGTGCTATCCTGCCGGTAGGGAGTGCGACGGAACCGTACAAAGATACCACGGTAAGTGCCGTCATAACAGATGAAAATGCCAGTTTTCGTGCCATTTTTATCCCTTTCCGCCCGCGTGGGCATATTAGTTTAACAACAAGGAATTAAGTCGCCGCCCATGCATTCACAACAACAATCGGCACAGATTAAATTACTGCAACAATTGCACATCGTATCTGAATCAGAGGTCATATTACCGCCAAATGTACGATATTGCTGGCGTTGTGATTCAATTGCATTTAACGTTCTTCTGTATTCCATATTTCCGGGTTCTAAATTGACTGCTTGACGGATAAAGTTTACGCCTTGGTCGTGCCAGCCACGTTTTAAATAAATCGTGCCTTTTAAAAAGAACCATTCAGCAGTTCTGTCTGTGACCTCATCTAAAATTCGCTCTGCTTCGTCAAGAGAGTTCATGTTGATGAGATTTCTCGCTTGATAAAAGACTCCGCTGCCTTTTTGACCTGCGCCATAGGCGCCTGATCCAAAACTACCGGAAGCATTTCCGCCGGTAAGCGCATCGTAAGCCTCATTTATCTCTTTAAATTTTTCGGCAGCAAGATCTGCCAGGGGATTTCCAACATAGTTATCCGGATGATATTGTTTTGCAAGTTTTCTGTATGCTGTTTTTATTTCTTCCTGTGTGGCATTTTTCGGAACGCCAAGTACTTCATAAGGATTTTTCATTTACTATATCACTCCTTGTATCATTTGCTTTATCGAGCACATCATCTAAGACGTGTGATAGCCCCAGATAGATGATGTTATCTAAAATGGATTTGTTTGCTTTTAACTTTAAAAGTTCATAACTTCCTGCTAAGGTGCTTAGTGTCAGTGTTAACGATTCGCGCAAAACCTCTTTGTCAGAGGTTACGGTTCCGTTTAAAAACATATTAAAGCAACGCTTCTTTTTGTCGCGTTCTATGTCTTCATACGCGTCTAAAATATAAATAAAGCGACCGAGCGTATATCCTATGTGCCGCAGAATTCTTTGTGTGTTTTCCTCTTCTAAGAAATCTGGAACAAATAAAAATTCCAATAGTGAAGCAAATGTGTGGGAAAGTGCGTCAGATGTACTTTCTTTATTTGTTTCCAGTTCGGAAAGCATTTTGATATGTGCTTTGCATTTTTTATATAAGCTACCATACGTTTTATTAAGTCTGTGTCTTGCGGGCAGTAAGAGGGTGTATAAAAAGCATGCTTTTATACTGTGCTCGTCTTTTATATCGTCTGAAAGTTTTAAAAGAGCAAGAATCATCATTACTGCCGCGGAGTAGGAAAGAGAAGAATTTTTCGATGCAACCGGTCGTTTTTTAAAGGGGTTTGCAATACAGCGCTCTAAATGGCAATCGTGGCATTCATCTTCCAAAGAGGAAAGAAGAATTGCCAGAAAAACAGAATCATAGTTTAGTGCAAAGCGCGAAAAAAAGCCGTATTCATCTTTTAAAGTTTTGCAAAGACCGCAATAGTATGAACGGTAAACATTGTATTCTTTTATTTTAAGTTCGTCTTTATAGGCTTTAACGTATCCAAACATGTTGCACCTTTTCATTCATAGAATGCGAACAAGAACGCATACTAAATATAACTATAAAATTATTATATCATATATTTTGGAAAAAATCATCAACAAATTGTAAATTTGTACACAAAAAAATCTTTTTCGATTGATAAAATTTTATCGATATAGGACTTGAAATTATAGGAAAATTATACTATAATGTATAAGGATATGTATTAAGTATTTATAAATCTAACGAAGAGGTGGAAACTATGAAATTAACAGTTGAAGACATTCAGGTAAAAGGCAAAAGAGTTTTAGTTAGATGTGACTTTAATGTGCCTTTAAACGAAAAATTTGAAATTACCGACGATAACAGAATCGTTGGTGCACTTCCTACCATCAAGTATTTAATCGATCAGGGCGCAAAAGTGATTCTCTGCTCTCATATGGGTAAGCCGAAAGGCGAACCGAAACCTGAGCTTTCGCTTGCTCCCGTTGCAAAAAGTTTATCCGAAAAATTAGGCAAAGAAGTTATCTTTGCAGCTGACGCAAACGTAGTTGGCGAAAACGCAAAAAAAGCAGTTTCTGAAATGAAAGAAGGCGACGTTGTTCTTTTAGAGAACACACGTTACAGAGCAGAAGAAACCAAAAATGTAGATGCGTTTTCAGAAGAACTTGCATCATTGGCAGATGTTTTCGTAGGCGATGCTTTCGGTACAGCACACCGTGCACACTGCTCAAATGTTGGTGTTACAAAATATGTTGAAACATCTGTTGCAGGTTATCTTATCGGTAAAGAAATCGAATTTTTAGGAAACGCTGTAAATTCCCCCGTACGTCCCTTAGTTGCAATTTTAGGTGGTTCAAAAGTTTCTTCTAAAATTTCTGTAATTGAAAACCTTTTAAAGAAAGTTGATAAACTTATCATCGGCGGCGGTATGGCATATACCTTCTTTGCAGCACAGGGCAAAACAACAGGAACATCTCTTTTAGAGCCTGATTACATTGACTACGCTAAGAAAATGTTAGACGAAGCAGGCGATAAAATTTTGCTTCCCGTTGATACAGTTGTTGCAAAAGAATTCAATAACGATGCAGAAAGCATGGTTGTTGAAGGCAACATTCCCGAAGAATATATGGGACTTGATATCGGACCTAAATCCATCGAACTTTTCTCAAACGCATTAAAAGATGCGAAAACAGTTGTATGGAACGGACCTATGGGCGTATTTGAAATGCCGAACTTTGCAAAAGGAACAAATGCGATTGCAAAAGTTTTAGCGGATTTAGATGCTACAACCGTTATCGGCGGCGGTGATTCTGTTGCAGCTGTAAACCAGGCAGGTTTAGGCGAAAAGATGAGCCACATTTCAACCGGCGGCGGCGCTTCTATGGAATATTTAGAAGGCAAAGTTCTCCCCGGCATTGACGCATTAACAGACAAATAAGAATTGACAAGGAGATAGAAAAATGGGTAAATATATTATTGCAGGTAACTGGAAGATGAACAAACTTCCTTCCGAAACCTATGATTTTGTAAAAGAAATTGCAGAAAAAAATGCCGGTGCACCTTGTGAGGTTGTTTGCTGCACACCTTATGTATGCTTAGCAGAAGCAATTAAAGCAGCAAAAGGCACAAATGTTAAAATCGGTGCTGAAAATCTTCATTTCGAAGACAAAGGTGCATTTACTGGTGAAGTTTCTGCTGACATGCTTTTGGATTTAGGTGTAGAGTACGTAATCATTGGACACTCTGAAAGAAGACAGTATTTTGCAGAAACCGACGAAACTGTAAACTTAAAGACAAAAAAAGCATTGGAAAAAGGACTCATTCCGATTGTTTGTGTTGGTGAAAGTTTAGAAGAAAGAGAAGCTGGCGTTACAATGGATGTAATCGCAGTGCAGGTTAAAAAAGCGTTCTTAGGAATCGAAGCAAAAGATGCTGAAAAAGTCGTTATTGCATACGAACCCATCTGGGCAATCGGAACAGGTAAAACTGCAACGAGCGACCAGGCAGAAGAAGTTTGCTGCGGCATCCGTGCTATTATAGAAGACCTTTATAGTGCTGAAACTGCAAAAACTGTTACCATTCAGTACGGCGGAAGTATGAATGCAGGAAACGCAAAAGAACTTTTGGATAAGCCTAACATTGACGGCGGTTTAATCGGTGGTGCTTCTCTGAAAGCAGACGATTTCACAACAATCTGTAACTGGAAATAACAACTTTGAGGCTGCGAATTTCGCAGCCTCTTTGAAAGAAAAAGGATGGTTATTAAATGAAAAAACCTTTATTATTATGTATTATGGATGGATACGGCATCAACAGTCAGGAAGAGGGAAATGCAATTTTTGCAGCAAGAACGCCGAACCTTGACAAACTGTTTGCAAAGTATCCCAATACAACCCTTTCTGCAAGCGGTATGTCCGTTGGTCTTCCTGACGGTCAGATGGGTAACTCTGAGGTAGGTCACACCAACATCGGCGCAGGAAGAATCGTGTATCAGGAATTAACACGTATTACAAAATCCATAAAAGACGGTGACTTTTTCGAAAATGAAGCGTTTTTGGGTGCGATTGAAAACTGCAAAAAGAACGGAACTGCTCTTCATATTTTGGGGCTTTTGTCAGACGGCGGTGTGCACAGTCACAATTCTCACATCTATGCAGTTGTTGAACTTGCAAAACGTGCAGGTCTTAAAGATGTTTTCGTTCACTGCTTCTTAGACGGACGTGATGTTCCGCCGGCGTCAGGCAAGGATTTTGTCAAAGAACTTTCTGATGAACTTACAAAAATTGGTATAGGAAAAATTGCGACCGTTATGGGACGTTACTACGCAATGGACCGTGACAACCGTTGGGAACGTGTTGAAAAGGCGTATGATGCAATGGTTAAAGGCGTAGGAGAAGAAAATGTTTGTGCTGTTTCTGCAGTCGCAAAATCTTATGAAAATGATGTAACAGACGAATTTGTTATTCCGACTGTAATTACAGAAAACGGTGCACCGGTTGGCAAAATTTCTGCAAATGACAGCGTCATTTTTGCCAATTTCAGACCTGACCGCGCACGTGAAATCACAAGAACGCTTGTAGACCCTGAATTTGAAGGCTTTAAAAGAGAATTTTTCCCGCTTTATTATGTTTGCATGACCCAGTATGATAAAACCATGCCGAACGTAGAAGTTGCATTCAAACCGCAGGTTCTTACCAATACTTTGGGTGAATATTTAAGCAAAAAAGGCTTAAAGCAACTCAGAATTGCAGAGACTGAAAAGTATGCGCACGTAACATTTTTCTTTAATGGCGGCGTAGAAAAAGTTTCTGATGGAGAAGACAGAGCGCTCATTAACTCACCCAAGGTTGCAACATACGATTTGCAGCCTGAAATGAGTGCAGTTGAAGTGACTGAAACACTTCTTGCAAGACTTGATAAAAACGATTTGGATGTAATTATCTTAAACTACGCAAACTGCGATATGGTAGGCCACACGGGGATTATCGATGCGGCAATCAAAGCAGTTGAGACGGTTGATACCTGCGTAGGAAAGGTAGCAGAAAAAGTGTTGTCCTTAGGCGGTACAATGCTTGTAACAGCAGACCACGGCAACGCAGACCAGATGGTAGACCCCGAAACGAAAGGTGCATTTACTGCGCACACAACGTTCCCGGTACCGTTTATCGTAATTGGCTCAGACGATGTGAATTTGCGTACAGACGGTGTTTTGGCAGACATTGCACCTACTATGCTTGACATTTTAGGTTTTGAAAAACCCGAAGAAATGACCGGCGAAAGTTTAATTCAAAAATAAATAATATTTTTTACAATCGATGCACATTCTAGTAATAGAGTGTGCATCTTTTTTTATATGGAGGTTTTATGAAAGATTATATTGAAATTACAGACGTTTACGCCCGCGAGATTTTAGATTCGCGCGGAAATCCTACAGTTGAGGCTTGTGTTGTTACAGATAACGGCGTATGCGCGCGTGCTTCTGTTCCGTCGGGTGCATCTACGGGCGCTTTTGAGGCAGTTGAACTAAGAGATGGAGACAAAAAGCGATTTTCAGGTCTTGGTGTCCAAAAAGCAGTACGGAATGTAAATAATGAAATTGCAGATGCGATTATCGGTTTAAATGTCTTAGACCAAAGAGATTTAGACTTTAAAATGATAAAATTAGACGGAACAGACAACAAAGGAAGACTTGGTGCAAATGCAATTTTGGGCGTTTCCCTTGCGGCAGCAAAAGCGGCGGCATCATCTTTGGGAATAAGTCTATATCAATATATAGGTGGTGTAAATGCACGCGTTTTGCCTGTTCCTATGATGAATATTTTAAACGGTGGAAAGCATGCGGATAACAGTGTAAATTTGCAGGAATTTATGATAATGCCAACGGGTGCAAAAACGTTTTCGGAAGCCGTCCGTATGTGCACCGAGGTCTTTCATAGTTTAAAACATGTATTAAAATCAAAAAATTATGCAACATCAGTAGGCGATGAGGGCGGATTTGCGCCGAATTTAAAAAATGACGAAGAAGCACTTTCTTTAATTTGTGATGCAATAGAAAAAGCAAATTATGTGCCGGGAAATGATTTTCATATCGCAATGGATGCTGCTGCAACCGAACTTTTTGAAGAGGCAAAAATAAAGGGGCGCGACGGGTACTACTTCTGGAAAACAGATGTATTTAAAACGCGTGATGAAATGATAAAATACTGGGAAAAACTTTCAACAGATTATCCGATTATATCGCTTGAAGACGGCCTTGCAGAAGAAGACTGGGATGGTTGGAAAGACTTAACAAAAGCGCTCGGCAATAAGATTCAATTGGTCGGCGACGACCTTTTTGTAACAAACACAAAAAGACTAAAAGACGGAATCGAAAGACAAGTTGCAAATTCCATTTTGATAAAAGTAAATCAGATTGGTACGTTGTCTGAAACGCTTGATGCAATCGAAATGGCAAACAGAGCAGGGTTCACTGCGGTAACTTCTCACCGAAGCGGAGAGACAGAAGATACGAAAATTGCAGACATTGCAGTTGCGACAAATGCCGGTCAGATTAAAACGGGCGCGCCGTCAAGAACGGACAGAGTAGCAAAATACAATCAGCTTATCCGGATTGAAGATGAGCTGGGAAGCAATGCAATATATCTGGGGAAAGACGCATTTTTTAATCTTAGAAATATGTGACAAAAGATCCTAATTGTCGCGTTTTTGTTACTTTCTGTGACATATCTTGCATCTTAAAAAGTAATGTGATAGACTCCTTTTGGGGTGAGTATAATGAACATCTGGGAAAGTAATGATGATGACTTTGACAGTTTTTATGTTTTAAAGGTACTGACGACAGAGGGCGAAAAATACTATTTTTCGCCCAGACTTTTTGTACGTGATATAGGACTTGCCAAAAAGTTTAATACGGTGCGTAGCGTAAGGCGAAGTGTAAAACTTTGCGGAATCGAACGTTACGTTATCGAAAAATATAAACGTGATGATTTTTAAATTTAACGGTTTATAAATGAAAACTTTACACATACTACTGTTAAAGGCGAAAAAACGCCTTAAAACAGGAGGAATGAAAATGAGTTGTAAAGCAAATCAGGCAATCCAATGTACAGTGACACAATGTGAATATCACTGCGAGGACGAAAATTACTGCACACTCGCGAGTATTAAAGTCGGAACACACGAAAACAATCCGACAGTATGCGAATGTGTAGACTGCGAATCGTTTGCGAAAAAAAGTTAACGATAAGCAAAAAATAAAAAAGCAGACAGAAAATTCTGTCTGCTTTTTTTCTACATTTTTTTCATTAAAAATTATCACGATTTTCTGTTATTTTTTGTTGACTTTATTTTTATATGATGGTATAATCAATATAATAAGTTTAAATAGGGGGACTCGGGGCTTACTCGGGTTTTTGAGGACACTTACATACAAGGGAAAAGGAGAGGCGTATGGAAAAGAGTTTTGACAAAAAAATCGTCTTTGAAGACGGTAGAGAATGTTATGGTTATGGATTTGGCGCGAAATGCGACAGAGTTTGTGAAATTGTATTTGATACTTCTATGGTAGGGTATCAGGAAATTATTTCTGATCCTTCCTACACGTATCAACTGGTCATTATGACCTATCCTTTAATCGGTAATTACGGTATTGCCGATGAAGATTTTGAAGCAAAGGTTCCCACAATCGGGGGACTCGTTGTACGTGATTACAACGATATGCCAAGTAATTTCCGTTATACGAAAACACTTTCCGAAGTGTTAGAAGAAAACGGAATTCCCGGAATTTGCGGCGTAGATACAAGAATGCTTGCCCGTGATATTCGCGATACGGGAACAAAGAAAGTATTTATCACCGACGCATCCACACCAAAAGAGGATGCAATAAAAATTCTGTCAAGCGTAGACCTTCCGTGTGATGCAGTTGAAAAAGTAAGCTGCAAAAAACGTTGGTATTCCAGAACCTCCAACCATAAATTCAATGTTGTTGCAATTGATTGCGGCACAAAACTCAGTACCATAAAAAGCTTTAATATAAGAGAGTGTAATGTTACGGTTGTACCGTTTAACACAACGTTCGATGAAATTAAATTCATGGAGCCGGACGGCATATTTATTTCAAACGGTCCCGGAAATCCGGAAGATGCCAAAGCAGTGATTGAAACTGTAAAACAACTGAAAGGAAAGTACCCCATTTTTGGTACAGGCTTGGGACATCAAATCATTTGCCTTGCGTATGGTGCGAAAACATATAAAATGAAATTTGGTCATCGCGGTCAGAATCATCCTGTTAAGAATGTATTAAACGGAAAAATCGAAATGGTACATCAGAATCACGGATATGCCGTGGATGAAGCCTCGCTCAAAAATACACCTCTTACGCTTACCCATATAAATGTTTTGGATAACACAGTCGAAGGTGTGCTTTGTGAAAAAGATAATGTATTTTCCGTACAGTACGACCCGGTGGGAACGATAGACCCATTTATTTCCGGAAATCTGTATGACGAATTTATTCACATTATGGAGGAGGCGAAGGAAAATGCCTAAACGCACAGATATTAAAAAAATTCTTGTAATTGGATCAGGTCCGATTGTCATTGGTCAGGCGGCTGAATTTGACTATGCAGGAACACAGGCATGTCTCGCCTTAAAAGAAGAAGGTTATGAGGTTGTTTTGGTAAACTCCAATCCCGCAACCATTATGACCGATACAAGTATTGCAGACAAAGTATATATGGAGCCGTTAACGCTTGAATACGTTGCAAAGATTCTGCGTTATGAGCGACCTGACGCGATTTTACCCGGTATCGGCGGACAGACAGGCTTAAACCTCGCAATGCAACTTGCACGCAAAGGTATTTTAAGCGAATGTCAGGTTGAACTTTTGGGAACAAGATGTGAAAGTATTGAGCAGGCGGAAGACAGAGAACTGTTTAAAACGCTCTGCGAAGACTTAAATGAGCCCGTGTTACCGTCTATGATTGCAAACTCTATTGAAGAAGGCGTTGACGCTGCAAACAAAATCGGTTATCCCGTTGTACTTCGTCCTGCATTTACGCTCGGTGGAACCGGCGGCGGTTTTGCCGATAATGACGAAGAACTTCGCGAAATTATGAAAAATGCGCTTAAACTTTCTCCTGTAAGTCAGGTTTTGGTAGAGAAGAGTATTAAGGGTTATAAAGAAATTGAATTTGAAGTAATGCGTGATAAAAATGACACTGCTATTACTGTTTGTAGTATGGAAAACATGGACCCTGTCGGTATCCATACAGGAGACAGTATCGTTGTTGCGCCGAGTCAGACGCTTACTGCAAAAGAATATAATATGCTTCGTGACAGTGCGTTAAGACTTATCCGCGCGCTCAAAATCGAGGGCGGATGTAATGTACAGTTTGCGCTCGACCCGCAGTCTTTCACATACTATGTAATCGAAGTTAACCCGAGAGTATCGCGTTCTTCTGCGCTTGCATCAAAAGCAAGCGGATACCCGATTGCACGCGTTACTGCAAAGGTTGCAGTTGGTATGACACTTGACGAAATCTGGCTTGGAAACATTCCTGCAAGTTTTGAGCCGACGCTTGATTATGTTGTAACAAAAATGCCGCGTTTCCCGTTTGACAAATTTGCACACGCATCCAATAAACTCGGCACGCAGATGAAAGCAACGGGCGAAGTTATGAGTATCGGCAGAACAATGGAAGAAAGCCTTTTAAAAGCAACGCGTTCGCTTGAAATCGGCGTTTGCCATATCCATATGCCGAAGTTTGATCAGAATAAAATGTCGGTTGAGGATCTTTTAAAATACATCGAAGAGGGCACAGATGACAGAATTTATGCCATTGCACAGCTTATGTATTTAGGTGTTGACCATTCCAGAATCTGTAATGTGACGCAGATTGATATGTTCTTCTTAGATAAAATCAAAAACATTGTTGATTTTGAAAAAGTTCTCGAAAAAGAAGAAAATATCGGAAACATCGACTTACTTTATCAGGCGAAGAAAATGGGCTTCTGTGATAAATACATCGCGCACCTCTGGAAAATGAAAGAAGAAGATGTATTTAATCTCCGTAAAGCGCACAACATGTTCCCGGTTTACAAAATGATTGACACTTGTGCAAGTGAATTTCAGGGATACATTCCGTATTTTTACTCAACATACGAAGATGAGAATGAATCCGTTGTATCCGATAAGCAGAAAATTATCGTTTTGGGTTCCGGTCCTATCAGAATTGGTCAGGGTGTAGAATTTGACTATTCAACTGTACACGCAGTAAAAACCATCAAAGAAAGCGGCATTGAAGCGATCATTATAAACAACAATCCCGAAACGGTTTCAACGGACTATACCACATCTGACAAACTTTATTTTGAACCTCTTACAGTGGAAGATGTTATGAACATCGTTGAACTTGAAAAACCGATGGGAGTTATTGCATCGCTCGGCGGACAGACTGCAATTAACCTTGCAGAACCATTAAAAGCGCGCGGTGTAAAACTGATTGGTACAGATTGTGATGCAATTGAACGCGCAGAAAACAGAGACTCGTTCGAAAAGATTATGGAAGAACTTAACATTCCGCAACCGAACGGTAGAGCAGTTACCAAGATAAAAGATGGTATCAAGGCGGCAGAAGAAATCGGATATCCTGTTTTGGTTCGCCCGAGTTATGTATTAGGCGGCAGAGCAATGGAAATCGTAGCCGACGAAGAAGGTCTCCGTCATTATTTAAAAACTGCCGTTGAAATTGACGAAGATAAGCCGGTTTTAGTTGACAAATACATCATTGGTAAAGAAGTTGAGGTTGACGCAGTTTGCGACGGTACTGACGTTTTCGTTCCCGGTATTATGGAACACGTTGAGCGTACCGGTATTCACTCCGGTGACTCCATTTCTGTGTACCCGACATTCAGCATTTCGCAGCAGGTAAAAGACACGATTTTAGATTATACAAAACGCTTGGGTCTTGGTATCGGCATTGTGGGACTTTACAACATTCAGTTTATTGTCGACAAAGACGATAACGTGTTTGTTATTGAAGTGAACCCGCGTTCATCAAGAACTGTGCCGTTCCTTTCTAAGTCGACCGGTTATCAACTTGCTGATATTGCAACGCTTGTTATTTTGGGTAAAAGTTTAAAAGAGCAGGGCATTACAACAATTTATCCGGAAGAGAAAAAGCGTTGGTATGTAAAAGCACCAGCGTTTTCCTTCTCGAAACTCCGTGGACTTGATGCTTACCTTTCACCTGAAATGAAATCAACCGGTGAAGCAATCGGTTATGACAATTCCTTAAACCGTGCGCTTTATAAGGCACTTCAAGCATCCGATATGCACGTTGTAAACTACGGTACAGTGTTTGTTACAATCGCTGATAAAGACAAAGAAGAAGCGCTTCCGCTCATCAAACGCTTCTACAACTTAGGTTTTAATATCGAAGCAACACACGGTACTGCAAACTTCTTGAAAGACCATGGTATTAAAACGCGTGAACGCACAAGCGGTGAGGGAGAAGACGGTATCTTCGATTCGATGCGCAAAGGTTATGTAACTTACGTTATCAACACCAAAGACATTAACGCAAAAACGCATGAATCAGATGGCTATCAGTTAAGACGTTGTGCGGTTGAAAATAATATCACTATGTTTACAGCGCTTGACACTGTTAAAGTATTCTTAGATGTATTAGAAGAAATGACAATCACAATTTCAACGATTGATGATTAAAACTAAAAAATCCACGCAAATTTTGCGTGGATTTTTCTTTTTCGCAGACTAAAAAATAAAATTAAGGCTTGCATTTTATTTTAAACTGTGTTATAATACATTTCGTTGAGAAAACGGCCTGTTGGTCAAGCGGTTAAGACGTCGCCCTCTCACGGCGAAAACAGGGGTTCGAGTCCCCTACGGGTCACCATTAAAAAAGACATACCGAACGGTATGTCTTTTATTTATTTATTTTAAAATGCTACGGATTAGTTTTGCAAGTTTTTTAGATACTCTGACAGAAGCATTTACGTTGGGATGACCAACTGCACCGACTTCGTTCTTTACAGCACGGTTATCTTTTACGTGTAGAAAATGAACGTTTTTATCTCCTGCTTTTTGCGTATCTTTGATGAGTTTCTTTAAGGTTTCATAAAACTTATGATTCATCATACCATAAACCCATATGATTTGGGCGTTGGGGTAGGTGCTGCGAACTAAATTTAAAAGGTTTTTACCTTCGTCATACATAGTTTCGAGCGAAGTACCACCCGGTTCATCGTTGGTACCGCAGTTTAATACAACCACATCCGGTGTCCATAAAGAGTGGTCATAGCCGTCAACAGTGCGCGTATTCATACAGAACATACGTTTAAACTGGATTCCCACTTCCTTACCGCACTCTCTGTAAACGCCTTGTCCGCTGATTGCAACTGTGCGTATGTCAGCATCTAAAAGTTCTGCTGTCATAAAAGCATACGTTTTTGTGCTGTCTTCTTCGTGTGTGTAATGGACGTCTCGTGATTCAGGAGCAAGCACGCCATAGCCAACTGTAATGGAATCACCTAAAAACTCAATTTTAAGGTCTTTTTCTTTTGGTGGCTTTAAGAATTTTGGGTTTCTGCCGTATATTCTAATTGATTTTAATGTGAGCGGTTCGTCACTTGCGGAGACTCTTAAAAGTTTTACTGTATGTATATTGTCTTTTTCAAAATCAATTACTACACGTGGCGTTTCACCATTTAAACAAAAGCGCTGCGCGTAATTTTCAAAAAAAGTTTTTACATACACGGGTTGTTCGCTTTTATAATCTGAAAATAAAAACTCAATTCTCTCGCCTGAGAAGTTTAACTCAACGCCTGTATTTCCCCAGGATAATTGAAGACCTTCATCGTCTTTTAATGTTCTTCCGTGAATTTTAAAATTCTTATCTTCATTTAAATCAATTTCTTTAAAATTAAAGTACAAACAAATCACATCCTTCAACGCTCATTCTACCATTTTTTTAATCGAATGTCAATGCAAAAAACGCTGCTGTAAATTACAGCAGCGTTTTGTTATCGTTTGATTTCGTTAAACGCATCCACAACCGTTCCAACGGCGTGAATCATTTTATTTTTACACTTTAAAAGTTTTCTTTTGTTTCGCATGGTACAATAAGGGGCAAATGTAACAATCGCAGCAGAACCTAAAATTGCACCACATGCAATTGCTCCTACCAATAGTTTTGCTCGCATAGCACTCAACCTTTCTCTTTTAGTTTAAGTTTACAAAATTAGTATTTGAAAAAATGATAATTTAAGTCGCACTTTTTAAAAATTTCAACAAGTAATTTTTGGAAGAAAACTTGAAAAAAATCCATCTGGAATGTATAATTAAAAAAGAGGAGTGTTGTTATGCAGTTTCATAATGCGATTGAATATAAAAAACAAGTGAAGAGATTATATAAAACGGCTTTTCCGTTTTATGAAAGGTCGCCGTTTTGGCTTTTGATGAAAAGGCGAGATAACGGCCGTGACACGTTTTACGCCATAACGGAAAATGATGAATTTTTAGGTCTTGCTTATACAATTAAAAAAGAAAAATTTGTTTATCTTTTTTTCTTTGCAGTAACAGAAGAAAAAAGGTGCCTCGGCTACGGTGCAAAAATTTTAAACGAAATTCGTGCGCTTTACCCCAATAAGACGATTATCCTCGCGATTGAAGATACAGAGGATAAAAGTGCAAAAAACTATGCTGAACGCATAAGACGTCTTAAATTCTATGAGCGAAACGGCTTTCGTCGTTTGTTTTTAAAGTTTGATGAAATTGGCGTTGTGTATGAACTTTTAGGAACGGAAGAAGGCGTTACGAAAACTGACTTTTTAAAGGTAATGGAAGAATATAGCGGTACGTTTTTATATAAGATTATTTACCGCAACAACTGATAAAAATGCGCTATCATAAACTGAGTCCCCAAAACATATACTTTACCAATATCAAAAGAGGGGATTTGTTAAATGAAAGCGTATATAGAAGAGCGGGCGATTCTGTTTGCGGAGTATATTATAGCGCACAAATCAACAGTAAGAGAAACCGCCAAAGTATTTAACATAAGCAAATCTACCGTACATAAAGATGTTGCAGAGCGCCTATGGGAAATCAATCAAACACTTGCGAAATCGGTTGAAAATGTTTTGTCCGAAAACAAGTCAGACAGACATATAAGAGGCGGTCAGGCGACAAAAGAAAAATATAAAAAATTAAAGGCAAAAGATACAAAATCAGAATAAATAATACGAAAAATTCCTCCTATCATTTGGTAGGAGGAATTTTGTTTTCTTTGCTCTAAATTATTTGACATTTGACGTTTTATGTAGTATGATAAAAGGTAGCCTTAATATATAAGTGGTGATAGTATGATTATAGATTTTGACAGAACAGTCTCCTATATGTGTCCCGCCTGCGGCGAAATGGCGTTTGGTACGTTTTCCTTGTTTGAACTTTCAGGCGAACGTGGCATTTCTGTCAAATGCGGTTGTGGGAAGTCACATCTTAATATTTTTCCAAAATCAAAAACGCGATACGCAATTTCGTTAAAATGCTTAATTTGTGATACAGAGCATACATTTGATGTACGCCTCATTGATTTGATGAAGCAAGACTTATTGGATTTTGTGTGTCCTGACATTTTAGTTGGTCTTGTCTTTATTGGAAAACGTGAACTTGTTGAGGCAAGTGTAAAAGAAAACCAGACATATGTTCAAGAAATCGTGGCAGCGTGTGGCCTTATGCATACAGGTAAAAATGGTATTACTATGCTAAAAGCACTCGAAAAGATTCAGGAACTTTCTGAAAACGGTTGTTTAACCTGCGAGTGTGGTTCCACAACGGTTGATATCGACGTTTTAGAAGACGAAATTATTTTGGAATGCTGCAAGTGCGGTGCACAAATTAATTTTTCATCAAACGAAATTCGTAGCGGTAATTTTTCGAATATATCCGAAATTTTTATACACAGAACTAAAGGAACAGACCAAGAAGAAAATGAGTAAGTGAGGGAAAAACATGAAAGCACAGTTATCTTCCATCTGGAACGCTACTTTAAAAATATTAAAAGAAACTGTCAGCGAAACATCCTATGAGCATTGGATTGAACCGCTGAAACCTCTGGGAATTCATGAAGGTGTTTTTTATATCAAAATGCCGACTGAGGTGCATCTTGAAATTATAAAATCCATGCATCAGTCCAATATTGAAGATGCGTTAAATGCAGTTTCTGAAACAGACCTTACGGTAGAACTTGTTGACTACAACGAACCTGTACCTTCTTGCCTTGAATACAACGTCTCTTACAATACAAGAACAGATGATGCAGTAACTTTAAACCCGAAATACACGTTTTCGTCTTTTGTAGTCGGCGAATCGAACCGTTTTGCACATGCAATTGCAAAAGCAGTAACGGAACGACCTGCCGATAACTTAAACCCGTTCTTTTTGTATGGTGGACCGGGGCTTGGCAAAACGCATCTCGTGCACGCAATCGGTAACAAAATCAAAGAAACAAGACCTGATTTTAATATTCTTTACGTTACAAGTGAAAAATTTATGAATGAATTCATCAGTACCATTATCAGCGAAAACAGCACGATAGAATTCAGAAATAAATATCGCACCTGTGATGTCTTAATTATCGATGACATTCAGTTTATCGCAAATAAAGACCAGACACAGGTTGAGTTTTTCCATACGTTTAACGCACTTCACGATTCAAATAAACAGATTATTATTACATCTGACCGTCCTCCAAAGGAAATGAAAGAACTTGAAGAAAGAATGCGTAACCGTTTCGAATGGGGTGTAATTGTAGATATTAAGCCACCTGATTTAGAAACACGAATTGCGATTTTAAAGAAAAAAGCAAGCGAAGAAAACTTTGCTGTTTCAGATGATATTTTGTTCTACATAGCAGAGCATTTAAAGGCAAATATCAGAAATTTAGAGGGTGTATTAAAGCGTCTTATGGCGTATAATGTCCTCATGGGTAAACCCATCACAATGGAACTTGCGGACGATGCAATTAAAGAATTTTTAAATAAATCTGATGACCCGCACGTAAACACAGAATACATTTTATCTGTTGTGGCAAACTACTTTAACGTAACATCAGATGAAATTCTTTCTGCAAAACGTACACAGGAAATTGCATACGCAAGACACATTGCAATGTATCTTTTGCGTGAATTTACAAATTTAAGTCTTCCCAAAATCGGTAAAGAACTGGGTGGACGAAATCATGCAACCATCTTAAACGGTATCAAAAACATCAAAGAAAGCATGGAAAAAGATGAAGATACCAGAAAAGTAATTGATGAACTTATCAAAAACTTAGAAAACAGGGAGTAGGGCATGAACGTAAAAATTACGACCCCATTCATTAAACTTGACCAACTTTTAAAATTTTCGGGTGTTGCAGATACTGGTGCTTTTGCAAAAGAACTCATTTTAGAGGGCTTTGTCCGCTACAATGGCGAAGTTTGCCTTATGCGCGGAAAAAAAGTGTCCCCCAAAGATAAAGTTACAGTTGAGTGTGACGATTTTAGTGAAGAAATTATTGTGGAGTAAAAATCATGTTTGTAAAGGAACTGAGTCTATCTAATTTCCGTAATTACGAAAAAGAAACATTTACGTTCACAGAAGGTACGAATATTTTGTACGGAAATAACGCGCAAGGAAAAACGAATGCCTTAGAAGCAGTGTACCTGTTTTCTATCGGCAAGTCTTTTCGCACGCAACAAGAACGCGAACTGATTCGGTTTGATACAAATTTTACAGAAATTTCTGTTTTGTTCGAAAACGAAATCCGCGAAAATAAAATTGAGATTTTAATCCGTAAAGACAGAAAAAAACAAATCAAAATTAACGGTGTACCCATTAAAAAAATGGGTGAACTCATCGGATGCTTTAACGTAGTTTTGTTTTCTCCAGATGAACTTACGCTAACAAAAGGCTCACCGAATGCAAGACGCCGGTTTTTAGACATTGCAGTCAGTCAGATGCGTCCTAAATATTATTATCTTTTAAAAAAATACAACAAGGTTTTGGACCAGCGCAACAATTTGCTGAAAAAAATCCGCATTTCAAACGATGCTACATTAAAGGACACCCTTGCCGTCTGGGATGAAAAACTTGCCTCTTACGGTATGGTACTGATAGACTACCGCAAACAGTTTGTGGATGCACTTACTTTACATGCAAAATCGATTTATAAAGAAATATCCAGCGAAGAATTTAATATAACATATAAGCCTGAATTTGAAACAAAAGAAGCGTTTTTAGAAAAACTAGGTGCGTCTTTAAACCGCGAAACCGAGATGGGATTTACCCTTTACGGTCCCCATCGTGATGATTTAATCCTTTCGGTTAACGGTAACGATATTAAAACATACGGCTCGCAAGGTCAGCACAGAAGTGCAGTTTTGGCATTAAAACTTGCACAGGCTGATTTGATTTTTGAAGATTCCGGCGAATATCCCGTCTTGCTTTTAGACGATATTATGTCTGAACTTGATGCGGAAAGGCGCTCTTATTTAGCCGGTAAAATAAAAGAAAAACAGGTCATCATAACCTGTACGGATGTTGACGACCTGCCCGAAAGCAATACAGCAAATTTAATTTATATCAAAAACGGAAAACAAACGAAGAAAGGGGAGTAAGCCATGTATCTTCACCTTGGCGGCGATACAGTAATTGCACAAAAAGACATTATTGCCATTTTTGATTTGGATATTACAAGTATCTCAAAAATTACGCGTGAATTTTTACAAGTTGCCGAGGAAGAAGGCTTTGTGGTAAATGTCTCTGAGGACTTGCCAAAGTCTTACGTTTTAGCAGAAGTAGACAAAGAAAGTAAGGTTTTTGTTTCTCCCATTTCTGCTGCGACGCTTTTAAAAAGAGCAAACAATTTTACGTCTAGTTTTTAAATATATTTTTTCATCCGCTCCAATGCGCCTTTTTCAAGCCTTGACACCTGCGCCTGCGAGATGCCGATTTCTTCGGCAACCTCCATTTGCGTTCTGCCGGAGAAAAACCGAAGGTTAACAATGTGTTTTTCGCGGTCAGATAAGTGCGTCATGGCTTCTTTTAATGCAATTTCTTCAAGCCACGTTTCATCAGAATTTTTATCGTCTTTCACCTGATCCATTACAAATAAAGTGTCAGTCCCGTCGTTATAGGCAGGCTCGAAAAGCGAAACAGGGTCTTGTATTGCTTCCAGTGCAAAGACAATGTCTTCTTTTAGTATATCAATAATTTTCGCAAGTTCTTCGATGGTTGGTTCTTTTGCATTTAAGTTGATATATTCTTCTTTTGCTTTTAATGTTTTATATGCGATATCACGGAGTGAACGGCTTACGCGTATGGGCGTATTATCGCGCAGATATCGACGAAGTTCCCCAATAATCATAGGTACTGCGTAGGTCGAGAATTTCACGTTATGCGATGTGTCAAAATTATCGACCGCTTTGATAAGACCGATGCATCCAATTTGAAATAAATCGTCTACATTTTCACCGCGGTTATTAAACCTTTGAATCACGCTTAATACAAGTCTTAGATTACCGCCTATGAATTTTTCACGCGCGTTTAAGTCTCCTTCTTTAATTTTTTGAAACAGTTCCATTTTTTCTTTATTTGATAAAACCGGCAGTTCAGCCGTATTTACACCGCAAATTTCAACTTTATTTATCATACGAATACCACCTTTTTCTGTTTACACTCATTATTGCCAAAACGAATTTAAGCTATTCAATTTTGAAATAATTATTTCCAAGATGTGAACTTTTCAAAATCACTCTTTTTAAATCAGAAATTGTGTGATATACTTAAATGCAAGAAAACATTTAAAGTGAGATGATAGACTATGCTGTGCACAAGATGCAAAAAAAATCCGGCAGTATTATTTGTAAATAAACTTGACCCTGCTACAAACAAGCAAACCAATGAGGGCTATTGTTTAAGTTGCGCAAGAGAACTGAATATCGGTCCGGTTGACGACATATTAAAGAATATGGGAATCACACCCGAACAGTTTGAAGAAATCAATAACGGTATGAATGAATTTATTTCATCTATGAATGAATACAATCCGGATGACGATGATTTTGACGCAGAAAATTCACCCCTCGCCATGATGAACGGTATTGGCAATATGTTTGACCAGGGAGAAGGCTTTGGCGGTAAAAGCGTAAAAACCGCGAAGCGTCAGCAGAAAAAAGAAAAACGCATTTTAGATAGTTTTGGAACAAATTTGACATCGAAAGCAAAAGATAAATTAATTGACAGAATTATCGGAAGAAATAAAGAAATCGACCGCGTGATTCAGATTTTGAACAGACGTTCTAAAAATAATCCGATTCTACTTGGTGAACCCGGTGTGGGTAAAACTGCAATTGCAGAAGGTTTGGCAGTTCGTATTGCTGAAAAACGTGTGCCGGCAAAACTTTTTGATAAAGAGGTTTATCTTTTAGATTTTACTGCAATTGTTGCTGGAACGCAGTTCCGCGGTCAGTTTGAAGCGCGTCTTAAAAAGATATTGGAAGAAGCAAAAACCTTAGGAAATATTATCTTAGTTATCGATGAAATTCATAATATTGTAGGCGCAGGAGATGCAGAAGGCGCAATGAGCGCAGCAAATATTTTAAAACCATCGCTTGCACGCGGCGATATTCAGATTTTAGGCGCTACAACGCTTGATGAATACAGAAAACACATCGAAAAAGACTCGGCATTAGAACGCCGTTTTCAGCCAGTCATCGTAGATGAGCCCACAGTAGACGACACAATTGAAATCTTAAAAGGCATCAAAGATTATTACGAATCTTACCACAGAGTTACTATTTCGGATGATGTGATTACGCAGGCAGTTCACTTGTCGGAGCGCTATATTACAGACCGCTTTTTGCCGGATAAAGCAATTGACGTTATTGATGAGGCGGGTTCAAAAGCAAATCTTTCGAATCAAAAACTTGTTGAACTTAAAAATCTTACAGATGACCTGAAACGCATTCAGGAAGAAAAGGAAAACGCAGTATCAAGTGATTCTACCGAAGATTATCAAAAAGCGGCAGAACTGAAATCTAAAGAGTGTGCAATTATTGCTAAAATCGATGCACTCAATCAGTCCGGAATTGATACACCTCTTACAATCGAAAACATTGCAGAGGTTATTGAAGACTGGACGAAGATTCCTGTTAAAGATTTAACTGAAACCGAAAGTGAAAAACTTCTGGATTTGGAAAACAGAATCAAAAAACACGTAATCGGTCAAGACCACGCTGTTGAAACAGTTTGTGAAGCAATCAGACGTAACCGTGCGCATTTAACCAGAGCGAGAAGACCGGTAAGTTTTGTCTTTGCAGGTCCCACCGGTGTCGGTAAAACTGAACTTGCAAAAACACTTGCAAAGGTTATGTTCGGCAGTGAAGATGCGATGATTCGTATTGATATGTCCGAATATATGGAAAAACACACGGTATCAAAACTGATTGGTGCACCTCCCGGATATGTTGGATACGACGACGCAGGACAGCTTACAGAGCGCGTTATCAGAAAACCGTATTCCATTATACTGCTTGACGAAATCGAAAAAGCACATGGTGATGTCTTTAATATCCTTCTTCAAATCTTAGACGACGGCAGAGTAGCAGACAGTCACGGCAGAATCGTAAATTTTGAAAATACGGTTATCATTATGACGTCTAATGCAGGTTCAAACAACAAGTTTTCAAGTTACGGCTTTAATAAGTCTGATGATGATATTACATCGAATCAGACAAACGCCGCTTTAAAAGAAATTTTCCGTCCTGAATTTTTAAACAGAATTGACGAAATTATCACGTTCCATGCGCTTGGAGAAGAGACACTCGAAAAAATTGTTGACCTTATGGTATCTGAACTTTCAGCGGAACTTTTCAGAAAAGACATCATTTTAGATGTTACGAAAAATGCGCGTGAACTCATTCTTAAAAAAGGTTACGAGCCAAAGTTTGGCGCAAGACCGTTAAGACGAACAATTGAAAAGGAAATTCAAAACCCCATAGCAGGTTTGGTAATTCGCGGCGAAGCGAAAAAACATTGTAAGATTATTGTAGATGCGGATGATTCTGAAATTTCAGTAACATGCGAAAATTTATAAAAAGAAAAGGCGTTAAACATACTGTTTAACGCCTTGAATTTATTTTATTATCTGTTCAAAATCAATTCGGTAAGTTTAACGGGGTCGACAATTTTGCCATCTTTATATACGCGCATGTTGCCCGATGCAATTTCGTCGATTAAGATAACTTCGTCGTTGTTGTAACCAAATTCAAATTTAATATCCCACAAATCGAGACCGATGGATTTTAAGTCATCAGCAACGATTTTTGTGATTTTTAATGTCTGTTCTTTCATGCTTTCAAACATTTTGGGTGACATTACGCCAAGTGCCGCCAAACCTTCGCCTGTTACAAGGGGATCGCCTTTTTCGTCATTTTTAAATGTGCACTCAACATAGCCGCCTTCTAAAACAGTACCGTCTTCAATGTATTCGCCGTATCTTCTTACAAAACTTCCGGTTGCAACCAAACGGCAGATTACTTCAAGACCATGACCGAATACTTTGCCGGGTAACACTTCCATTGTAGCGTCATCTAAATTTGCGCTTACATAGTGTGTTTTAATACCTGCTTCTTTTAAAAGTTCGAAATAGTGAATAGATGTTTCTAAGTTTGCTCTGCCGATACCGTCGATTGTAAGACCAACAGAGTTTTCGCCCGGGTCAAACACACCGTCTTTACCGGTGCAGTCATCTTTGAATTTGAGCATTACATTACCGTTATCAAGAGAGTATACGTCTTTTGTTTTTCCTTCGTAAATCTTTTTCATATAAAAAGCACTCCTTTAAAAATTTTCATGTATATATTTTATCACAAAATTTTAATTTTGGATATATTTTTTTTCAAAAAAATAAAATTTGTTTGTCTTTAATAAAAATAAATATCAATAAACAGAAAAAAATGTTATTTTTTTATTTGACACAAAAAGATTTTAAAAAAATAATCGGTTTTGTGTTGACAAATAAAAAATCATGTGCTATACTAATCAAGTGATGCTCGAGTGGCGGAACTGGCAGACGCCCGGGACTTAAAATCCCGTGAGATTTACCTCTCGTACCGGTTCGATTCCGGTCTCGAGCACCAGAATGGAACAAGTTAACGCTTGTTCCATTTTTTGTTATATGTGAGTTTTTAAAATCACAAGGAGTGTAGCATGAAAGTTATTGCACATATAAAAACTGACTTTAAAGAAAAGTTCGGCATCCCAAGGCAAAGCGGACTGGTAGAAGAAGCAAAAGGGAAAATCGTTTTTGAAAAAGAATATCGCGTAAAAGAAGCCTTTCAGGAACTTGACAAGTTTTCTCACATCTGGATTTTGTGGCAATTTTCAGAACACTTGCGTGATACTTGGTCTTCAAAAGTGAGACCGCCCCTTTTAGGAGGAAATAAAAAGGTCGGCGTCTTTGCAACGCGTTCTCCCTTTCGCCCGAATCCTATCGGCCTTTCCTCAGTTAAATTAGAAAAAATAGAGTATTCCGAAAAAGAAGGACCGATACTTTTTGTAAGCGGCGTTGACCTTTTAGACGGAACACCAATTTTTGACATAAAACCGTATCTTCCTTATACAGATTCGCATCCCGATGCAACCGGTGGCTTTACAGAGACGCTTTCAGAGCGTAGTCTTTCTGTTGAAATAAGAGATAAATCCTTTTTTGCGTTACCGAAGGAATTGCAAACAGAACTTAAACGTATTCTCTCATTAGACCCTAGACCATCCTATCAGGAAGATGGGAAAACGTACGGAATGGCATTTAACGATTACGAGATAAAGTTTACAGTAGAGGATGGAACGCTTTATCTATTGTCAATCGACAAAAAGGAGAATATTTTATGACAACACTTATCTTAATCCGCCACGGCGAAAGTAAAGCAAATGAGCAGGGAATTTTTGCAGGGCATTTAGATGTAGAACTTACAGAAACCGGTAAGAGACAGGCAAATCTTACGGCAGAATATATCGAAAAAAACTTTGCAGTAGATAAACTCTATGCAAGTGACTTAAAGCGAGCATTTGATACTGGGAAAAGCGTTGCAGACCGCCTGGGAAAACAGATTACTCCGACGAAAGAACTTCGCGAGATTAGCGCAGGAGATTGGGATGGTACGCGCTTTGATACGCTGAAAACAGAGTACAAAGACGCATATAGCGTATGGCTTACTGATATCGGAAATGCGGTTTGTACAAATGGTGAATCGGTACGAGGACTTGCAAAGCGTGTCTTAAATATTCTTACTAAAATCGCCGAAGAAAACGAGGGAAAAACTGTGGTGTGTGCAACGCACGCAACGCCGATTCGCGTTATGGAGACTTTGATTACGTATGGTGATTTAAATAAAATGAAAGACGTTCCGTGGGTTACAAACGCATCTGTCACTGTGATTGCATATGAAAACAATGAATGGCAACTTATCATGACAAGTGAAGACAGTCACTTAAAAGACGTAAAGACAACATTACCAAAAAATGTATAAAAAAAGCGGTCATACTAAAATGTATGACCGCTTTTTTATATCTTATTTTTTCTGCATTAAGTGAATCTTAAATCCACCAAATTCATCATTTAAATAAATGAATTTTCTTGTTCCGTCACTGTTAAAGGTTGCGCTTTCTTCGTTAAAAGTAATTCCACGTTTTCCTAAATGGTAAATCGCACGTTCTACATTGTTTGTTAAAACACCAATGTGACCGCAAGCACCGGGGCCTTTGGAATTCATCAGTTCAAACTGATTTGTAACAAACATGCTCTTTTCAGTTTCGCGCTCAATGGGTTTTCCTGTAAGTGTTGCAAGAAGATTTGCAGTTTTCTTTGCTTCTGCATTGTTTTCGTGATTGATACCAATATGACCAATTTCGAGGCCAAGCATAATTTCAACAGACTTTTTCGTGAGGTTTGTGATTTCATCCCACTCTTCGTTGTCTATGTAACTTTCTTTAACCATGAAACTTCCGCCACATGCGATAATGCATTTTGTGTTTAAGTATTCGTTTACGTTGTCTAAACTAACACCACCGGTCGGCATAAATTTAATACCGCCGTAGGGAGCAGACATAGCCTTGATTTTAGCAAGACCGCCGCTTTGTTCTGCGGGGAAGAATTTTACAACATTAAGGCCGAGTTCCAAAGCACCTTCAATTTCGGAGGGCGTTGTGCAACCGGGAAGGGGAGTAACGCCGTTTTCAAGACACCAGGAAACAACTTTGGGATTAAAGCCGGGGCTAACAATAAATTTAGCACCTGCTTTAACTGCACGCTGTGCCTGCTCGATTGTAAGAACTGTGCCTGCACCAACTAACATATCGGGGCAGTTTTCGCTAATGCTTTTAATTGCCTCTTCTGCAGCGTCTGTTCTGAATGTGATTTCACATGCAGAAAGTCCACCTTTGGAAAGTGCATTTGCAAGCGGTACAGCTTTTTTTGCGTCGTTAATTTTTACGACCGGAATAATACCGATATTTGATAATTCTTTTAACATATCCATAGGAAACCGCCTTTCTTATCTCTGCACTCTGCCGCTTCCGTCTCCGCCAACTAAGGCTTCAACTTCGCTTCTTGTTACCATGTTCATATCACCTGGAATTGTGTGTTTAAGCGCAGATGCTGCAACGCCGAATTCTAATGCATCTTTAAAGTTTTTGCCGTCTAAGAAACCGCAAATTACACCGCCGGCAAAACTGTCGCCACCGCCAACACGGTCAACAATAGGATGTACTCTGTATTCTTTGGAATGATAGAATTCTTTTGTATCTCTTGAATAGATGCATGCAGACCAACCGTTGTCGGATGCAGAATGCGAAACACGAAGAGATGAAATAACATATTCAAAATTAAACTTTTCAACCATCTGTTCAAAGATGCTCTTATAACCCTGTAATTCTAATTCGCCGCTTGTTACGTCTGTTTTTCCGGGTTTAAAGCCGAGTACTTTTTCTGCATCTTCTTCGTTACCGATACAAACATCAACATACTGCATAAGGTTTGACATAACCTTTTGTGCTTTTTCACTTGACCAGAGTTTTTTGCGGAAGTTTAAGTCGCAAGAAACTTTAACGCCTTTTTCTTTTGCTTTTTTAAGTGCAACTTCGGTAAGTTCTGCTGCTGCGTCAGAAACCGCAGGTGTGATGCCGGTAAAATGGAACCAGTCACAGCCGTCAAAAATCTTATCAAAATCAAAATCAGCCGGCACTGCAGTGGAAATAGAAGAATGTGCTCTATCATATACAACGTTTGATGCACGCATTGCCGCTCCTGTTTCTAAAAAGTAAATACCGAGACGCTCGCCGCCGCGTGCGATGTTTTCTGTTTTTACATTCATTTTGCGAAGAGCAGCAACTGCACATTCGCCAATCGGGTTATTCGGAACTTTTGTTACGAATTCTGCGTCATGACCGTAGTTTGCGAGAGATACCGAGACATTTGCCTCACCGCCGCCGTAGCAAACATCAAATTCATCTGCTTGCAGAAAACGTTCAAAACCGGGTGTAGAAAGACGAAGCATAATTTCGCCCATTGTTACAACTTTTGCCATAGTTAAAACTCCTTTTGTGTTTATGATATATTTAACTTTTTTACAACCATAATTATATAATAACACCGTGCTGTTTTTTTTTCAACAATTATTTTACTAAAAAAGATAAAATTAGCAGTATTATGGTGTGAAATTTGCTTTTCTTACAGCGCTAGGCGTAAAATTATAATTTCTTTTAAATATCTGTGAAAAGTAGTTGCTATCCCCAAAACCGCATTGATGTGCAATTTCTGTAATGGAAAGAAGACTGTTTTTTAAAAGAAATTCTGCATGTTGCAGACGTACGTGCGTTAAAAATTCTGAAAAACCAAACCCTGTTTCTTTTTTGAAAATACGGGATAAATGTTCCGGACTTACTGCGCAAAGGGCAGCAACGTCATAGAGTGTTACAGATTGTGCAAAATTTTTATGAATGTAAGAAATTGCCTTTTCTGTATATACGTTTTTATTGGAATCCGGTGCTTTTTTGTTTTCGTTTCTTGCAATCAGTACAAAAAATGAGTGCATGAGTGCGCGTAAATAATCATCTGAAAATGCATCGGGGTGCGAATAACTTTCTTCGATTGAAGTAAAAATTTCTTTTATTTTTTCAGCAATTTTGTCATTTCTGTAAACATAAATCAACTTCGGAAGGACCTTGAAAACTGTGCCCGGTATGTAAAATTTGGAACAGTTAATCAAAAGTCTTGCGTAATTTTCGTCGTGGTATTGCGATTTATGAATGATACCGGGCGGAATGAGCAGAATATCGCCTGCCTCTACAAGATATGATTTGTTATCAATAAAATAGCGGCATGTTCCGTGGGTTAAATAGTATATCTCAAACAGACTATGATAATGTTGGGTGCTTCCGGATTTTCCGCTACGCAAATCATGCTTCGCGCTGAAATAAAAACTTTCGTCATCGTCACGTTTTAATTGATTCATACTCTCACCTCAATCTTATCATAGCAGACTGTATCAAAAAAATCAAGAAAGACGCCCTTAAAAGTCAAAATAGTCAAGGATATCATTATAATTTTGATATACAATAGATGTATAACTTGATTAAAAGGAGAAATTTAAAATGACAGAAAAGATAATTCAATTTGGTGAAGGTGGTTTTTTAAGAGGATTTGCAGACTGGATGCTTCAAATTGTAAATGAAGAGACTGATTTTGACGCAGGCGTCGTAGTTGTTCAGCCGATTGAACAGGGCTTGTGTGATCTCTTAACAGAGCAGAACTGCGAATACACACATATCTGCCGTGGAGTAGAAGGCGTGATGGAAAAGAGAATTAACGTAATCTCACGTTGTGTGAATCCGTACTGTGATTTTGATGCGTATTTAAAACTTGCAGAAAACCCTGCGTTTCGGTTTGTGATTTCCAATACGACTGAATCCGGAATTGCATATTCAGATGAAGATACATTTACCGATATACCACCAAAAAGTTTTCCGGCAAAGGTAACGGTTCTTATGAAAAGACGTTTCGATTTAAAATTACCCGGTTTTGTATTTTTGCCGTGTGAACTGATTGATAAAAATGGAGAAAACTTAAAAAAGTGTATTATAAAATACGCTGAAAAATGGGATTTAGGAGAAGATTTCATTCGCTGGATTAACGAAGAAAACATCTTCTGTAACACATTAGTCGACAGAATCAACACGGGATATCCAAAAGATGAAGACATCGCAGGCGATGATAAGATGTATAATACATCAGAGTATTTTCACCTTTGGGTAATTGAAGGCTATAACAAGTTATTTAACGAAATTCCGTTTGACAAGTGCGGTCTTAATGTAATTGTAACAGACGAACTTTCTAAATACCGCACACGTAAAGTCCGTATTTTAAATGGCGCGCATACATCACTTGTGCCGTATGCGATGCTGAACGGATTTGATACCGTAAAATCCTGTGTAGATGATAAAGATATGAATGCGTATCTTAAAAAGTGTATTTTTGACGAAATCATTCCGACACTTGACTTGCCAGAAGAAGAACTTATTTCTTATGCAAACAGTGTCGTAGAACGTTTTTCAAATCCTTATATCAAGCACTATTTGTCATCTATCGCATTAAACTCTGTATCAAAATTTAAAGTACGAGTTCTTCCTTCGATTGAAGAATATATCAAACGTTTTCAGAAAATGCCCGAGACGCTTATCTTTGCATTTGCAAAACTCATTGAGTTTTACAGAACCGATATGGTAAATGATGCAGAAGATATTGTAGCATTTATGAAAGACGCAACAGTAGAAGAAATTTTGCAGAATACAAAACTTTGGGACAAAGACTTATCCTATCTTAAAGATGAGGTAAAAAAATATGTTAATTAATAAACTTGATAATGTCGAAGTAGATTTAAACACCGGTCATAAAATTGCAAACATGGACATCAAATCCGGCGAAAATGTAATCAAATACGGAAACCCCATTGGTCACGCAATCTGCGATATTAAAAAGGGTGAACGTGTACATACCGACAACCTTAAAACAAATCTGGGCGAAAATATAACGTATACATATGAGCCCGAATTTTCTGAAATTTCAGACAGTGACGAACTCTATTTTTACGGTTATGAAAGAGAAGACGGTAGCGTTGGTATAAGAAACGATATCTGGATTATAAATACCGTAGGATGTGTAAATAACACCGCAAAAAGACTCTCTGAAAAAACAGGTGCAAAATATTTTCCGCATCCGTTTGGCTGTTCACAGCTCGGGGGAGATCAGGAGACAACGCAAAAAATCTTAAAAGGTCTTATCACACACCCCAATGCAGGTGGTGTCTTGGTTTTAGGTCTTGGCTGTGAAAATAATAACATTTCTGAAATGAAAAAGGTTCTAGGCGATATAAACGAAAAACGAGTTAAGTTTTTAGTTGCACAGAATAGTACGGATGAAATAAAAGAAGGCACAAAACTTATTAAAGAATTAAAGGCGTATGCAAAAACCTTTAAGCGTAAAAAAATATCTGCAAAACGTCTTGTGATTGGCTTAAAATGCGGTGGCAGCGACGGATTCAGCGGTATTACCGCAAATCCCTTAGTAGGTCGTTTTTCTGATCGGTTTATCGCATCCGGCGGAAGCACAATTTTAACTGAAGTCCCTGAAATGTTTGGTGCAGAGCATCTTTTAATGAAACGATGTGAAACAGAAGAAGTGTTCTCAAAAACAGTTTCGCTCATTAACAATTTTAAAGATTACTTCCGTAAGTATAATCAGGTGATTTACGAAAATCCCTCTCCCGGTAACAAAGCTGGCGGAATTACAACATTGGAAGAAAAATCACTTGGTTGTGTGCAAAAAGGAGGAACTTCAAAGGTTGTTGACGTATTAGATTATGGAGAAAAAGTTACGAAAAGAGGACTTTCTTTACTAAATGGACCGGGTAACGATATTGTTGCAGTTACCAATTTAACTGCGGCAGGTGCGCATATGATTTTGTTCACGACGGGCAGAGGAACGCCGCTTGGCGGACCTGTACCGACAGTTAAAATCAGCACAAACTCGAACCTTTACAAAACAAAATCCAATTGGATTGATTTTGATGCGGGTAAAATTTTGTCGGGTGAAGATTTGACAGAAGAACTCACGAAGTACGTTCTATCTGTTGCATCCGGCACGCTTACCCAAAATGAGAAAAACGGCTATGAAGAAATTTCTATATTTAAGGATGGTGTCACACTATGAGTTTTATCAATGATGATTTTATGCTCAAAAATGATGTAGCAAAGGAACTTTATAAAGCGGTTAAGGATTTACCGATTATTGACTATCATTGTCATTTGGTTCCCAAAATGATAGCGGATAATCACATGTTTAAAAATGCATATGACCTATTTTTAGGAGGCGATCATTATAAGTGGCGTCAGATGCGTTCGTTTGGAATCGACGAAACCTATATTACAGGCGAAGCAGATGACTATGAAAAATTTAAAGCATTTGCATCAGTTATGCCGTACTTAATTGGAAACCCGATTTACCATTGGACGCATTTGGAATTAAAACGCTACTTTGGTATCGATGAAGTTTTGTGCGAAGATACATGCCGCGAAATTTGGGATACATGTAACGATTTGTTAAAAACCGATGCGTTTTCTGCCAGAGAACTAATCAAACGCTCAAATGTTGAAGTTATCTGCACAACAGATAATCCTTATGATGACCTTTCTTATCATAAAGCACTTAAATCATTTGAAACAAAGGTGTTACCGACATTCAGACCTGATTTATCTGATATTAAAAGCGATATTACAAACCGTATGGATTATTTTAACGAAAACGGATGTAAACTTTCTGACCATGCGATTGATGAAATGAATGACGATATCATTGAAAAAATTGTGTTTTTAGGCGAAGAATATGCAAAACGCGGATGGACAATGCAGCTTCATTTTGGTGCTTTAAGAAACAACAATACGAAGATGTACAACAAAATGGGTCCAGATGTTGGTTTTGACTCTATCAATGATTTTGAACTAGCGCGCGGTATTTCAAAAATGCTTGATAGACTTTCTCAAAAAGATGCGCTTCCTAAAACAATTCTTTACTGCTTAAATCCCAAGGATAACTACGTGCTTGGTACCATGATTGGAAACTTCCAGACAGGTCCTACCAAGGGAAAACTTCAGTTTGGCTCAGGCTGGTGGTTTAACGACAACCGTGACGGCATGGAAGAGCAGATGAAAGCGCTTGCGAATTTAGGTGTACTTTCCACCTTTGTAGGAATGCTTACGGATAGCAGAAGTTTTGTATCTTACACAAGACACGAATATTTCAGAAGAATTTTATGTAACTTAATCGGGAAATGGGTAGAAGAGGGAGAATATCCATACGATTTGGAGCGCTTAACGAAAATTGTTCGTGACATCAGTTACTTTAACGCAAAAAACTATTTTGAATTTTAACTTTAAAAGCCCAAGCAATTTGCTTGGGCTTTTTTTAATATTTTTAATTTTCTTTATTGAAACCAAATACTTAATATGCTATAATGAATTTATAAGATAAAATGTGTTAGATTTGGGGGGGAAGTTCATGAAAGCAATTGTAAATGGAAAAATTATTTTAAAAGACAGAATTGTAGAAGACTTCGCACTTTTATATTCTGATAAAATTGAGGGAATTGTGCCAATATCCCAAATTCCTGATAACGCAACAAAAATCGATGCGAACGATGGTTACATTGCACCTGGACTTATTGATTTACATATTCATGGTTATCTTGGAAAAGATGTCTGCGACGGTGCAGAAGAAAGTATTCGCACCATTTCAGAAGGACTTTTGAAAAACGGTGTTACCGGTTATCTTCCGACAACCATGACGGTTGATATGAAAGTGATAAAGAAAGCACTCGAAGTTTTGCGTTCCTTAAAAGAAGAGAGCAAAACGTGGCATGGTAGTGAAATTTTAGGCGCTCATGCAGAAGGTCCTTTTATCAGCGAGGCTAAAAAAGGAGCACAAGACGCAAAATATATCTTAAAACCTAATGCGGAATTTGTAAAAGAGTATAAGGACATCATTAAAATCATTACGCTTGCGCCTGAAACAGATACAGAAGATTTTAAAGCAATTAGAGAAATAAATAAAGAAACTGATGTTGTGATTTCGATGGGACATACATCAGCAGACTACGAAACAGCAATGAAAAGCACAGAAAACGGCGTAAAACATGTAACACATCTATTTAATGCAATGACACCGCTTGCACACCGTGCTCCTGGCGTGGTAACGGCGGCACTCAATGCCGATGTGAGTTGCGAACTGATTGCTGATACTTTCCATGTAGCAACGCACTTTTATGATATGCTCTGGAAACTGAAAGGCAAGAAACTTTGCTTTATTACGGACTGTCTGCCTGCGGGTGGTTTGCCATACGGCGAATATACACTCGGTGGACAGAAAATCATCTACAAAGACATTGTATGCCGATTAGAAGATGGTACGGTTGCAGGAAGTGTATTACCGCTTAATAAAGGCGTTTGGAACGTGTATACAAATTCTTCAATTCCGCTCTATGAGTGCGTAAATTGTGCGTCTTTAAACCCAGCAACCGTGATTGGACTTGAAAAACAAAAAGGTTCACTTGAAATCGGCAAAGATGCAGATATTATAATTACTGATAATGAATTTAATGTCATAAAAACCATAATCAAAGGAGACGTAAGAT